>JALEJS010000013.1 GCA_022769545.1 Blautia sp. | reverse complement strand
GGCAAAGCATTTGACGGATAAGGCAAAGACGGATATGATAAAGGAAAGAGCAACACAAAACACAGTTTTGTATGCCGTTAAGCCCAGTAAAATCAAGGCATGAGGGGAACTGGCTACATTTTACTTTCCGATTTGGTGGTACATAGCACCAACCATAATAAATTCTTTTCTGGAGAACTACAATTTAGCTGGAAAGACTATTGTGCTGTTTGCTACTTCCGGCGGAAGTGGATTTGGAAATACACTTGAAAAACTGAAGGGTAGCTGCAGAGGGGCTGTTTTGAAGGAAGGAAAACTTCTGAATGGACATTTAAACAAAGACGAATTAACAGCATGGGTAAAGGGGATCATTGAATAATGGCAAGGACAGATTCTTGATTCCCTAAAGCAAAATAGTTTTTTCATGATTGTGGTACGATAACAAAAATACCCCGCTGAAAAGAGCGGTCAAACAGACCGAACCATTCGGCGGGGTGTTTTGTTATCTGTTCATCATACCACAATTATGAGAAAAGAACTATTTAGAAGGACAGAGAACCGTTCCCTGTCCGTACAAATAATAGATTCATAGGAGGATTTCATGGATCATTTTGAATTAGTATCAGAATACGCCCCCACCGGCGATCAGCCTCAGGCAATCGCTAAGCTGGTGGAGGGATTTAAGGAAGGGAACCAGTGCGAGACACTCCTGGGTGTCACCGGTTCCGGTAAGACATTCACCATGGCGAATGTCATCCAGGCTTTGAACAAGCCTACCTTAATATTGGCACATAATAAAACGCTGGCGGCACAGTTATACGGTGAATTCAAGGAATTCTTCCCCAACAATGCCGTTGAATACTTTGTGTCCTACTATGACTATTACCAGCCGGAGGCCTATGTGCCGTCAACGGATACTTATATTGCCAAGGATTCTGCGATCAACGAGGAAATTGACAAGCTTCGTCTCTCGGCCACAGCGGCAATGTCTGAGCGGAGAGATGTGATCATTGTGTCCTCCGTGTCCTGTATCTACGGCCTGGGTTCGCCGAAGGATTTCCAGGACATGATGATTTCCCTGCGCCCGGGAATGAATCGGGATAGGGATGAAGTGATTCGCGCGCTGATTGATATACAGTATACGCGAAATGAGATGGATTTCCACCGGGGAACCTTCCGGGTTCGGGGGGATGTGCTGGAAATCTTTCCGGCAAATGCGACGGACCGTGCAGTGCGGGTGGAATTTTTCGGTGATGAAATTGAGCGGATTACGGATATTGATGTGCTTACGGGGGAAATTAAATGTGAAGATTCCCATGTGGGGATATTCCCGGCGTCTCATTATGTCGTACCCATGGAACAGATTCTGAAAGCGGCATCTGCCATTGAGGAAGAGATGAATGAGCGGGTTGCCTGGTTTAAAAGTGAGGACAAGCTTCTGGAGGCACAGAGGATTGCGGAGAGGACAAATTTTGATATCGAGATGATGAAGGAAACCGGATTCTGCTCGGGAATTGAGAATTATTCCAGATATCTCACCGGGCTGGAACCAGGCCAGCCGCCGTATACCCTGATGGATTATTTCGGGGATGATTTTCTTCTTATTATAGATGAGTCTCATAAGACAATCCCTCAGGTAGGGGCAATGTACCATGGAGATCAGAACCGGAAGCAGACGCTGGTGGATTATGGCTTCCGTCTTCCGTCGGCAAAGGACAACCGTCCGCTGAATTTTGAAGAATTTGAATCAAAGCTGGATCAGGTACTGTTTGTTTCCGCTACGCCGGGACAATATGAATTTGACCATGAGCTTCTCCGTGCAGAACAGATTATCCGTCCGACTGGACTTCTGGATCCCAAAGTGGAGGTCCGCCCGGTGGAGGGGCAGATTGATGATCTGATCGGGGAAGTAAATAAAGAGGTGGAGAAAAAACACAAAGTGCTGATCACGACGCTGACAAAGCGTATGGCAGAGGACCTCACCGATTATATGAAGGATGTGGGAATCCGGGTGCGCTATCTGCACTCGGATATTGATACGCTGGAACGGGCGGAAATTATCCGCGATATGCGTCTGGATGTGTTTGATGTTCTGGTGGGAATCAATCTTCTTCGGGAAGGACTGGATATTCCGGAAATTACGCTGGTGGCGATACTGGATGCAGATAAAGAAGGATTTCTCCGATCAGAGACATCTCTGATTCAGACCATCGGCCGGGCCGCGCGTAACAGTGAGGGCCATGTAATTATGTATGCGGATACCATGACCGATTCCATGCAGAAGGCCATTGAGGAGACAGAACGTCGCCGGGCACTCCAGGAGGCATATAATAAAGAGCATGGTATCACGCCGACCACCATCAAAAAATCCGTCCGTGATCTGATTGCAGTGTCAAAGGCTGTGGCAGAGACAGAGGTGAAGCTGAAGAAAGATCCGGAATCCATGAGCAAGAAAGAGCTGACGAAGCTGATTGCACAGATCGAAAAGCAGATGCGTGCAGCCGCGGCGGATCTGAACTTTGAGCAGGCAGCAGAGCTGCGTGATAAAATGATGGAACTGAAGAAAAATCTGCAGGAACTGGAATAGTGGTGAAAAATTTGTGAAATGTACTTGACAAACAAATGTCATAGTGCTATCTTATGCGTAAAGGGTGTTAGCACTCCAGAGAATTGAGTGCTAACAAACTTGAGAAACGCAGTAACGGATCATGCAGAGAGGAGATGACAGAATGGATAAGCCATTGGATGAGCGCAAAAAGAAAATATTAAAGGCAATCATCAAGACTTATCTGGAGACCGGCGAGCCGGTTGGTTCCAGAACGATCTCCAAATATACAGATCTGAATGTAAGCTCTGCAACGATTCGAAATGAAATGTCTGATCTCACAGATATGGGATATATTGTTCAGCCTCATACATCGGCAGGCAGGATTCCATCGGATAAAGGCTATCGGCTTTATGTGGATGAACTGATGCAGGAGAAAGAGGAAGAACTGAATGATCTCCGGAACCTGATGATCGAAAAGACCGATAAGATGGAAAAGGTTCTGAAAAAGGTGGTAAAGGTTCTGGCATCGAACACGAATTACGCGACCATGATTTCGGTTCCGCAGTACAGCGGAAGCCGGCTGAAATTTATTCAGCTTTCCAGAGTGCACGACAAGCAGCTGGTGGCAGTTGTGGTCTGTGAGGGAAATGTGATTCGAAACCAGATTATCAACCTGGAAGACGAGCTGGATGATCAGACGATCCTGAAATTGAATCTTCTTTTGAATACGAACCTGAACGGTGTTCCCATACAGGATATCAACCTGGGAATGATCGCCAGACTGAAAGAGCAGGCAGGAATTCACAGCAGCATTGTGGCAGATGTTCTGGATGCGGTGGCAGCGGCCATTCAGGTTGATGAGGATGATCTGGAGATATATACCTCAGGAGCAAACAATATTTTCAAATATCCGGAATTGGCGGATAAGAACCGTGCCAGTGAACTGATTTCTGCATTTGAGGAAAAGAAGCAGCTGGCGGATATTGTAAAAGAAAGAATGGCAGATTCGGAAAATACGGGAATTCAGGTGTATATCGGGGATGAGCTTCCCATACAGACCATGAAGGACTGCAGTGTAGTGACTGCCAATTATGAATTGGGTGAGGGCATGTATGGAACCATCGGGATCATCGGCCCGAAACGAATGGATTATGAAAGCGTGGTTGACAGCCTTAAGGAATTAAAAGTCCAGCTTGACAGTGTTTTGAAAAAGTAAGTGCAGAAAGGTGGTTAAAGCACAGTGGCAGAGGAAAATAAGAATCCGACAGACACGCAGGAGGAAGAAAAAGATATTCCGGTGACAGAAGAAAATACAGATACACAGACGGATGCCGCGGAAGCTTCGGAGGAGACAGCAGAAGAGATTCCGGAGGAGGCACAGGCTTCTGAGGATGTGCCGGAAGAGAAAGAGGACACAAAACAGAAAAGCTCTATTTTCGGAAAAAAGAAAAAAGAAAAAGATAAATATGAACAGCAGATCGAGGAACTGACCGATCGCCTGAAACGGAGCATGGCGGAATTTGATAATTTCCGCAAGCGTACGGAGAAGGAAAAAGCAAGCATGTACATCATCGGCGCAAAAGACATTGTGGAAAAGATCCTTCCGGTGGTGGACAGCTTCGAGCGGGGACTGGCACAGGCACCGCAGGATGATCCGTTTGCAGAAGGCATGAAAATGATCTACAAGCAGATGATGACGGCCCTGGAGGAAACGGGAGTCAAAGCCATTGAAGCGGTTGGAACCGAATTTGATCCGAATTTCCACAATGCAGTGATGCATGTGGAGGATGAAAACGTTGGTGAGAATATTGTGGTGGAAGAACTGCAGAAGGGATATACTTACAAAGACTTCGTGGTGCGCCACAGTATGGTAAAGGTTGCAAACTGATCGGAAATACCGGCACGCTCCGGGATGAAGATCATTTGAAATAGCGGAAGGAGGCAGAACGAAGAGGAATGCCGAATGACGCAGATGGAGTATTACAGTATTAAAAAGTATCTGGAATGATATAGGAGGAAAAAGCAATGGGAAAAATTATTGGTATTGACCTTGGTACAACAAACAGCTGTGTGGCAGTTATGGAAGGTGGTCAGCCCACCGTTATCGCAAATACAGAAGGAGCAAGAACAACTCCGTCCGTAGTTGCTTTTACAAAGAATGGTGAGCGTCTGGTCGGAGAACCGGCAAAACGTCAGGCAGTTACAAACGCAGAAAAGACCATCTCTTCGATCAAAAGAGAGATGGGAACCGATTATCGTGTGACGATCGATGATAAAAAATATTCTCCGCAGGAAATTTCCGCGATGATTCTTCAGAAACTGAAAAAGGATGCAGAAGGATATCTTGGAGAAACTGTTACAGAAGCTGTTATCACGGTTCCGGCATATTTCAATGATGCACAGCGTCAGGCAACCAAGGATGCAGGTAAGATTGCAGGCCTTGATGTAAAACGTATCATTAACGAGCCGACAGCAGCTGCTCTGGCATATGGTCTGGATAATGAAAAAGAACAGAAAATCATGGTGTACGACCTTGGCGGCGGTACGTTCGATGTTTCCATCATCGAGATCGGTGACGGTGTCATTGAGGTTCTTTCCACAGCAGGAAACAACCGTCTTGGCGGAGATGACTTTGACCAGAAGATTACAGACTGGATGCTTTCCGAGTTTAAGAAGGAAAACGGCGTAGATCTTTCTACTGATAAGATGGCGCTGCAGAGACTGAAGGAAGCAGCAGAGAAAGCGAAAAAAGAGCTGTCTGCCGCAACCACAACCAACATCAATCTGCCGTTCATCAGCATGAACAGCAATGGACCGCTTCACTTTGACATGAACCTTACCAGAGCAAAATTCGATGAGCTGACACATGATCTGGTAGAGAAAACAGCTGAACCGGTTCGCCGTGCACTTTCCGATGCCGGAATCACCGCATCCGATCTCGGTCAGGTACTTCTGGTAGGTGGTTCCACACGTATCCCGGCTGTACAGGATAAAGTACGTCAGCTGACAGGAAAAGAGCCAAGCAAGTCCCTGAACCCGGATGAATGTGTTGCACTTGGTGCTTCCGTACAGGGCGGCAAACTTGCCGGTGATGCAGGCGCAGGGGATATCCTTCTTCTGGATGTTACACCGCTGTCTCTTTCCATCGAGACCATGGGTGGTATTGCAACCCGTCTGATCGAGAGAAATACAACCATTCCGACAAAGAAGAGTCAGATCTTCTCCACCGCGGCAGACAATCAGACCGCTGTAGATATCAATGTCGTTCAGGGTGAGCGTCAGTTTGCAAGAGACAACAAGTCTCTGGGCCAGTTCCGTCTGGATGGAATTCCGCCTGCACGTCGCGGCGTTCCGCAGATCGAAGTTACCTTTGATATTGATGCAAACGGTATCGTAAATGTTTCCGCAAAGGATCTCGGAACAGGCAAGGAACAGCACATTACCATCACTGCAGGTTCCAACATGTCGGATGACGAAATCGACAAGGCTGTAAAGGAAGCTGCTGAATTTGAGGCACAGGATAAGAAGCGCAAAGAGGCTGTTGACACAAAGAACAATGCAGATTCTATGGTATTCCAGATTGAGAATGCACTGAAGGAAGCCGGCGACAAGCTGGATCCGGCAGACAAGGCTGCTGTTGAGTCCGATCTGAATGCACTGAAGGAGCTCCTCGCAAAAGCTCCGGCAGAAGAGCTGACAGAATCTCAGGTTGCTGAAATTAAGGCAGCACAGGATAAGATGATGGAAAGCGCACAGAAGCTGTTCCAGAAAATGTACGAACAGCAGGGCGGCGCAGGCCAGGCAGGTCCGGATATGAGCAACATGGGAGGTCAGGCTTCTCAGGGAGGAAACGAGGCCGGCTATGACGATGTTGTAGACGCCGATTACAAAGAAGTTTAATAATATAGGCTTGGGAAACGAAAATGGCTGATAAAAGAGATTACTATGAAGTCCTGGGCGTTGATAAAAACGCCGATGACGCTGCATTAAAAAAAGCATATCGTAAGCTTGCCAAAAAATATCACCCGGATGTAAATCCGGGTGATACGGATGCAGAGGCAAAGTTTAAGGAAGCCACAGAAGCGTACACGATTTTAAGTGACCCGGATAAAAGACGTCAGTATGATCAGTTTGGTCATGCGGCATTTGAAAATGGCGGCGGCGGTGCCGGCGGTTTTGGAGGTTTTGACTTTAGCGGTGCGGATATGGGAGATATCTTCGGTGATATCTTCGGAGATCTGTTTGGCGGCGGCAGAAGCAGAAGCAGAGCAAACAACGGGCCGATGCGTGGCTCAAATCTCCGTGCCCGTGTGAATATTACCTTCGAGGAAGCGGTTTTCGGCTGTGAAAAAGAGCTGGAAATTACGCTGAAGGATGAATGTGCCTCCTGTCATGGAACCGGTGCGAAACCGGGAACTTCTCCTGTCAAATGTCCGAAATGTAACGGAGAAGGACAGATCGTCTATACGCAGCAGTCCATGTTCGGAATGGTGCGTAATGTTCAGGTCTGCCCGGAATGTCAGGGAAGCGGTAAAGTAATTAAAGAAAAATGTACGTCCTGTCACGGCAGCGGCTATACATCTTCCAGAAAGAAGATTCAGGTGACAGTGCCGGCAGGTATTGACAACGGACAGAGTATCCGTATCCGTGAAAAGGGAGAGCCGGGTACCAACGGAGGACCCAGAGGAGATCTTCTGGTCGAGGTGAATATTGCCCGTCATCCGATTTTCCAGAGACAGGAAATGAATATTTATTCCACTGCGCCGATTACGTTTGCGCAGGCAGCGCTGGGCGGACCGGTACGGATCAGTACGGTGGACGGAGAAGTGGAATATGAGGTGAAGCCCGGAACACAGACAGATACACGAATTCGACTGAAGGGAAAAGGAGTTCCTTCTCTGAGAAACAAAAATATTCGTGGTGACCACTATGTCACACTTGTGGTGCAGGTGCCGACAAATCTGAACAGTGAAGCAAAAGAAGCACTGCGCAGGTTTGATGAAGCATGCGGAAACAGGTCGGCAAAGACGGCTTCCGGTACTTCGGAAAAAACGGAAAAGAAGAAAAAGAGTTTCATGGATAAATTAAAGGAAACCTTTGACGAATAACGAGATAAGCCCCGGGAAGCTGCGGCATCGATCTGATGATGCTGCGGGAAAACCGGGGTTTTTGCTGTGCCTGTATGCAAAACAGAAAAATGCAAGCTCCCTCTTTTCTTTTTCCCTGTTTTCGTGTATATTGTATTGAGGATTAACAGGTGGACAGAATTGTTTTATGTTTTTGCTTCCGTTTCGTGGGAATACGGGCGGGAGATCATGAGAACGGAAAGTCAGGTTTGGAATGAGTGCAGGAGTTGTGTTCCAGCAGATGTGTATCATATTTCTGCTGGTTGTGACAGGATATTTGACATATAAAAAAGGAATTATATCGGATGAGACTTCCAGAGGGATTTCGGCGCTGGTGGTTAATGTATGCAATCCGGCATTGCTGGTGAACAGCGCCTTTGACCGGGATCCGTCTGTGACCAATGAAAAGCTTCTTCTGGTCGTGCTCGGCGGAGCAATTATGTATGTGCTGCTGTTGCTTGCCGCATGGATTCTCCCGGGAATTCTGCACGTCGAAAAAAAATGGAGAAACCATTATTCTCTGATGTGTGTGTTTGGTAACACAGGATTTATCGGACTTCCCCTTACGGCTGCAGTTCTTGGAAACAAGGCGCTGATCTATGTCGCCATTTCCAATGTGTATTTTGCACTTCTGTTTTATACGATCGGAATTCGTCTGGCAGATGACGGAGCGAAATTCAACTGGAAAGAGCTGATCAATATGGGAAATCTCTCCACGATTCTCACATTGCTGATCTTTCTGCTTCAGCCGAAGCTTCCCGCAGTGATCACACAGACGGTGGGACATATGGCAAATTCGACAACACTGCTGGCAATGATGATCATAGGTGTGTCACTGGCAAAAAGCAATCTGAAAAGCGTGTTTGGAAACCCGAAAATGTATCTGTTTTGTGCACTTCGCTATGTGATGGTGCCTGTTTTGATCAGTATGGTTCTGAAACCGGTGATCCATGATCATACGGTGTTCGGAGTGCTGGTGCTGCTCTCTTCGGTGCCTGCGGGAAGTCTTCCGCTGATGCGGGTGGAGGAAAAAGGCGGGGATGGGCGGGTTCTGTCCACAGGAATTATTCTGAGCACACTTCTGTCCCTGATTACGATTCCTCTGGTTGTACTTTTTGTCTGAGAAAATATTATGACGCAGGATTGTGCCGGCATGAAATACGATATCATCTGTTAGGAGTTTCTGACTTAAACATTGCATATTAGAAATCTGCTGCAGACAGCAGAAGAAACGGAGTAATTCTATGAAATGGATTCAATTTACAGTAAAAACCACAGCGGAGGCTGAGGATGTGGTTATTGCCACACTTGCAGAGATCGGTGTGGAGGGGGCTGCCATACGTGATAAACAGCCCCTGACCGAGGAAGATAAGGCACAGATGTTTGTGGACATCATGCCGGACTGCCCCCAGGACGATGGTGTGGCATATCTGGATTTTTATCTGGAGGAGGATGCCGATAAGGATGCAGTTCTGAAAGAGATACAAGACGCACTGGAGGAACTGAGAGGGTTTATGGACATCGGAGAAGGCTCGGTTACGGAATCGCAGACGGAAGACAAAGACTGGATCAACAACTGGAAGGAATATTTCCATCAGTTTTATGTGGATGATATTCTGATCGTGCCTTCCTGGGAAGAAGTGAAGCCGGAAGATCAGGATAAGATGATCCTCCATATTGATCCCGGAACTGCGTTCGGAACCGGTATGCATGAGACGACACAGCTGGTCATCCGTCAGCTGAAAAAATATGTGAAAGAAGATACGCTTCTGCTGGATGTGGGAACGGGAAGCGGAATTCTGGGCATTGTGGCTCTGAAACTGGGAGCGAAACATGTGGTGGGAACCGATCTGGATCCGTGCGCCGTGCCGGCAGTCGCAGAAAATAAAGCGGCAAATGACATACCGGATGAGGCGTTTGAGATGATGATCGGAAATATTATTGATGATCCGTCCGTGCAGGAAGAAGTGGGCTATGAGAAATACGATATCGTAGCGGCAAATATCCTGGCGGATGTCCTGGTTCCTCTGACACCGGTGATTGTGCATCAGATGAAAAAAGGAGCGTACTATATTACCTCCGGAATTCTGGACGTCAAAGAGGCGGTTGTGACAGAGGCAGTGAAGGAAGCCGGACTCACACTGGTGGAGGTGACCCGTCAGGGAGAGTGGGTATCTGTAACGGCAAGGAAGGACTGATTGCATGCAGCGATTTTTTGTAAAAGCACATCAGATTGATGAGGCGGCACACCGTATAGATATTGTGGGCAGCGATGTGAATCATATTCGGAATGTTCTGCGGATGAAGCCGGGAGAGGAACTCTGGATCAGCGACGGACAGGAAAAGGAGTATCATTGTCAGATCGAAGAGGTGCTGGAGGATGAAATCCGCCTGCATATTCTGTATGCCCAGCAGCCGGAGTATGAGCTGCCCAGCCGGATTTACCTTTTTCAGGGACTTCCGAAAGCGGACAAGATGGAACTGATTATTCAGAAGACCGTAGAACTGGGGATCAGTGGGATTATTCCGGTGGATATGAAGCGCTGCGTGGTAAAGCTGGATGAAAAGAAATCTCAGAAAAAACTTGCCCGGTGGCAGCAGATTGCCGAAAGTGCGGCAAAGCAGTCGAAACGAATGCTGATTCCGGAGATTCATCCGGTGGTTTCTGTGAAAGAAGCGGCAGCCTTTGCCGGCCGGCTGGATGTGATGCTTCTGCCGTATGAGATGGCCGGCGGCATGGAGAAAACCAGGGAGATCATCCGGCAGATCAGACCGGGACAAAGCATCGGGATTTTCATCGGACCGGAAGGCGGTTTTGAAGAGAGCGAGGTTGCGCTCCTGGAAGAGGCGGGAGCGAAGGTGATCACACTGGGAAAACGCATTCTCCGCACAGAAACGGCCGGCATGGCGCTTTTGTCCGTTCTGATGTTTCATCTGGAACAGGAATAACAGATTTTGGAATATTTCCGGGAGAAAAAAATGGAAGCTTATTTTGATAATTCAGCCACCACCAGATGTTATGAAGAGGTAAAGGATATTGTGGTAAAAACCATGACGGAGGACTTTGGAAATCCTTCTGCCATGCATCTGAAAGGCGTTCAGGCGGAAAAATATGTGAAGGAAAGTGCGCAGACACTTGCCGGAATTCTGAAAGTAACGGAGAAAGAAATCTTCTTTACATCCGGCGGAACAGAATCCAACAATCTGGCACTCATCGGTACCGCGATGGCAAACAGACGGATGGGAAATCATATCATCACGACGGCAGTGGAGCATGCTGCGGTCATGCAGCCGTTGGAATATCTCAGAAGCCAGGGGTTCGAAGTGACGGTGCTTCCGGTGGAACACTCCGGTGTGGTAAAAATAGAGGCACTGGAACAGGCGCTGCGGGAGGATACCATCCTTGTATCCACCATGTTTGTGAATAACGAGGTGGGAGCCGTTATGCCGGTGGAGCAGATCGGAGCTCTGGTGCATAAGCACAGCCCTCATGCGCGGTATCATGTGGATGCCATTCAGGCATTTGGAAAATATCCGATTTATCCCAGACGGTTCGGGATTGATCTTCTGTCGGTCAGCTCCCATAAAATTCACGGGCCGAAGGGAGCGGGCTTTTTATATGTGGCTTCCGGTACAAAGGTTCAGCCGCAGATCCTGGGAGGCGGGCAGCAGCAGGGTATGCGGTCAGGTACCGACAATGTGCCCGGGATTGCAGGACTTGGCGTGGCGGCAGCTGTCTCATATCAGGATCGGGAGAGCAAAAATGAACACCTCCGCCGCCTGAAGGAACAGCTCGCAGACGGACTGAAAAAGATGGAAAATGTGAAAATCAACGGCATGCCGCTGAGGGAAGGTGCACCGCATATTCTCAGCGTCAGCTTTATGGGCGTGCGAAGTGAAGTACTGCTTCATGCACTGGAGGAACGTCAGATTTATATTTCTGCCGGAAGTGCGTGCTCCAGTCACAAACGAAAGGCAAGCAGTACACTGACCGCCATGGGACTGCCGGCAGAGCAGATTGCCTGCACGGTGCGGTTCAGCTTCGCGGAGGAGAATACGCCGGAAGAAGTGGATTACTGCCTTGGCGTACTGGAGGAACTGCTCCCCATGCTGCGAAGGTATGCACGGAAATGAAACAGGAAAAAGGACAGAACAGGAGAATGAAAAATGACATTTCATGCTTTTTTGATTAAATATGCGGAAATTGCAATCAAAGGTAAGAATCGTTATCTGTTTGAGGATGCGCTGGTAAAGCAGATGAAGCTGGCACTGTCAAAAGTGGAAGGCGAATTTGAGGTGAAGAAGGAGCAGGGACGTGTTTATGTTTTCTGCCCGGAGGAATATGACTTTGACGAAACGGTGGCGGCTCTGAAAAAGGTGTTCGGCATTGTTGGAATCTGTCCGGTTGTCATTTACGAGGATCAGGGATTTGAGCAGCTGGCAAAAGACGTGGTTTCCTACATGAAAAACTGTTATCCGGATTTTCATAAATCCTTCAAGGTTTATACGCGGCGGGCAAAGAAGTCCTATCCGATTCCTTCGATGGAAATCAGTGCCGAACTGGGCGGAAGAATTCTGGATGCTTTTCCGGAGGCGGCAGTGGATGTTCATCATCCCGAAATGACACTTTCCGTGGAAATCAGAGAAAAAATATATGTTTATTCCGAGACGATCAAGGGACCCGGCGGAATGCCCATCGGTACAAACGGCAGGGCAATGCTGCTTCTCTCCGGCGGAATTGACAGCCCCGTGGCAGGCTATATGATTGCAAAGCGCGGTGTGAAGATCGACGCAGTATATTTCCATGCGCCGCCGTATACCAGTGAGCGGGCGAAGCAGAAGGTGGTGGATCTTGCCCGTCTGGTGGCAAGATACAGCGGTCCGATCCGACTTCACATTGTGAATTTTACGGATATCCAGCTGTATATCTATGATCAGTGTCCCCACGAGGAGCTTACGATCATCATGCGCCGTTATATGATGCGTATTGCAGAGCATTTTGCACAGGAAAGCGGCTGCCTGGGTCTGATCACGGGCGAGAGCATCGGTCAGGTGGCAAGTCAGACATTGCAGAGCCTTGCTGCGACGAACGAGGTGTGTACACTTCCGGTATATCGCCCGGTCATCGGCTTTGACAAGCAGGAAATTGTGGAAATATCCAGAGAGATTGATACCTTTGAGACTTCCATTCAGCCGTTCGAGGATTGCTGCACCATTTTTGTGGCGAAGCATCCGGTGACGAAACCTAACCTGAAGGTGATTCGCCGTTCGGAGGAAAAACTGAATGAGAAGATTGACGCGTTGATGGAAGAGGCATTCCGGACAACGGAAATCCTGGAGATTTCCTGAGAGATACGGGAAAATGGAATAAAAAGAGGAACCGGCTTCCGGTTCCTCCCGATTTGAGCTATGGTTAAGCTACGGTGTATTTATCGATGACTGCCATTACTTCATCCAGTACAGAACCGTCTGCATGGATATTCAGATCGATCGGTTTGGACAAATCCAGACTGAAAATACCCATAATGGATTTTGCGTCGATAACATATCTGCCGGATACCAGATCAAAATCACAGTCAAATCTGCTGATTTCATTCACAAATGCTTTCACTTTATCGATGGAGTTCAGTGAGATCTTAGCTGTCTTCATGTTTTATACCTCCCTTGCCAATTTGTGTTCACAGTTATCATCTTACTAACCTGGAGGATAAAAGTCAAGATTTAAAACGTAAAATTTGTGTGTGTTAATTATTTTAAATAAATATTTTTGAAGTATGTTTTTTTGAGCAGGAGTGAAGTGGTAATATGAAGAAAAAAGTTGCATTACACAACCTGGGATGCAAGGTGAATGCTTATGAGATAGAGGCCATGCAGCAGCTTCTGGAAGCTGCCGGATATGAAATCGTTCCCTTTGAACCGGGGGCAGACATCTATGTGATCAATACCTGTACAGTAACCAATATCGCAGACCGCAAGTCCAGGCAGATGCTCCATAAGGCAAAAAAGATGAATCCGGATGCGATCGTGGTGGCGACGGGCTGCTATGCGCAGACCGGTACAGGAAAACTGGATCAGGATGAATCCGTAGATCTGATTCTGGGCAATAATCAGAAAAAGAACATTGTGGAAGCGCTGCAGGAATATGAGGAACAGCATTGCAGGCAGACCAGGGTGATTGAGATCGGCAGAACCAGAGAATATGAGGATCTGTCCATTGACCGGACTGCGGAGCATGTGCGCGCATATATAAAAGTACAGGATGGATGCAATCAGTTCTGTACCTACTGTATCATCCCCTACGCTCGCGGCAGAGTGAGAAGCCGCAGCGTGGATTCTGTGGTGCGGGAAGTTGGGGCACTTGCAAAAAAAGGCTATAAAGAGGTGGTGCTTACCGGAATTCATCTGAGTTCCTATGGAGCAGACTTCCCGGAAAAAGGAGAAAATCTGCTGACACTGATCCGGAAGGTCCACGGAGTGGACGGAATTCAGAGAATCCGGCTCGGATCGCTGGAACCGGGAATCGTGACGGAAGATTTTGTGCGGGAGCTTGCTGCCATGCCCAAGGTCTGCCCGCATTTTCACCTGTCTTTGCAGAGCGGCTGCGACCGGACTCTTGAGCGGATGAACCGGAGATACCGCAGCGGGGAATATGAGGAGCGCTGCAAGATTCTGCGCAGATATTATGGGAATCCGGCGTTGACTACAGACGTGATTGTCGGTTTCCCGATGGAAACGGAAGAAGATTTCCGGGAATCGGAGGCGTTTGTCAGAAAAATCCGTTTTTACGAGACGCACATTTTCAAATATTCCCGCAGACAGGGAACGAAGGCAGCGGCCATGGACGGACAGCTGACGGAACAGGAAAAGGGAAGGCGCAGTGACATTCTGCTTCAGCTGCATGAAAAGCGGGCAGCGGAGTATGAAAAAGCCATGCTGGGAAATGAACTGGAGGTTCTTCTGGAAGAGGAAATCTGTGTGAAACAGGAAACCTATCTGGTGGGACACAGCCGGGAATATGTCCGCGCGGCGGTGAAAAAACAGGAGGGAATCGCGGTGAATGATATCGTGACGATGGTCCCGCAGTCGTTTCTGGAAAAACATACTCTCCTGGGAGAGGTAAAGTTTTCGTTGTAATTTGTACAAATATATATTAGAATAGAAAAGAAATACATGTAAGGACGTGAGAAAAATGGCAGAGAACAACTTGGGAAGCACCCAATATTTCAAGACAATGCCGGAGCAGGAGCTTCAGGTAAAAGAAGTGCTGGATCTGGTTTATAATGCAATGGATGAGAAGGGATACAATCCGGTGAATCAGATTGTCGGATATATTATGTCCGGAGATCCCACATACATTACAAGCCATAAAGGCGCAAGAAGCATGATCATGAAGGTTGAGCGGGATGAACTCGTGGAAGAGCTTCTGAATGAGTACATCAGGAACAAATCCTGGGAACGGTAAGATGAGAATTCTCGGACTGGATTACGGATCAAAGACAGTGGGAGTGGCACTGAGTGATCCCCTCGGACTGACCGCTCAGAATCTTGAGACGATCTGGAGAAAACAGGAAAACAAACTTCGTCAGACGCTGGCAAGGATTGAGGAACTGACCAAAGAATATCAGGTTGAGACCATTGTTGTGGGATATCCCAAAAACATGAACAATACAGTGGGAGAACGTGCAGAAAAGGCACTGGAATTCAAAGAGAAACTGGAGTCCCGCACAGGATTGCCGGTTGTGATGTGGGATGAGAGGCTGACGACACTGGAGGCAAACCGTACTCTGATGGAGGCCGGTGTGCGCAGAGAGAATCGCAAGCAGTGTCTGGATGGCCTGGCAGCAGTATTTATTCTGCAGGGGTATCTGGATTATCTGCGTTTAAACCGGGAGGAAGTTTGATGGAAAAAATCAGATTTGAGTCGGAAGATGGAGCAATCGAAGAGTTTTATATTGAAGAACAGACAAAAATCAGAGGAATCAGTTATCTGCTGGTATCCGACTCACTGGAAGAGGAAGCAACCGCCTATATTCTGAAGGATGTATCAGAGGAAAACAGCGCAGATGCCTGCTACGAGATGGTTGAGGATGAGAACGAGCTTGAGGCGGTATTTAAGGTTTTTGAACAGATGCTGGAAGATGTTGATTTTGAAATGGAATGAATTTGAAGTGAAATGAATTCGTTATGTTAGTGAAAGGACGTGCAATGATTTTTTAGTACCTGGCACGGAGACGGGACGGGTATGCTTTTTTTGGTGAAAAAATTATCGTTGTTTTGAAGAATGCACGGCCTATGGAGGTGTAATGATTGAAAAATGATAACAGTAATTACAGAGGCGGCGGCAAACGCCGCAAGAGTCCGGTAAACGGAAAAAACAGCTACAACCGGGCAAAAAATACAAACCAGAAGTATATGACACAGCAGAGTAAGCCGGGTTCCGGTAAATCCGCAAAGAACGGAAAGCAGGCGCAGAGTCAGCTTCCGACCAAGCAGTCGGGATTAAAGCGGGGAGACAAGCTCGCGTTCCAGGGAAAGAATGAACGAAACCGCAGAGAGATATCCAAATTGAAAGTCATCCCGCTTGGCGGTCTGGAGCAAATCGGAATGAACATCACTGCTTTTGAATATGAAGACAGCATTGTTGTGGTAGACTGCGGCCTTTCCTTCCCGGAGGATGATATGCTGGGAATTGACCTGGTGATTCCGGATGTTACCTATCTAAAAGAAAATATTTCCAAGGTAAAAGGCTTTGTGATCACGCATGGACACGAGGATCATATCGGTGCGCTTCCGTATGTTCTGAAGGATGTCAATGTGCCCATATATTCTACAAAATTGACGCTGGCTCTGATTACCAACAAGCTGAAAGAGCATGGTATGGTACAGACCACGAAAATGAAAGAGGTAAAGCATGGCCAGGTTATCAATCTGGGCGCTTTTTCCATTGAATTTATCAAGACGAATCACAGCATTCAGGATGCTTCCGCACTGGCAATCTATTCTCCGGTGGGAATTATTGTACACACAGGGGACTTCAAGGTGGATTATACCCCGGTATTTGGCGACGCCATTGACCTGCAGCGTCTGGCAGAAATCGGAAAGAAGGGTGTGCTGGCGCTGATGGGAGACAGCACAAACGCTGAGCGCCCCGGATTTACCATGTCTGAAAAAACGGTGGGACGGGTTTTTGACAATCTGTTTAACGAACACAAAAATGCCCGTATTATCATCGCCACATTCGCATCGAACGTGGATCGTGTGCAGCAGATTATCAATACGGCATATCGATTTGGAAGAAAGGTTGCCGTGGAAGGCCGGAGCATGGTAAATGTAATCGGTACTGCAGCGGAGCTGGGATATCTGCGTATTCCGGATGATACACTGATCGAGATTGATCAGGTGAAAAACTACCCGGATGATAAGATTGTTCTGATCACCACGGGAAGTCAGGGAGAATCCATGGCGGCACTGTCGCGGATGGCGGCGAATATCCACAAAAAGATTACGATCAAGCCGAATGATACGATCATTTTCAGTTCCAACCCTATTCCGGGAAATGAAAAAGCGGTATCCAAGGTGATCAATGAGTTATACTCCAAGGGTGCAAAAGTAATTTTCCAGGATGCGCATGTTTCCGGACATGCCTGTCAGGAAGAAATCAAGCTGATCTATTCTCTGGTCCGGCCGAAGTATGCCATTCCGGTGCACGGAGAATACAGACATCTGGTGGCACATAAGCATATTGCACAGGAGCTTGGAATTCCGAAGGAAAACATTTTTATTCTGAAATCGGGAAATGTGCTGGAGATGGACGGTCAGACGGCAGAGATTACCGGTACGGTTCAGACCGGCGGAATCCTGGTGGATGGACTTGGCGTGGGAGATGTCGGAAACATCGTGCTGCGTGACCGCCAGCATCTTGCAGAGGACGGAATTATGATCGTTGTGATGACGCTGGAGCGTCACAGCAACATCGTACTTTCCGGTCCGGATATTGTTTCCAGAGGGTTTGTGTATGTGAGAGAATCCGAGGATCTGATGGAGCACGCCCGGGAGGCGGTGGAAGAGGTACTGGAGGACTGTCTGGACCGGAACATTACCGACTGGGGAAAGATTAAAAACAATGTGAGAGATGCTCTTGGAGATTATGTCTGGAAACGGACAAAGAGGAGACCGATGATTCTTCCGATTATCATGGAAGCATGAGGAAAAAGGGATGGAAGAACTGAACAAAAGCGTAGATCTTCTGATAAAGACGCTGATGGAGACAGAGATTTACCGGCAATATACGGAACAGGAACAGAAACTGATGGAGAATACGGAGCTTAAGGAGCGTGTGGATCAGTTTCGGAAAAACAATTATCGTTTGCAGCAGCAGGCAGAGAAAGAGGATCTTCCGATGATTCTGGAACAGCTGTACGCAGAATCCCGGGAGCTTCGAAAGGATCCGCAGGTGAATGCATACCTGGATGCGGAGCTGGCGCTGTGTAAGCTTATGCAGAAAATATTTCTGAGGGTGACAGATGAAATGAGAATGCATATACCGGAATTGTAATATTCCTGAGAAGGGAGCAGTTTATGGGAAGCACAAGAGACAAGGTCGGCAAGCTGGGTGTGATTCTGGCCAGCAGTTTTTTCAGATGTGTATTATATATCTGTGTGGCAGTTCTGATCTTCTGGATCGGGAAAAGCACCTATCAGTTCGGCTATAACATTTTTAATCAGCGCGCCATGAGTCCGGGGGAAGGACAGGAAGTGACCGTCGTCATTCAGGAGGGCTCATCGGTTTATGAGATCGGGAAGGTTCTTCAGAGCAAAGGTCTTATCGAAGATGCAAAGGTGTTTGTGATTCAGGAGCTGTGCTCCAATTACCATAATCAGATGAAACCCGGAACGTATCTTCTCAGTACTGCCTACACACCGACGAGAATGATGGCGATCATGTCCGGTGATACGGAGGAAGGGGGAGAAGGAGAGTCTTGATTGTAGAAGAACGGATGCGGACATACATCAACTCTCTTGACACAGGGCATCCCCCGTTTCTGGAAAATCTGGAAAAGGAGGCACTTCAGCAGGGGGTTCCCGTCGTACGCAGGGAAATGCAGTCTTTTCTGAGAACGCTGCTGGCTTTGCATAAGCCGCGCAGGATACTTGAGGTTGGGACGGCAGTGGGCTTTTCCACGCTTCTTTTCTGCGAGTATGCACCGGAGGATGCGCAGATTACCACCATAGAAAATTATGAAAAGAGGATCCTGCTGGCAAAAAATAATTTTGCAAAAGCAGGAAGACAGGATCAGATTACGCTTCTGGAAGGAGATGCGGGAGAAATACTGAAAAATCTGGAGGGAGAGTTTGATCTGATTTTTATGGATGCGGCAAAAGGGCAGTATATTCACTGGCTGCCGGATGTGCTTCGCCTGATGAAGATAGGAGGGGTGCTGGTCTCCGATAATGTTCTGCAGGAGGGAGATCTGATCGAATCCCACTATCTGGTGGAACGGAGAAACCGTACCATATATAAAAGAATGAGAGAATATCTATTTGAACTGACGCATCATCCGTCACTGGTGACCTCCGTGCTGCCATTGGGGGATGGTGTTACGTTAAGCATAAAACAGGAGTGAGAACATGAAAAAACCGGAATTGCTCGTACCGGCCAGCAGCCTGGAAGTGCTGAAGATCGCAGTGATGTTTGGCGCAGATGCGGTTTATATCGGTGGGGAAGCCTTTGGCCTCAGGGCAAAGGCAAAAAACTTTTCCCCTGAGGATATGGCCGAGGGCATTGCTTTTGCCCATGCCCATCACGTAAAGGTATATGTGACTGTGAATATCCTGGCACATAATTACGATCTGTCTGGTGTGCGCGAGTATTTAAAAGAGCTGAAGGAACTGAAACCGGACGCGCTGATCATCGCAGATCCGGGAATTTTTACCTATGCCCGGGAGATCTGTCCGGAAATTGAATGTCATATCAGCACGCAGGCAAACAATACAAACTATGAAACCTTTCTGTTCTGGCATCGTCTTGGCGCAAAGCGCGTCGTGACAGCCAGGGAACTGTCGCTTCAGGAAATCCGTGAGATCCGGGAGCACATTCCGGAGGATCTGGAAATTGAGACGTTTGTGCATGGGGCAATGTGCATTTCCTATTCGGGACGCTGCCTTCTGAGCAATTATCTGGTGGGAAGAGATGCCAACCAGGGAGCCTGTACCCATCCGTGCCGGTGGAAATATTCTATCGTAGAAGAAACCAGGCCCGGGGAATATATGCCCGTGTTTGAAAACGAGCGGGGAACCTATATTTTCAACTCCAGGGATCTGTGTATGGTGGAGCATCTGGAGGACCTTCTGAATTCCGGAATCGACAGCCTGAAGATCGAAGGCAGAATGAAAACGGCGCTGTATGTGGCGACGGTGGCCCGCACCTACCGGAAAGCGATCGATGATTATCTGGAAAGCCCGGAAAAATATAAAGAAAATCTGCCGTGGTATCTGGATCAGATTTCAAACTGTACCTACCGTCAGTTTACCACCGGATTTTTCTACGGGAAACCGGACCAGAACGCACAGATTTATGACAACAATACCTATGTGAAGGAATATACGTATCTGGGATATGCAGAGACCGTCGATGAGAGAGGCTTGGTGCAGATTACCCAGAGGAATAAGTTCTCCGTGGGGGAAAGTATCGAAATTATGAAGCCGGACGGAAGAAATCTGGAGGTGACCGTTCAGGCAATTTACGATGAGGACGGAAATGCTGCAGAGAGCGCACCCCATCCAAGGCAGAAGCTTTTTGTGAAGCTGGACGGGGAAGCGGAGCGCTATGATATTCTGAGACGATCCGAAAACTGAAAAAATATAGTCCCGGGGGGAAAGCCTCCGGGACTTTTTAGGTATGCGGATACGGATCAGATGTTGATTACATAACGGCGGTTATTGCGGTAATTCGGGATCACGCTGGTGGGTCTGGTGTTGAGATGCAGACCAAAGAAATTGTAGCTGGGATAATTGCGTGACCAGTTCACATCATAAACATAATTTCCAATCTCTGCCCATCCGTGACCGCCGGAAGAGACTGCCTTCGCCGGGTATCCCACTGCGTTGGTGAAATAGGCGAAAAGAACACCGTCGCTGTGACAGTCGGAGGTGGAAAATCCGCTAATGAAAATCCGCTCCGCGTAGTACAGATCCCAGTTACGGTCTCCGGTATAGCCCCGGAAGCTGCCGATGTTGGAACACCGGTAGGTTTTTCTGATATAGTTGAAGCATTTCAGGAGACGTTCCCGATACGTGTCGGAGGGTTTTGTGATACTTTGCATGATCAGATTGACTTTGTACATCACGGCAAGCTTTCGTTTGGCATAGGAGGTCTGAACAGCTCTTCCGTACCGGTCGAGGGTGATGCCGTTCACCTTTGTTGATTTGTACATATACGCCATCTTGCCGGTGGAAATGCGGAAAAAGTAATACTGGTTTCCGATTTTCTGCCAGCCGGAGCGCTGCCGCCCGTTCTGGTCAAAGAAATAATAATAATTTCCGATTTTTTTCAGGCCCTTTGTGATCTTGCCTTTTGCGTCAAAATAGTATACGTGCTTCGCCGGCGTAGTATACCATTTATTGACATTTTTTGATGCAGCCAGGACTGTGACAGAGCTGAAAAAAAGAGCACCGCAGATTGCAAGAACACTGAGGAGAAGTTTGAATTTGCTGTTCTTTTTCATTTTTGTGTCTCCTTTGTTTATTTCTTCCATGGTTGGAAAGCTGTTAAATGTATTATAAGGGAACCGCTTTTTATTTACAACCGGAAAAGAGTCTTTAATTTGCGGATCGCATTTTTTTCAATGCGGGAAACATAGGAACGGGAAATGTTCAGCCGGCCGGCGATTTCCCTCTGGGTGAGCTCCGGATACCGGAAAAGACCATATCGGAAGCAGATGACCTGATATTCTTTGTCGGAAAGGGTATTGCCAAGAGAAGACAGAAGAAGCCGGAGATTTTCCTGCAGATAACAGTTTTCCACCACATCCGCCGCAGGGCTTTCAATGACATCGAGCAGGTTGATTTCGTTTCCTTCCCGATCCGTCCCGATGGGTTCGTATAAAGATGTGTCCCGGGCATATTTCTTTTTGGAACGCATCATCATCAGCAATTCATTTTCGATGCAGCGGGCAGCATAGGTGGACAGACGGGTACATTTTCCGGAATTAAAGGTTGAGATGGCTTTGATCAGCCCGATGGTACCGATGGAAATCAAATCGTCCAGCTCTTCGTCGGAACACTGGTATTTCCTGGCAATGTGCGCAACCAGACGAAGATTCCGTTCGATAAGAATATTTTTAGCCTCCGGATCACCGTTCAGATACAGCTGAAGAAAATGCTGTTCTTCGGCAGAGGTCAGTGGTGGAGGGAAAGTCTTCAAGGCGGCACCTCAAAAAGGGGTTTCTTTACAGTTTATGAGCAAAAACATTTTTTGTGCTTTTCCATTTCATACAAACATTGTGTTTTGGTGAAAAGTGTGGCAAAATAGACAGAAAGGACAAAATGGGAGGGTATTTCATGAAAGTATTGAATTTTGGGTCATTAAATGTAGATTATGTATATCAGATGGAAAGTATCCTGATTCCGGGAGAGACACAGGCTTCGAAGGAACGTAATGTTTTCAGCGGAGGAAAAGGACTGAACCAGTCCATTGCTCTGGCAAAGGCAGGAATTCCGGTATATCACGCGGGGATGATCGGCGAAGGCGGCGAGATTCTTCTGGAAACCTGCAGGGAGAATGGTGTAAATACAAAATTTATCCGAAAAATCGATGCTCCCAGTGGTCACACCATGATTCAGGTGGATAAAAACGGGCAGAACTGCATTCTGCTGTTTGGAGGCTCCAACCGGATGATCACCCGGGAATTTGTGGATGAGGTTCTTGGGGAATTTGAAAAGGGAGATATCATTCTTCTTCAGAATGAGATCAACGAACTGGACTATATCATTGACAAAGCATACGAAAAAGGAATGATGATCATTCTGAATCCGTCTCCTTATGACAGTGCACTGGATGCATGTGATCTGTCCAGGGTGAGCCTGTTTCTGGTAAATGAGATCGAAGGCTTTCAGATTACCGGGGAGAAGGAACCGGAGAAAATTCTGGAAAAAATCAAAACCCTCTATCCCCATGCCAAAATCGTTCTGACACTGGGAGGAGACGGTTCGGTTTATCAGGATGAGACAGGAATCTATCATCAGGGAATTTTCAAGGTGAAAGCAGTGGATACCACTGCAGCGGGGGATACCTTTACCGGCTATTTTATTTCCTCTATTCTGGATGGAATGCCGGTACAGGAAGGTCTGGAGCTCGCTGCGAAGGCATCTGCCATTGCCGTATCCAGACCGGGTGCCACGGCATCCATTCCGCTTCGTGAGGAAGTAGAAAAGATTAAACTTTAAGAAACAAATTTCTTTAGGAGAAAAATTTTGGAAAAAAAGATTGAACAGCTTTTGGAAGGTACATTTGAATACGAACAGCCACGGCTTCTGTTTTCCCAGGAAAAGATATCTCTCACATTAAAGGCGGGAGAACCATATCATGGAGAACTGTATATCGGGACGGAGGAGAATCGGGAAATATACGGTTATGTGTCATCCTCCTCCAGACGGCTGATTCTGTCTGTGGAGGAATTTTCGGGGACAACGGTATGCATTCCCTACGATGTGGATACCAGAGGCCTGCAGCCCGGTGAGAGCTTCCAGGGGGCACTTTGCTTTACCACCAGCATCGGGGAATACCGGTTCTCTTTTGAAGTGCGTACTCCCAGAAAAGAGGTTCGCAGCACTTCCGGGGAAGTGGTCAGCCTGGAGGCGTTCCGGGATGTGGCCAGAGATAATTTCCGGGAAGCATACCGGATTTTTACGGACAGCAGTTTTTTCGGGATTCTGAAGGATGCCGCAACCACAGAGAAGGCAGTCTATCTGGGAATGTCCAGACAGCCGGTGACATACCAGCACGTGGAAGAATTTCTCATTGGCATGCACCTGAAGGACGCGGTGCGTCTGTCACTGAAAACACCCGGGGCCAGCTATTATGATATGAAAGAAACCATACAGGAATCTTTTGTGGTGCAGAGAAGCTGCTGGGGACATATGCGGTTTGAAATTGAGACGGTCGGGGATTTTCTGGAGGTAAACCGCCATGTGGTTACCGAGGATGATTTCATCGGAAGCTGTTATCAGGTGGATTATATTGTCCACAGAGAGCTTCTGGGGAAAGGCAATCAGTTCGGGGAAATTGTGATCCGAAGCCCTTATCAGGAGCTGCACTACCATGTGACAGCGTCGCTGGGGTCAAAGCTGAATGGAAACAGGTCTTTGCTGGAAAAGCGGACAAAGATCGCTCTTATGCAGGATTATCTTTCCTGCAGTATGGGGAAAACAACGAGGGATACCTGGATTTCCGACAGTATGGACCGACTGGAGAAGCTGTTTCAGGAAGGCTGTGACTACCCGGAATATCAGGTGTATGAGGCATATCTCCTTTTTGTGAGTGACCGTGTGGAGGAAGCAAAGGAGATTCTGAAAAAATACCAGAACCGGGTGTTTACCAGAGAGGAACTGGAATTTGCAGGGATATATCTGTATCTGTGCAATATTACCAGACTGTATAAAGACCGTTCTCTGACACTGAAAAAAATACAGAATTTTTATATGCAGAAAAGTGACAGTGTCATTTTGTTCTGGATCTTATCCAGACTGGATCCCGCCGTGTACACTTCGTCGTCCAATGCGGTTTTTATGATGGAAGAACTGTTTGAAAAGGGCTGCAGAAGCCCTCTGCTTTACCAGCTGGCGTGGGAGACGGTCACCAGAGAAATCTCCGTGCTTCACCGCCTGAACCGGTTCTGGGTGCAGGTGTTTCTGTATGCAGGGAAAAACGGCCTTCTGACAGAGGAACTGTCCATGCGGTTTGCATACCTTTCCGGTTATGAAAAAGGTTTTTCGGAGAGTACCTACCGTGCGCTTGCAATGATCTGTGATGCGTTTCCTTCGGATGATACCGTGGAAGGAATCTGTAAATACATTATGAAGGGGAATCCCAGACGGCCGGAATATTTCCGATGGTATGCGCAGGCGGTGGATCGCGGGCTTCGGCTGACCAGACTGTTTGAGTATTATGTGGAAACCATGGATACTTCATACCACAGAGAACTGCCGAAATCACTGCTGATGTATTTCACATATAACAATGATTCCCTGGGAGATGCCAGGAGAGCGTATATTTATGCCTGTGTGATTGCCAATAAGGAGCATGATCCGCAGACATATGAGACATACTATGATCACATGAAGGCGTTTGCCCGGCAGAAGCTGGCGGAAGGCCGGATGGATGAGGATTATGCAGTATGCTATCAGGAATTTTTCAGCCATCCCGGGAACCGGGAAGAGGCTCAGAGAACGACAGCCTGTCTGTTTACCCGCCGTGTTTACTGTGATGCCCCAAAGATCCGCTATGTAGTCGTGCGTCACAGCCAGATGAAGGAGGAGGCTGTGTATCCCTGTGTGCAGGGCGTGGCGTATCCCAGAATTTATACCGAGGATGCAGCGATTCTGTTTCAGGATGAGAAACAGAGGCGCTATGTCCAGACAGTAGACTATAACATAAAGAAAATGATGGAAGATCAGCCGGCAGGGGAACAGGTGGCTCTTTTGGGAACAGAGGATCCCGGGGTACTTCTGAATTATTGTGAGACAAATCCCATCAGTGCGGAAAATCTGAGTGTGTTCCAGCAGCTGGTCCGCCAGGATGCATTTACCGATTCCTACAAAGAAACGATCCGGAAGAAAATCCTGGAATATTATTCTCTCCATGAAAAAGGAGAGGATCTGGAACGTCATCTGGACCAGCTGGACTACCGGGAATACGCGCGGGTGGATAAGAAGGCGGTTCTGGATATTCTGATATCTTCCGGGCGGATTCCTCAGGCTTATGAAGTGATCAGGACTTACGGGACAGAGAATGTTCAGCCATCCGATCTTCTGAAGGTGGTCAGCAGAATGATTATGCTGGAAGAAGGGGAGGAAGATCCGCAGCTGACAGTTCTCGCACAGGAGGTATATCAGAGCGGGATATATGATGAACTGATTCTGCGCCGCCTGACAGACTGCAAAAGACTGGGCGTGGATCAGATGATTTCACTCTGGAAAAGCCAGAAGGGCTTTGGCATGGATACCTATGATGTGGAGGAACAGGTTCTGAAGCTGCTGATGCTTACCGGGGATTACCGCAAGGAGGGCGAAGCAGTCTTTGAGGATTATGTCCGTCATTTTGGCAGAGAGGATCTGATGGCGGCATTTCTGACCCATACGTCGTATGGGATTTTTGTGAAAGAATATGCCCTGAGTCCTTTCATCCGGACAATGCTTGAGCGAGCTTATCAGGAAAACTGGCCGGTGGACAAAATATGCCGCCTGACACTTCTGAAAGCACTTTCCAGAGAAAAAAATCCGGATGCGCAGACATTGCAGATGGAAGAGACGCTTCTTGGCGAATGTACCGCTCAGAGTATGATGTTTTCCTTTTTCCGCAAGCTGCCGCGCACGCTTCTGGAGCCATGTCAGCTGGATGACAAAACCTTTGTGGAATGTCATGCAGATCCGGGTGCGAAGGTTACGCTGCATTATGCGCTGGATACGGGGCTCGGCCTGGAAAAGGAATACCGGGTGGAACCCATGCGGAATGTTTATGAAGGTATTTTTGTAAAAACCTTCACACTGTTTTATGGGGAATCCCTTCATTATTATTTCCGGATCGAGGAGAACGGAAAAACAAGGAAGACTTCCGAACGGGTAATTTCCATGAACAAAGTGGACAGTACAGCCGGAAGCAAATACCAGATGCTGAATCAGATCCTGTGCGCGCGGAAGCTGGAAAAGGATTCCGAGGTGATAAAAAAACTGAGGCAGTATCTGCGTCAGGAACGGTATGTAAAAGAAATGTTTGTCATGAATGTGGAAGAATAACGCAGCCATTGCGGTGATGAGGAAGCAAAAGAATGAATGAAATACGCGATTTGATTATCGGGTTGGATTTTGGAAAAGAAAAAACGCAGATTTGTTATTATGACCGGAAGGCACAGGAGCCGCGCTCGCTCTCGGTAAAAGCGGGGAGCAGCCTTAGTGAGGTGCCAACCTGCCTTTGCCGCAGGCTGGATCAGGGGGACTATTGTGTCGGAATCGAGGCGGAATATTTTGCCAGAGAAAAAGACGGATTCCTGATCGATCAGTTGTACGAAATTACGAAGACAAGTGCTCCGGTTCCGGTTGCAGGAGAGGAAAAGCAGCCTTGGGAACTGACAGCTGCCTTTCTGAAAGGAATGCTGAAATTTCTGGGCATCATGGATCTGCCCAGAAATACGAAGTGTCTTGTCATTACGGTTCCGTCGCTGGAGGCGGAACAGGTGAAAAACTTTCGTAAGGCGTGCGCCCATATCGGCTTTTCGCCGGAGCAGTGTATGCTGATGGATTACGGGGAGAGCTTTTTCTATTATGCACTGAGTCAGAAAACAGAAATCTGGAATCGCAGTGTGGGATGGTATGACTTTGCAGGCAATCAGGTGACTTTCCGGAAGCTGGCAATGAACGGTTCTGTGACACCGGTTCTGGTACGTCTGGAAGAACCGGTACAGGCGCAGCTGAGCAGTGAGGCCGACCTCCGGGATCTGGAATTCTGCGAGCTGATTCAGAAAACGCTGGGGACAGAGCTTTTTTCCAGTATTCAGCTGACCGGAGAAGGGTTTGATCAGTCCTGGGCCAGAAAATCCGTGAGACAGCTCTGTTATCAGAAGCGAAAAGTATTTTATGGAAACAATCTGTTTGCGCGAGGCGCCTGTGCCGCCGGGAAAGAACGTCTGGAGGACAGGAAGCTGAAAGGATATCTTTACATGAGCGACGCACTGGTTCTGACGGATGTGGGAATGGAAATGCGTATCATGGGAGCCCCGGCGTATTATCCCCTGATCCAGGCAGGAAACAACTGGTATGACTGCAAGGCATTTTGTGAGCTGATTCTGGATGAGAAAAAGGAGCTTGTGTTTACGGTGGAAACGATGGGCGAGGCACAGAAAAAAAAGGTGGCAATGGCACTGACCGGTCTGCCGTCACGTCCGAATAAAACCACCAGACTGTCTCTGGAGCTGGAATACATCTCCGCGAAAGACTGTCAGGTGACGGTGCGGGACCTTGGATTCGGGGATCTGTATCCTTCCAGTGGAAAAGTATGGAAAGAAACGGTACAGTGGTAGAGGAGGCAGTATGAGCGGATATATATTATGTCAGACAAAAAAGGCAGATGTGCCGTATTATGTGGAAAATATCAGCACAAATATCTATTCCATCGAAGAGCTCTGTTATTACCTGTATCACAATCTGTATCTGGTGGATGACAGCATCATGAATGAAGGACTGTGTGACTGGCTGGATGAGGAGCTGCAGCTGCATTCCCTTGCCGCAAAGCTGCGGCCGAAGGTGGGAAAATTTGCATCGGCAGAGGATTTTCTTTATCCGATTTTCAAGGAAATCAATTATCTGACCTATGAGGAGCTTCGCGCCTTAAATGTGAAGCTGATCAAATATGACAAGGAAGCACCGCTGATCAGGGAAAAGAAAAAGGGGGATGCCCTCGCGGAAAACGGAATGTATGTGAATGCAATCCGGGTCTATCAGAAGCTGCTGGAAAGAAAGGATCTGGAGGCTGTCAGGGAGGGAATCACCAGGGAGCTCTGGCATAATCTCGGCTGTGCCTACAGCTATCTGTTTCAGATGGAAAAAGCGGTGGACTGTTTTGAAAAAGAGTATCTGTGCGGAAACACGAAGGATGCGCTGAAAACGTATCTCATTGCATACAAAAGCATTCGGACGCCCATTGAATACGAGAGCAGGCTGACAGAGCTGGAGGTCGGGGAGGATGTGCGCAGAGAGATCGCTGAGACTCTGAATCATTTTGCCAGAAAACCGGAGACACCGGTGTATTCCCAGCATGTGGACGGGCTTCTGGAGCAGTTTATGACAGACTATCACAGAAGTACCGGTTCCTGACGATAAGAATGACGGAATTGGCTTGACAGTTTATTATATGTGTGCTACTATGACTGTACACTTTCATACGGTAGAGTGACTGTGTGATAATACAGAAAATTACATAAGGAGTACATAAAATGAAAAAGAGAGTAATGGCGGCAGTGATCGCCGCAGCAGCAGTGACTGCAATGACAGGAGCAGTTGTACAGGCAGGTGTTGAGGATCAGACACTGGTTGTTGGATTTGACGCAGAGTATCCTCCGTTCGGATATATGAACGATGATGGCGAATATGTGGGATTTGACCTGGATATCGCGCAGATGGTATGTGACAACCTTGGCTGGGAGCTGGTAAAGCAGCCCATCAACTGGGATTCCAAGGATATGGAACTGAATTCCGGAAACATTGACTGTATCTGGAACGGCTTCACATTAAACGGCCGTGAGGATGATTATACATGGACAGAGCCGTATATCAACAATGAGCAGGTGATTGTTGTAGCTGCAGATTCCGGAATTGAGAAGCTGGAAGATCTTGCCGGAAAGAATGTGGTTGTTCAGGCGGCATCCGCAGCTCTGGACGCATTAAACAGCGAGGACAATGCAGACCTGACCGCAACCTTTGCATCTCTTACCGAGAATCCGGATTACAATACTGCATTTATGAATATTGACTCCGGTGCGGCAGATGCGGTTGCAGTGGACATCGGTGTTGCAAACTATCAGCTGGCACAGAGAGAAGAAGGAAAATACATCATTCTGGATGAGCCGATTCAGAGTGAGCAGTATGCCATCGGTTTTGCGAAGGACGGCGGAGAAGAGCTTCGCGATATCGTATGGGCAGAAGTTCTGAAGCTGAATGAGGCAGGCGAGATCGAGAAGATCGCAGATGCCTATGACATTGACAAGGATATGCTTTGCATCAGCACAGAGGAAGCAGCTGAGTAATTGTAATTGATAAAAAATAAGAGACAGAGGGTACAGATACTGCACCCTCTTTTCTTACTGTTAGGAGGAAAGAATCATGACCTTAGAGGTGATGCTGAAGCAGCTTGCATCCGGTATGGTGGTGTCAGTGGAAATCTTTTTTGTGACCATGCTGTTTTCCCTGCCCCTGGGACTGTTTGTCTGCTTTGGGCGGATGGCGAAGAACCGGGTGATCAGTACCATTACCAAGGCGTATATATCCATCATGCGCGGGACGCCGCTGATGCTGCAGCTTATGGTAGTTTACTTCGGACCGTATTTTATTTTCGGAATCCGGATATCTCAGAGCTATAAGCTCATTGCTGTATTTATCGCATTTTCCATAAACTATGCCGCATACTTTGCGGAAATATTCCGCGGAGGAATTGAATCCATGCCGGTAGGGCAGTACGAGGCGGCAAAAATTCTCGGCTACAGCAAGGCGCAGACCTTCCTTCGGATCATCCTTCCGCAGGTGATCAAACGGATTCTGCCGGCGGTGACGAACGAGACGATCACCCTGGTAAAAGATACATCTCTTGCGTTTGTGGTGGCCGTCTCCGAAATGTTTACCATCGCCAAACAGATCGCAAGCTCCCAGACGACGATGATGCCCTTTGTGGCAGCCGCTGTGTTCTATTATGTGTTTAATCTGCTGGTTGCTGTGGGGATGGGAAAAATCGAAAAATCACTGAATTACTATCGTTAACGGTGCACTGGAGAGGAAAAAAACATGAAATTATTTGAGATGAAGCATATCAGGAAAAGCTTTGGGGACCTTAAGGTCCTGAAGGACATTTCTTTTTCTGTGGAAGAAGGCCAGGTACTGAGCATTATCGGACCCTCCGGTTCCGGAAAATCCACGATTCTGCGCTGTGCCACCGGGCTGGAGAAGCCGGATTCCGGAGAGATCATAAAAACAGGAGAGGTGGGGCTGGTATTCCAGAACTTTAATCTGTTTCCTCATTATTCTGTGATCCGGAATATTATGGATGCACCGCTGAAGGTTCAGAAACGGAAAAAATCAGAGGTGTATGCTCAGGCAAAGGAGCTTCTGGCAAAGATGGGGCTTTCCGATAAGGAGCATGCGTACCCCTATCAGCTTTCCGGGGGACAGCAGCAGAGAGTATCCATTGCAAGAGCACTTTGCATGAACCCGAGGATTCTGTTCTTTGATGAACCGACATCCGCGCTGGATCCCGAGCTCACCGGTGAGATCCTCAAAGTAATCCGGGATCTGGCAGCAGAACATATCACGATGGTGATCGTGACTCACGAAATGTCCTTTGCGCGGAATATTTCCGATCACATTATTTTTATGGATCAGGGAGTGATTGCCATGGAGGGAACGCCGGATGAGATTTTCAATACGGACAATGGCCGGATACGCGAATTCCTGGGGAAATTCCATCAGGACTGAGTCTTGTTTTTAACAGTATGATGTTATATAATGCAATCGTATACGATCACAAATCAAAATCTTAGAAAACAGGAGAACAAAGATGAGTACAGACAGATATACAAGTCCGTTATCCGAACGATACGCAAGCAAAGAGATGCAGTATATTTTCTCTCAGGATATGAAATTCCGCACCTGGAGAAAGCTTTGGATCGCCCTTGCAGAAACAGAAAAGGAACTGGGGCTGAACATTACCCAGGAGCAGATCGATGAACTGAAGGCGCACGCAGAGGACATCAACTATGATGTGGCAAAGGAACGGGAGCGTCAGGTACGTCACGATGTCATGTCTCATGTATATGCATATGGTGTGCAGTGCCCGAAAGCCAAGGGAATCATTCATCTGGGCGCAACCTCCTGCTACGTAGGAGATAACACAGATATTATCATAATGACAGAGGCTCTGAAACTGGTGCGCAAAAAACTGGTGAATGTGATTGCGGAGCTGGCAGATTTTGCAGAACAGTACAAGGCACAGCCTACGCTGGCATTTACCCATTTCCAGCCGGCACAGCCCACCACCGTGGGAAAAAGAGCAACGCTTTGGACCCAGGAATTTCTGATGGATCTTGAGGACCTGGAATATGTGCTCGGCACGATGAAGCTTCTGGGATCAAAGGGAACGACCGGAACGCAGGCAAGCTTCCTGGAACTGTTTGACGGGGATCAGGAAACCATCGATAAAATCGATCCTATGATTGCACAGAAAATGGGCTTTAAAGAATGCTATCCGGTATCCGGACAGACCTATTCCCGCAAGGTGGATACAAGAGTGCTGAACATCCTTGCCGGCATTGCGGCAAGCGCACACAAAATGTCCAATGATATCCGGCTTCTTCAGCATCTGAAGGAAGTGGAAGAGCCCTTCGAGAAGTCACAGATCGGTTCTTCTGCAATGGCATATAAGAGAAACCCGATGAGAAGTGAGCGCATTGCATCTCTTTCCAGATATGTGATGATCGATGCACTCAATCCGGCGATCACTTCGGCAACACAGTGGTTTGAGAGAACGCTGGATGATTCTGCAAACAAACGTCTTTCCGTCGCAGAGGGCTTCCTTGCCGTGGACGGTATTCTGGATCTGTGCCTGAATGTGGTGGACGGGCTTGTGGTATATCCGAAGGTAATCGAAAAGCGTCTGATGTCAGAGCTTCCTTTCATGGCAACGGAGAATATCATGATGGATGCGGTAAAGGCAGGCGGCGACCGTCAGGAACTGCATGAGCGTATCCGCGAGCTTTCCATGGAAGCCGGCAAAAATGTGAAGGTGGAAGGAAAAGACAACAATCTTCTGGAACTGATCGCCGCAGATCCGGCATTTAACCTCACGCTGGAAGAGCTGCAGAAGACCATGGATCCTGCAAAATATGTGGGCCGTGCGAAAGAACAGACCGATGCATTTCTTGCAAATGTGGTTCGCCCGGTTCTGGATGAACACAGAGATCTTCTGGGTGTAAAAGCGGAAATCAATGTCTGACAGGTATTCCGCAAGGACGAGCCGGAAGTGATAAGGAGGTAAATATGGCAGTTTTGGGTATTGTTTTGGCAGTTATCATTATCCTTGCAGTCTGGATGGCAGCATCCTACAACGGATTTGTACGTCTGCGCAACAAAAGCGAAGAGGCCTTTTCTGCGATGGACGTATCTCTGAAAAAGAGATACGATCTGATCCCGAATCTGGTGGAAACGGTGAAGGGCTATGCAAAGCATGAGAGAGGGACACTGGAGGCTGTGATCGCAGCGCGGAACAAAGCGGCAGGAGCAACCACAGCAGAACAGAGAATTGCAGGAGACAGTGCGCTGAACGGTGCGCTGCGCTCGCTTTATGCGGTGGCAGAAGGCTATCCGGAATTGAAGGCAAATACGAATTTTAATGAGCTGATGGGCCAGCTTTCCAGAGTGGAAGAGGAAATTGCAGGCTCCAGACGCTATTACAACGGCGTTGTAAACAAATATAATACAAAAGTTGAAATGTTTCCAGGCGTCATTCTCGCAAATCTTTTCGGCTTCCGAAGAAAGCCGCTCTATGAGGTGAATTCAGAAGAAGAACGTGAGAATGTAAAGGTTTCCTTCTGATTATTTTGCAGTATGTGAACGGTATAAAATAAAGGAAAAGCAACAGGGGATTCCTATGAAAAAAAGTTTAATCGTTTCAAATATTCTGATCTGGGTCATGGTACTGCTGGCCGGTGTGGGATGCAGCCTTTTTGAGGGAATGGATACGGTCAGCGCAGAGGTGGAATATGATTACAATATGACCACAGACTGTTTTCAGACAGATGTACAGCTTTCCGATGAGAACAGCTATCTGGTGACGGAGACGATCGATGTGACCATGAACACGACGCGCCACGGGATTTACCGTTACATTCCGCAGAAGGGCTACACAGAGGCATATAATGCAAATGGTGAAACGGTCCGTGTGCCGTATTATGCAAAGGTGGAGTTGCTTGGCTCCAGTGTTCCGGCTCAGACAGAAGAATCAGACGGATATTTTGTGATACGTCTGGGAAGTGAGTATGAGACGGTCTACGGACCGCAGCAGTACAAGCTGCAGTACCGCATCACACCGCAGTTTCAGCAGGATGATTTTAATTATGCGTATTTCAATCTGTTTCCCATATGCTGGCAGAATGAGATTCCGGCAGGCAGCCGTTTCAGCTTTACATTTCCGAAGGAATTTGACAAGAGCGGTATCCGGCTGTATATGGGCAGCTATGGTTCCACAGAGAATGCCTCGGAACATCTGGAACTGACCTGGAGTGAAAACACACTGAACGGTGTCCTGAAAGAGGATATGGAGTTTCTCAGCGGCGTGACGCTGTTTGCCCCGCTGGGAGACGGATATTTCAGTATTACACATACTATCCCGAAGGTGGGGGCAGCAGTGACTGCAGTTTCGCTTCTGATACTGGTTCTGATCATAGTACTGTTTCTGCTTTTCGGCCGTGACAGGGAGAGTATTCCCTCCATACAGTACCAGCCGCCGGAGGGGATTGACAGCGCGGCAGTGGGATATATTATCGATGGTACAGTGGATGCGAAAGATGTACTTTCTCTGATCATATACTGGGCGGATAAAGGCTATCTGACCATCCGGGAGGAACAGGACGGAAAGATTTATCTGTGCAGAACAGATAAGACGCTTCCGGCAGATGCGCCCAGGTATCAGCAGATTCTCTATCGGAAACTGCTGAAGAGCAAAAGCCAGAGTCTGGAATCACTGAAATATAAATGTACAGATACCATACAGGCATCCGGAGAACTGATCCGGAAGTATTACAAAAATAAGGGCGGAATCTACTCAGGAACATCGAAAGCGGCCAGAGTGGTCAGCAGTATACTGACGGTGGTGCCCATGTGTCTGTTTCTGGGGATTCTGTCTGTCTATACAAAATTAAGCACACCAAGGCTGATTCTTTATGTGGTAGATGTGGTTCTGCTTGCTGCCGCTATACTGATCTTTAATCATGTGGTGGATCGCTGGTATGCCAGATCGGATCGTCACAGAACGGCTATGGCGGCGCTGGGACTCGGGCTGGCCATGCTTTCCGTGGGAACCATGGCAGGAAGCTATCTGGTGCAGGTATGGCAGGGGGAAGTGTTCCGCTTTCTTCCGGCACTTGCGGCAATGGCAGCTGCGTCTGTAGCGGGTGTGGTGCTGAGCGGCTTTATGAAAAAGAGAACGGCGCAGTGCGTGGAATGGATGGGAAGACTGACAGGACTCCGGGATTTTATCCAGACAGCGGAGCTGGATCGACTGAAGGTCCTCGCAGAGGACAATCCGGAATGGTTTTACCATATCCTGCCGTATACGTATGTTTTCGGTCTGTCAGATATTTTCGGGAAAAAGCTGGAAGGACTGGCAATCCCGGCACCTGAGTGGTATACTGGATATGGAGACAGTATTTATGGATGGAATTATTATCATTTCCATCACTGCCTGATGGGCAGCATGGATAAAATCTCGACAACCCTGACGGTTTCGGAACCGCCGAAGTCCTCCGGAAGCAGCGGAGGCGGCTTTTCCGGAGGGGGAGGTTTTTCCGGAGGCGGTGGCTTTTCCGGAGGCGGCTTCGGCGGCGGAGGCGGCGGAAGCTGGTAAGGATTTACAGCAATCGATTTAAAATTATGGTGATGTCTGCGCTGGCAGACATGTCCGTTTTGAAACAAATAGGCACAGGAGGAAACGTGTTATGGTAAAAGCAATTGTTGGAGCAAACTGGGGAGATGAAGGTAAGGGCAAGATTACCGATATGATGGCACAGGAGGCCGATATCATTGTCCGTTTTCAGGGAGGGGCGAATGCCGGTCATACGATTGTAAATGACTATGGTAAATTTGCGCTTCATACTCTTCCTTCCGGTGTTTTTTATGATCATACCACCAGTATTATCGGAAACGGAGTGGCGCTGAACATTCCTGTATTCTTTAAGGAGTATAATGAAGTTGTATCCAGAGGCGTTCCGGCTCCGAAGATCATGATTTCCGACAGAGCACAGATGGTAATGCCATATCACATTCTGTTTGATCAGTATGAGGAAGAGCGCCTGGGCGGAAAATCCTTTGGTTCCACAAAATCCGGTATTGCTCCGTTTTACTCTGACAAATACGCAAAGATCGGCTTCCAGGTAAGCGAGCTTTTCGATGAGGAATCCCTGAAGGAAAAGGTAGAGCGTGTCTGCGAGATGAAAAATGTTACGCTGGAGCATCTCTATCATAAACCGCTTCTGAATCCGGATGAGATTTATGCAGAGCTGATGGAATATAAAAAGATGGTGGAGCCTTATGTGGGAGATGTGTCTCTGTATCTGTGGAACGCACTTCAGGAAGGAAAGGAAATCCTTCTGGAGGGCCAGCTGGGATCATTGAAGGATCCGGATCACGGAATCTATCCGATGGTTACCTCTTCTTCCACGCTTGCAGCATACGGAGCGATCGGTGCAGGTGTTCCGCCTTATGAAATCAAGCAGATCATTACGGTATGCAAAGCATACTCCAGTGCTGTGGGAGCCGGCGCGTTTGTTTCCGAGATTTTCGGAGATGAGGCAGATGAGCTGAGAAGACGCGGCGGAGATGGAGGAGAGTACGGTGCGACGACCGGCCGTCCGAGACGTATGGGATGGTTTGACTGTGTGGCATCCAAATATGGCTGCCGTATTCAGGGAACAACCGATGTGGCCTTTACCGTTCTGGATGTACTGGGGTATCTGGATGAGATCCCGGTATGTACCGGATATGAGATCGACGGAAAGATCACCACAGACTTCCCCACAACAGCGCTTCTGGAAAAAGCAAAACCGGTTCTGGAAGTACTTCCGGGCTGGAAATGCGATATCCGCGGAATCAGAAAATACGAGGAACTTCCGGAAAACTGCCGGAAATATGTGGAGTTCATCGAAGAAAAAATCGGATTCCCGATCACCATGGTTTCCAACGGACCGGGAAGAAACGATATCATTTACAGAAACAGATAACCATGATGCGCCGGGGAGGATTCTCCGGCGTGCTTTGATGTGAGGGGAATTGAAAAATGAAAAAGAATATGAAGAGGACAGCAGCCATAGCAGGTGTGATCCTGCTGCTGATATTATTTATTCTTCCCATGATATTTGCACTGGGGAACGGAGAGGATTCCCAGGCATGGTTCCGGGCTTCGGTAGGGGCAGTGATTCTGATACCATGCTTCGCATATCTGATGATGCTTGTGTATCGGGTTCTGGACAGGCGAACGGCATCCCGCCCGTCCGGTGAAATTAAGAATGTGGTATTTGACATCGGACAGGTGCTGATGCGGTTTGACTGGGAAGGATATCTGAAAAGCTATGGATTTCCGGAAGAAAAATATGAGAAAATTGCAGATGCGGTTTTCCGGGGACCGGTGTGGGATCAGAGAGACCGGGGATGTCTGACGGAGCCGGAATATGTAAACCAGATGGTTTCTCTTGCGCCGGAATATGAAAAAGACATCCGGGAAGTGATGCGAAGAAGCGGGGAAACCATATCGCTGATGGATTATGCCGTTACCTGGGTGAAATATCTGAAAGAAAGAGGATATCACCTGTACATTCTTTCCAATTACAGTGAATATATGCGGCAGCAGACTATAGACAGAATGGAATTTCTTCCTTATATGGACGGGACGGTTTTTTCCTGTGATGTGAAGCTTCTGAAGCCGGAACGTGAGATATATGAAACACTGATGGAGCAGTGCGGAATTGACGGAAAGGAAACGGTATTTCTGGATGACCGTGCAGAAAACTGTGAGGGAGCCAGAGCGGCCGGACTTCATGCCATACAGTTTTTCAGCATGAAGCAGGCGGCGAAGGAGCTGGAGAAACTGGGGGTAAAATAGATATTTTGTATTTGCAGCCCGGCTGGATGAGGTCCGGGAATTTCTGAGAGAGGCAGGAGAGAAATATGAGAGCATATGAGCGTTTGCTGAATTATATTACTTACGATACCGCAAGTGACGAAACGGTGGAAAAGACACCGACGACAGAGGGACAGAGAGTGCTGGCGGAGGCACTGGCAGAGGAGATGAAGCAGCTCGGCCTTTCACAGGTTGCGGTAGATGAACATGCCTATGTCTATGGGAAGATTCCCGCAAAGGGTGTGGAGGGCCGTACGCCATTTGGGTTTATTGCTCATCTGGATACTGTGAGTGAGTTTCCGGCTCATCCGGTAAAGCCGCAGATTATTCGGGATTACGACGGAGAATCTGTCGTGCTGGGAGACAGCGGAAGGGTTCTGACTCCGGAAAAATTTCCGCATCTGCGGGAAATGAAAGGAAAAACCCTGATCACGACAGACGGCACGACGATTCTCGGCGCAGATGACAAAGCCGGTGTTGCGGAAATCATGACCATGTGCGAACAGGTTCTGGCATCCGAGCAGCCTCACGGGGAGATCTGTATCTGCTTTACACCGGATGAGGAGACCGGACATGGAGCTGCACTGCTGGATCTGGAACGGTTTGGCGCGAAGTTCGCCTATACGGTGGATGGTTCTGCACCGGAAGTGATTGAGTATGAGACGTTTCATGCGGCAGGAGCAAAATGGGAGATCCGGGGATTTGAGACACATCCGGGCAGTGCGAAGGATGTGATGATCAATGCTTCGCTGGTGGCGGCAGAGATCATCCATATGCTTCCGGAGGATGAGATACCGGCGAAGACGGAAGGCTATCAGGGCTTTTTCCATCTGTGTTCCATGGAGGGAAATGTTTCCCGGGCAGGACTGGATTATATTATCCGTGATCATGACGCCGGGAAATTTGCCCGCCGTAAGGAGCAGATGGAAGAGATAGAGAAGCGGATCAATGAAAAATACGGAGAGGGAACGGCAAAGCTGACCATCTGGGATGAATACCGGAATATGGCGGAGGTCCTGAAGGATTGTCCGGAGGTGATTCAGATGGCAAAAGATGCGGCAGCTGCTGTGGGACTGACACCAGTCACAGAGCCTGTCCGCGGAGGCACAGACGGGTCACAGCTTTCCTTCCGGGGACTGCCCTGTCCGAATCTGGGAACCGGCGGTTATGCCTACCATGGTCCATATGAGCATGCAGTTGCCGAGCAGATGGATCAGGCAGTGGAAATTCTGAAAGAGCTGGTATACCGGATGTAGAGTTACAGTCATCGCGCTTCAAATCGCAGCCATGTATTGAAAAACCTCGAAAAAACACGTATAATAAAAGCAGTACGAGAGAAAGTCCGGGAGGTGTCCCCATGAGCAAGACAAAGGTGATCTGTTTTACCAACAACAAGGGTGGAAGCGGGAAATCCACAACCTGTTCCAACCTGGGTGCGGCTATGGCACAGGCCCAGAAAAAAGTGCTGATGATCGATGGAGATATGCAGCTGAACCTGTCATTGTCCTTCTTTTCTGAGGAATGGGTTCTCGAGAAGGCGTCCGGCGAGGATAATCTGTATTATGCCATCGGGAAACAGAAGGATCTGACCGGTTATATTGTGCATACGTCATATGAAAATCTGGATCTGATTCCCTCCTCCACGTTGATGAGTTCGATCGAGTATGAGCTGTTTACCAAATGGCAGCGGGAATTTATTCTTCGAAAATGTCTGCAGAAGATAAAAGACTCGGAAGTTTATGATTATATTCTGATTGATGCACCGCCTACACTGGGAGGCTGGGTGATGAATATTCTGTGTGCGTCGGACCTTGTGCTGATCCCGGTGGAGGCAAGTCCATGGGGAATGTTTGGTCTGGCCAATATGTTTGATTTTCTGGATGAGGTGAAGCAGATCGCGGGAAATCTGGAAGTGCTGGGAATCGTTCTTACCAAGGTGGATATGCGTAAGAGCTATTTCAAACAGACACTGGAATCTCTGAGGGAAATGTCGGATATTTATCTGTTTGATTCGTTCATACGGGTGGACAGCTCCATTGAATGGGCACAGGATAACAGTGCACCGGTAGTCGAATATAAAAAAAGCAGCAGAAGTGCAAAAGAGTACACTGCATTGGCAGAGGAGGTAATGAGACGTGTCAGTAGGTAAAGAAAGTATCAGACGTGCAGCAGGTACGGGAGCAGCCAAAAAGCCGGCAAAAAAGACAGCTCCTGCGGTAAAAAAATCCGTAATTGCGACGAATGTGGAAGTGACAGGGGAAAATAAAATCATACGTCTGAAAGATGACCTTCCCACATATCTTCTGTAGATCGTGATACGGATGTCTGCGATGCAGATGTCAAAACAGGTAAAGACTGATACCAGGCAGCCATGAGGTTTCTCATGGCTGTTTTTGGGAGGAAAGAAAAGGGAGAACAATAAATCATGGAAGCGCGTCATGAAATACAGACTCCGCTGGGGCGGATGATCATGTGCGGTACGGACCAGGTGCTCACCGGCCTGTGGTTTGCGGATGGAAGAATCTGTCAGAAAACAGATTTTCCGGACAGAATGCTTCCGGTATTTGCACAGACCGTACGGTGGCTGGAACTCTATTTTCAGGGAAAGGATCCCGGATTTCTGCCGGAAATATCCTTTGAGACAGGAACGGATTTTCAGAAAGCCGTGTGGGAAATCCTGCGGACCATTCCTTATGGAGAAGTAAGGACCTATGGAGAGATTGCCGGACTTGTGGCAGCAGAAAGAGGAATGAGCAGGATGTCTGCCCAGGCGGTAGGACAGGCGGTAGGACGCAATCCTGTCAGCATACTGGTTCCGTGTCATCGGGTGATAGGAAAAGACGGAAGTCTGACCGGCTACGGAGGCGGGCTTGACCGAAAACAGAGTCTTTTGAAGCTGGAAGGGATCCTTCCCTGAATGAGGACAGGAGTGTGAAGAACAGATGAAGAAAATTGCAGTGATGTTTCCGGGAGTAGGATATACCTGTCGGAAACCTCTTTTATACTATACGGCACTTGCAGCGGAAGAAGACGGTTATGAGACGATTCGCCTGGATTACGGAGAGGATATCCATTCCTTCCGGGGAAGAAGCATGGAGGAGCTTGGGCCTGTCATTGAAACGGCCCTTGGCCGGGTACTTCTGACGCTGAAGGACATCCGATGGGAAGCGTATGAGGATGTTCTGTTTGTGTCAAAAAGTATCGGAACGGTTGTGGCGTGCAGGGCAGCACAGGAGCTGGGAATTCAGGCATATCAGTTTCTGATGACTCCCATTCCGGCAACACTGCCCTTCCTGGGAACGGTGCAGGGTGTCTTTTTTGCCGGGACGAAGGACCCGTATATTCTGGCGGAAATGGTGAGGAATGCGGCGAAAGAGTATCCGGAAATGGCCGCCGGCATTTATGAGGGATGCAATCACTCTCTGGAGAAGCCCGGGGATGTTCTGACCGGACTTGACAATTTAAGAGAAGTTGTTTCAGCTCTGAAAAAGCATCTGGAGGAAAGCGGCAGAAGCAATGGGGAGTGGCTGGATGTGGTAGATGAGCTGGGAATTCCAACGGGAGAAAGAGTGGAACGGAAAGAGGCACACAGAAAAGGAATCCGTCACCGGACCGCACATGTATGGCTGATGCGAGACCGGGGGAAGGGCGCGGAAGTGCTTCTGCAGAAACGAAGCCGGACAAAGGATTCCCATCCCGGCTGTTATGATATTTCCAGTGCAGGTCATATTCCGGCCGGAGTGGAGTGGATTCCCTCGGCAATCCGGGAGCTGAAGGAAGAGCTTGGCCTGGATGCGGAGCCGCAGGAGTTTCTGTTTTGCGGGCAGCGGAACATCCGGTGGGAGGATTGCTTTTACAAAGAGCCGTTCCGGGATCACCAGATCAGCAATGTATACTGTATCTGGAAGGATGTGCCGGAAGAGGAGATGACCCTGCAGGAAGATGAGGTGGAGGAAGTCTGCTGGATGCTTCTGAAGGAATGTAAAGAGCGGGTGCGAAACAACACCATGAAACACTGTATTTCCCCGGAGGAACTGGAAATGCTGCCGGAAGCACTCTGGGACGACGGACGGTGACTGGTTCAAGTTAAACGCACGTGAGAGAGAAAGCAATGAAAATAATGGAAGAGGTACGAAAACAATGTCACATCGTTTTTCCGGCGGATCGGTAAGTCTGACCGAGGGTTCTATTGTAAAGGGAATGCTGTCTTTTGCAATCCCGTTTTTCTGGGGACAGCTGCTTCAGCAGCTGTACAATATGGCGGATGCCTGGGTTGTAGGAAACTTTGCAGACAATGCTGCCTTTGCGGCAATCAGCTCTTCCGCCAGTCTGATTTTCCTGATCGTGGGATTTTTTAACGGAATCGGGATCGGCGGCGGTGTGGTGATTTCCAGATATTTTGGAGCAGGAGATGAAAAAGAGGTAGAGAAATCCATTCATACAAACTTCCTGTTCGGGATCATCGCGTCGGTTGTATGTACGGTGGTCGGCCTGCTTCTGGTACCGTATATCCTTCGCTGGATGGGAACGCCTGAGAATGTCCTTCCCCAGTCCATGACGTATTTCAGGATCTACTGTGCGGGAGTATCCACCGTCATTATGTACAACATCTGTATGTCCATCATGAGAGCTGTGGGAGACAGCCTTCATCCGCTGTACTACCTGCTGCTTTCCTCCATCATCAATGTGGTTCTGGATCTGATTCTGGTGGCCGGATTTCATACCGGTGTTGCCGGTGCGGCCGCTGCGACGGTGGTCTCGCAGGGAATCAGTGCGGGGCTCTGCGTGATCCGGATGTGCCGGGGAAAGGATTCTGTCCGGCTGGATTTTCGTAAGCTCCGCCTGGAGCCGTCCATCATGCGGGAAGTGATTTATCAGGGAATACCCACCGGGATCCAGAATTCTGTGATCAGCATCGGGAACATTGTGGTGCAGTCCAATATCAACTCCTTTGGAGAATATGCCATAGCGGGAGTGGGCGCATACTCCCGGATTGAGGGATTTGTGTTTTTGCCGATTATGAGTATGTCCATGGCACTTACCACGTTTATCAGCCAGAACCTGGGTGCGAAGAAATATGACAGGGCAAAAAAAGGTGCGGCTTTCGGAATCATCTCCGGGGTGGTCACCGCAGAACTGATCGGGATTCTGTTCTATCTGACCAGTGCCCGCCTGCTGCGGATTTTTATCAGCTCACCGGAGGCAATCCGGTATGGAGTGATCCATGCGAAAACCGTCACCCTGTTTTTCTGTCTGCTGTCATTTTCCCATTGTGCGGCGGGAGTGATCCGGGGATGCGGAAAGTCTGTTGTACCGATGATCGGTATGCTGGCCTTCTGGTGCGGTGTGAGAATTACATATATCACCGTCATTCTGAAAATCATCCCGGAATTTCGGATGATCGCCTGTGCCTATCCGCTTACCTGGTCACTGACGTCCATTGTGTTTTCGTTGTTTCTGGCAAAGTCGGACTGGACACATGCCTTTGAAACGTCTTCTTCTGCGGTGTGAGGGGGTAGATAGGGATACAGCTGTTCGTAAAATTCCAGCTCCGCCGGACTTTGAGGTGCGCCGGGAATGAGACCGGTGCAGTCCATGCCGGCGGCTGCCTTCCCCAGATAATCGTAGGAGTCCGTGTCCTGCGGATCCGGATTCCTGCAGGGATTGTTCTTGTCTGTCATAATGCCCTCCTTCGGACGAAAAAAATCTGCAGGGGATATGCCGGCAAGAACATATCCCTTGCAGAATCAGTATCCGCAGAACGGCGGAAAATATGTAACCGAATTTATTTCTCCTTTGCCTTCTGATCCCAGACGGGAACCTGAATGCCGGCTTCTCTGGAAGTAAACGGCGTACCGTCATTTTTCTCAAAATGTCTGGTCGCATTCTTCACATACTTAAAGCCGATATACAGAAGCGGGATATTGCAGTAGGCGATCAGAATATTTGCAAAATCCGAAAGATCCCACAAAGATCCCAGGTCCATTCCGGCGATGTTTGTGAGGACACCGAAAGAGATTACCACAAGACAGAGAATCCGGATCACAGTGATGAAATTCTTATTTGTGGAAATCCGGTTTGCACAGATCTCCGTGAAGGACATAAAGCCCAGAAGACAAGTGAATGCAAACAGTCCGAAGCAGACGGAAATCAGCAGGGAAACGATGGTGTTAAACGCGGTTCCGGGAGCCAGCTCTGTGGCAGATGCAAGGTATTTCGGGAGCTTTCCAAGCTCAAACCATGCAGCCCCGGCATCGGTCTGCCATACACGGCCCATGACAACGACGAATCCGGTGAGGGTACAGATGACAATGGTATCCAGGAAGACACCGATGGCCTGGACACAGCCCTGATCACAGGGATGCTTTGCATTGGATGCAGCTGCCGGCATGGTGATGGTACCCTGACCAGCTTCATTGGACATAAGACCACGCTTGACACCCTGTACCAGTGCAATACCGAATGCGCCGCCGAATACGGCTTCCGGTTTGAATGCTTCTGTAAATACGGCATAGAAGAACCACGGGATCCGGGTGAAGTTTACAAGGACAAGGACACAGACGGTGAGCACATATACGACTGCCATAACTGGAACAAGCAGGTCGGTAACCTTGGTTACCTTCTTGATTCCGCCGAAGGATACGGCAATTACAACCACCAGAAGCACGGCAAAGGAAATCCAGTACAGTGCGGAATTGGTGGGAATGGTGTGGCCGGTCAGCGTCTCGGCAATCTGTCCCACCGAAGAGACGGTGTTAAATCCCTGTGCCGGGAAGCAGAGCAGAGCGTAAACAATATACATCAGGGAGAGAACCACGCCTGCGATGGCAGATCCCCTGAGAAGGCGTTTTCCGTAGAAGGAAAGGCCGCCGATGTATTCGTCATTTTTCTTTTCCTTGAAGATCTGTGACAGAGTAGATTCGGTATAGGCAGTTGCCATTCCGAAAAACGCAGATACCCACATCCAGAACAGAGCTCCGGGACCGCCTACGGAGATCGCACCGGTAACACCGAGAATGTTTCCGGGGCCGACGCGCATGGCAGTGGACAAAAAGAAAGAAGTCAGCGGTGAGATACCTGTTTTTTCGTTCTTTTTGCTGTTCTTCAGAACGTGAAGACCATACCGGAATTTACGGATCTGGATAAACCGCAGCTGACAGGTGAAAAAGATTCCCGAGCCGATCAGAAGAATGATGGCCAGAGAGAAGTTCCCCAGAATGGGGATCCTTGCGTACCACGCAAAATTCGTGGGGAAATCCCAGAAAAGATCGGAGATCACCTGGATTTTTCCGCACACGGCATTGATGGCGTCAAAAAGTGCTTGCATATTGTTTTCCTCCCTTTAAAATGTTAATATGTAATAAAAAGATACCAGGGCCAAAAGGTCTGAAACCACATCGTGCCTGCACGATAGTGGATGAAAGACCTTGGGACCCGCCAAAACATGAGAAAGAAGTGGGGCAGGGGCCTCACGAATTCCGAATGATTTGCAGGATTGTGGGAGCATGAAATGCGGAACAATCCGTGCGGTATCTTTTGACCTCAATATCATAAGAACAGTATATAGCAGAATGAAACGGGTGGCAATAGAAAACAGCGGGATTGGTGTGAATGCCGGGACGTTTTGTTCAGCAAAGAAAGGAATAGAGAATGATGAGTGAATGGCTGACATTATTGATTCCATTTGCAGGAACGACGCTTGGAGCAGCGATGGTGTTCCTGCTGAAAAAGGAGCTTTCTGTAAAAGTGGAGAAGGCGCTTCTGGGATTTGCGGCAGGAGTCATGATTGCCGCCTCGGTCTGGTCGCTGCTGATTCCTTCCATCAATATGGCAGAAGAGCAGAATGTGACGGCGTGGATTCCTGCGGCTGTGGGATTCCTTCTGGGAATGGCATTCCTTCTGATCCTGGATACGGTGATACCGCATCTTCATATGGACAGTGACCAGCCGGAGGGACTTCCGGCAAAGCTTCCCAGATCCACGATGATGCTTTTTGCCGTGACACTGCATAATATTCCGGAAGGAATGGCCGTGGGAGTGGCGTTTGCAGGAGCAGGCACCCAAAATGTCGGAATCGGTATGGCTGCGGCACTGACACTTTCCCTGGGAATTGCCATTCAGAACTTTCCGGAGGGGGCAATTATTTCCATGCCTCTGAAAAGCGGCGGAATGAGTAAGGGAAAAGCATTCCTCTTTGGAGCGATCTCCGGAGCGGTGGAGCCGGTAGCCGGATTTCTCACGGTACTTTTCGTCAGCAAAATGATTCCTGTGCTCCCGTATATTCTTGCCTTTGCGGCAGGAGCCATGCTTTATGTCGTGGTGGAAGAGCTGATTCCCGAGTCACAGACAGGAGAACACAGCAATATCGGCACGATCGGTGCAGCGCTTGGGTTTGTCCTGATGATGATTCTGGATGTGGCACTGGGCTAAACAGATGGATCACAGGGCTTTTCGGTATGCCAGAGGACTCATCCCTTTCAGTTCCTGAAACGCCCGGTTAAAGCTGCGCTGGCTGGAAAAGCCGGCCTCCTCCCAGATGCTGGTAAGAGATTTTCCGGAATCCTTCATGGTACTGCACACATATTCGATCCGGAGATGATTCAGATATCTGGGAAAGCTCATATGAAGCTTTTCGGAGAATATGTGGGACAGATAATACTTATTGACGTGAAGAGCCTTTGCCAGAGAGTCCAGAGACAGCGGCTCCTGAAAATGCTCTGCCATATAGTGAATCAGCTGGTAAGTGAGATTCTCACTTTCCGGCTGTTTTTTTTCCGTCAGCTCCAGGCGTGGAACCGTATGTGCCAGAATGATCTGAATCCATGCAGAGCCCAGGGCAGAATTCTTTTCCATATCCGTGCAGTACAGGCGGTCTATGGCCAGAAGAACGTCCGGGGAAATCGTTCCGGCAGGAAGAAACGGGCAGACAGGAAAATACTTCTGCAGGATGTACTGGAAGGAAGCAGTCAGACTGGTGTCAAAAACCAGAAGCCAGATCCGGTTGTCCGAGACCGAGTGATAGCCGTGAACCTTACCGGGAAAAATAATGGCACAGTCTCCCTGATGCATGGGATAGACGGTTTCTCCGACGGACAACTCCGTCTCGCCTTCAAGCATATACAGAAATTCCGTGTGAGAATGAAGATGTTCCGGAAAAGACAGATTCCGGGAGATTTCGATATGCAGCTTCCCCTTCTGCTGTTCGTAAAACGGGTTCATGAAAGACTCCTTCCAAAAGCGCAATATATGGCTGAAATTATTGCTGTTTTGACTATCATTATAAGAGTGCACATGCTAATATTCAAGTACATATTTCAGTGAAATTTCAAGTCGAACGCATGTGAGACTGAAAAGTGGAGGAGGTAGTGCAATGAAATATTATGTTTCTGCAAAAGCGGCAAGAAATGGCGATGGTTCCAAGGAACGTCCATTTCAGACAATCACCTGTGCGGCAAAAATTGCAGCGGCAGGGGATGAAGTAATCGTAGCGCCGGGGGTTTACCGCGAATATGTGAATCCGGTTCATGCAGGCGTGGAAGGAGCACCTGTCGTATATCGTTCTGAGGTTCCGCTGGGAGCTGTGATTACCGGAGCGGAGGAAGTAAAGAACTGGGAAAACTATGAGGGAGACGTCTGGGTGGCAAGAATTCCCAACGGAATTTTCGGCACATACAATCCGTATACGGTTCTGGTAAAAGGGGACTGGTACGATGAAACAATTAAGCCGGTACATACGGGAGAAGTCTATCTGAACGGAAAAGCCATGTACGAAGCGGTGACGATGGACAAGGTACTGCATCCGGAAGTGGATCATTCCTCCTGGGATCCGGAAGGAACTGTGTATACATGGTATACGGTTCAGGAGGGAAACAACACGGTGATCTATGCCAATTTCCAGGGAGCAGATCCCACGAAGGAAAATGTGGAGATCAATGTGCGCAGAAACTGCTTCTACCCGGATAAGACCGGAGTGAACTATATCACACTTTCCGGATTTGTGGTAAAACAGGCAGCGACGCAGTGGGCACCGCCCACTGCATACCAGGAAGGTATGGTGGGACCACACTGGTCAAAGGGCTGGATCATTGAGGACTGTGAAATTTCCGATTCCAGATGCTCCGGCATTTCTCTCGGAAAATATCTGCAGCCGAACAATGACAACAAGTGGACCACCAGATATTACAAAGACGGAACACAGACCGAAAGAGATGCCATCTGTCAGGCACAGGTTGAGGGATGGACAAAGGAAAATATCGGACACCATATTGTGCGCCGCTGCAATATCCATGACTGTGGTCAGACCGGTATCGTGGGACACCTGGGAGGTGTGTTCTCCGTAATTGAGGACAACCACATCCATCATATCAACAACAAACAGGATCTGGCCGGAGCGGAGATCGGCGGAATCAAGATGCATGCGGCCATCGATGTCATTTACAGAAGAAATCATATTCACCATTGTACCCGCGGCCTCTGGCTGGACTGGCAGGCACAGGGAACCCGTGTGACACAGAATCTGTTCCATGATAATGTACCGCCAAAGGGAACAAAGATCTGCAATAACCTGGCACTGGCAGAGGATATCTTTATCGAAGTGTCTCATGGTCCGACACTGATTGACAATAATCTGCTGTTATCGAACTGTTCCTGCCGGATCAGTACGCAGGGAATTGCACTGGTACATAATCTGATTGCCGGCTCCTTTACCTGGGTGGGTGACGGTACCGACAACGGCGCACAGTCACTTCCGTCCAACCGCTATACACCGTATCATATGCCGCACCGTACCGAGGTTGCCGGGTTTATGACCATCCTGCACGGAGATGCCCGCTTCTATAATAATGTCTTTGTACAGCAGCCGGTTCGTGAGGATCTGACAGAATATGCGAAATCGGAAAATCTGGAGACACAGTTTACATTTGTGTGCGGCACGAAGCCATACGACGGTTATCCGACAGAGGAGGCTTATCGGGCACAGTTCACACCGAAATCCATTGTCGATCACGGACACAAGGACTTCTATTATGATCATATGCCGGTTTATACAGGCGGAAATGTATACTACAATGGTGCACAGCCCTGTAATACAGAGGAAAACTGCATTGTGGATACCGAACATCCGATCTGGTGGAATCTGAAAGAGAGCGATGGAGCGATGATTCTGGAGACAAATCTGTATGAGTATCTTCCGGAATTTGAGACTCCGTTCATTTCTACGGAATACCTGGGAGAGGCATTTGAACCGGAACAGAAATTTGAAAATCCGGACGGAACACCGATTTTCTTTGATTCCGATTATCGTGGAACACACAGAGGAATCCATCCGCTTTCCGGTCCCTTTGAGACAAAAGAGGGAACCATCTGTCTGAAATAAAAAATCTTTGAAAAAGTGCAGAATATTGAATAAAGTGGGTCTGGGACCATCCAGAACCCACTTTTTCTAATATTTTGGATAGTTTATTTAATGGAATTTGACAGAATGTGATGATAAGATTTTTCTATCAAATAAATCAACGGGAGGGATAAGGCATGAAAAGAAGACTTATCAGTGCATTATTTGCAGCAACACTTGCCCTGACAACCATGTGCGGAATCAGCGTATCTGCAGAGGAACTTACGTTCTGGCATGTAAACGCAGAGGGCAACGACCTGGACGTCGTGAATGCGGTCATTGACAAATTTAATTCCACGACAGAGAGCGGATATACCGTCGTGGGTGTACCGACACAGAATGACGCATACAAAGAGAAACTGGTAATCGCCATGAGCTCCGGAGAGTGCCCGGACATGTACATCAGCTGGTCCGGCGGTCCGATGAACGAGTATATTGAATCCGGATTTGCACAGCCCATCACAGAGCAGTTTAACAATACGGAGCTTCCGGAGAAGCTGATGCAAGGAAGTATTGCACAGTCTTCCTATAAAGATGAGATTTATGCAGTTCCGTTTAACGGAATCACCGTTTCCGGAATCTACTACAATAAGACCATCTTTGAAGATCTTGGTATCGAAGTTCCCACCACCATCGGAGAACTGGAAGCAGCATGTGATACATTGGTTGAGAACGGAATCGTTCCGTTTGCTCTGGCAAACTCCACCAAGTGGACAGGCTCCATGTATTTCATGAACCTTGCAGCACGCTACGGCGGTCTGGAACCGTTCCAGAAAGCGGTTTCAGGAGAAGGCTCCTTCGAAGACGAGTGCTTCCTGTGGGCAGGTGAAAAGATTCAGGAATGGGTTGAAAAGGGATACTTCCCGGAAGGCGTGAACTCCTTAAGTGAGGACGACGGACAGGCAAGACAGCTTCTTTACACAGGTGAGGCTGCCATGACATGCATCGGTTCCTGGTATACATCTACGATCAAAAACGACAGCGAAGAATTCTTCAGCGAGAACATCGGATGGTTCAAATTCCCGGCATACGAGGATGCTCCGGATGTGGATGACTCCATTCTCATCGGTACTGTAGGGGATAACTTTATTTCCTTCAACTGTGAAGGAGAAGCTCTGGACGCAGCGGTTGAGTTCGCGTCTATGTTCGCAGACGATGATATGGTTGCTTTCGCAGCAGAACGCGGAAGATTAAGACCGGTAAACAACATTATGGATTATGTGGAAGATCCGGTTGACCAGGAAATCATGGCTGCTGTTTCCGGCGCATCTGCAATTCAGCTCTGGTATGATCAGTATCTTCCGCCGGCAGTTGCAAATGCACATCTGGACGGACTGCAGGAAGTATTTGGTCTGACAAAGACACCGGCAGAGGCACAGGCTATGATGCAGGAGGCAATGGAAGCCTACAATGCAGAAGCAGCAGAATAACGGAAAATACCGGTATCTGAAGCGATAGTCAGATTCTTCTGAAAAACAGAAACAGGATATCTTCAGGGGTATCCTGTTTTTTTAGAAAACGAACCCTGAAAGTTGGCGATCAAGGAGGCTCACATGAACAAAAATTCGTTACTGATCCAGAGACAGAAAGAAACAAACAAGGTTGCCGCCATATTTCTGGCACCGGTTCTGATCATTCTGGCTGTTTATGTATTTTATCCTATTATTTCCACATTCCACACAAGTCTGTATAAGTGGAACGGAATTTCCGCAGAAAAGACCTTTATCGGACTGAAAAACTGGGCAACGCTGATCAAGGACGGAAATTTCTGGTTTGCTTTTAAAAACAATATTGTGATCATGATTCTTTCCATCTGTATTCAGATACCGCTGGGTCTGGCGATGGCAACCTTTATCGATTTTGCCGGAAAGAAAGCCAATGTATTCAAAGTACTCTGGTTTATTCCGATGCTGATTTCCTCTGTAGCGATCGGTTTCCTCTTTACATATGCACTGGCTACCAAGGGTGGTATCGTAAGTGCCGTCTCCAATTTCTTCGGAGGAGGAAACATTGACCTTCTCGGAAATCCGAAGACAGCGCTGTACACGATCATTGCAATCATTGCATGGCAGTTTACACCTTTTTATATGGTTTATTCCATGGCCGGATTTACCAATATTTCCACAGATGTATTTGAGGCAGCCAGAATCGACGGTGCCACCAGAGGCGAATACTTCTGGAAAATCGCACTGCCCCTTCTGATGCCCACACTGAAAAATGCAGCCATTCTTTCCATGGTCGGATCGCTGAAATATTTCGATCTGATCTATGTCATGACCAACGGAGGCCCCGGGCGGTCCACAGAGCTGATGGCGACCTATATGTACAAATATTCGTTCTCTGAATTTAACATGGGATACGGTTCTGCAGTGGCAGCCGGAATGTTTCTTCTGATTTCGGCCATTGCACTGTTTACCATGAAGGTGATCAACGGAAAGGAGGAAGATTAAATGGAACAGCAGTATAAGAAAAGCATCATAAAAAGCAGAATCAGCTGGGCTGTTGCCATCTTCCTGGCGGTATGCATGGCGGTTGTGACCATCACACCATTTATCTTCATGGTTCTCAATTCCTTTAAGGAAAAATTTGAGATGCTGACAAAAGGCGTCTTCACATTGCCGGACAAGCTGTATCTGGAGAATTATGCGGAGGTTCTGGGCGGAAAGTTCGCATCCTTTTTCATAAACAGTGTGATCGTACTGGTAGTTTCTCTGGCCATTCTGCTGATGGTGGCAGCGTTTGCCTCCTATCCGCTGTCCAGATTCAAGTTTAAGCTGAATGCACCGATCTATGCACTGATCGTTGCATGTATGTCCATTCCCATTCACGTAACGTTGATTCCGATCTTTAAGATGACCCGTTCCATGGGACTGTATGACAGCATCTGGGCTCTGATCGGACCTTATGTGGCCATTGGCGTGCCGATTTCCGTGTTTATTCTCACAGGATTTATGAAAAACATTCCGAGAGAAATCGAGGAATCTGCGGAGATTGACGGATGTAATAAAATTCAGATGTTTTTCAAGATGATTTTGCCGCTGTCAAAACCGGGACTTTCCACACTGGCAATTTACAATGGTGTAAACATGTGGAACGAGTTCAGCTTTGCCTACACTCTGACACAGTCTCCGGAGCACAGGACTCTGCCGCTGGCAGTCTGGGAATTCCGCGGAAGATATTCCATGAATACTCCGATGATCATGGCAGTTCTTGTTCTGACGCTTCTGCCGATGCTGATTATGTTTATCTTTGCACAGGATAAGCTGATCAAGGGTATGACAGCCGGTGCGGTAAAAGGTTGATGAAACAGCAAAAATCATGTAAAGTAAAGGCAGGATGAAAGAGCCTGCAGGCAGGCTTCCGAAACAGACAGAAGGAGGCAGAAATATATGAAGAGACTGGTACAAAAAAGATCATTTGCCAAAAGGATGAAGGTGTTTTTTCTGACAAGTATTGTATCGGTCTCTTCGCTTGTTCTGATACTGGTGACCGTGATATCGGCCAATCATCTTCTGAATACGACGAGGAAACTGGTGGAAAATCAGCTGGAGCTTCTGGCGACCAATTATACGGCATCGCTGGAACAGTACAAAAATATCTGTAAGGCCATCCTCATGAATTCCTATGTGCAGAAATATCTGGAGGGCAGTTCCGATGCAGTCACACAGGCGGAGAATGAGAGCTCAGCGCGGGAGATGCTGATCCAGCTGTACAATTCCAATGACAACATCAATTTTCTGGCACTTTTGAATGAGGAAAAGGGTACCTATCTCTATCGCGGAACTTCCATTTCCTACACAGATTTTAAACGTTCCTGGGAAAAAGACTGGAAGGAAAGCCAGAAGGGCAGCAGCGGTGCCATGAGGATCTCCTATGGCAATAATTTTTACAATGGCACACAGTATACGCTGTCGGTATATTATCCGGCGTATTCCAGCCAGGTGATCGGGAAATCCTATGGGATATTATGTATCAATTTTCAGGATGTGTTTCTGGAAAGCCTCAGTGTAAAAAAACAGATTTCAGACAGTGATGCTTCAGAACTGATGCTGGTGGACCTGGAGGGAAATCTCATCTCCGGTCAGGGACTGGAGGAGGTCCGCAGTGCGGCAAACATGACGGATGATCTGGTGGGGACTCATGGAACCTTTCAGAAAAACGGTGATCTGATCAGCTATCACAAGATCGGGACCTGGAATTATTACCTGCTCAGCGTAACACCTCTGACCAAGCTGTACGGTTCTGCTATCCGGACCATTCTGTTTGTGGCGGTTCTTCTTGTCTTTATCATACTGCTCTGTGCGGCTGTGGCAGGAAAGCTGTTATCCAGAGTGTATGCACCGCTGGGGGAAATCGTGCGGGAGATGGCCAGCGTGTCTCAGGGCAGAATGGATGTGCGTATCAATGCAGAGCCTCTGGGAGAAGATTTTGAGGAGATGGCAGAGGGATTCAATGTGATGATGGATAAGCTGGAGGAATCCATGGAGGAAATCCGGATCAAACAGGAACAGCTGTCCCAGACACGTCTGAATGCTCTGCAGTCGCAGATTCAGCCGCATTTTCTGTATAATACGCTGGACTGCATTCACTGGCAGGCTGTCGCAGATGGGAACCGGGAGATTTCCACTCTCGTAAAAGCACTGGCTTCTTATTACAGGATCTGTCTGAGTAAAGGAAAGGATATTATTCCTCTGTCGGAGGAACTGCGCCATATTCAGTATTATATGGTGATACAGAACATGCGGTATGACGACCGTATCCATCTGGAAATTTCTGTGGAGGAAAAATATCAGAAGGTTTCTCTTCCAAAGCTGACACTTCAGCCGCTGGTGGAGAATGCCATTGAGCATGGTATTGAACGGAAAGAAGGAAAAAGCGGAGATATTTTTATCTGGGTGGAAGAGAACACAGAAGGGGATATTCCGCTGCGGGTGGCAAACAGCGGAAGCGGCATGACAAAGGAGAGGACCGAAGAAATGAACCGGTATCTGGACACAGATGAAGCGGATTTCGGGTATGGGGTAAGAAATGTGAACAGGAGAATTCAGCTTCTGTTCGGACAGGAATATGGACTTCATTATGATGTAAATACCTATCGGGGCGCGACAGTGACTGTCCATCTTCCCGGTGTACCATGCCGCAGATAATGCGGAAGCCGGGACAGGACAGCAGTGCGGAGGAATTCATGTATAAAATTTTGATTGTAGATGACGAAAAAATGATTCGGATGGGCATGAGCAAAGGGCTGCCCTGGGCGCAGTTAAACATAACCGGGGTCTACCAGGCCGGGAGCGCCATGGAGGCTCTGGAAATCATCGGGGAAAAGCAGCCGGATATCATGATCACGGACATCAACATGCCGGGGATGACTGGTCTGGAGCTGATCCAGAGAGCAAATGAACTCAAGGAAGATATCCGGATCATTGTACTCACCGGATATGACAGGTTTGATTATGCCAGAGAATGCATCCGGATGCATGTGGCAGATCTGTTCCTGAAGCCGATTGACGAGGAGGTCCTGACAGAAGCCATAAAGAAGCAGGTGGAATTTCTGGACAGGAAGAGAAAGAACCTGATTCTGGATAATACCATGCGGCGTGTTCAGGGAAATACGGAGCAGATGCGTCTGGAACGCCTGCTGCGCAGCCTGGTTCACCGCCGTGAGGTGGATGAGGAAGAACTGGAGTGGATGTGCAGGGAATACTCTCTGCCAGAGAATCAGGAGCTGCAGCTGGCCATTCTGCTTCCGCAGCAGTCCGGAAAAAACAATGACCGGGAGGATCATTACTGGGTGATGTCCATCAAGGAGATCTGTATCGGTCTGGTGGATGGGCAGCGGCAGGGAATGACCTTTCTGGATGATGAAGGAACGGAAAAAATTCTCATCGCGTTTTTTAATCACGGTTATGTGAATGAGATCTATGAAAAAATACAGGAACTGATCAGTATTATGAAGGATGAATTTATTGCAGTTCCGAAGATCGTTCTCGGAAGCTCGGTAAAGGGCTTTTCCAATCTGTATATTTCCTACAATGACACCGTCTATCTGGCGAACCGGAAGCAGGGGGAGGCACAGGATGTGCTGCAGTCTGGCCATACGGGAAAACGGAGCATGCTTTTTCGGGAGATCTATGAAGAGTTTAAAACCTCCATGTGTTCCAATGTGGGAAATTCCGATTATGTACTGCGGGTATTTGATGCGTTCACCCAGGCGGTGGTATCGTACAATGTGACGGAGACTGCAGTGAGAAGATACTGCTTTGATCTGGCAAATTCGGTGTGCTTTGCTTACATCAGCAGTACGGCAGGGACGCTTCAGCAGGGCAGACTGGAGGAACTGATGAAGCATCTCATGAACGTGGACGGACCGAATGCCTGTGAAATTACCAGGGATTTTCTGGTGAATCTGTTCGGGGAAGAGACGGAGGTGATCAACGACTTGATTCCGAAGGTGCGAAGGTACGTGGATGATCATCTGGAGGAGGACCTGTCCGTGTCCAGCATAGCGGCAAAATTTTACATTACGCCCAATTATCTGTCGAAGCTGTTTAAAAAAGTGACCGGAGAAGGGTGTAATGAATACATTGTAAGAAAAAGAATAGAGACAGCGCAGAGACTTCTGGAGACAACGAATCTGAAGACCGGAAAGATCGCGGCGCTGGTGGGATATCGGGATACGAATTATTTTTCTGTCGCATTCAAAAAATATACCGGGTATTCTCCGACGGTATTTCGCAGACGGCTGCGTACCGGCAATGCGGCAGAAGAGGAAGAAGAATCCGAAAATGGAATTGACAATTGAAAAAGGTTCTGCTAATCTATTAATTACGAAGAACAAGGACGTTTGAAAACAGGACGTCTTTGTTCTTTTTTTATTTCAAAATTTCCGGAGGTGAGGAATTGGCAGCATTTGATAAGATTCACTGCGGATATCCGCAGATTGATGAAGTTCTGGACTATATTCGTCTGGGAGATAATGTGGTCTGGCAGGTGACAGAGATTGAGGAATTCTGCTTTTTTGCGGAGGCCTTTGCCAGGCAGGCGGTGAAAGACGGAAGAAATGTGATCTATGTCCGGTTTGCACAGCATGAGCCTCTGCTAAAGGATCTGACCGGGATCAAGGTGAGGGAATTTAATCCGGATGAGGGATTCGAGGGATTTACGGTGGGCATTCATGAAGAAATCACAAGACAGGGGAAGGATGCATTCTACGTATTCGACTGTCTGTCAGAGCTTCAGTCGGTATGGTATACCGACCTGATGATGGGAAACTTTTTCCGGGTCACCTGTCCCTATCTGTTCGTGATGGATACCGTAGCATATTTTCCTCTGCTCCGGGGACGGCATTCCTTTGACGCCGTGGCCAGGATCCGGGATACCACACAGCTTCTTCTGGATGTCTATTCCAATGAAACATATATTTATCTTCATCCCCTGAAGGTCTGGAACCGGAACTCTGAGAAGATGTTCCTCCCCCACGGATACAGGCGAAGTACAGGAACGATTTCCGTGATCGACAACGGAGTGAGCATCAGCCGATATTATCAGACCATTCAGGAAATCAATGAAAAAAGTCAGGATCAGAATTACGACAGCCATGACCGGTTTTTTAATATGGCAAGGGCTGCATATGCAAACGGAAGCTTTACCGGTGAGATGGAGGAGCAGATCATCGACAGCACCATGACAAAAGATGTCAGGCTGAAAAAACTGGTAAAAGAATATTTTACCCCGGAAGACTATTTCAAGCTGAGAGACCGGATGATCGGAAGCGGTGCCATCGGCGGAAAGGCCTGTGGAATGCTGCTGGCCCGGAAAATCGCAAAGACCGATATTCCGGAGTACCGGCTGTACAGTGAACCGCACGATTCGTTTTACATCGGGTCCGATGTGTTCTATACCTATATTGTTTCCAATGATGACTGGGAGCTTCGTATCCGGCAGAGAACCGAGGAAGGGTATTTCTCGGCAGCCGATGAGCTGCGGGAACATCTTCTGAAAGGAAAATTCCCGCCGAAGATCCGGGATCAGTTCCTGAATGTACTGGAATACTTCGGACAGAGTCCGTTCATTGTGCGGTCTTCCAGCTTTCTGGAGGACGGTTTTGGAAATGCCTTTGCAGGAAAATATGAATCCGTATTCTGCGTGAATCAGGGAAGCCCGCAGGAAAGGATGGAAGCTTTTGAGCAGGCGGTGCGAAGAGTCTACGCCAGTACCATGGATTATTCGGCGCTGGAATACCGGCTGCGGCGGGGACTGGAAAAAAAGGACGAGCAGATGGCCATTCTGGTCCAGCGGGTTTCGGGAACCTATTACGGAAAATACTTCATGCCGGGAGCTGCCGGTGTGGGATACAGCCACAGTGCCTATAAATGGTATGCAGATATGGATCCCAATGCGGGGATGCTCCGCCTTGTCATGGGACTTGGAACAAAGGCGGTGGATCGGACAAAGGAGGATTATCCGCGTCTGGCCAATCTGGACCGCCCGGCAGCTACCGTCCTTACGACGGTGGCGCAGAAGCACCGGTATTCCCAGCGCTATATTGATGTTCTGGACTGTTCCGAAAACCGGTTCGGCGATGTGGCACTGGACGATCTGCTGGAAAATCTTCCGCTCTGGTACAAAAAAATGGTTCTGGAGCATGATTACGAGGCGGAATACCGCCTGAGGCAGATGGGGCGCTACCGGGATGTCTGGTTTGTCAGCTGTCAGAAGCTTCTGGAACAGACAGAATTTACCGGATTGATGCAGAAAATACTGAAGACACTGGAAAAGGTATATGAAAATCCGGTGGACATTGAATTTGCGGTGAATATGAATGAAGACGGGGATTTCGTGGTCAACCTTCTGCAGTGCAGACCTCTGTATCTGGGAGAAGCAGGAGAACAGGTGGATCTGAAGGCACTGAATCCGAAACCGGAACAGGTATTTTTCGACATTGTCGCCTCCTCCATGGGAGAGTCCGGAAAACGCAAGGTGGATGTGGTCGTGCAGGTGGATCCTGTAAAATATTACGAATATCCATATGTGAAGAAGCATGATGCCGCTTCTGCCATCGGTGAGATCAACCGGTATTACCGGAACAGTGGGAAAAATCTCCTGCTGATGACACCGGGAAGGATCGGGACTTCCTCGCCGGAGCTTGGGGTGCCGGTCACATTCGGAGATATCTCCGGCTTTTCGGAAATATGCGAGATATCGGATAAGCGGGCTGGTTATATGCCGGAATTAAGCTATGGCAGTCATATGTTCCAGGATCTGGTGGAAGCACAGATCAGCTATGGGGCAATCTGGAACAATGAAAAGACCAGAATCTATCAGCCGGAGCTGTTTGCAGAGCTTCCGGACAGATATACGCAGATCTGCTCCAGGTATCCGGAGCTGGAGGGAATGATCACAGTCCGGGAAACAGAAGAACTGTATTACTGTCTGGATGCCGTGGAAAATCACTGCATATGCAGCTTTCTGGCACAGGAGGAAAAGGAAGCGCTTTGATGGGAGGAAAGAGGAGTGTACAATTATGAATTAAACAGCCGGGCAGATGCCATTAACGAGCTGCTGGCAAGGTACGGAGTGAAATTTGGTATATATAAAAACAACACATTTAAAGAGCAGCTGTTTCCTTTTGATCCGATTCCGAGGATCATTACCAGGGAGGAATTTGCGGTTCTGGAAAAAGGTCTGATACAGCGTGTGGATGCACTGAATCTGTTTCTGAAGGACATATATTCCGAAAAGAAGATCATTCGGGATAAGGTGGTTCCGGAAGATTTTATCTATGCATCCAGCGGCTATCTGGCGCAGTGTGAGGGAATCGTGCCGTCTCTTGGCGTGTTTTCCCATATTTCCGGGATAGACCTTGTAAAAGGAAAGAACGGGCAGTGGTACATACTGGAGGACAATCTGCGGGTGCCGTCCGGTGCGTCATACCCGATGATCGCAAGAGAGCTCTGCAGAAAATCATCGCCATCGACGTTTCAGAAATATCATCTGGAGGATAACCGGAATTATGCACAGCTTCTCAGGGAGACGATGGATGCGGTCAATACCGGCGGAATCAATGTCATTCTGACCCCGGGGCGGTACAATGCGGCTTACTTTGAGCATTCGTATCTGGCTGAGCAGACAGGCGCCCATCTGGTGAACGGCAGTGAGCTGAGGGTGGAAGACGACCATCTGTATTTCGTGGATTATTCCGGCAGGAAGGAACTGGTGGGCGCGGTTTACCGCAGAATATCCGATGAGTATCTGGACCCGATGAACTTCAATCCGGTATCGGTGATCGGAATTCCTCATATTTTTGATGTTTACCGGAAGGGAAATGTGGCACTTCTCAATGCACCTGGAAATGGAGTGGCAGATGACAAGGGAATTTATTATTTCGTTCCGAAGATGATCCGTTATTATCTGGATCAGGAACCCATTCTGCAGAACGCACCGACGTATCTTCCGTTCTATGAAGACGATAAGAAATTTGTCCTGGAAAATTTTGACCGTCTTGTCCTGAAGGATGTTGCAGAAGCCGGAGGCTATGGTGTTGTATTTGCCGACAAAATGACGAAGCAGGAAAAGGAAAGCTTCCTGGCTATGATGGAAAAAGAGCCGAGACGGTTTATCGCACAGGAGGTTATTGATTTTGAGGATCTGAATATTATGGACAACGGTGAGATTGTGCCCCGCAAGGCGGACCTTCGTGCGTTTGTGCTCAGCGGGAAACAGACAAGGGTATGGAAAAGCGGACTGACCAGGTTTTCCAGAAACCCGGATTCTTTCATTGTCAATTCATCTCAGGGAGGAGGATTTAAAGATACATGGGTGTTATCTCAGTAGAACAGACAGACGAATTATATTGGCTTGGCCGGTATCTGGAACGTGTTTATACCACCATGCGGCTGTATTTTGTAACTTATGACTCCATGCTGGATCAGCCGGGAGAAAAATATGCGGAATTCTGCAGGCAGCTGGATATTCCCAATATTTATCATTCCAGGGAGGATTTCTGTCAGAGATATTCCTTTGATGAGACGGACTGCAATTCCATGATCAGCAATCTGAAGCGGGCTTACGACAATGCCATTGTCCTGAGAGAGGAAATCGGGAGTGAGTCCCTGAGCTATATCCAGCTCAGTATCTATGAGATGCAGAAGGCGGCAAAAAGCGATGCCCCGCTGATTGAATTTCAGAAAGTGCTGGATAACCTCATGGCTTTCTGGGGAGTCAGTGACGATATCATTCTCAGTGAAAATATCCGGAATATTCTGAAGGTGGGAAAACGGGTGGAGCGGATCGACATGTATGGCCGTCTTCGCAGAAGCAGAAAGGATCTGAACCGGGAAATCTGCAGACTGGCAGGAAGAATTGACCGGTGCAATCTGAAATACCGGAAAGATGTGATCGAGCATCTTCAGAGCCTGATTCAGGAGGAAAATATCAATTATCCGGCAATCGTGACGGAAATTGAACAGATTCTGGAGGTATCTCCTTGAAAAAATGGAAACTGACATATGAGCTGTCTCTTTCTTTCAGTTCCCCGGTCAGCAGAGAGCATTACAGTCTGCGCTGTATTCCGGACCGCTTTGAGAATCAGGAGGTGACGTCCTGTCAGGTACAGATCCTGCCGGAAAATGCGGTGATGTACGGAAAAGATGCCTTTGGAAATACGGTTCTGGCAGGCAGTGTGGAAAGACCGCACAGTTGTTTTTCCGTTGATGTGGAGGCAAGGGTGCGCACGCAGGCTGGTACCCGGGAAGAAAAAAAGCCGTTTCACCAGCTGGGAATGTACCGGTATGAGTCAGAAATGACCCGGGTCGGGCAGGCTCTGGAAGCGTTTATTCGCACACTTCCTCCCGGACAGGGGAAATCGCCCTGGGAGCGAAGTCGTGATCTTATGTACATTTTGTGGGACTCTTTTCGTTATCTGCGCGGAAGTACGGGAGTAGACACCACAGCGGAGCAGGCCTTTATGCAGGGCTGCGGCGTATGTCAGGACTATGCACACATTCTTCTGGCTCTGTGTCGCCGTGAGGGAATGACTGCCAGATATGTGGCGGGAGCCATCCCCGGTGAGGGACAGACCCACGCGTGGGTCGAGGTGTGGCAGGAAGGAAGCTGGAAAGGCTTTGATCCCACAAACCGTCAGGAGACCGATGAGGATTATATTTGTTTTGCGGTGGGAAGGGATGCACATGACTGCGGACTGAACAGAGGAATCTTTCTGGGAAATGCGCTGCAGACACAGAATGTGTATGTGAGAATGGAAGAGATAAGAGGTGGAAACGGTGATTAAGAGAGTGGCATCGATTTCTCTGCCGGTACTGGAGAAACTGGAAATTCTGAAAAACCGGGTGGAATCGGGCAGGAAAGAAAAGAAAAAACGAATCAGCATTGTGACGGGAATTCACGGGGATGAGCTGGAGGGACAGTACGTGTGCTTTGCACTGTCAGAGATTCTGAAGGCAAACCCGGAATATCTGGATGGAATTGTGGACATTTATCCGGCAATGAATCCCCTTGGAATCGATTCGATCACGAGGGGGATCCCGGCCTTTGATCTGGATATGAACCGGGTATTTCCTGGAAATGAAGACGGTTCCATGACAGAGCATGTGGCGGCAAGGATCATAGACGATCTTACCGGGTCGGATCTGTGTATCGATATTCATGCCAGCAATATTTTTCTGACAGAAATTCCGCAGGTGCGGATCAATGAGCTTCATGCCAGACAGCTGGTGCCCATTGCGAAAAACCTGAACATTGATCTGATCTGGGTACACGGAAGCAGTACCGTGCTGGAATCCACGCTGGCCTACAGCCTGAACAGCCGGGGCGTCAATACGCTTGTGGTGGAGATGGGGGTCGGCATGAGAATCACAAAGACATACTGCAGCCAGCTGGTAAACGGAATTCTTTCCGTCATGAAGGAAATGGGAATGTGGAGCGGCCCCACAGAGCAAAGCAGGCTTCCGCTGATCACGGGTGTGGATGAGGATGTCAGCTTTCTGAATGCCCCGATGGCCGGGATTTTCATTCAGACGGCTGTACACGGAAGCTACCTGAAGGAGGGAGAAGAAATCGGCAGAATTGTGGATCCGCTGCGGGGAGAGGTTCTGGAAAGAATCACGGCTCCCAGGGCGGGAATCCTCTTTACCATCCGGGAATATCCGGTGGTCGATGAAGGCTCCCTGATCGCCCGTGTCCTGAACTGCTCGGATCCGGAAGAAAAACGATATAAAGAAGGAGAGTGGAGGATATGAGAACCGAAGTGATATATGAAAACCGCTCTCTGTATCGGGATGATTTTAAGATCATGGGGTATGTGTTCGGAGAGGGGGAAAAATCTGTCTGCATTGTGGGTAACATGCGTGGAAATGAATACCAGCAGCTCTATGCCTGTTCCCAGCTGATCCAGACGTTAAAGCGGGCAGAAAAAGAGGGAAGACTGGCATACGGGCATCAGATTCTGGTGATTCCCTCTGCAAATCCATATTCCATGAACGTGGGCAAGCGTTTCTGGCCCATTGACAATACCGATATCAACCGTATGTTTCCGGGATATATGGAGGGAGAAACGACGCAGCGTATTGCAGGGGGAATCTTTGAAAAGATCTCGGATTATCCGTATGGAATTCAGTTTGCCTCAAATTATATGCCGGGAGAATTCATGCCCTATGTGAACATCATGAAAACCGATCTGGAATACGTGGAGCTCGCAAAAAAATTCGGCATGCCGTATGTGGTACGCAGAACGCCAAGACCTTACGATACCACGACCCTGAATTACAACTGGCAGATTTGGGAAACCAGAGCTTTCAGTCTGTATACTACTACCACGGACCGGATCAACAGAGACAGTGCCAGACGCGGTGTGGAGGCTGTCATGATGTTCCTGGATGCAATAGGTGTGGTGAAAAACCGGAAATATAAGAGATATCTCTCCCAGATTATCGATGACCGTGAGATCGTATCCGTGAGAACGACCGAGGCCGGATTTTTTGAACCCCTCGTGGAGACGGAAGAGGAGGTAAAAAAAGGGCAGCCGCTGGCGCGGATTCTGAATCCGCTGGACGGCGAGGAGCTGGAATGCATCAGTGCGCCCGTGGACGGAATTGTATTCTTCCGACACAGTGATCCGCTGACTTACGGACATACCGCCGTGATCAAGCTGATTGCAGAATCATCTGTTTGAGAGTCAGAGCAGATCTGCAGATCTGACAGAAATGCGAAAACCCCGCAGAATGCGTCTTTGCATGACTGCGGGGTTTTTGAAAGGGGAGGATATAAGTATTTCGTATTTATCTTTTGTCGGTTCACAAATGTAATTCTGTGAACATTCTCAGTATGTCCGTTCTTCTGTGATATATACAGTGCTTTGAAAAAAACATATAAAAAACACATCTGATATTACAGAGAAAAATCAATTGTCTTTTTGGAAGAATAATGCTATAATAAGTTCGCTATTATTTGAAAACGCATGATTGAAAAGAGGAACAGACAAATGAGCGATAAGACAATCTTGGAACAGTGGCGTGATATTGCGTACGACCAGCAGGCAGACAAAAACAAACTGCAGAGATTCTGGGCTACCTATTTTAATATTGAAAAAGGTATATATGAACAGCTTCTGACCAATCCGGACGAAGTTGTGACCGGCACTGTAAAGGAACTGGCAGAAAAATACGGACAGGAGCTTCTGACGATGGTCGGATTTCTGGACGGAATCAATGACAGCCTGAAGACACCGAATCCCATTGAGACAATGGATGAAAATACCGTGGTTAATCTTGGCTTTGATAAAGAGCTTCTGTATAAGAACATGGTAGATGCAAAGGCAGACTGGCTGTATGAGCTGCCGCAGTGGGACAGCATTTTCACACCGGAAAGAAAAAAAGAGCTGTATCTTGAGCAGAAAAAATCCGGAACCGTTGTCAAGGAAAAGAAAATCGGACGCAATGATCCGTGTCCGTGCGGAAGCGGCAAAAAATACAAACATTGCTGCGGAAGAAATTGATTATGATTTGCACAGCAGGTGCACTGCTGTGCATTTTTTATTACCTGATTCTGGTGATCCGTGCGGGAATCCGTGCCGATTTTGCCTGGATCTGGCTTCTGGCGGCCGGAGGATTGGGGATTTTTACACTTGGAATGCATTATGAGAAAAGTAATCCCGGCTTTTTTCCGGAACCTCTGAAATGGGCGGCAGCGATTATAGTGGCAGCAGGCGTGCTGATTTTTCTGATACTGCTGATACCGGTGCTTTTGGGAATGACAAAGAAAGGAAGACCGTCGCTTGATTACGTGATTGTTCTGGGAGCACAGGTACGGGGAACGCGTCCGTCCCGGGCATTAAAAAAGCGGCTGGATGCCGCAGCCGAATACGCAGGCAGGAATCCGGATACCATTATCATTCTGTCCGGCGGACAGGGAGAAGATGAGGAAATCAGCGAGGCGGAATGCATGAACCGGTATCTGGCGGAAAAAGGAACGGTTTCGAATCCCATCGTTCTGGAGGACCGTTCCGTGTCGACCAGAGAAAATCTTATTTTTTCGGATCAGCTGACCGGATGCAGAAACCGTTCCGTTGGAATTTTGTCCAATAATTTTCATATCTGCAGGGCAATTCTTCTGGCCCGAAAGTGCGGATACGAGGATGTGTGCGGAATTGCGGCACCCTCTGACCGGATCATGCAGGTACACTATGTGGTACGAGAGGTATTTGCGCTGGTCAAAGAGAGGGCGTTGGGGAATGTTTGAGGCGGTTGGCGCGAGTTTTCCTGTGATTTCGCTGCGAGTGTGATTTTGGGACTTGATTTTTTCGGCGGAACGTTATATGATGAACAAAACTGTAAACCAGTATATACAGGAAACGCGTTGAAGAGAAGAGTAAGCTGACAAGTGATTCAGAGAGAGACACATCTGGTGAAAGTGCCTTATCGCAGACCAGCCGAAGACCACCTCTGAGCGGCCCTAATCCGGTCCGGTGATTCCGTTATCATCATAAATGAAGTGGTTTGACACGCCGCCGAACGGGCAGCGAAAACAAAAAAGGGTGGAACCGCGAGCAGAGAAAATCTGTCCGTCCCTTGCATGATGACATGCAGGAGACAGGCAGTTTTTTTATTTCATTCTGTTTTCCCGTAACCCCAGTCGTTTCATTCCCAATTATGCAGAACGCCTATCATCACAGACCAGAAACCAACGATAAGGAAAGGAGAAATATATCATGATTATCACATTGAAAGATGGTTCCCGGAAAGAATATCAGGAGCCAAAGGCAATTATTGACATTGCATCTGAAATCAGCGAAGGCCTTGCACGTGCAGCCTGTGCAGGTGAGGTAAACGGAGAGGTAAAGGATCTTCGTACCGTCCTGGATCAGGACTGTGAGCTGAATATCCTGACAGCGAAGGATGAAAAAGGTCTGGCAGTACTTCGTCACACCGCATCTCATGTACTTGCACAGGCAGTGCAGACACTTTATCCGGAAGCAAAGGTAACCATCGGTCCTTCCATCGATACAGGCTTTTACTATGATTTCGACTGCCCGCCTTTCTCCAGAGAAGATCTGGATGCAATCGAAAAAGAGATGAAAAAAATCATTAAGAAGGGTGCGAAAATTCAGCGCTATACCATGCCGAGAGAGGAAGCAATCGCTTTCTTCAAAGAGAAAAACGAGCCCTACAAAGTGGAACTGATCGAGGACCTGCCGGAAGAATCCGAGATTTCCTTCTATTCCCAGGGCGACTGGGTGGATCTGTGTGCCGGCCCGCATCTGATGAGTACAAAAGGGGTCAAGGCATTTAAACTGCTTTCCGCTTCCGGTGCATACTGGAGAGGAAGTGAGAAGAATCCCATGCTCACACGTGTCTATGGAACGGCTTATGGTACAAAGGAAGAACTGAACGATCACATTCAGCGTATGGAAGAGGCAAAGAAGCGCGACCATAACAAGCTTGGAAGAGAAATGAAGCTGTTTACGACGGTAGATGTCATCGGTCAGGGACTTCCGCTGATCATGCCGAACGGTGTCATCGTGATGCAGGAGCTGCAGCGCTGGATCGAGGATGAAGAGACAAAACGCGGATATGTCCGCACAAAGACTCCGCTGATGGCAAAAAGCGATCTTTATAAGATTTCCGGACACTGGGGACACTATAAAGAGGGCATGTTTGTATTAGGAGATGAGGAAAAAGACAAAGAGGTGTTTGCACTCCGTCCCATGACCTGCCCATTCCAGTATTATGTATACAAGGCAGAACAGCACAGCTACCGTGACCTGCCCATTCGCTACGGCGAGACCTCCACACTGTTCCGGAATGAGGACTCCGGTGAGATGCATGGTCTGACCCGAGTGCGTCAGTTTACCATTTCCGAGGGACATCTGATCGTCCGTCCGGATCAGATGGTAAAGGAATTCAAAGACTGTATTGCTCTTGCACAGTATTGCCTCCAGACACTTGGCGTGGAAGAGGATGTAACCTACCATCTTTCCAAATGGGACCCGGATAACAGAGAAAAATACATCGGAGAACCGGAAGTATGGGAAGAGACAGAAGGACACATCCGTCAGATGCTGACAGAACTGAACATTCCGTTTACCGAGGATGTGGGAGAGGCTGCATTCTACGGACCGAAGGTTGACATCAATGCACGGAACGTATACGGAAAAGAGGATACCATGATCACGATTCAGTGGGATGCCCTTCTGGCAGAGCAGTTTGACATGTATTATATTGATGAGGAAGGCGCCAAAAAACGTCCTTATATCATCCATCGTACTTCTATGGGCTGCTATGAGAGAACGCTTGCATGGCTGATCGAAAAATATGCAGGCATGTTCCCGACATGGCTGTGTCCGGAGCAGGTACGCGTGATCCCGATCTCCGAAAAGTATCATGATTATGCAGAAAAAGTGGAAGCACAGCTGAAAGATTCCGGTATTCGCTGCAGTGTGGACCACCGGTCCGAAAAGATGGGCTATAAGATCCGTGAAGCACGTCTGGCAAGAGTTCCGTACATGCTGATCGTCGGTGCAAAGGAAGAAGAAGAGAACCGGGTTTCCGTGAGAAGCCGTTATCTGGGAGATGAAGGAAGCAAGGAACTGGCAGAATTCATCGGTGCGATCAAGGAAGAGATTAAAAATAAAACCATCCGTAAGATCGAAGTGCAGGAAGAAAAATAATTCCGGCATATTACCGGAAATATTTTTCTTTGATGATATCCACCGGCATATCCCGGCCGGTCCACAGGCGGAAGGCCTCTGCCCCCTGATAGAGCAGCATGTACATGCCGTTGAAGGTGGGGCAGCCGGCTTCCCGGGCCTCACGGAGAAATCGGGTTTCCCTTGGCTGATAGATCACATCGGAGACGATCAGATCCGGCCGTAGAAGGGAAGTGTCCGTCAGAATAGTCTGGTCCGTATTCGGGGACATTCCCACGGAAGTTGCGTTGAGAAGCAGAGCACTTTCTTCGATGGCGGCTTTTTGTGCCGCGGTATCCTCATTTTCGTGGATACAGATGGAACAGGCTGTGGTGCGGTGAATGCTGTCCGCCAGCTTTTGGGTGCGATCCCAGTGACGGCTGGAGCGTCGCAGGAAGATATGGATTTTCCTCACACCATCCAGGGCTGCCTGGGCACAGATGGCAGTTGCGGCACCGCCGGCTCCCATGACCGTGATGGTTTTTCCGATGATGTCATGTCCGGCATCCGTGACGGAGCGCATATATCCGATGCCGTCTGTGTTGTGGCCGATCAGGCGCCCGTGGTCGTTTACAACGGTGTTCACAGCGCCGATGAGACTGGCGGCAGGGGACAGCTCGTCCAGATATTCCACGATTTTGTTCTTGTCCGGCATGGTCAGGTTGAAACCGCGGATCCCGCAGGTTTTCAGGCCCTGAACGGCCTCATAAAGTCCGCTTTCGTTTACGTCGAAACACAGATAAACGTAATCCAGATTCAGAAGACGAAATGTTTCATTATGCATCAGCGGGGAAATGCTGTGAGAGACAGGACTTCCCAGCAGTGCCGTAAATCCGGTGTGTCCGGTAATGTTTTGCATAAAAATACCTCCTGTATGAGACCCCAACATCATGATGTCAGGTTAATATCAACAATATTTTATTTTACCAGTAAGGAGATGTCAAGAAATGACCAGTCCGATTTTGATAAAGGATACAGCCATCGGAGAAGGGATTCCCAAAATCTGTGTGCCCATCACCGGGAGCACCGAAGAAGAGATCTGCCGGGAGGCAGAAGCGGCAGTGGACGCAGGAGCGGACCTGGCAGAGTGGCGCGCGGATTATTTTGAAAATCTTCTGCAGCCGGGAGGGCTTTTGCCGGTTCTGAAGAAGCTGGGCGAGATACTGGAACAGCTGCCGCTGATCTTTACCATCCGCACGAAGGAAGAAGGAGGACAGATCTCGCTTTCCATGGAGCAGTACAGACAGTGCTGTCTGGATGCTGCCGGGAGCGGCTGTGCGGATCTCATTGATGTCCAGGTATTCGGCCGGGAAGAAGAAAAAAAAGAACTGATCCGGCAGATACAAAGAACCGGCGTCCGTGTGATCGCATCCTCCCATGATTTTGAAAAAACACAGGAGACGCAGATGCTTCTGGAACGTTTCCGTGTGATGGATCAGACGGGAGCGGATATCCTGAAAATCGCAGTCATGCCACGGAAACCGGCAGATGTGTCGGCAATCATGCAGGCCACCGAACAGATGCAGAAAACCTGCCGGAAGCCGCTGATTTCCATGTCCATGGGAGAGATGGGAGGAATCAGCAGGCTGCAGGGAGAAAAATTCGGCTCCGCGGTCACCTTCGGGGTGGTAGGGGCCTCGTCTGCGCCGGGCCAGTTCCCCATCGGGATCCTTCGTGAGGAATTGCTGGCGTTCCATGAAAAAATCAGTGAATAATTGACCGGGAAAGAACAATGGTGTCGCTTTTTTACGACAGGTTCTGGTGTTTCGACGACTCCGTTTGACAAAAAATGCACCTCCCGTCACCTATAATGAACTCACTTACCAAAGTGAAGAAGTTACAGGTGGCGGGAGGTTTTTTATTTATGTATCAGGTTGTATACATAGATAGAGTCTTTCTGACAAATTTACTTGTAGACTATCTGCTGCTGCGGATTGTTGGAAATGTGCTGAGATGCAGAAAGAGATACGTAAGATGTGCGGCGGCATCCGCCTTTGGAGCGGCTTTTTCCTGCCTGCTTATGCTGGCCGGCCGGAATATGGCTCCGGTTTTGAGAAGTGCTCTTCATGGATGCTGTGCAGTATGTATGATTTGGATCGTTTTTTCAAAGGAAAAAATCAGTTTCAGATTGAAAGCATTGACGGCGCTGTATACGGCGGCGTTTTTGTTTGGAGGAATTCTGGAAGCTGTGGAAAATCAGCATCCCTTCGGGATCAGATCCTTTGTCCTGTGCTTTGTTCTGGCCGGGGTATCTGAAGTATGGATCACACACGCAGCCGACAGAATATGCAGGCAGAGACCGCATATCTGTCCGGTTACCATCGCTTTTCGGGGAACGGTAAAAAAACTCTGCGGGTATTATGACACCGGGAATCTGCTCACAGATCCGATGAATCAGCAGCCCGTTTCTGTATTGCAGGCGGATGCTCTTAGCGGAGTGATTTCGGAGGATACCCTGAAGCTGCTGAAAAATCTGTCTGCGGAACCGGATGGATGGGAAAATACGGAACTGACATGTCTGCAGCCCCGTTTCATTCCGTTTGCGGCAATGGAGAAAAAAGGGATACTGCTGGAAGTTACCTTGGATGATCTTCTGATTCACGCTCCAAAGGAAGCGGTTCATGTATACAGACCGGTATTCGCGCTGACAGCTGAGCCCTTTGCTTTGGGAAAAGAGTACGAAGTACTTCTGAATTCCAGATTATTATAAAGGGGGATGCATATATGAATGGGATGCAGGCATTATCTGCGGATAAGAATACACCGGTCTTTTCGCATCTGATCTGGCCGGGGAAAAAGGCAATCTATTATATCGGCGGAAGCGATGTCCTGCCGGTTCCGCTGGAGCCGGCGGCGGAGGCTGTGGCGATCCGGGGGCTGGAATCAGATCAGAAAAATGAGGCAAAGGCCACGCTGATCGAGCACAATCTGCGTCTGGTGGTGTACATTGCAAAAAAATTTGACAATACGGGAGTGGGAGTGGAGGATCTGATTTCCATCGGAACCATCGGCCTGATCAAGGCGATCAACACCTACAATCCGGTGAAAAAAATAAAACTGGCCACATACGCTTCCAGATGCATCGAAAATGAGATCCTGATGTATCTGAGGCGAAATACGAAGACAAGGCTGGAGGTATCCATTGATGAACCGCTCAATGTGGACTGGGACGGCAACGAGCTTCTTCTGTCGGATATCCTGGGCACCGATGACGATGTGATTTCCCGCAAAATGGAGGACGAAGTGGAGATCGCACTTCTTCTGAAGGCGATCGCGAGACTGTCCTCCAGGGAACAGCTGATCATCCGGCTGCGGTTTGGCATCGGCTCCGGTGACGGCCGGGAAAAGACACAGAAGGAAGTGGCAGACCTGCTGGGAATTTCCCAGTCCTATATTTCCAGACTGGAAAAGAAAATCATGAAAAAGCTGAAGCGCGAGATCATGAAAGAAGTATGAAAAGCAGGAAAGCAGGAAAGCAGAAAAAATATGAGAAGCCGGGGATACGTTGACAAGGCAGTGCGGAATGTGAAATAATGAGGTATCGAAGTTCAAGTCGAACGGCAGTGAGTCTTGGCGATAAAGGGATCTGACTGTGACAGAAAAAACCGGACACAAAGGGTCCGGCAGGCAGATCCGGAAAGGATGTGGAGGATATGAAATACAGAACACTGGGAAAGACAGGCCTGTCCGTCAGCGAGATCGGACTGGGCGGAGAGTGGCTGGAGCGTCACAATACAGAAGAAGTGCGCGAAGTCATTCTTGCCTGCGAAAAAGAAGGAATCAATATCCTGGACTGCTGGATGTCGGAGCCGAAGGTGCGCTCCAACATCGGGCTGGCAATCAAAGGACACAGAGAAAAATGGATCATTCAGGGACATCTGGGCTCCACCTGGCAGAACGGACAGTACGTGCGGACCAGAGACCTGGATCAGGTAAAGATTGCCTTTCAGGATCTTCTGGACCGCCTTCAGACGGATTACATCGATCTGGGGATGATTCATTTTGTGGATGAGGCGAAGGAATATGAGAAAATCATGAACGGTCCGTTTATCGAATACGTGCGCCAGCTGAAAAAAGACGGTGTGATCCGTCACATCGGCATGAGCTCTCACAATCCCAATGTGGCAAAGATGGCTGCAAAGTCCGGAGAAATAGAGATGATACTGTTCAGCGTCAATCCGGCCTTTGATCTGATGCCTGCGACAGAGCAGCTGGATGATCTCTTTGCAGAGCAGTATGATGAGGCGCTGGGCGGAATTGCTCCGGAAAGAGAAGAGTTTTACCGCGTATGTGAGCAGGAAAATGTGGGAATCACCGTGATGAAGGGCTATGCGGGAGGACGTCTGTTCCACGCACATACCTCACCCTTCGGCGTGGCGCTGACTCCGGTGCAGTGCCTGCATTATGCCCTTACACGTCCGGCGGTGGCAAGTGTGATGGTTGGCTATGACACGCCGGAGCATGTGCGGGCGGCGGTGGCATACGAGACGGCCACACAGGAGGAAAAGGATTATGCCAGTGTGCTGGCAAAGGCACCGAAGCATGCCTTTGGTGCGGCGCAGTGTACCTATTGCGGGCACTGTGCACCCTGTCCCGCAAATATCGATATCGCGATGGTGAATAAACTGTATGATCTTGCGACGATGCAGAAAGAGGTACCGGCTTCCCTGCGGGCCCATTATGAGCAGCTGAATGCAAACGCGCAGGACTGCCTCGCCTGCGGCGGATGTGAGGAGCGCTGTCCCTTTGGGGTGCCGGTCATCTCCCGCATGGAAAAAACGAGAGAGCTGTTTTCCCGATAGGCATCATGCAGGAAAACGGGATCATGACAGAACCCTGCCGGCTGTGTCCCCGCAGCTGCAGGGCGGACAGAAGCCGGGGAAAGACCGGATACTGCGGGATGGACGGTACGCTGCGCCTTGCACGGGCGGCGCTTCACATGTGGGAGGAACCCTGTATTTCCGGGACGCGGGGCTCGGGCACCGTGTTTTTTACCGGCTGTGGCCTTCGGTGTATTTACTGTCAGAACAGGGAAATTGCCCTTGGCCGGCAGGGAAAGGCGATTACCGTGGAACGGCTGGCAGATATTTTTCTGGAGCTGGAGCAGAAAGGTGCGGCCAATATCAATCTTGTGACCGGGACCCAGTATGTTCCGCAGATTCTGACGGCGCTGGAAGGGGCGAAAGCCCGCGGAATGAAGCTGCCGGTGGTCTATAATACCAGTGGCTATGAGCGTCCGGAAATCCTCCGCCTGCTGGAGGGATATGTGGACATCTATCTTCCGGACTGCAAATATATGGAGGCATCGCTGGCAGAGGCGTTTTCCCATGCACCGGACTATCCGGAGGTGGTGAAAAGGGCGCTGGCAGAGATGTTCCGCCAGGTGGGACCGCCGAAGCTGGATGCGAAAGGGTATGCCAGAAAGGGGATGATCGTGCGGCATCTGATCCTTCCGGGGCATACCACAAATTCCCGGAAAGTGCTGGAATACCTGTATCGGACCTTCGGTGACGACATTATGATCAGCATCATGAATCAGTATACACCGGTTTACCCGCAGGAAAAATTTCCGGAACTGAACCGAAGAGTCACCGGGAGAGAGTACAATAAGGTGCTGGACTATGCCATTTCGCTGGGAATTGTCAATGCGTACACTCAGGAAGGGGAGACGGCAGAGGAAAGCTTTATTCCGGAATTCGATTTTGAAGGAGTATAATACAACCGGAGTTTCAGAAATCAGAAAGGAATACAACGGGTTTATCAGAAATCAGAAATGGCTGCCAGGGGGTCCGGCAGCCATTCACACATTTTGGAAGGAGGCCGGTACTTTCGTACCGGCGCGTATGAAAAAGAAAAATTTTATAGACAAGATCTTGTCCTGTCTATGAAACATACTTTATCAATAAAATGTGAAGAAAATGTGATGACAAATTGAAAAAAAAGTGAAAATCATAAAGATTTTTTTCGCAGTCCGGTCATCCGGCAGACATTGGTGAATAAAAAGAAGCTGTGTTTTCTTGCGTAATGTTCAAATTGACTCCAGCGGATATAGTACTCTTTTCCCCAGCTGGAGATGCGCAGCCATCCCTTGCAGGCACCGGTGATCACCACATAATGACCGCGGGTTTCGGCGGCGGCTTCAAAGGAGCCGTCGTCTTTTCGTTCGTAAAACACCACCGGTTTTTTGCCGGAGCGGTTCGGGAAATTCGGCCCGATGGCTGTGATGACCGGAATGTCATTCTGCAGCATCTCAAGAATACCGTCATAACGTGTGACCGGGAAGGCACCCCAGCGGATCCGATACGGAAGAGAGAACTGACGCAGCGCGCGGTTCATGCCCCGGCACAATGCCCAGCCAGGCATGCCGTGGTTGGGGAAAAAGTGAAAAAGAGGACGAAGCTTCGCAACGTATGCCTGATACTGTGCTTCAGAGACCGGAGCTTTTTCGCCCCGGAGGTACCAGAGGACATCGGCGGCAGCGATCAGCCCGCAGCCGTCCGTGCGGATCCGTGCATCCCGGAAGGTCCGCTGGTTTCCTCCGTAGAGATATCCGTCTTCGGTCGGAATTTTCAGATATTCCCGTTTCAGCCGGATGCAGGCTGTACCTTCGGGACTCATTTCAGCCTCCTGGAGAGCATATCCGGATTGGTGGCATAGGTCAGGGCGGTATCCCGGGAGATGATGCCCTTCTCGTACAGATGTGTCAGGCTGGCGTCCATGGAAATCATGTCTGCACCGGAGGAGGAATAAACCATACCGTCAATCTGCGGAATCTTATTATCCCGGATCATGTTCCGGATTGCCTGGTTTACGGTCATGATCTCAAAGGCAGGAACCAGTCCGCCGCTGATCGTAGGAACCAGCTGCTGCGAGACGACCGCATTGAGAACCATGGACAGCTGTACGGCGATCTGATGCTGCTGAGCAGGCGGAAATACGTCAATGATCCGGTTGATGGTGTTTGAGGTTCCGATGGTATGCAGCGTGGAGAAGATCAGGTGGCCGGTCTCAGCGGCTGTCATGGCAACCTGAATGGTCTCATAATCCCGCATTTCTCCCAGAAGGATCACATCCGGACTCTGGCGGAGTGCGGCACGCAGTGCGGTGACATAGTTATCGGTATCTACATTGATTTCTCTCTGGCTGACGATGCTCTTATTATGCCGGTGCAGGAATTCCAGAGGATCCTCCAGCGTGATGACATGTTTTTCCAGGTGGTTGTTAATGTCGTCGATCAAGCAGGCCAGTGTGGTGGATTTTCCGCTGCCCGCAGGGCCGGTCACCAGAACCAGTCCTTTGGAAAAACGGTTCAGTGCAATGATGTTTTCCGGAATTCCCAGCCGGGAAGGATCCGGAAGCCGGAAGGAGATGACACGGATGACGGCAGAAAGGCTGCCGCGCTGTTTAAAGGCACTCACGCGAAAGCGGGACAGGCCGGGAATGGCAAAGGAGAAATCGTCGTCTCCGTGAAGCATCAGTGTTTCGGTGGACCGGTTTCCAGCCATTTCGTAAATCTGGGTGATCAGCTCCCGCGTGTCATCCGGCAGAAGCTTCTGTGAATCATAGCGTTCAATTTTATGATCGATACGGGCAGATGCGGGAAGACCGGCAACCAGAAAAATGTCGGAAGCGTTCCGGTCTATGGCATGCTGCAGCAGTTCTTTTGCGTCCATGTTTTCCTCCTGATTATGGTTGTAGCAGTGTGACAGAGTGATCGGCAGTCCAGTCGGCGGATGGCACCTTTTTCCAGGCGGTGATCCGCGGCGTCCCTGAGACGGGCCGGCCGGAAGAAAGAGATGTGCCTTCCGGTAAAGTGAGCTCTATGTGAAGCATGGTGGAGTCGTCCACAGGGGTGTCCCAGGCGATGACAGGCCCCGGACCTTCACAGTCAACCGTGAGGCCTTTTTCCTGCAGCAGCCGTCCGGGATCGGTTTCCAGAAGCATACAGATTTCCTGCAGTCTGCGGGTTGCCTCTTCTGAGGCACGGGCAGCGGCATCCTGGGCCCCGGCAAGCTTCTGAACATAGTGTGCTTCGCTGACCGCGTCGGACAGGGAAAGCACGGCAAAGACCGTCAGACAGAGGACGATGAAGGTCATAAGAAGCGAGACGCCTCCGATGTTTGAGACGGGTCCGGTGCGCCTTTTTTTCACAGGTCATCGCCTCCTTCCTCCGATGGACAAAGGCGGAACAGCAGCGTCCGGGTCTGATAAATCGGTCCGGAAGAGCCCTCTTCTTTTCGGGAGGCGTACGGATCATCGGAAAAGTCCAGTGTACAGCAAAGCATGCGGGAATTTTCGGCAGTGACCGTGATCGTCAGGCGAAAGGAATCCAGAGGAATCCGGATTTCGTTTTCCAGAACGGTGCACCGATCCGAATAAGGCTTCAGGATTTCCGCAAGAGAAGCCATGGTCTCCCCGCGGTTTTTCCAGTCTGTCTGTCCGGGGACTTCCTCGTTCGTGTCCGGCCACCGGATTCCGGTGTCGTCCCGGGCGGCGCAGCTCAGCAGATCGGCAGCAGAAGCGGCTTCATAGATCCCCCGCTCCAGGGCATCGGTCTGCCGGTTCAGTTCGGCAGTACGTGCAAACACCTGGAGACAGAGCGCACTCATGACGGAAAAAAAGAGGATCGCGATCATGATTTCTGTCAGCAGAAGGCCGGAACGCCTGCCGCTTAGAAGAAATGTTTTTTTCATGGCTGACTCCTTTGTGCAATGATGACCGATACCTGCTGATGGTCACTGTCTGCCGCCGTGAAACGGAAAAGGCCGGGGGAGAGTTCTTCCATCTGGAGGTCCTGTACCGGCATGAGGTCGGTTCCGCTTCCTGGCGATACATCGGCATGTTCCGGGACAAACAGCTCTTTCAGCATGTTTTCAAAAGCATAAATATAAGTGTAATAAACGGTGCCGTCGTAGTCTGCGGCAATGGAAAGACAGTCGGTGTCTTCCAGACGGATGATTCTGATTGCTCCGCCGGTGTCATTCTGACGGATTTTTTCAGAAAGATAGGACAGAGGCGTATAGATTTCTTCCTTTTTCTGCTGCTGTTTTCCCGCACTGCTGTACAGATCCGCAGCGAGGATCAGTACCATCAGTGCCGAAGCGGCAAAGACGAAGAAAAGAGCAATGGGGAAAATCAGATCAATGGAGTGCTGTCGCTTCGGAGAAATCTTCATGATGCGGCCCTCCTGTCGATGATGGTGACATCGGGCATGAGATTGCTGCCGATGGCATGATAGTCAATAAAGAAACGGTCTTCGTTATAATGCAGGCCGTAATTCTCTTTCAGGTATTCCAGACTTTCCGGATAACGTCCCTCCAGGGCATAGCAGCGGACGATATCCCGGCGGACTGCCTGCTGCAGGGTCCGCTCTTCCAGGGCACTGCTTTTTTGCGAGACTGCAGTGACACCATACAGAAAGATTCCTGCGATCAGAAAAAAGAGTCCCGCAGACAGGATCAGATTTCGCAGCAGGGAGGGCTGCTTCCCGGTTTCAAAACGATGCTTCATATGGCTCCTCCTAAGACGAAAATGCGTCGCCGCATATCAGTGTGTCTGCCGGTTACAGATCGGCCAGTATACCGGTGAGCGGCAGCATGACAGAAAGAAGGATCATGCCGACGATCACGGACAGCAGGATGACCAGTGTAGGCTCAATGGCGCCGATCATGCTGTTCAGACGCTGATCCACCTCCTCCTGATACTGGTCGGCAATCTCCTGCATGGCTTCGTCCAGGGTACCGGTCCGCGCGGCGATGGATGCCATGCGGGCGCAGGTACCGGAGAAAATGTCCGTCTGTACCAGTGCGGAGGAAAGCGGTTCTCCCTCCGCCATCTTCTGGCGGCATTGCTCCAGCTTTTCCAGGAACCGGGGATTGTCTGTGAGCATACAGGCATAATCCAGGCTCTCCTCAGGGCTCATACCGCTGGAAAGCGTCAGGGCCATCCCGCCGGCAAAACGGCAGGAAGCGAGACGGTCTGTGTAGGTGCGTGTCCAGGAAAATCCAGTGAGAAAATGATTCAGTCTGCGGCGGCCGTTCCTGGTTCTGGTGAAATACAGGACTGCAGCGACAAACAGGATCAAAAGTGCAGTCAGGACAAAGGAATACCGGCGAATGGCGTTTCCGAAATGCAGGACAGCGCCGGAAAACCCGGTCATCTCGCTTCCGAGCTGGCGGAACACCTGCTGAAATACCGGCATGACCTTTGTGAGAATGACCAGAATCACCAGGAGCATCATGAATATCATGATGCAGGGATAAAGCAGTGCACTGCGGATGGACTGGGAAATGGAAGCTTCCCGGTCATAGTGGGCAGCCAGACGATGCATGACCTCGTCCAGTTTTCCGGAGACTTCTCCGATTTTTACCATTTCCAGATAATACGCCGGAAAGACGCCGGAGGCTTTCACACCTTCGAAAAAGCTGCCGGTCTCCAGAAGGGTATCATGAATCACTGTCAGGAGCTGCCGCTCCCGGGGATCATCGGTATCCTCGAGCATCAGTGTCATGCCCTCCATGGAGGAAATCCCGGCCTTCAGGATCATGGCGACCTGTGAAGAAAAGGCGGAAATCTCCGGGGCGGAAAGGGGAGTAAAATGCTTTTTTTCCATGATGGACTCCTTTGCTTAATAAACATATTTTACCAGGTAGGACGATCCGTCTCCCACCACATCTTCTTTGCCGTCGGTCTGTGAGGCGAAGGTGGGATCCATCAGAGTCCAGGAGCTGCCGTCAAAGCGGATGATATTTTCAATCCATCCGGTCTCCGGTGTGTAGGTGCTCAGCCAGGCATGGTAGGCGTCTCCGGCATATCCCACATCCAGCCGGGTGGGAATCTTCTGGGAGCGAAGCATCGCAGTCATCAGAGACGCAAAGTCAAAGCAGATGCCGGCTTTGGATTCCAGTGTGCGGGTGTTGTCAGGAAGATAGCCGTATTCCACGTTTTCGGCCAGGTCATAATCATAGGTAATGTTTTCGACTACATAATAAAATACGTTGCGGATCACATCCAGATCGGTTTCGCAGTCCCGGGCAAGCTCCGCCGCTTTCTGAACGGTTTTGTCATCCGGGGAAAAATTCACATACTGATTGGGATACAAAAAAGGAAGGAATTCGTTCTCCAGCGTCACGTCCAGGTCCTGGGAAAGAATGAGCGCATATTTGTCTTCGGCAATATTCTCATAGACGCACACCATGTACGAACCGTCTCCGGCTGTGAGCGGAAAGGTTTCGTAGCTGTCCGTGCTGGTCATGAAATAGGTGTAGGTGACGTCGTCCGGAGACAGAATCTGCAGCCGGATATTGTCGATTTCTTCGGAACAGCGAACCATGACGTATCCCTGATCGGTGTGGGAGGCATCGATGGAGGTGATATCCGAGGATGCGACGGTCAGACCGTCTGCGGAGGGGACGAGAACCTGCGGCTCGTTATTTCTTCCGGCAGAGGTGCCGGAGGCAGAACCGGGAGCTTCCAAAGCGGAGCCTGCATCGCCGCAGCCGGCCAGAAAAACGCACATCAGCCACAACAGGCTGTACAGGAAAAAATGTCTGGTCATATTTATCATGAAACTCCTGAATAAAAGGCAGTGTTATTTCCAAAAACAGAATGTTGTTAATCATAGGAAAGTATACCATACTTCCCCGGAAAAGGCAAAGAATGCTTTGCTGTCCAAAAGTGTCTTTCATGCGTTCGACTTGATCCTGGCAGCTGTGCAACCCATACGGGGAAGACAATGAAAAATCTGATAATTCGTGAGCAGATACAGCTTTTGAAATTATGTGATTTTATTGTGCAATAATCACAAAAATCACGAAAATGTAAAATATTATACAAAAATAGTAAGATTTTCACACGAAAAAAGGTGTACTTTTGATAGAATCGAAACTGGAGAAAGAGTTGAAGAAAGAGTAATGCTGATAAAATAAAACAAAATAGATTATTTTACAGTAATTTGATTTTAATTTGACATTATTATATTAAAATAAAAAGTTTTGGAGGTTCGCATGAACGAAAAGGAATTGAAGCGTCTGAGCCGCAGTGAATTGCTGGAAATGCTCATTGCACAGATGGAGGAGAATGAACAGCTCAGGCGGGAACTGGATGAGATAAAGGCAGAGCGGAATAAGAAAGAAGTAATTCTTGACAATGCCGGATCCATCGCTGAGGCTGCCCTTCAGCTGAATGGGGTGTTTGAGGCAGCGCAGGCTGCCTGCCAGCAGTATATCGATAACGTCCGGCAGCTGAATGAGAATACAGAGGCAGATTGTACAAAACTGAAGGAAGAAAGCCGTGAGGAAGTGGAGCGGATGCTTGCCGAGGCAGAAAAGCAGCGTGCGGACCGGGTACGGGAGACAGAGTCTGTGTGTGCGGAAATGATTCAGAAAGCAAAGCGCGAATCGCAGAAATACTGGGAGGATGTTTCCGGGAAACTGGAGGCATATTACGATGCACATACCGGACTGCGGGAGCTTCTGGCAGTTTCCACATCAGGCAGAGAGTAGGAAGATACATATATGAAGCAGAAAACAGAAAAGCAGATGCCGCAGATCAGCGAACTGAAAGCAGAATTGAACAGGGTGCGTTACAGGAAACGCTATCGATCGGTATTACGCAGTACCATTTATACTCTGATCACAGTGGCTGCAATTGCGGTGCTGGTGGCAACTCTGTGGCTGCCTGTCCTGCAGATTTACGGCAGTTCCATGACACCCACACTGCAGGATGGAGAGATCATCTTTTCGGTGAAAACTTCGGAATTTGAACCGGGTGATATCATTTCATTCTACTATAATAACAAGATTCTCGTGAAGCGTGTGATCGCCCGTGCCGGAGAATGGGTGGACATCGATGAAGACGGAACGGTATATGTGAACAATGAGGTGTTGGACGAGCCGTATCTTGTGGAGAAAGCATTCGGAGACTGTGACATCAGCCTTCCGTATCAGGTGCCGGAGGGCAAGGTATTTGTGATGGGAGATCACCGTTCCACTTCGGTGGATTCCAGAAACACTGCAGTTGGATGTGTCGCACAGGAACAGATTGTAGGAAAGATCCTGTTCCGCGTCTGGCCGCTGAACCGGTTCGGAAGGGTAAAATAAAAGGGAGAAGGCTGTATATGAAAAAAAGTGATTTGCCCCGGGCGGAGAAATACATAATAAAACATAAACGGCACAATATCTGGAAAAAAATCGTGAGCAGTCTTGCCTGTGTGGTGGTGTTCATTACCACATACATGCTGATTCTGCCTGCAATCACCATGGAACAGAACACATTCTGCGGCTATGAAGAACACCGGCATGATGAGAGCTGCTATGAACAGCGTCTGGTCTGTCAGGAAGAGGAGACGGTTCCGCACGTTCATGATGCCTCCTGCTATCAGCAGGAATATGAGCTGATCTGCGGGCTGGAAGAAACGCCGGGTCATATCCATGATGGAGGCTGTGTACAGACGGAGCAGGTACTGGTCTGTACAGAGGAGCATGGACATACGGATGCCTGCTATGCGCCGGAACAGGTGCTGATCTGTGCGGAAGACCATGAACATACCGAAGCCTGCTATGAGGTGAACTGGGTACTGGTCTGCATGGAGGAGCACGGGCATACGGATGCCTGCTATCAGACGGTGGAAAGCTATGTCTGCGGTTTGGCCGAAGGAGAAGGAAGCCATACACACGGTCCGGAATGCTATGCGTCTTACGATGTTCTGGTCTGCGGGCAGGAAGAAAATGAAAATGCACATGCTCACACAGAGGCGTGTTATGAGCGTGTTCTGACCTGCGAAAGGGAAGAGCATACGCACAGCCTGCCCTGCTACTCTGATCCGAATGCGGATATCGAGTCGGAGGCGGTATGGCGGAACAGTGTTTCCGGTGTGTCACTGACCGGGATCTGGGCGGATGATGTGATCGCGATTGCCCAGAGTCAGCTGGGGTATACGGAAAGTACCAGAAATTACATCGTAACCGAAGAGAATCAGATAAAAGGAATTACCCGGTATGGACAGTGGTACGGAGACCCCTACGGAGACTGGTGTGCCATGTTTGCATCCTTCTGCCTGAATTATGCAAATGTTCCCCTTCCGTTAGAGGCATCCTGCAGCAACTGGCAGTATTCCCTGTCAGATATTTACTACGGCTCCGGAAGCTATCTGCCGGTGAAGGGCGACATCGTCTTCTTTGATAATGACGGCGACGGAGGGGCTGATCATGTCGGGCTTGTCGCGGAAGCGGGAGAGGACAGCGGTCTGGTCACCATAGAGGGAAACAGCTCCGACTGTGTTCAGTATGTCAGCTATGGAATGTATGATTCCAGAATCATGGGTTATGCCGCGCTGCCGGTAAATCCCGATACCATGGAGGCAGAAGAAGATACCGAAGAGATCGTGGACGATACCATGATCATGGAAGAAAATGACTGGCTGGGCGGCTCGGAAACAAGCGGTGGAACAACCGGAGAAACAGACGGAGAAGATGGTACCGGGGAGACGGAGGATACCACCGGCACGACACAGAATGAGGTCCTTCCGGTTACCACCATTTCCGGTACCGGTACAGAGTATGATGCAAAAAACGACTGGTTTAAAACAAATCTTAGAATCGAATTTCAGTTTAAAAATAAGAGTATTCAGGCCGGGGTCGTTTATACATACACCTATCCGGCGGGAATCATTGTCCCGGACGGCGAACTGAACAAAACAGAAAAACTGTATGACGGACAGACGTATGCAGGGACACGTACCTTTGTGAGAAATGAGGACGGAACCTATTCTGTTCAGGTCATTTTTGACAGTGACTATGTCGGAAAAGCAGGTGATACGGTTACCGGTTATATTGCTTTTGAAGGAGCGATCGGGAAAGAAAATGTGGAAGAGAGTACCGGAAACATTGTGGTCGGAAGTGATTCGAATTCACTGACAATTCCAGCTGAAGAGATCACATATCCGAAGGAGGAAACGGAAAGCTACGACATTGATGTCAGTAAAGAAGGATACTGGTCGAGTGACGGAGACAAACTGATCTATACCGTGTACGTGCGTACCACCAAGGGAACCCCGGATCCGATATCGTTTCGCGATACGATTACCACACCGGAGGGACTGACGCTGGGAGATCCCGTCGTGTCGGTGGAACGATATACGAAACATTCATATGGACAGTACAATTCATGGGATAGCGAAGCTGAGAGCATGGATGTTTCGGCAAGTTATGCAGATGGTACGATTTCAATGGGCTTGAATGGTCTGTCGGCGACGCCGACAGAGGGACATAATTCTTCAGATTCTGCACATACAGATCTTCAGTTTTATAAAATCACATACACATATCCGATTACAGATCAGACATTATCCAATGTGTCTGTGACGAACAATGTTCAGGTAAGTGCGACGGACAGCAGTAAAAACCAGACGGTGTCAGATTCGGATTCAGCTACCATCAATGTGAATAAGGATTTCAGTTACACTCTGGATAAAAGCGGTTCATACGAGGCAGACAAAGGCCGGATAAAATGGACTGTGACGGTTAACCGAAACAAAGTGAGTATCGCCGGTGCAACACTGACGGATGAGATGCTTAGTCTGGTGGAAAAAGCAGAAGATCTTACGATTGAGCCATCCAACGGTTATACGGTGAATTATGGAAGTGTAGGTGATGATCTGAATCCGGGATCGATTACGGGTATTACATTTAATGCTGCAGACGGTGAGGTAAACAAAAATCAGTATACCATAACATACTACACTTCGGTGGAGGAAAAATGGAATGAAGGTACTGTGACAAACAGTGCGACTTTTGATCCGGATCCGGGCAGCGAAGGAGACGAAAAGACTGCCACAGCCACTGTGACGGTGGATGGCGTGAAGCTGGATAAGAGCGGCAGCTACAACAGCTCAACCGGTAAAATTGACTGGGTGATCACGGTGAATGCCGGCCATAGAAATATTGCCGGTGCCACATTGACCGATAGTATGTTCTCAGTTCTGTCAGAGACGGATTTCACGATTGAACCGGATGATCATTATAGTTTTATGTGGAATGAGGAGAACAGTCAGATTACCGGAATCCTGTTTACTGAGGTGACAGAAGGGGAGGGTAAAAATACACAGAGCTACACCATCCGATATTCCACTGTATTAGAATCGGGCAGTATCAGTGAAGGTGTCACTGTTTCCAACACAGCCACTCTTTCTTCGGGGAATGGTGAAGAAACACCGATAGGCAAGGAGAACACAGTGACCGTGGAACCCTTGAAAATCGCAAAAAGTGGAAGCTACGAAAATTGGAATGGACGTATCAAGTGGACAATCACAGTCAATGAGAGTCAGTGCAACATTGCCGGTGCAGAACTGACGGATGACATGTTTGGTATAATCAGGGCGGATGATATCAAAGTTTATGATGCAAACTGGCAGGTGGTTTCTCCGGAGAGTGGAATATATACAGTCCAGACGGATACACAGGGGAATGTCGAAAAAATCATTTTCCGTGGACTTGGAGATACCGGCGAAAACACCGGAAAATATGTTGTGGAGTATTATACGGATGCACAGAAGCAGTGGAGTGATTATACGGTAACGAACACGGCCCGTCTTTCTCTGGATGGAGTGGAAGTAACAGACGACGACACGCCGACGGTCTGGGGGGATGGAAGCATATCCAAGGCTGTGGGCGAGGCGGTTATATCAGAGGATCGCACAAAAGCCGAGATTCCCTGGACCGTTACATTGAATATACCTGCCGGTGGTCTGGCTGCAGGAACAAAGCTGAATGATAATATGACGATCTGGAATTCACAGCAGTGGATGACGCGGGATCAGATTGTCCGCTGGGGCGGAACTCTCATCTGGAATGACAGTAACAACACAACGGTAGAAGCCGGAAGCATGAATATTACGTTTCAAGATTCCGACGGGAATAGCTGCAACTATCATGATATTTACAATAATGTAAACGATTCATATGACAACTGTACATTTACTTCGTTTGCTATAGAATTTCCCAATGGACTGTCTGTGCCGGAAGGGGCAACCAGCCTGTCATTTACCTATTGCACAACGGCAGATTTGACGAAGTCTGTTCCCGGCAGAGAAACCCAGTATGCCAACGAAGTGGAAATGAACGGAAAATCTGCCAATAATAAATATGTGTATTATAAGCCCGGGGTCTTTAAGTATGACGGAAATGACCGGGAGGGTACGACAACGGTTAGTTCAGACGGTGTTTTGACCTGGAAGGTCAAGGTAGTCATGGATCAGCAGAATAACCAGCAGGTTACAATTGAAGATACGCTGCCGGAAGGCGTTGTTCTGGACGGCCTGGTTATGACTGGTTCAACCAGCATGGATCTGACGATTGGAGAAGACGGAACGATTACAGGCAGCAGTGACACGTATCAGGTCAGCGGAAATTACAATCGTGGGAATCGAACCGTAACATTAACAATGTGTCCGCGGGATGACAGTGCAATTATACAGAACAACAGTAATTATACCATTACCTTTACCTGTCATGCAGAAGAAACGCTCAAAGACGGAGCTGTACATTCATTGACGAATACCGTGACCGCAGAGACGAATAATGGAGAAATCGGATCCGCATCACAGACACAGGAATGGACGTATGATTCTTCCACACCGGAAGTGAAGGTGGTGGACAAATCCGGTGAATGGGATAATACGAACCGACGCATGGATTACAGCATTGTGCTAAATCCGGAGGGGAAGGATCTCGTGGAAGGTGTCGAGACACTGACACTTACGGATACGATGACTTATGAAAATCAGGTTACTTTATACTGGCCGGTTTCTGGTACATTTTCCATTGATGCGACTCTGATACCAGGCAGCGTGAAACTGTATAAAGCAGTGCAGAACAGCAGTGGCGAATGGATAAAAGGAGATGAGGTGACCGGCTGGAGCTGGACATACAGTTCAGAGATCAGTGGTTGGAATAATGCATATGTCACCAGTGTAATCACAGTGAAAAATGTGCCGGATGGAGTTCCTCTGCTTTTCCGATACGCATACCAGATTTCATCCAGTGCGGAATATCATGAACAGAGTGAACAGATCAGTTTCAGTCTGGGAATGAATAACACAGCAGTTCTGGAAGGAACCGGTTACAGTGATTCATCGTCCGGCAGTTCCTCCAGCTGGGAGCATTCCTCATCCTCGGGTGGCGTTTCGACAGAAAAAAGCTTTAGATTGTATAAAGTGGACAGTGACAATTATAAAAAAGTCCTGCCGAATGCAGTATTTTCTGTCTATCAGTATGATACACAAAATAAAGCGTATAGCGCTGAAGCCGTTATGACATATACAACGGATCATAACGGTACATTCCAGATCAAATATACGGATCAAAAGGAAGGCGCCCCGGTTTATCAATGTAATACCCTGTATAAGGTAAAGGAGTCGACTCCGCCAGATGGGTATCAGCTTCCGGATACAGAACAGGAATACTACTTCTACTTTTCCGATGAGAGTAATACAGAGATCGTCCTACCGACAGAGCTGCCAACAGGCGCAATGGAGCTGGCTTCGTCCTCTTATACGGTATTTGCGGATAATGTGAAAACCACTACAGATATTTCCGTGAATAAAGTATGGAAAGACAGCAGCGGAAATGTGACAGACCATAACAATGGAAGTGTGACGCTGAGTCTCTACAAAAAGACGGAAAAAGAATCCGGTTCCGGAGAAATCAGCGGAAGTGGAACAGAAGTTCCGGTGACTGCATATTCGAAAAAATATGGAAATAGTAGTGAAATACAATTATCAAAGCAAAATGTTATCGTTGGTTCACGAATTCGGATTGTGTTAACTCTAACATACCAAATTCCATCCGATTGGACCTGGACACCTTCTGTAACAATTAGTGGAGTTGATGGGACTTCTGAAGGCTGGATTCGGGACAATCCATCCACGTATACATATGAGGGGATTGTAACGGGGGAGGTTAGTATCCTCTGCTCAGATGAGGATTCAAGCAGTTTTCAAATAATACAAATCACCGAGCTTTCATTGCCATCTGCATCTACTCCGGATTCTTCCGATACGGATGCCACGGGAGATGAGCTGGTAGAAACAGTTACTATTTCAGCTTCGGATAACTGGTATCATGAATTCAATCATCTTCCCAAGACCGGGACGGCTGAAGATGGAAGCACGGTTACCTATTACTATTATGTGGTGGAATCACCGGTTGCCAATTATGCCACCAGCTATGACAACAATAACGGAATTGCAAATGGAACCATCACGGTGGTAAACCAGGCGACAGACAGTCCGGAATACACCCTTCCGAATACCGGAGGTCCCGGAACCAGACTGTATACTTTGGGAGGCCTGCTTATGGCGCTGAGCGCAGGCGGATTCCTGTTGTATAATCATTTCAGACGCAGAAAGGAGGACCGAATTTCTTCTTAATGTGTCAGCAGCAAAATACAAACCATAAAAATGTAAAGAAAGGGAAAAACAATGAAAAAATTTAAAAAAATTGCCAGTTTATTACTGGTACTGGTTATGGTAGTAAGCATGACAGCATCTGTATTTGCAGAAGGAACTACTACTTATACCATTACGGCTCCGGATAACGGGCATACTTATGAGGTTTATCAGATATTTACAGGCGATTTACATCAAGGTGTTTTGTCTAATGTAAAATGGGGAAAGAATGGAACGGAAACAGAAGGAGAGACAGTATCTGAAACCATCCTGAATGAATTGCAAAGTGCGACGGGTTCTGATTCTGAAAAACTTACTGTAATTAGCCGGTATGTTAATTTGAATAATGATGCGTTTGGTCAGGTAAGTTCTTCAAATGCTTTACAGGTTTCAGCAGGTTATTATCTTATCAAAGACATAGATAATTCTCAGAATGGAAAAGATGATGCTTATACAACTTATATTGTGCAAGTAGCTGGAGACGTTACTATTTCTCCGAAATCCGCAAAACCCACCGTGGATAAACAGGTACATGATGAAACAGCCGATGCAGAAGCAGGCGCAACAGATGGATGGGGTGAATCTGCTGACCATGCTATCAATGAATCCTTCCAGTTTAAGTTGATTGCAAATCTTCCGGCAGATACTGCTTTCAATGCATATAAGAAGTATAAAGTCGTATTTACCGATACCATGTCTACGGGTGTGACGTTTGAGTCTATTGCAAGCGTCACAGTAGATGGCGTGACGTTAACAGCGGATCAGTATACTGCTACTGCCACTGCTGGTCAGGCTGGTGGAAGCTGGACACTTACGATTACAGATATTAAATCCATTTCTGATGTGAATCTGACTGACGGAGCGAATATTGTGGTGATCTACAATGCACATCTGAATGAAAAAGCACAGGTAAATCATGAATCTGGCAATACAACCAACCAGAATAAGGTATATCTGGAATACTCCAATAACCCGAATGTCGGTGGAGAAGGAGAACTTGGTAAAACACCGGAAGATATCGTTTGGGTATTTACTTATGAAGTGGATAACACAAAAGTGGATGCAACTGACTCTGCTAATAAGAAACCTCTTGCAGGTGCCGGCTTCCGTCTGTATGACTCCATCGGAACGAATGAAATTGGTCTGATTTATGATGAAACACTGAGCGCTTATCGTCCGGTGAGAGATGGCGAGACAGCAGAGGAAATGACTTCTGCAGATTCCACGGGTGTATTTAATATCAAGGGGCTGGATGCAGGTACTTATGTTCTGAAGGAGACCACAGTTCCGGCAGGATATAACAAGTGTGCCGATGTAACTGTTGTCATTAATGCGACACACGTTGAGGCTGAGGGCGGTGCATCTGCGACAACGACTCTGAGCAGTGATTCCAATGTAACCAATACCATCGAGAACAAACAGGGTTCCACCCTTCCGGAGACCGGTGGCATGGGTACCACAATCTTCTACGTGGCTGGTTCGATCCTTGTTCTGGCAGCAGCCATCCTGCTGATCACCAGAAAGCGTATGAGCAACGCAGAGAAATAATCTGACAAAAAGACAGATACGATTACGATAACTAAATGATTGTTTCCGGGGAGACCCAGGTCTCCCCGGTTTACAACAGTAAGGAGAATTCTGCATGAAGAAAAAGGCAAACAAATTCATAAACATGACATTGGTCCTGATCCTTCTTGCCGGATTGTCCTTACTGCTGTATCCTACCGTGAGTGATTACTGGAATTCCTTTCATCAGTCCAGGGCCATTGCTTCCTATGCGGAACAGGTGGCGGAGATTGATACGGCAGACTATGAGAGACTGTGGGCAGAAGCACAGGAGTACAATCAGACTCTGGTCGGTAAGTCCGGACGGTACCAGATGACGGATGAGGAGCGGGAAACATACGAGAGTCTGCTGGATGTTTCCGGTACCGGGATCATCGGGTACATCGAAATTCCGGCCATCAACTGTTCGCTGCCGATTTATCACGGTACCGATGAAGGCGTTCTGCAGATTGCCATCGGGCATATCGAGGGAACTTCTCTTCCGGTGGGCGGAGAGAGCACGCACTGTGTGATATCCGGGCACCGCGGACTGCCCAGGGCAAAGCTTTTTTCAGATCTGGACAAGCTGGTGGTCGGGGACGATTTCATGCTGTGTGTGCTGGACGAGACGCTGACCTATGAAGTGGATCAGATACGGATCGTGCTTCCGGATGAGCTGAATGATCTGGAGATCGTGGAGGGAAAGGATTACTGTACCCTTGTCACCTGTACTCCTTACGGAATCAATTCCCACAGGCTTTTGGTGCGGGGGCACCGGGTGGAGAACCGGGCAAATGCCGGCTCCGTCCGCGTGACGGCGGATGCCATGCAGATTGAACCGCTTCTGGTGGCTCCGGTGGTGGCGATTCCCATGCTGCTTCTGCTTTTGATATTATTGCTGCTGCCGAGGCGGCGAAAGAAAGACAAAGGGGGTGACACCAATGAAGGTGCGTAAATATCTGACCGCTGTGTGGATCGGTTTCTGGCTTTTGATGGCATTTCTTCCGGTCGAGGCGTTTGCCGCCGGATCCATTGATTTAAACCGTGAGACGAGCCTTTGTATTTCCTGTCAGGAGAATGAGACATCTCTTGTTGGGGTTCCATACAGCCTTTATCTGGTGGCGACAGTGGATGAATACGGAGAACTGACGCCGGTGGCTCCTTTTGAACTGTTCAATGTCATGATCCGCGGAGAAAACGATGAGGCCTGGAGAACACTGGCTACCACGCTGGAAGCGTATGTCATCCGGGATCAGATCGCGCCTGCAGATACCAGTGTCACCGATGAGACCGGAAAGGCTGTTTTTCCGACGGGAGAAAATACACTGACACCGGGTCTGTACCTGGTGCTGGGCAGCAGGCATACACAGGACGGATATATTTATGAATCCACTCCTTTTATGGCGATGCTGCCGGGATTGGATCAGGAAGCCAATGAGTGGATCTACGATGTGACGGTGAATGGAAAATTCAGCTCCCAGGAGGTTCCACCGACACCGGAGCCGGTCAGCCGCAAGGTTCTGAAAGTCTGGGACGATGATGACCATGCGGAATACCGCCCCAAAGAAGTGACCGTTCAGCTTTTCTGCGACGGAGAGCTGTATGATACGGTGATCCTGAACGGGAAAAACAACTGGCGGTATACCTGGGAGGAGCTGGAAAGCGATCACAAATGGACTCTGACCGAGAATGAAATTGAGGATTATGTTCCGATTATTACAGAGGAAGGGATCACCTTTGTGGTGACCAACTACTATGCACCACTTCCGGATGCACCTGCACCGGACAAGCTGACACCGACGCCCACGCCGAGACCCGGTACGACCGGCAGACCGGGTGGTTCCGGTTCCCCGGGCAGCTCCGGTTCTTCCGGCGGTTCCGGCAGCTCGTATTCCGGTTCCGGGACGAAGCTTCCGCAGACGGGACAGCTCTGGTGGCCGGTACCGGTCCTTCTGGCAGGGGGACTTCTGATGCTTGTGATCGGGCTGCTTCGTCAGAGAGGAAAACGCGATGAAAAATAGAAAAGGGAAGGGTTTTATCGTCATGGGGCTGCTGCTGATCGCGGCAGCCTTCCTGCTTGTTTTATACAATATGCGCGAGGAGAATCAGGCCCGGCATTCGGCGGAGCAGGCGCTGAAGAAGCTGGAAGCATATTTCCCCGCACAGGAAAGCAAAGATGGCACCGATGCTTCCGGTACGGATGGGACAGATTCGAAAAAAGGTTCCAATACGGCCGGCGAAGCAGGGAAGACGGTTTCGGCGAAGGACCGGGAAATACCGGATTATATCCTGAATCCGCATATGGAAATGCCGGTACAGACCATTGACGGAGTGGATTATATCGGAAAACTGGAGATCCCGGCGTATGGACTGGAGCTTCCTGTCATTGCGGACTGGAGCTATCCCATGCTGAAAATTGCCCCCTGCCGTTACTTCGGTTCGGTTTACACCAATAACATGATTATCGCAGCCCACAATTTTGTCTCCCACTTCGGAAATCTGAAATACCTTGCGCAGGGAGATGTGGTGTATTTCACGGATATGGATGGAAACCGGTTTTCCTATGAAGTGGCAGGCTGCGAGACCCTGCAGCCGATGGCTGAACGGGAAATGAAGAGCGGAAGCTGGGACCTGACACTTTTTACCTGTACCATTGGAGGGGCAAGCCGTGTCACTGTCCGGTGTGTGAGAAGCAAAACGTCCTGACTGTCTTCAGAATCCTTTCACAATGTGGAAAAACCATTGATTTTACCCGCCGAGGTGCTATAATAATCGGCAGCAGATTAGAGTGGTTGGATCGCACAGAAAGAGAATTCTTCAAAGCAGAATTCATTCTCTGGAAAAAGGATTCGTGAGGAATAAGGGAGGAAGGAAAATGGAATACAGCATATTGAGGGATCTGGCAATTATTGTGATTGCGGCAAAATTCTGCGGATTGTTTGCCAGAAAAGTCAAAGTGCCTCAGGTGGCAGGTGAGATCATTGCCGGTCTGCTCATCGGACCAAGTGTACTGGGACTGGTACAGCAGAGCGATTTTCTTACGCAGATGGCAGAAATCGGAGTGATTCTTCTGATGTTTTCGGCAGGACTTCAGAACAAGCTGTCGGATCTGATCGAGACGGGACCGAAGGCGTTTGTGATCGCCTGTGCGGGCGTATTTGTTCCGCTGCTTCTGGGAACGGGGCTGCATATGGCATTTTATGGTGCTTCGCCGCTGGGATCGGAAGCTTTTTACCGCTCCGTCTTTATTGGCGTGATCATGACGGCCACATCGGTCAGCATTACGGTGCAGACGCTGCGGGAACTGGGCAGGCTCCAGGGAGAATGTGGAACGACGATCATGAGTGCGGCGATTATCGATGATATTATCGGAATCATTGTACTGACCGTGGTGATCGGATTCAAGAATCCGGATGCGAATCCGGGCAAGGTGGTATTGAACACCATATTGTTTTTCGTGTTTGCAATCGTTGTGGGTATGATTATTTACCGGATATTTAAGAAAGTGGATGCCAGATATCCGCACACGCGGCGGATCCCGATCATGGGACTGGGACTGTGCCTGACCATGGCGTATATTGCGGAAAGTGTCTTTGGAATTGCGGATATTACAGGCGCGTTTGTTGCCGGAGTGATTCTCTGCAACATTTCCGATTCTGCATACATTGAGCGGAAAATGGATATCGGTTCTTATATGTTCTTCGGCCCTGTGTTCTTTGCCAGCATCGGTCTGAAGACGACCATTGACCACATTTCCGGAGAACTGATTCTGTTTACCGTTGCGTTTGTGATTGTGGCGCTACTGGGAAAGGTGGTCGGCTGCGGTCTGGCGGCAAAAGCGTGTGGCTTTTCCAGAGAGGATTCTGTCCGGATCGGCCTTGGTATGATGACCAGAGGAGAGGTTGCCCTGATTGTTTCCCAGAAGGGGCTGAACACAGGCCTGATGGATGCCACAATGTTTACGTCTGTCATCATTCTGATTATTGTTTCTTCTGTGCTGACGCCGGTGCTCCTGAAGCTGGCTTACGCAAAAGAAGCGAAAGCATAATTTACAGGTATATGAAAGAAAGCCGGCGTGGGTGCCGGCTTCCTTTTTGCAGAAATTTCGGATTATGACATTTTTTCTTTGTCCGGGCAGTCACAGGTGGCCATGCAGGGTTCGTCAAAGACCGGATTGAAGGCATAGAAGTTTTTGGCATCCAGCTCCTCCTGCACTGCGCGCAGCGCTTCTCCGAACCGCTGGAAATGAACGATTTCACGGGCACGCAAAAAGCGGATGGGATCCGCGATTTCCGGCATGTTTTTTACGACCCGCAGGATGTTGTCGTAGGTGGAGCGGGCTTTCTGCTCTGCGGCAAGATCCTCAAACAGGTCGGTGATGGGATCTCCCTTGGACTGGAATTCGCAGGCATTGAGCGGGATACCGCCTGCCGCCTGTGGCCAGATCCCTACCGTGTGGTCGATATAATAAGGACCCAGTCCGGAGTTTTCGATTTCCTCCATGGAGAGATCGCGGGTAAGCTGATGGACAATGGTGGCGATCATTTCCATGTGCGCCAGTTCTTCGGTACCTACAGAAGCATCGCAGGATGAAAAGAATCCGAAGCTTCCGTGGAGAGTTCCGGCCGGGATATCGGACAGGCACTGCTGCATATACTGAGAGGAAGAAGGGGCCGTACCGCAGAGTTCCGTACAGCGGCGGGAGGAAGGAACTATGGGCAGCAGGAACCGTTATGAGCGTATGAACCTGGAGCGCAGAAACAGGGATTCCGTGAAAAAAGTGGCTGCATATTGCCGTGTTTCCACGGATCGAGAGGATCAGGCAAATTCCTTTGAAAATCAGTGTGCTTTTTTTCGGCGGTATATTGAGGCAAATCCATGCTGGGAGCTTTATGATATCTTTGCAGATGAGGGAATATCCGGGACAAACACGAAAAAAAGAAGGGAATTTCAGCGTATGATCCGCAGTGCCCTGGAGGGGAAGATCGATCTGATTATCACAAAGGAAATCTCCAGATTTGCCAGAAATACGCTGGACAGTATCTATTATACCCGTGAGCTGAAAGCCCATGGGGTGGGTGTGATCTTTATGAGTGACAACATCAATACGCTGGATCCGGATGCAGAGCTTCGGCTGGCGATTTTGTCCTCCATTGCCCAGGAGGAGAGCCGGAAGACATCGGAGCGGGTGAAGTGGGGACAGAAACGCAGGATGGAGCAGGGCGTGGTATTCGGAAGAAGCATGCTTGGATATGATGTACGCGGCGGCAGGATGTTTCTGAATGAAGAGGGGGCCGGGACGGTGCGTCTGATCTTTCAGAAGTTTGTCCTGGAGGGAAAGGGAACACACACGATTGCCCGTGAACTGAAGCAGGAGGGAATCACTCCGATGCGGGGAAAGGAGTGGCAGAATTCGGTGATTCTGCGGATTCTGCGAAACGAAAAATACTGCGGAGACCTGGTGCAGAAAAAGACATATACACCCGATTATCTGACCCATGAGAAAAAATATAACAGGGGTCAGGAGGAATTTATTATTTTGCGGGATCATCATGAGCCGATCGTTTCCAGAGAGCTGTTTGAGGAAGCAAACCGCATGCTGGATGAAAGAGCAAATACCCGGAAGAACAGACACAAAGCATGAATGGAAAAAGGGGAAAATCGCCGGAAGATTCGTAGGAAAATCGTAGAAAAAAGGGATGGATAAAAAGAAAAAGAAGATTATTTCAAGTGGATTTACCGCCGAAAATAGTGTATAATAAAAAAGAATTTTAAGGTAAATCAATAATTTTTATATAGTAACGCCAGCAGTAAAAAATAAACTCAGGAAGGAATGTTCAGATGAGAAATCCGGGAGTGCGAAAAAATCATCATGTTTTTATGCGTTACGGTATGGTATGTGTGATCCTGTGGCTTTTGACTCTGCTTCCCGTGCAGGTCCGGGCAGAAGAACAGGTGGTTCGTGTGGGGTATTATGCTCTTGACGGGTATCACATGCAGGATGAGGACGGCCATCGTTCCGGCTATGGCTATGAATTTCTTCAGAAAGTCGGCCGGTATCTGCCTTATACATATGAGTATGTGGGCTATGACAAAAGCTGGCAGGAAATGCTGGAAATGCTGGAGCGGGGGGAGATTGATATTCTTACCTCCGGCGGAAAGACCGAGGAGCGCGAGAAGCGCTACGAGTATTCGGAGAATGCAATCGGAACGACGGTCACGATGATTGCGGTGAAGGCAGGGGATGAGCGTTTTGTTCCGAAGGATTATAAAACGTATCAGGGAGCGAGGCTGGGATTTCTGAAAAACAGCTATCGGAATGAGCGTTTTCAGGAATTTGCAAAGGAAAAGGGATTTGAGTACGAAGGAGTGTATTATGACACCTATTCTGAGATGGCGGAGGATCTTCAGACGGGAGTCCTTGACGGAATCGTCAGCAGTAATCTGAGAAAGCTGGGAAATGAATGGGTGATTGAGCAGTTTGACCATAATGATTTTTACGTGATGGCGCCCAAGGGAGAGCGGGAAATTCTGGATGAAATCGATGCGGCAATCGAGCTGCTTGACCGGGATGAACCGGGCTGGCGAACCAGTCTGATGCATAAATCCTACATGGAATACGATGAGGAGAATATATCTCTTACCAGAGAGGAGCAGGAATATATCGATGCTCTGAAAGAGCAGAAGACCGTTTTGAAGGTTCTGGTAAATCCGGACAGAAGTCCTTATTCTTATTTTGAGAACGGGGAGGCAAAGGGAATCATTCCGGCAATTTTTGAGCGGGCAGCCGGTCAGCTCGGCATTGCGTATGAGGTTCTGGAAACCGGCAGCAGAGAGGAATATTATCAGAAGCTGGAAGCCGGGGAAGCAGACATCTGTATGGACTGCGGATCGGATTATTCCGAGGCGGAGGAGATCGGCTTTGAGATCACGGACGCTTATATGTCCACCGGTTTCTCGAAAATCACACGGAGAGATTTCACCGGAGAGATGAAATCCATTGCGTCGATGGAAAAACCGTTTCTTCTGACAGAATATCTGGAAGATCATTTTGCCGGGAAGGAAATCCGATATTATGATTCCATAGAGGAATGTGTGAATGCGGTGGAAAAAGGCGAAGCGGACGCGGCCTTTTTCTATACCTATACCGTGCAGGAAATCATGAATGAGGATTTTTATGACAGATTTGTCTCCGGTATCATGGGAGGCGGATATGTCTCTTTTTCGATCGGTGTCCGCAGAGACTGTGACAGCAATCTGCTCACATCACTGAATAAGGTGATGGGGCGAATTAAAAATACAGAGGCGGAAAGCATCATTCTGGAAAAGACAGAGCACCTGCACCAGGAACAGGGACTGAGGGAATTTCTGTACCGCAATCCTCTGTACGGAATGCTTCTGGTGGCGGCCTCGATACTTTTTCTGTGCATTGCAGCAATTGCAGTGATCAGCAAAAAAAATCAGAAAAAGCTGCAGGCTGCCTATGATAAGCTGCGGGCAGCAAATAACGTTAAGAGAGACTTTTTCTCCAAAATGAGTCATGATATCCGAACGCCGATGAATGCCATCATCGGGATGACGGAGGTGGTGGAGCGCAATGCTTCCGATCAGAAAACGGTTCGGGAATATGTGGAAAAGATGCGTGTTTCCGAGCAGTATATGCTCACGATGCTCAATCAGATTCTGGACATGAGTCAGATTGAAGACGGGACTCTTATGATAAAGAAACAGCCATTTCTGATTCGCAATATGCTGGAAGAAACAGCTGTGATGGTCAGACCGCTAAGCGATGCGAAGAAGCAGAAATTCACGGTGGATCTGGAGGGAATTCCCGACAGGAATGTGAATGGAGATTTCCGGAAAATCCAGCAGGTTCTGCTGAATCTTCTTGGAAATGCCGTGAAATATACACAGACAGGAGGCGAAATCTGTCTGAAGGCGTTTGCAGAGCCGGATGGCGTATTCTGCTTCCAGGTGAAGGACAACGGCATGGGAATTCCGGAACAGTATCAGACTATGGTTTATGAGGCATTTTTCCGGGCAGAGGATTCCAGAGTGTCCCGCGTACAGGGGACGGGACTTGGCCTGACCATTGTAAGGGCATTTGTGGAACTTATGGATGGAAATATCCGGATGGAAAGCAAAGAGGGTTCCGGAACGGAATTCACAGTGCGGATTCCGCTGGAAATCCTGCCGGAAGAGCCGAAGAAGGAAGAGGCAAAACCGGAACCGGCGGAAAAATGCGAAGAGCAGGGAATGCTGCATGGACTTCGCCTGCTCCTGGTCGAGGATAATGAGCTGAACCGGGAAATTGCCCTGGTACTGCTTGAGGACATGGGAGTATCTGTGGACTGGGCGGAGAACGGAATGGACGGTGTGGAGAAGTTTCAGGCATCCGAAGAAGGCTTCTATGATGTGATTCTGATGGATCTGCAGATGCCTGTGATGAATGGTCTGGAAGCCAGCCGGAGGATTCGGGGATCACACCGCAAAGATGCCGGCCTGCCGGTATTTGCACTGTCGGCAAACTCCGGAAGTGAGGATGTGCAGGCATCCGTGGAGGCCGGAATGAATGCACATATTTCCAAGCCCATTGATGTGAAGGAGCTTTACGGTCATCTGAAGGAAATCTATGATCGGAAGAATGGAAAACAGGAATGATATTTCCGTTCGATGCTTCGGTACCGATATCGGTCAAAGTGGCGATCACCATGCGGTTTGACATGGCGAAACGCTGAGACAGATAGCGAAGAGAGGCGGCGATTTCGCCGTCAGGGCCTCCGTATTGGCTGGCTATGAACTGCGCCAGTTTGGCGTTGGGAGTTGTGATATTTATGGGATACTGAAGCCTTTTTTCATAGTTCCACATACGTTATCGGCACCCTCCTTTCGGTTCCCACGGAAATGGCTGTTCCATCCATTTCCAGGTATCACCGCAGCTGCCTGCGGCGGTGTCAATGGTCAGAGGACCATAATACTCTGCATATTCTTTTAAAAGCCCATTGCGCTTGCCTGACATTTTTTCAAAACAGGCAAGCGCTTCTTTGTCACAGGGATGTGTATTTAAGAAAAGGATCAGATCACTGATCACGAAACTGACTTCGTCGATTTCCCTCATCATACGTGTCTGGGAAGGACGCTCATTTCTCATCGACAGCACCTCCTTTTTCCACAGAAGGGTTTACACAGATCCGGGAAGATGGTTCCGACCTGAAGTCCGAATTCCGGTGTGTACAATTCTGTGAATTTCTGGCAGGGAACATATCCCATTCCTGTGCGCAGATGATTCAGGTGCTCATACATTTCCCGGTCTTTCGAGACGGTACCGGGCATGTGACAGCTGCAGTCGTCCTTCGGACAGCTGTCATCGGAAGCTTCCGCTGCCCGTTCCCGGGACGGGACAGATGGTCTGTTCATGCCGCAGGTATGCTGATACGGGCGGCATCCCGGACGGCTCATTCTATAATTATCCATGGACAAATCCTTTCATAAAAGCAATTACATTATATTTTATGCGGATTGCCGTGATGGGTGAAATTGTGAAAATCCGTTCAGCCAATCGTACATCATACGGCATGCTTCAACAAATGCAAAAAAATGTTTTAGGGCAATGTACCTTTTTATACGGACCCGTTGCCGCAGAGCTTTCTTCCCTTGCGGAAATTCAGACTGGTCCGCACGATCAGTCCGTCAAACAGGTAGAACATGGCAGGCAGGAACAAAAGCACAGCCAGCATGCTGATGATGGCACCCCGGGCCATGAGCAGACACAGGGAACTGATCATGTCAATCTGGGAATACAGGCCCACACCGAAGGTTGCCGAGAAAAAGGTGAGGGCGGATACGACCACAGACCGGCGGCTGGAGCGGTGTGCGATGGCGATGGACTCGTTTTTGCTTTTTCCTGCGCTGCGTTCCTTTTCGTAGCGGCTGGTCATCAGGATGGCATAGTCTACGGTGGCCCCCAGCTGTATGGTTCCGATGACGATGGAGGCGATAAACGGCAGTGTCGTTCCGGTGAGCCAGGGAATGCCCATGTTGATAAAAATGGCTCCTTCGATGACCAGAACCAGAATAAACGGCAGTGAGACCGATTTGAATACAAAGGCAATGATGAAGAACACAGCCAGGATGGATACCGCGCTGACAACTTTGAAGTCATGGTCGGTGATTTCAATCAGATCCTTTGTGCACGGGGCCTCTCCCACCAGCATGCCGCCGGGGTTATATTTTTTCAGAATCCGGCCTATTTCATCCAGTTGAGCATTGACTTCGTCAGAGGCAACGGCATATTCATTCAGAACCAGCATCAGCTCATAATGGTCATTTTCCAGTATCGATTTAACGGAATCCGGAATCATGCTTTCCGGGATGGACGGCCCTGCAAGGGTCTCGATTCCCAGCACGGATTTTACGCCGTCTGTCTGCCGGATCTCCTTGATCATTTTATGCTTGTCTCTGGAAGAAAAATCCTGATTGTCCAGCAGAAGCATATGGGCGGCGCCCATCTGGAAATCTTCCGCCAGTTTCGTGTTGGCAACCCGGCTGGGAAGCGTTTCCGGCAATGTGGTGTCAAGGTTATAGTAGACGTCCGTGTGAGCCTGGAACCATGCGAACGGGATAAACAGTGCGAGAAAAAGTACGGCGAGAAGCCGGTGATGTTTTACCACCACATTGGTGAGAAAAGGCATATCCGGGATCAGCTGCCGGTGCTTTGTTTTTTCCAGGGCTCTGTCAAAAATCATGATCATGGACGGCAGAATCGTGACACAGCCCAGAACACCCAGAACGACCCCTTTGATCATGACAATTCCAAGGTCAAGTCCCAGGGTAAAGCTCATAAAACACAGGGCAACAAAGCCTGCCACGGTGGTGACCGAGCTGCCGACGACGGATTTCAATGTGGCAGCAATTGCCTGCGCCATGGCCTCTTTGTGATCTCTGGGGAAGTTCTTTTGCTGTTCCTGATAGCTGTGCCAGAGGAAAATGGAATAATCCATGGTAACCCCAAGCTGAAGCACGGCACTGAGTGCTTTGGTAATATAGGAAATTTCCCCCTTGAAAACATTGCTGCCCATATTATACAGGATAGCCATTCCGATACTGGTCAGAAACAGTACGGGGACCAGCCAGGATTCCATGGTCAGCATCAGTACGATCAGAGACAGCAGGACTGCAATGAGTACATAAATGACAACCTCCTGTTCTGCCAGCTCCTTGGTGTCGGTGACGATGGCAGACATGCCGCTGAGAAAGCACTGCTTTTTGGACAGAGCACGGATATCCTGAATGGCATCCATGGTTTCATCGGCAGAAGTAGTGGTTTCAAAAATGATGAACATCATTGTGGAGTGATCCGTGTTAAAGGCAGAGCGGATATTTTCCGGCAGCATCTCTATGGGAAGAGACAGATCTGCAAAGGAATCATACCAGATGACCTGTGAGACATGATCCACCTGTTCGATCTGTTTTTTCAGCTTTGCCACATCTTTGTTGGACATTCCCTCGCAGATGAACATGGAATAGGCACCAGTGCCGAATTCATCCACCAGGATATTCTGCCCCTGCATGGTTTCGATTTCGTCCGGCAGATAATAGAGAATATCATAATTGACTTTTGTGTTGATATAGCCGATCGCAGAAGGAATCAGCAGAAGCAGTGATAAAAGAAAGATGGGTATGCGGAACTGAACAATTTTCCGACCCAGTTTTACCATGATAAACGCCTCCTTGAATGAAAAAAATATTTGATATTTCAAATAAGTGACCAATAGTCATTTAATGATATTAAGGTTATACTCTAAAAATGACCAAAAGTCAATATCAATATCAAAAAAGAAAAACCGATATATGCGGTCATTCGCATATATCGGCGGAAAACTCATTCAGGATACCGTTTATGGCCCGGTACAGATAAGGCTTGTATTCCGAAAGGGAAGCAGGCTGCTGGAATAAAATGCAGCTGTAGCAGGTGGATCCTACCAGCTCGATAATGGTGTAAAGCATCAGCTTCGGATTGGTGAAATTCCGGTTGTATTTGGCGAGCAGTTCCAGGTAGGACTGATAAAACTCATAATCCTCATCCGGAAGCTTCTGACAGACACTTTCAAAAACGCCCCAGGAAAGATCCTTATAGATCAGAGTCAGGAGCGGATGGTTCTGTTCCAGCTCCTCCAGGATCGAATCAATGATAAAGAAAAATTCTTCCTCAAAACTGTTCAGTTCTGTTTTCAGAAGCGCCTCATGCGCGCGGTAAAACATTTCGGTCGTTTTGTGGATCACAAGCTTATTATGGATATCATATTTGTCCTTAAAATACAGGTAGAAGGTTCCTTTGGCCACACCGGCTTTTTCCACAATATCGGAAATGGTGGTCTTTGTGGTACCTTTCGTGGTAAACAGGGAAAAAGCGGTATTGTAAAGGGCTTCCTTTTTTTTGATTTTGTTCTGTTCGATCTTTTTCATGGAACCCTCCTTTCGTATTTCCGGATCCTTCAGATTCTTTGATTCTATTTCAAAAAGGGAGAAAAGTCAACACAGGAAAGTCTGAATGGTTACATCCGTATGAAAAAGAATAAAATAGATATTGACTAATAGTCATTTTTGGTGTATATACTGTTACAAGAAAAGTGACCGATGGTCATAAATGAAGAATGAGAAGAAAAAGGAGTTGTGAAATATGAATAAAAACAGAAAGGCAGCAGGTTTTCTGGCAACAGGTATGGCAGCGGTTCTTGGCGTCTGCCCGGTGATGGCAGACGCATCCGGACCGGCTGTGTCAAAGGAGGAGACGGTATATGTACGCGCATCGGCGGACGGAGAAGTCCAGGATGTGATCGTGTCTGACTGGCTGAAAAATTCCGGAAGTACAGACTCCTGTGAGGATGTTTCTGATCTGGAGGACATTGAGAATGTGAAAGGTGACGAGACCTTTTCACAGAAAGACCGCAGGCTGACCTGGGAGAGCCAGGGGGAAGATATATATTATCAGGGAACTTCGGATAAAGAGCTTCCGGTAGACGTGAAGCTGGAGTATGAACTGGATGGCAGGAGCGTCTCGCCGGAGGAACTGGCCGGGAAGACGGGGCATCTGAAGATGACAGTCTCCTATATCAATCATGCCCAAACGCAGGTACAGATCAGCGGAAAAAAGGAGACCGTGTATTCTCCCTTTGCGATGATGACAGGAATGATCCTTCCGACAGATGTATTTTCCAATGTATCCGTGGAGAATGGAAAGCTGATTTCCGACGGCGATAAAGACATGGTCGTAGGATTCGGCATGCCGGGACTGAAGGACAGTCTCCGCCTCTCCAGGGAGCTTTCGGATCAGCTGGATATTCCCGAGTCCTTCACGGTGGAAGCGGATGTCAGGGACTTCGAGATGTCCTCCACATTTACTGTGGCGCTGACGGACATTCTGAGTAAACGGAAGCTGGATGACATATCCGAACTGGATGATCTGAAGGATTCCATGGAGGAACTGACCGATGCGGCAGTGCAGCTGATGGATGGCGCAGGAGAGCTTCGCGACGGTACCGACGAGCTGAATGAAAAGTACCGGGAATTTTATGAAGGAATAAAGACACTTGACTCCGGTGTAAAGGAACTGAAGGAGGGTGCAGAGCAGCTGGATGAAGGTGCCGGATCTTTGCAGACCGGAGCACGGAAGCTGGAAAGCGGAGCGGCAGAGCTGAATGACGGAGCAGCCTCTCTGGAAAGCGGGGCTTTTTCTCTGGAGAATGGAGTGGGAAGCTATACGGCCGGTGCAGATACTTTGTCAAAGGGAGTCAAAACCTATACCACAGGAGTAAATACATTAGGCAAAAATTTCTCACAGTATCAGGCGGGGCTGAATCAGCTGACTGCCGGGATCAATCAGTATGTGACCGGCGGAAACACACTGGCCGACGGACTGGAATCCTATGTGGAGGGGGCATTGGCACTGACCGATGGCATGAGCAGGTATCTAAAGGGAGCGGATACTCTTGCATCCGGAACAAAAGAATATGTCAGTGGAACAAAAGCGCTGGTTGACGGTGTGGGAGAAATGGTTCCCGGAATTTCGAAAGCGGTGGAAGGTATTTCCGCTGTCTCGCAGCAGCTGTCAGAACTGGCAGGCAGTATGACAGAGGAACAGCAGCAGAAGCTGGGCGAACTGGTTTCCGGCATGCAGGAGTTTTCCGGAAAAACACAGGAATATGTCTCGCAGGTCGGTCAGTATGCAGACAGTGCGGCCCAGATAAAAAGCGGTGCAGATGCACTGGCAGCTGCGCTGGAAGCACAGGGAAACGGCGGTGTTCAGACAGCTCTTTCGGCAGCGGGAGAAAATGTGCAGGAAATGGCGCAAAGCGGACTTTCGGCAGCTGCGGCGATGACGGCAGATGCACAGGCGATTGAAGGACAGATGGATTCCGTGACGATAGATATACAGATCAGCACCGATTCTGTGGGAAACGCGGCGGCACAGGTATATGGTGCGGCAGCCGGCATCCCTTCGGTGGAATATATCGGGGGAGAAATCGGAGGAATCTGTGTAGATACCAGCGGAATGGATCCGGAGACACAGAGTCTGGTAAACAGTGCGATTCAGGAGGCCAATGCCCAGCTTGCACAGGCATGGAATGGTGCAGTGGCAAATGCAAACGGACAGATCGACGCGGCCAATGCCCAGTTGGATGAAGCAAGAGGAACGGTGAATGCGGCAGGGGATGTGGTCGCTGCGGCAAAGGCGGATGTGGACGGGCAGATCTCCCAGGCCAGGGCTTTAGTAAATGCGAATGCGGATATTGTACAGAATGTGCAGGCAAACACACAGGATCTTTGTGCCCGTGCAGGTTCCCTGCAGTCAGACATGACTTCCGGTGCAGCCGGAGCTTCTGCAAATATGGAAGCGGCAGGAACAGCCATGCAGGAGGCAATGAGTACCCTGTCAGAGAAGATCCGGCAGCTTCAGGGCGGGCTTTCCCAGCTGACGGCAAATAACGAGGCTCTCATCCAGGCAGGAAATCTGCTGGCAGGAACCGGTTCGGTGCTGGCTGACGGGGTAGGTTCGCTGCAGCCGATGCTTCTGGCGCTTCAGGAGAAACTGCCTGCGTTAAGGCAGGGCGTGGAAAGTCTGGAAATGGGTGTCAAAGAGCTTCAGACCGGTCAGACTGCATTGCAGAAAGGCTATGAGAAGGCAAAGGACAGTGCCGGTCAGCTTTCTGCCGGAGCGCAGGATCTGATGGACAGCAGCAGTACCGTGAAAAACGGAATATCCGGTCTTCAGGGAAAGAACAACCGGAATGCTCAGGCTCTGCTGAAGGGGGCAGAGGATCTGCAGGCTGCGAAATCAAAACTGGACAGTGGGGTAAGGCAGATCAGCTCTGCGACGGGCCAGCTGATGGCCGGAGTGAATCTTCTGACATCGAACAGCGGGGCTCTGTATGCCGGAGCCGATCAGTTGATGGCAAACAGTGCGGCCTTGAACAGCGGGGCCGGTCAGCTTGCATCCGGTGCCAGCCAATTGCATGCCGGAACGCAGACGCTTTACTCCGGAACGGAGGAACTGACGGATGGAACGATGGCGCTGACGGAAGGAACCGGACAGCTGTATCAGGGAACCGGAGAACTGTTAAGTGGAACAAAAGAACTGACGGATGGAAGTGATCAGCTGAAAGAGGGAATTCAGAAGCTGGATGACGGTGCGAAAGAACTGAAGGAAGGAGAAGAACAATTTTATAAAGAAGGAATTGAGAAGCTTCAGGATGCAGTGACGGATCAGCTGGATGATCTGCTTGATCGGATCCAGGCGCTGCAGTCGGAAGATGTCACATATACGACTTATTCCGGCAGGGAGGCATCCATGGACGGCAGTGTGAAATTTATTTATGAGACAGAACCTGTGGAAATAGTAGTCCCGTGATATTCTGCAAACGGTTACGGATTCCGGAAGGCCTTTTCATCGCCCGCTTGCCTTAAAAAAAGGAATCTGCTATAATACCTGATAATAACGAGTGCAGAAAGCAGGGTGAATAGATGGATAGGGTAAAACAGCAGAGAAAATCATTGCTGTCCCACAGCTCCGGCAGGAGTGCCGCGGGAAAGAAAAACGATTATTATGATTACAGTCTGGTTGCTGTCATTGTACTTCTGACCTGTTTTGGTCTGATCATGCTGTACAGTACCAGTGCATATACCGCACAGATCCAGTACGGTGACGATATGTTTTATTTTAAGAAACAGGCGCTGATCAGTCTGGTCTGTATTCTGGGAGCATTGCTGATATCCAGGCTGGACTATCACCTGCTGATTCCGTTTGTTACATTTTTGTATGTGCTGGCAGTGATTCTGATGATTCTGGTAAAGACGCCGCTGGGGGTGACTTCTCACGGCGCCAGACGATGGCTGCAGCTGGGACCGATACAGTTTCAGCCGGCGGAGGTTGCGAAAATTGCCGTGATCGTCTGTCTTTCCTATATGATCGTGCAGATGGGACGGCAGGTCCGTACGCTGAAGGCATGTATGACCCTTGCGGCGATGGGAGGCCTTCTGGCATTGATCGCTTATGTGTTTACGGACAATCTTAGTACGGCGATCATTATTTTCTGTATCACAGCCGGACTGATTTTCGTTGCACATCCTGAAATGAAGCCGTTTATCATCATTGCTGCTGTGGTGATTGTTCTGGTGACGGCAATCGTATTTTTTCTGGTAACGACCATGGATACCAGCAGCAGCTTCCGCATCCGCCGTGTTCTGGTATGGCTGCATCCGGAAGATTATGCATCCGGGGACGGTTATCAGACACTGCAGGCACTTTATGCCATTGGCTCCGGAGGCCTGTTCGGACGGGGACTTGGAAACAGCATACAGAAGCTGGGCAGTGTGCCGGAAGCACAGAACGATATGATTTTTTCCATTATCTGTGAGGAACTGGGAATTTTCGGCGGGATGCTTGTGCTTGGACTGTTCGCATATCTTCTCTACCGACTGTTCTTTATTGCGCAGAATGCACCGGATATGTTTGGCTCTCTGATGGTCAGCGGCATTTTTATTCACATTGCGCTTCAGGTGATTCTGAATATTGCCGTTGTGATCAATCTGCTTCCGAATACCGGCGTGACGCTGCCATTCATCAGCTATGGAGGCACGTCCATCGTATTCCTGATGGCAGAGATGGGGCTTGCCCTCAGTGTGGCAAGGCAGATCAAATTCCAGGAGCCGGAGGTGCTTCTGTAGGCAATGGAAATGTTGGGAATCCTCTTGACAAATGGTTAGGCGGAATATATACTTTGAGACATTAAGAGCCCACTTTTGGCGATGCCGTATATAAAGGAGAAAAGAAGATCATGTTGGAGAAAATGAAAGAAATTATTTCAGAGCAGTTAGGCTGCCGCCCGGAGGAGGTTTATCCGGATGCTTCCTTTAAAGATGATCTGGGTGCCGATTCCCTGGATCTGTTTGAATTGATCACAGCGATGGAAACGGAATACGATGTGGAATTCGAAGCAGAAGAGCTGGAAGAGCTTACGACCGTCGGAAAGGTCATGGACTTCCTGAGAGAAAAAGGTGTAGAAGACTAAGAAAAGGCAGGTCCTGGAACGTTTCGTTTCAGGACCTTAATTTGGATAGGAGAAAAAAGATGAGCAAGCTCAGAACAAGATTTGCACCGAGCCCGACGGGACGGATGCACGTTGGAAATTTAAGAACTGCATTATATGCATATCTCATTACGAAACATGAGGGAGGAGATTTCATTCTCCGCATTGAGGATACCGACCAGGTCCGTCTGATGGACGGTGCGGTAGACATTATCAACCGGACACTGGAAAAAACCGGCCTGATCCATGATGAGGGACCGGATAAGGACGGCGGTGTGGGACCGTATGTCCAGAGTGAGCGTCAGGCCGCAGGAATCTACATGAAATACGCAGAACAGCTCATTGAGCAGGGAGATGCGTATTACTGTTTCTGTAAGCAGGAAGAACTGGAATCTATGAAGAGAGTGGTATCCGGCAAGGAAATCTCCATTTATGACAAACGCTGTCTGAAGCTTTCAAAGGAAGAAGTGCGCAGACGCCTCGATGCGGGGGAACCGCATGTGATCCGCTTTAACATGCCGACGGAGGGAACCACCACCTTTCACGATGTGATCTATGGAGATATTACGGTGAACAATGAGGAGATGGAGGATCTGATCCTGATCAAATCCGACGGATACCCCACATATAATTTTGCAAATGTTGTGGATGACCATCTGATGGGAATCACACATGTAGTCAGAGGAAATGAGTATCTCTCCTCGGCTCCGAAATACAACCGCATTTATGAGGCCTTTGGCTGGGAAATTCCGGTTTATGTACACTGTCCGCTGATTACGGATGAGACTCATCAGAAGCTTTCCAAGCGATCCGGACATTCCTCATATGAGGATCTTCTGGATCAGGGCTTTTTGTCTGAGGCAGTGGTAAATTATGTGGCGCTGCTTGGCTGGAGTCCTTCGGATAACCGGGAAATCTTTTCTCTTGAGGAGCTTGTGGAGGCATTTGATTATCACCATATCAACAAATCCCCGGCAGTGTTTGATATTCCGAAGCTTCGCTGGATGAACGGGGAGTATATTAAGAAAATGGATCCGGAAGCATTTTATGAAAAAGCACTTCCTTATCTGCAGCAGGTGCTGAAAAAAGACTTTAACTTCCGGAAGATTGCGGGAATGGTTCAGACCCGTATCGAGGTATTTCCGGATATTCCCAAGCTGGTGGACTTTTTCCAGGAAGTGCCGGAATATGATGCATCCATGTATCGCCATAAAAAGATGAAAACCACAGAAGAGACATCCCTTGCAGTGCTCCGGGAGGTGCTTCCGGTTCTGGAGGCGCAGGAGGATTATTCCAATGATCCGCTGTATGAATCTCTCAGCGCATTTGTGAAAGAAAAGGGATACAAAAACGGTTATGTGATGTGGCCTCTTCGTACGGCTGTTTCCGGCAAGCAGATGACACCGGCAGGCGCGACGGAAATTATGGAGATCATCGGAAAAGAAGAAACGCTGAAACGTGTGAAGGCAGCCGTTGAAAAACTGGAAGGCTGTGTCTGTGCACAGGCCTGATTGAATAGCATGAACAGAAATCCATCTCAGAAAAGGGCGATCGCCCACCTGTCAGGACCGATGATGGTTCTGGCAGGCCCCGGTTCGGGGAAAACCTCCGTGATTGTTGAGAGAACTGCATATCTGATCCGTGAGGGGAAGGTACCGGCTTCCTCTGTTCTTGTTGTCACTTTTTCCAGGGCGGCAGCTGTGCAGATGAAGGAACGGTTCCTGGAATACACGAAGCTTTCAAGGTCTCAGGTGACCTTTGGGACGTTCCATGGCGTATTTTATGGGATCCTGAAGCATGCCTATGGATTCGGCAGCGAAAATATCCTCTCAGAGGAGGAAAAATATGAGATCCTTAAGGAACTGGCAATACGGTGCGGGCAGGATCTGTCCCAGGAGGGAGATTTTCTGGAGGATCTTGCAAGAGAGATCAGTGAGGTGAAGGGAAACCGGATCTCTCTGGAGCATTATTATTCTGCCTGCTGCTCCCATGAGGTATTCCGGCAGATTTTTTCCGGGTACGGAAAGATGCTGCAAAGCAGACGAAAGCTGGATTTTGACGACATGCTGGTATACTGCTATGAGCTTCTGACAAAGCGCAGGGATATTTTGTCTGCATGGCAGGAAAAATTTCAGTACATACTTGTGGACGAGTTTCAGGACATCAATCTTCTTCAGTATGAGATCATAAAGCTTCTGGCAGAGCCCAGGAGAAATCTTTTCATTGTAGGAGATGACGATCAGTCCATCTATCACTTCCGGGGAGCCAGACCGGAGATCATGCAGGGCTTCACGAGGGATTATCCGGAGGCACAGACGGTGCTGCTGGATGTGAATTACCGGTGCAGCAGAAATATCCTGGACAGGGCGATGAGGGTGATTGAAAACAACGAGCGTCGTTTTCCGAAAAAACTTTCCACTCCCAATGAGGCGGGGGAGCCGGTTGTCTGTTACGAATTTGACCATATGAGAGAGGAATATCTGTATGTGGCAAAGGAACTGAAGCGCAGACTGGAAAACGGGGAACGGCTGGAGGATACCGCAGTGATTCTCAGGACCAATCAGGAGGCGGAGGGGCTGGTGGGAATCCTGATGGAGTACCAGATCCCGTTTCATATGAAGGAAAAGCTGCCCAATCTGTTTCAGCACTGGATCTGCAGAAATATGCTGGCATATCTCCGTTTATCCAGAGGGGACCGCAGCAGAAAAACCTTTCTGGAGGTCATGAATCGTCCGAACCGTTACATTGCCAGGGAGGCACTGACGGAACCGCAGGTTGATATCGGGAAGCTGAAGGAATATTATAAAGACCGGGACTGGATGTGTGACCGGCTGACCACTTTGCAGACACATCTTCGGATTCTGGAAAAGCTTGCACCTTATGCGGCAATCAATTTTATCCGAAAAGGAATGGGCTATGAGGAGTATCTGATGGAATATGCGGATTTTCGGAAGCTCAGACCGGAAGAGCTGCTGGAGGTGCTGGACCGGATTCAGGAAAGTGCGAAGTCGCTGCGGTCTCTCGAAGAATGGGAGTCCTGTATCCGGGAATATACAGAAAAGCTCGATGAGCAGGCGAAGGACCGGGAGCGGAAAAAAGAAGGTGTGATCCTTTCCACCATGCATGCGGCGAAGGGCCTGGAATACGATCAGGTGTATATTCTGAATCTGAACGAAGGAACGATTCCGTACCGGAAGGCGGTGCTGGAGGAGGCGGTTGAGGAAGAGCGCCGGTTGTTCTATGTGGGAATGACGAGAGCAAAAAAGCGGCTTGTTTTATGCCGGGCAAGAATACAGTATGAAAAAGAAACAGAACCATCACGATTTATTGAGGAGGCAGGACTGTGAGCGGTGTGATTTATTTTACAAGAATCGGAGAAAACTATCAGAGGAAAAACCTGGATCACATGATCGGGGAAAAGCTTCTGGAGACGGCACTTCGGGACCGTTATGGGCTGGAGCTGTCTGCGGAACCGAGAGCAAAAGGTTCTCATGGAAAGCCGTTCCTGACCAGACAGCCGGAAATCCATTACAATATCAGCCATTCCGGAAAATATGTGGTGTGCTTTCTGGCAGATCAGGAAGTGGGCATTGATGTGCAGGAGCATAAAAAAGTGAATTATGAACGGATGCTGGAGCGGATGGTACCGCAGGACATGATCCGGGAAATCCTGGACAGCGATGATCCTGAGCAGGCATTTTATACACAGTGGGTACTGCGTGAGGCTTATGTGAAATGGACCGGTGAGGGGATGTCAAAGGATTTTCGGACCATTGACATGACACAGGGATGTTACATGCTACTGGATCTGGAGCCGGGCTACAGCTGTGCCTGCTGGAGCGCAGGGGAAATGGAACTGTGTATGCAGAATGTGGAGATGGAATTGCCGGATGTTTTATCATAAAGTGAGATTGTCCACATATATTATGTGTGAGGGGTGAGGCATATGGATATAACCAGGATCCAGAATCTGTTTGCGGGAAATATCCGCCAGCTGCTGGCTCACACAGATCTGGACTATGAAAAATTATATGAAATCCGCCTTCGGGCAGGTCGGCCGTTGTTTCTGATGTATGACGGGGGTGAGCGCTTCCTTCGGACAAAAGGGAGAACACCGTATGTTGTGACCAGAGAGGATCTGCGGGAAACGCTGGAATGTGTGAGCGGATATTCCTTATACGCATATGAAGAGGAACTCCGGCAGGGCTATCTGAGCGTTCAGGGAGGGCATCGTGTGGGTGTGACCGGAAAGGTGATCCTGGACGGAGATCACATCCGCGGAATGAAATATATTTCCTGTATCAATGTGCGTCTGGCACATCAGATCAGCGGCTGCGCGGATCCGGTGATGCCGTATATCCGCGAGGGGAACAGCATTGCACACACACTGGTGATTTCTCCGCCCCGATGCGGAAAGACCACACTTCTGCGGGATATGATCCGTCAGATCAGCAACGGCGATCCGGAGCATCCCGGTGTGACGGTTGGTGTGGTGGATGAGCGGAGTGAACTGGCAGGCTGCTGTCAGGGAATTCCCCAGAATGATCTCGGGATGCGCACCGATATCCTGGACGGATGTCCGAAGGCGGAAGGAATGCAGATGCTTCTTCGGTCCATGTCTCCTGTGGTAGTTGCGGTGGATGAGCTTGGGAAAGAAGAAGACTACCGGGCAGTGGAGAATGTGATTCACTGTGGCTGCCGGCTTCTGGCGACGGCACACGGGGACTCTCTGGAGGATGTGCTGGAGCAGCCCTTTTTTGTACGGCTGCGCAGGGAGAAAGTATTTCAGCGTTATATTGTTCTGAAAAAGAGGGAACGTGCCGGAATTGTGGATGGAATTTATGACGGAGAAGGAAACCGATGCTGAAGCTTTCTGGAGTGGCACTGATTCTGGCAGGGGCCTGTGGACTTGGGATGCATGAAGGGCAGGAAATCGCCGGGCGTGTGGAGGAGTGGAGAAACATTCTTCAGATGGCAGAGCTGCTCAAGGGGGAGCTGCGCTGTGCCAATGCCTCACTTCCGGAGGCATTTGAGGCGGCCTCGCTGCGGATGGACGGAAATTACCGGGATTTTCTCCGGGCGGTATCCGAAGAGCTGAAAAAGCACACAGGAAAGCCGGTGGATGTGATCATCCGGGAATGTGTCGGAAAATATTTCTGTGTGTCTTATATGCGGACAGAAGAAAAAAGAGAGCTGATTCTTCTTGGAAAGCATCTGGGCTATCTGGATCTGGCTGTGCAGATTCGCCAGATTGAGATGTTCGAAGAGCAGATTCAGCAGAAAATACGGCAGGCTCAGAATTCCATGGAGGAAAAGAAACGGATCTTTTGGCGGCTTGGAATCCTGGGCGGTTTTTTTCTGGTAATTCTTATGTGGTGATTTTTGTGAGATAAGGAAAGGAGGAACCGGTGGAGGTCGGGATAATTTTCAAGATTGCGGCTGTGGGGATTCTGGTTTCCATTCTTTCCCAGATACTGAAGCACAGCGGACGTGATGAGCAGGCATTTCTGGTAAGTCTGGCCGGCCTTCTGGTCGTTCTGTACTGGATCGTGCCCTATATTTATGAATTGTTTGAGAGTATTCAGCAGTTATTTGAATTGTGAGAACAGGAGCAGGTCATGGATATTGCAAAGGTTTCGCTGATTGGGATGGGAGGCGTGATATTGTGTTTTCTTCTGAAGGGAACAAGACCGGAATATGCTTCCTTTGTGACGATGGGTATCGGCCTTCTGATTCTGGGACTGGCCGTGGGAAAGCTGAAGTACCTGTTTGAGTCGCTGGAAAGTCTGAAGGAGATACTGCCGGTGAGCAGCGAAAATATATCCGTTCTGGCGAAGATGATCGGAATTACCTACATTGGACAGTTTTCGGCAGGCATCTGCAGGGATGCGGGTTATCAGGCTACCGGCGCACAGATCGAACTGTTCTGCAAACTGTCCATCCTCGTGCTGAGCATTCCCGTCATGATGGCGCTTCTGGAGACGATCCGGGAGTTCCTGGTATGAGAAAAAACGGCCGGCTCCTGTGCCGGATCCTGCTGGCTGCCGGTTTTCTCTGGCTGTGCCGGGTTCCGGTGTGGGGCAGCGAAGCGGAAGGAGAAGCGTCTTCCACACAGGAACGGCTTTTTCAGGAGCTGGATCTGACGCAGGTGCAGGAGCTGCTGGACAGCATGGTGCCGGAAAAATCGTTTTCTGTTTCTGAGGCGGTAAAAAAAATAATGGCGGGCGAGACGGTCCTTTCCAAAGAGACTTTGCAGGAATATCTGCGGGGTCTTTTTTTTTCGGAATATCTTCAGATGAAGGATATGATTCTGAAGATTCTGATGCTGGTGATCGCAGGAGCGGTGTTTCTGAATTTCAGCTCTGTCTTTTCGAATGCCCAGATCAGTGAGGTGGGATTTTATGCGACGTACCTGATGCTGTTTGTTCTGCTCGTGAATCTGTTTCAGCGCCTGAGCATGGATCTGGCAGATACGCTGGAATGGATGACGGAATTTATGAAATCACTGATGCCTTCCTATCTGATCGCGGTAACAGCCGCCTCCGGGGTGTCCTCTGCTGCGGTGTTTTATGAAGGAGTGATCCTGCTGGTCTGGATGATCCAGTGGGTACTTATGGCCGTTCTTTTGCCGGCGGCAAATCTGTATGTCCTTCTGGAACTGGTGAATCATCTGTCCAGAGAAGAAATGCTCAGCAAGATGGCAGAGCTGGTGGAAACGGTTACCGGCTGGGGGCTGAAAACCATGCTGGGAATGGTGGTGGGTCTGCAGGTGGTGAAAAATCTGGTCGCGCCCATACTGGATACACTGCGCAGAAGCGTGATCGGGAAAACTGCCGGTGCGATTCCGGGGATCGGAAATGCGGTGAATATGGTAACGGAGCTGGTTCTTTCCAGCGCCGTTCTGGTACGGAACAGCCTGGGAACAGCGGTGCTTCTTGCACTGGTTCTTGCGGGCGCCAGGCCGGTTCTGAAATATGCCGGAATGTCACTGGTATTCCGTCTTCTGGCAGCTCTGTGCCAGCCCATTTCGGATCGCCGCATGGTGCGGGCTCTTGGGACGATGGGAGAAGGATGTTCTGTCCTGATGCGGATTCTTCTGACGGCGCAGGTGCTTGGAATGCTGATCTTTGTGATTCTGATGGTAAGCGTTGGAGGTGGATGATGCGGGAGGAAATATATCTGTGGATGCAGAACGTTGCCGTGTTTTACATTGTACTGACCAGCTTTCTGCATCTTGTGCCGGATCCGGCATATGAGCGGTACGTGCGGTTCTTTATGGGAATTCTGCTGATTGTGATCATGAGTACCCCCATTCTGGCGCTTCTTGGGAAAAGCAGGGATTTCATGACGGTGTTTCAGGAGCATTATCTGGAGAATAACCTTAAGAAGGAGCAGAGGGAGCTGGAAAGCTTCCGGGAGGAATTTCTGGAGCAGGAGACACAAAGAACGCTGCAGGACATGATGGAAGAGCAGGAAGAAGCGGAGGAGGGAAGTGAGAAAAATGGAGACGAAAGCCGGAGCCTGGATACAGCGGCTGAGCAAAATGGGGAGACAGCAGTGGCTGATTCTGATTCTTCTGGGGCTTCTTCTGATGGCGATCGCCATGCCGGTATCCGATAAAAAGGAAAACAGCCAGAAGAGTGTGTGGACAGCAGAAAAAAGTGAGGAGAATCTTACTGCCGGGGGGAAAACGGTTCTGGAACAGAAGCTGGAAATGCTTCTGTCGGATGTGGAAGGCGTAGGAAAGGCAGAGGTGGTACTGATGACGAAAGAGCGCTCCCAGGATGTGTTTTCCTCGTCTGAGGAGGTGGTTACCGGAGCACTGATCTGTGCACAGGGAGCAGATGATTTTACCGTGGTTCAGAATATAAAAGAAGCCATAATGGCATTATTTCAGCTGGAAGCCCATAAAATTAAAGTAATGAAAATGATAAAGGAGATATCGTGTGAAAAAGATTTTTAAAAGGAACCAGGTTATTATAACTGCACTAGCCATTCTGATCGCCATCGCCGGATATCTGAATTTCGCGGACGTGGATCTGGGACTGAAGAATGAGGAAGCCAGCACAGACAGCAGTACCATTCTGGAGGATGTGGATTACGATCTGACAGACGAAACAGCCCTTCTGAATGAGAACGGGGCAGATGGCTTTTCCGAGGATGAAAGCAGTCAGGATACCAGCACTCCCGGTGAAGCCGTACTTACCGGAGCCACAAATTTTGCAGCACAGGCAAAGCTGTCCAGAGAACAGATCCGATCGCAGAACAAAGAGGACCTGCAGTCGATCATCAACAATTCTCAGCTGGGAGATGATCAGAAACAGGAAGCGGTGAATTCAATGGTCGCCATGGCGGAAATGGCGGAGAAAGAAGCGGCGGCGGAGCTTCTTCTGGAGGCAAAGGGCTTTGACAATGTCATTGTGAATCTGACGGGAGAGACGGCAGATGTTGTAGTTCCGGAGACGGATCTGGAGGATGCGAAACGAGCGCAGATCGAGGACATCGTAAAGCGGAAAACCGGAATTGCGGCGGAAAACATCGTGATCACACCGCTGAGCGAGAGTGAGGAGGATACATCCGGAGAAGCTTCGGCAGATGCGCAGGAATCCGGGGAATCTCAGGAAGAACAGGACGGGGAAAGTGAAACCTCGGCCGGGGTATATGATGTCTATGGTATTGAGACAGAAGGAATCTATGACTGACGTCCGGGGATGGCAAAGCAGATGGCGAGAATCGTGAAATAGCCTTGACAGTGAGGATGTTCCTATACTAGAATAGGAATGCTGTAAACATTGGACATAGAAACAGGAGGCCAGACGTGTCAAAGTATACGAAAGAAATAGAAAAAAGAAGAACCTTTGCCATTATTTCCCATCCGGATGCCGGCAAAACCACACTGACAGAAAAATTTCTGCTGTATGGCGGAGCCATCAACCTTGCCGGAAGTGTAAAAGGAAAGGCAACGGCCCGCCATGCGGTTTCAGACTGGATGGAAATCGAGAAGGAGAGAGGTATTTCCGTTACCTCATCCGTACTGCAGTTCCACTATGAGGGATACTGCATCAATATTCTGGATACTCCGGGACATCAGGATTTCTCGGAGGATACCTACCGCACGCTGATGGCGGCAGATTCGGCTGTCATGGTGATCGACGGTTCCAAGGGTGTGGAGGCGCAGACCAGAAAGCTGTTTAAGGTCTGTGTGATGCGTCATATCCCGATTTTTACATTTATCAATAAAATGGACAGGGATGCCAATGATACGTTTGATCTTCTGGATGAAATAGAAAAAGAGCTGGGGATCGCCACATGTCCGATCAACTGGCCCATAGGCTCCGGAAAAAAATTCCGTGGTGTCTATGACCGGAACACGGAGAAAATCCTCACCTTTTCGGATACGCAGAAGGGTACCAAAGAGGGAATTATCGAGGAGATCCCGCTGAATGACCCAAGAGCCGATGAGGTCATGGATGCGGAACAGAAAGAACAGCTTCTGGAGGAAATTGAGCTTCTGGACGGTGCCAGCGCGGAGTTTGACCAGGAAAAGGTCAGCAGAGGAGAACTGACTCCGGTATTTTTCGGTTCTGCGCTCACAAACTTCGGTGTGGAAACATTTCTGGAACATTTCCTCAGGATGACCACGTCTCCGCTTCCCAGAATGTCGGATGAGGGAGAGATTGATCCCATGGATGACAGCTTCTCCGCATTTGTTTTTAAAATCCAGGCAAACATGAATAAGGCACATCGTGACAGAATCGCGTTTATGCGGATCTGTTCCGGAAAATTTGATGCCAGCCAGGAGGTATATCATGTTCAGGGAGATAAAAAGATGCGTCTTCTTCAGCCGCAGCAGATGATGGCCGAGTCGCGTCATGTGGTGGAGGAAGCCTATGCGGGAGATATCATCGGTGTGTTTGACCCGGGAATCTTTTCCATCGGGGATACGATCTGTGTTCCCGGAAAGAAATTTGCCTTTGAGGGAATCCCAACGTTTGCGCCGGAGCATTTTGCCAGAGTGCGTCAGCTGGATACCATGAAAAGAAAGCAGTTTGTCAAGGGAATCAACCAGATTGCCCAGGAGGGCGCCATTCAGATCTTCCAGGAATTCAATACCGGTATGGAGGAGATCATTGTTGGCGTCGTAGGTGTCCTGCAGTTTGATGTTCTGAAATACCGTCTGGAAAATGAATATAATGTGGATATCCGTCTGGAAAATCTGCCGTATGAGCATATTCGCTGGATCGCAAACAAGGACGAAGTCAATGTGGAAAAAATCACGGGAACCTCTGATATGAAAAAGGTCACGGATCTGAAGGGAAATCCGCTGCTTTTGTGGGTGAATTCCTGGAGTGTCGGTATGACACAGGAACGGAATCCGGGGCTGATCCTGACAGAATTCAGCAAATAACCCTTTTCATTTATTTGACATTTTGGTATAATAGATTCTATCAGATATTCTGGAGTAGCTATGTTCCGGAGATACAGGAGGGTTTGAAATGGCAGAAAAAAGAATGACCTATAAAATACAGGATCTGGGCCCGGTGGGTGAAGTGCATGTGGCAGACGAGGTGGTCGCAATCATCGCCGGTCTTGCAGCGACAGAGGTTGACGGAGTAGCTTCCATGGCAGGCAATATCACATATGATCTGGTCAGCAAGCTTGGCATGAAGACATTGTCCAAGGGTGTGAAAGTAAATATTTCCGGAGATGTGATTACCGTAGATTTATCATTAAATATCAAATATGGCAAAAATATTCTGGAAACAAGCAAAACGGTACAGGAAAAGGTTAAGTCCTCCATTGAGACCATGACCGGCCTGGAGGTTTCGGAAGTAAATATCAATATTGCCAGCGTGGATATGGAAAACGAAAAAGGAAAGTAATTCTTTCCTTTTTTCTATATGGGAGGAAACAATGCGTAGAAGTGAGTTGCGGGAGCATATATTCAAACTGCTGTTCATGAAAGAGTTTAATTCAGAGGAAGAAATGACATCGGAGCAGCTGCCTCTTTATTTCGACGGACTGTCTGAGCTGTCGGAAAAAGACCAGAAATATATGCAGGAAAAATTTGATAAGGTGACAGAGCATCTGGAAGAGATTGACGGGATCCTGAACGGGATCAGCAAAGGCTGGAAGACAAAGCGTATGAGCCGTGTGGATCTGACGGCGCTGCGCCTGGCTGTTTATGAGATGAAATACGATGAGGATGTTCCCACCGGCGTGGCCATCAATGAGGCTGTGGAGCTGGCCAAGCATTATGGGGGAGAGACCTCCGGTTCCTTTGTCAACGGAATTCTGGGTAAGATTGCGGGCGAAGAAGAGAAAAAATGAAAAATATCTATTCTGTAGGACAGGTAAACCGATATGTGAAAAACATGTTTACTCAGGATTATTTTCTGCAGAAGGTTTATGTAAAGGGAGAAGTGTCCAACTGTAAATACCATACCAGCGGGCATATCTACTTTTCCCTGAAGGATGAGACAGGAACGCTGAGCTGCGTGATGTTTGTCGGATCGAGACGGGGACTTGCATTCCGCATGAAAGACGGAGACAAGGTGGTTGTCGGCGGTTCGGTGGATGTATATGAGCGTGACGGAAAATACCAGCTCTATGCAAAGGAAATTACCCTGGAGGGAGCGGGCGCGCTTTACGAGCGGTTTCTGGCACTGAAGCAGGAGCTGGAAGATATGGGCATGTTTGCACCCGAGTATAAACAGCCCATTCCCAGATATATCCGAAGACTGGGGGTTGTGACGGCGCCTACAGGTGCGGCGGTACAGGATATCCGGAACATTTCCTTACGGAGAAACCCCTATCTTCAGATCATTCTTTATCCTGCTCTGGTCCAGGGAGAGGGAGCGCCGGAGAGCATCGTGAAGGGCCTGCAGATGATGGATCAGGCCGGAGTGGATGTGATCATTGTCGGCCGTGGAGGAGGCTCCATCGAGGATCTATGGGCGTTCAATGATGAGCGGGTGGCGAGAGCAATTTTTGAGTGCCGGACACCGGTGATTTCTGCAGTGGGACACGAGACGGACTTTACCATTGCCGATTTCGTGGCAGACTTAAGAGCACCGACGCCTTCTGCGGCAGCGGAGCTTGCCGTAGATGATCTTCGCAGTGTGATGGAGCAGTTACGTGTATATCAGATCCGGCTGATGCGCGGAATGGGAAACCGTCTGGATGCGGCGCGCAGCCGTCTGGAGCAGTACCAGCTGCAGCTGCAGTATCTGGGGCCGGCGAACCGGCTGCGTGAAAATCGCCAGTATACGGCAGATATGCAGGACCGTTTCATCGAGCTGATGAACCGGAAGCTGACGGCATACAGACATCAGCTGTCGCTTTATCTGGAGCGTTTTCAGGGACTTTCGCCTCTGCGGAAGCTGAATCAGGGGTATGCGTATGTGGCAGATGCCCGTGGAAAGGCAGTCACCAGCATTGCGCAGACGAAGCCGGGAGAACGGCTGAAGATATCTGTGGCGGACGGAGTCATTGAGACTGAGGTTTGCAATGTGAGAGAGGAAAACAGAGCAGATGGATAAAACAGAAAAGAAAGAGTCCAGAACCATTGAGCAGGCGTTTGCCGAACTGGACATCCTGGTGCATAAGCTGGAGGACAGGGAGACTTCTCTGGAGGAGTCTTTTCATTGTTACAAACAGGGAATGGAACTTTTGAAGCATTGCAGCGAGACACTTGATACAGTGGAAAAAAAGATGCTGCAGATGAATGAGGATGGAAGTCTGGATGAATTTTCAAGATAAACTGACAGAGAAAACAAAAGAGATAGAGGACGTCCTTCGCAGCTGGCTTCCGGAGGAAACCGGATTTGCGAAAAGGCTGGCGGAGGCGATGAATTACAGTATGACGGCAGGCGGCAAGCGTCTTCGCCCCATGCTGATGCAGGAGACTTACCGGATGTTCGGCGGAGAAGGGGAAGAGATCGGCCCGTTTATGGCGGCCATGGAAATGATCCACACCCATTCTCTGATTCACGATGATCTTCCGGCAATTGACAATGATGATTACCGGCGGGGACGTCTGACGACGCACAGGGTCTACGGCGAGGCGATGGGCGTTCTGAGCGGAGATGCGCTTCTGAATTATGCCTATGAGGTGATGCTCCGGGCTTTTTCCATGACGGACCGGACGCAGCGTGTGATCCGGGCGATGGAGATCATGGCGGAAAAAACCGGCATTCACGGGATGCTGGGAGGCCAGAGTGTCGATGTGGAAAATGACGGAAAGCCTCTGGAAAAGGACATGCTGGATTATATTTATGAAAACAAGACCTCTGCGCTGATCGAGGCTGCCATGATGACAGGCGCTGTCCTGGGCGGTGCGGATCAGGAGCAGCTGAATACCATAGAACAGGCAGCCGGAAACATTGGACTGGCATTTCAGATACAGGATGATATCCTGGATGTGACCAGTACCAGTGAAGAACTGGGTAAGCCCGTGCACAGTGATGAAAAAAACCACAAGGTCACATATGTGACTCTGGTGGGGATGGAGCGGGCAGCCCGGGAAGTGCAGGAGCTTTCACAGAAGGCACTGAGACTTCTGGACGGGCTGGAGAAACAAAATGATTTTCTGTATGATCTGATACAGATGCTGGTTCATCGCAGAAAATGAAAGAAGGATACCAATGATTCTTGATAAAATCAATGCTCCAAATGATATTCACCAGATTCCGCTGAAAGATTTTCCAAAGCTGGCAGAGGAAATCCGGGAATTTTTAGTCGAAAAGGTGAGCAGAACCGGTGGGCACCTCGCTTCCAATCTCGGAGCGGTGGAGCTGACACTGGCACTTCATAATGTGCTGAACTTTCCGGAGGATAAGCTGATCTGGGATGTGGGCCATCAGGCATACACGCACAAGATTCTTACCGGAAGGAAGGAGGGGTTTGAGCGGCTTCGTCAGGAAGGCGGTCTGAGCGGCTTTCCGAAACGGCAGGAGAGCCCCTGTGATTCCTTTGATACAGGCCACAGCTCGAATTCCATTTCTGCGGGGGTGGGATATGTCCGTGCCAGAGATCTTCTCGGACAGAAGCACACGGTGGTTTCGGTGATCGGGGACGGTGCGCTGACAGGCGGAATGGCCTATGAGGCTTTGAATAATGCGGCAGAGCTGCATACGAATTTTATTATTATCATCAACGACAACAATATGTCGATTTCCAGAAATGTGGGCGGAATGTCCACATATCTGAGTGCCCTGCGCACGGCAGAAGCATATACGGGTATGAAACTGAATGTGACCAAAACACTGGGAAAAGTACCCGGCGTGGGAAATAAGATCGTGGATACCGTGCGAAAGACTAAAAGCAGTATCAAGCAGCTGATCATTCCGGGAATGCTGTTCGAGGATATGGGACTGACCTATCTGGGACCTGTGGACGGACATAACATGCGGCAGATGATGAAACTCTTCAATGAAGCAAAAAGGGTGGAAGGGCCGGTTGTGGTTCATGTACTTACCCAGAAAGGGAAAGGATACGTTCCGGCATGCAGCCATCCGGACCGTTTCCACGGGACGGGGCCGTTTGACCCGAAAACCGGAAAACTGCTGAGCAGAAAGAGCGTGCCGGACTATACCGATGTGTTTGCTGAGGCTGTCTGCGGACAGGGAAGAGAGAACCGTAAGCTCGTGGCGATCACTGCAGCCATGCCTTCCGGAACCGGACTGAAAAAATTTGCAAAAGAATTTCCGGAACGCTTTTTTGATGTGGGCATTGCAGAAGAACATGCGGTGACCTTTGCCGCCGGACTGGCTCTGGGAGGTATGATTCCGGTGGTGGCTGTCTATTCCTCCTTCCTGCAGCGGGCGTTCGACCAGATTCTGCACGATGTGTGTATGCAGAACCTTCATGTGATTTTTGCGGTCGACCGGGCCGGACTGGTCGGAGCGGACGGAGAGACACATCAGGGCTGTTTTGACCTTTCCTATCTGACCATGATACCGAATATGACGGTCATGGCTCCGAAAAACGGAAAGGAACTGCAGGAAATGCTGAAATTTGCCGTTTCCCTGGATGGTCCCTGTGCCATCCGTTATCCGAGAGGGAAGGCAGCTTCCGATTTTTCGGACAGACAGGATCCTGTGGCATACGGAAAGAGTGAGATTCTGCGGGAAGGCGAAAAAACGGCCATTCTTGCAGTGGGAAGCATGGTTTCTGTCTGCGGACAGGTTACCGATATGCTGGTGCAGCAGGGAAAGAATCCAACGCTGGTGAATACCAGATTTGTGAAGCCGCTGGATACGGAATTGCTGGATCGGCTGGCAGAAAATCACCGCTGGATCGTGACGGTGGAGGAAAATGTGAAAAACGGCGGTTTCGGCGAACACGTAACCGCATATATGGAAGCCTGCCATCCGGAGGTAAGGGTACTGCCCATTGCCATCAGGGACCGCTTTGTGGAGCAGGGCAGAGTGGAAGACCTGCAGGCAAAGGTGGGGTTAAGTCCCTCGGAAATTCTGCAGGCAATTGAAAACTGTGAGGATTAACATGAAAAAACGTTTGGATATCATGATGGTTGAGCGCGCACTGGCGCCTTCCAGAGAAAAGGCAAAGGCCTACATTATGTCCGGAGAAGTATATGTGGACGGGCAGAAGGAAGACAAAGCCGGAACGATGTTCCCTGAGACCGTGCAGATTGAAGTACGGGGAAAAACACTCCCATATGTCAGCCGCGGGGGCCTGAAGCTGGAAAAAGCCATGAAACATTTTGATGTGGTTCTGAAGAATAAGGTCTGTATGGATGTGGGAGCTTCCACAGGAGGATTTACAGACTGTATGCTTCAGAACGGGGCGGTAAAGGTGTATTCCATCGACGTGGGATATGGACAGCTGGACTGGAAGCTGCGCAATGATCCGCGGGTCGTTTGTATGGAAAAGACAAATATCCGGTATGTCCTTCCGGAGGATATCGGTGAGCCGGCAGCGTTTGCTTCCATAGATGTATCGTTCATTTCTCTGACGAAGGTTCTTCTTCCGGTGAGAAATCTCCTTACCGGGGATGGCGAGATTGTCTGTCTGATCAAGCCGCAGTTTGAGGCCGGCAGGGAAAAGGTTGGAAAAAAGGGAGTTGTCCGGGATCCGGCCGTTCACTGTGAGGTGATCGACAAGGTTATGGAATATGCGGTGTCCATCGCACTGCAGCCCTGTCATCTGTCGTTTTCACCGATCAAAGGACCGGAGGGAAATATCGAGTATCTTCTTCATCTGAAAAAGTGTCCGGAGGGCACTGCTGCAGATGGACAGCTGGATACGACCGTGGACGCGGTGGTGAGAGAAGCACATGGACAGTTGGATTAGGATACGGCTATGGATAGATTTTATATCATAACAAACAATGAAAAAGACCCCCGGCTGGAATTTACCGGACAGATTGAGACGTATCTGAAAGAACGCGGACGCGTCTGCTGTGTACAGCAGGCCCGCCGGGAACCGGGCGGCGCGTTTCACTATACGGATCCGGAACAGATTCCGGAAGATACCCAGTGCATCATTGTTCTGGGCGGAGACGGAACGCTTCTTCAGGCAGCCAGAGATGTGGTCCACAAGGGGATTCCTCTTTTGGGTATCAATCTTGGAACCCTGGGTTTTCTTGCAGAAGTGGATCGACAGGGACTGTATCCGGCACTGGATCAGCTGATACAGGATGATTATGAAGTGGAGGAGCGGATGATGCTCACCGGTACGGTATACCGTGGAGAAACGGTTCTGGGAGAGGACATTGCGCTGAATGATATCGTGATCACCAGAGAGGGACATCTCCGGGTGGTACGTTTTAATAATTATGTCAATAATGAATACCTGAATTCCTATAATGCAGACGGAATTATCATCGCCACACCGACAGGTTCTACAGGCTACAGCCTGTCAGCCGGAGGTCCGGTGGTGTCTCCCAATGCGTCCATGACACTGATGACGCCGATCGCCCCTCATACCATGAATACCCGGAGTATAATATTTCCGGCGGAAGACATTGTGACGGTGGAGCTGGGAGAGGGAAGACACAGCAACTGTGAGAGAGGGCTGGCGTCCTTTGACGGGGATACGGAAATATCCATGATCACAGGGGACCGGATCGTGATACGCAGAGCGGATGTGAAGACGAAGATTCTGAAGCTGAATCATCTGAGCTTTGTGGAGGTTCTCCGTCAGAAAATGCGAAACAGCTAGGGACAGTCATCTGGCCAGTATACCAGGAGGATGTGGAATGAAAGTAGCAAGACATGAAAAAATCATAGAACTGATTCGGAAATATGATATTGACACACAGGAAGAGCTTGCCGCCAGGCTGAACGAGGCCGGCTTTTGTGTGACACAGGCCACGGTTTCCAGGGATATCCGGGCACTGAAAATGACAAAGGTAGCCGGAAAAAACGGAAAATCCAGGTATGCCATCATTCAGGAGGAGCCTCAGGAGCTGTCAGATAAATATACCCGGGTTCTGCAGGATGCACTCCTGTCCATCGATGTGGGACAGAACCTGGTGGTGATCAGGACGGTTCCGGGCATGGCCATGGGAGTGGCGGCTGCACTGGACGGGCTGAAATGGCCGGAAATTCTGGGCAGCATTGCCGGAGATGACACCATTATGTGTGCGGCCAAAACGTCGGCACAGGCTCTGAGTGTGATGGATAAGCTCCGTAAGATCACGGAGTAGGATGAGATAGCGAAAATCTAGGAGGAAAAATGTTAGTTCATCTGCATGTGAAAAACCTTGCACTGATTGAGGAAACGGAAGTGGAGTTCGGCCCTGGTCTGAATATCCTTACCGGTGAAACGGGAGCGGGAAAGTCGATTCTTCTGGGCTCCATGCAGCTGATTCTCGGGGGAAAGTTTTCCCGCAGTATGATTCGGGAAAAGACGGATTATGCCCTGGTGGAACTGCTGTTTCAGGTTGAAAATACAAAAGTGAAGGAACGTCTGGAGGAGATGGAGATCGATCCGGAGGACGGACAGATTCTGCTTTCCAGAAAAATCATGGAAGGAAGAAGCATCAGCAAAATCAACGGCCAGACCAGCACCGTAGGTCAGATGAAGGCCGTGGCTGCACTTCTTCTGGATATTCATGGACAGCATGAGCATCAGTCTTTGCTGTATCAGGACAAACAGCTGGAGATTCTGGATGCATACGGAAAAGAAGAAATACTTCCGGTGAAGGAAAAGGTGCAGGAGGCGTTCCGGGAATACCGCAGATGCCTGGCAGATCTGAAGGCTCTGGATATGGATGAGGAACAGCGCAATCGCGAGATGGCTTTCCTGGAATTTGAGATCCGGGAGATCGAGGATGCCCGGATTCTTCCCGGAGAGGATGAAGCTCTGGAGCGTTCTTACCGGAAACTGGTGAATGCAAAGAAAATCGTGGATACCCTTCAGGAAGTGCATGGGATAACCGGATATGATATGCAGGGAGCCGGGGATATGGTGGGAACTGCGGTGCGGGAATTTTCCAGAGTGACACAGTACGATGAAGAGCTGGAGCCGCTGGAGCAGATGCTCACGGAGATCGACGGCCTTCTGAATGACTTCAACCGTGAGTTGTCTTCCTATATGGATTCACTTGTTTTTGACGATGAAACGTTTTATGAGACAGAGCGAAGGCTGGATCTTCTCAATGGACTGAAGGCAAAATACGGACAGCAGCTGGAGGATATTCTGGCATATCAGAAAAAGCAGCAGGAAAAACTGGAAATACTTGTAAAATATGACGAGAATTTCCGGCTTAAGAAAAAATGTCTGGAAGAAAGCGAGAAGAATCTCGAAAAAGTATCGAATGATTTGTCCGAAATCCGCAGAAAATATAGCAGACAGCTGGAACAGAAAATTATGGAGGGCCTGAAAGATCTGAATTTTCTGGATGTTGCATTCTCCATTGCGTTCGAGAAAAAGAAAAGCTTTTCCGCCAATGGATTTGACCAGATCCAATATGAAATATCCACCAATCCCGGGGAACGGTTAAAGCCGCTGGGAGAGATTGTGTCCGGTGGTGAGCTTTCCCGGATCATGCTGGCGATTAAGGCAATCCTGGCCGATCGGGATGAGATCGAGACGCTGATTTTTGACGAGATCGATACCGGAATCAGCGGAAGGACGGCGCAGAAGGTTTCCGAAAAGATGGCTGTGATAGGTGCCCATCATCAGGTCCTGTGTATCACACATCTTCCTCAGATTGCAGCCATGGCGGATCACAGCTTCGAAATTGAAAAGCATGTAAACGGGACGGAGACATCGACACAGATTCACATCCTGGACGAGGATGCCTCGGTGAGAGAGCTTGCGAGACTGCTGGGCGGTGCGCAGATCACAGACGCAGTGCTTCAGAATGCAAAAGAAATGAAAGAATTGGCACAGGTACATAAAACTTCAAGACTGAAATCGGTCTGATACCACATACTAAGAGAGGATGATCCGGGAGGATTTCCTCTCTTTTTTACGTTATGAGTAAAGGATGTGGAAAATGGACAAAGGAAAACGATTATTCAATCAGGTAACATTATTCCTGGCGGTGACGGGAACCTTTCTCATGGGCCTTCTGACGGTGTATGATCCGGTTCGTGTTTTTTCGGACATGGTGAAGGAAGCAGGAAGCCAGAACGTTTCTGCATCCGCACTGGAACCGGGCGAGCTGCTGATCAGCGGAGAGATGGTGGGGGTATATCTGGAAACACAGGGCGTTCTTGTGGTCGATACCGGAGAAATCGTCACGGCAGACGGGAGCAAAAAGAATCCTGCCAGAAATCTGGTAAAATCAGGAGATTATATTGTGGCGGTAAATGACCATGAGATCTCCAAAAAGCAGGAACTGATACAGGAACTGGAAAAGCTGGATGCGGACGAAGTGATTCTGTCTATCCGCCGGAACAGGGAAGTGGTACCGGTGTCTGTAAAGCCGGTTCTGGATGCCGGAGGAACCTATCGGCTGGGTATCTGGGTGCGGGATGATACGCAGGGTGTCGGCACTCTCACCTATATTGACGGAAACGGAAATTATGGGGCTCTGGGGCATGGAATCAGTGATGTGGATACCGGAGAACTGCTGGACATCAAAGAGGGAGAGCTCTACCGTGCGGAGGTGATCGGAATTCAGAAAGGAAGCCGCGGAAGTCCGGGAGAAATTGCCGGGATGATTCGCTATACACCCTCCAATGTGATCGGAAGTGTAAACCGGAACACGGAAAATGGCATCTATGGTGTGTATGAAATTGGAAGACTCCCCAAAAATGTCCGGAAAGTTGCGGCAGCCGGACGGGAAGAAATACAGGAAGGTCCTGCAGGCATATACTGCAGCATTGATGGCACTGCAAAGGAATATGAGGCAGAAATCATACAGATCGTTCCGAACAGCGGGGATACCAATAAAAGCTTTGTGATCCAGGTGACAGATGAAAAACTTCTGGAGCAGACCGGAGGAATACTGCGCGGAATGAGTGGTTCGCCGATTTTGCAGAATGGGAAGCTGGTGGGCGCGGTGACGCATGTTTTTGTGAATGATCCGACAAGGGGGTACGGGATTTTTATTGAGAATATGCTGGATGCGACGGGATAAAACAGTGCCGGAGGTAGTTCGCCTCTGGCATTTTTATGTTTTTTGATATAGTCAACACAGATACATGAGGGCATTATCCTCAGGTTTTTTGAAAATTGTTTTGCCAATGGATTTCTCCGAATTAGTACTTGAAAATTATGAAGGATGGGACTATAATTCGGTTGGTTAAACTTGTTTATAATATTGGAGAAAAATACTATGTCGATTCTATTATCTGTTTCCATTGCAGTCCTTTCAGGATTGCTTATGACCAGAGCCTTTAAGCCGTTCAAGCTGCCGTCGGTAACTGCTTACCTTATTGCCGGTCTTTTGATCGGACCGTATTTTTTAGGCTCTTTGCAAATTAACGGCCTGGGATTTATTTCCGAGGAGGCGGTATCCAATCTTTCCCTGATTTCCCAGATCTCCCTCGCCTTTATTGCATTTTCTATCGGTAATGAGTTCCGGTTGGAGGAATTAAAAAAGACCGGTCGCCAGGCAGTGATCATCGGAATTTTTCAGGCACTGGCAGCTACCGTACTTGTAGATCTTGCCCTGTTTGCGGTACATCTTATCATACCCGATAAATTATCCGTAGCACAGCTGATCACGTTAGGTTCCATAGCCACTGCCACTGCTCCTGCGGCTACGCTGATGGTTGTTCGCCAGTACAAAGCAAATGGACCGCTCACAAAACTGCTGCTTCCAATCGTTGCTTTGGATGATGCTGTTGGTCTTATCATATTTGCTGTTTCTTTTGGTATTGCAAAATCCTTGGTAAGCGGTTCTGTGGATCTGATTTCCATCATTGTGAATCCGCTCATTGAGATCGTCGCTTCTCTTGCACTGGGTGCCCTCATGGGTTTCCTGCTGACACAGCTGGAAAAAATGTTCAACTCCAATACAAACCGTCTTAACATGACCATTGCACTGGTATTTTTGGCGGCATCCCTTTCCATGACATCATTCCATATCGGGCCGGTCCATGTCGGATTTTCTTCTTTGCTTGTGTGTATGATGCTTGGAACCGTATTTTGTAATACCTGTCCGCTGTCCGAAGATATCATGACTGCATCTGACAAATGGACTTCTCCGCTGTTTGCATTATTCTTTGTTGTAAGCGGTGCAGAACTGCAGCTCTCCGTTTTTAAGGACAGCGCGATTATAATCATCGGTATTATTTACATCGTATTCCGTTGCCTTGGTAAATACTTCGGTGCCAGATGCAGTGCCAAAGCAACAAACTGTTCACCGGAGATCTGTAAATATCTGGGTATCACCCTTTTCCCGCAGGCCGGTGTTGCTCTCGGTATGTGTGCAACCGCTATGCAGCTAGGCGAACAGGGAAACCTGATCCGTAATATCACACTGTTTGCAGTACTGATCTATGAGCTGGTCGGTCCGCTCCTGACCAAGGATGCCCTTATGAAAGCAGGCGAAATCAAGCCTATGTCCGATGAAGTCAGGAACCGTCGTCAGATCAAGCTGGAAACGATCAGCAAGAAGGATTCATAATACAGATTACTTTCTGCAGAAATATTTGAAAGACGAGAAAAGATCACCTACTGCCCGGTAAGTGGTCTTTTGTTTGGATTTGTATCGGGAATATCCGCAGGAAGTGGCAGGGAACAGGAGAAATCATGAGATTTAAAACGGACCGTTTAAATATGAGGCAAATAATTGAAAGATACATTTTATTTTTGATTGGTTTATTTATTGCATCGCTGGGTGTGGCATTTTCAACAAAAGCGGGGTTGGGTACTTCGCCGGTTGCGTCAGTACCCTATTCAGTATCCTTATTCAGCCATATATTTACATTTGGCGGATGGTTAAATGTCTGGAGTGTGATGCAAATACTCGTGCAGATTATTTTGCTGCGCAAAAAATGTAATATTGTTGAAATCGTGATCCAGACAGTTTTGGCATTTGCATATGGCTATCTGACAAATTTTTCATGCTATCTGATATCCGGTATTCATGTGAATACCTATCTGATGCAGTTTGCCTGTCTGATTTTCAGCTGTTTTGTTCTGGGCTTTGGTATATGGATACAGTTTAAGGGAAATGTTGCAATGCTTCCGGGCGAAGCGATGAACAGGGCTGTTTCTTATGTGACAGGAAAGAAGTATGAGAATGTGAAAATATTTTTTGATATCCTGTATATTGCATTGTCTGTGCTGATCAGTGTTATTTTTGTCGGAGAGTTAAAGGGAGTTCGCGAAGGCAGCATTATAGCAGCAGTTCTGATTGGCAATATTATCAAAATGTATAACAGGATATGGGAGAAGGTGACAGCTGCCTGAGATCGATTTCCCTGAAAGTACTGGAATCATACGGTCAGTTGTGTTATAATCGGAGCCATGAGTGAAAAAAATAAAGGAAATCTGTACATATTACTGACGGCCCTTCTGTGGTCAACAGGAGGACTTTTAATTAAATTTATTCCGGGAAGTGCGGTTGCGATTAACGGTGCCCGTTCTCTGATTGCATTCCTCTTTTTCTGTATTTACAGAAAGACAGTCAGGGTAAAGGTAAGCCCGCTGATTCTTGCAGCGGCTGTCTGCCTTGTTCTGACCAATCTGCTTTATGTGATCGCAAATAAAATGACAACAGCGGCCAATGCGATTGTTCTGCAGTATACGGCGCCGGTGTTCGTCCTGATCTGGGACTGCATTTACAGAAAAAAAATACCGAAAAAGCAGCAGTGCCTGGTGGTACTGATGGCATTTGCGGGAATGGTGCTGTTTTTCTTTGACCAGCTTGACCGGGGACAGCTTCTGGGAAATCTTGTTGCAATCGGAGCCGGCGTGAGCTTTTCCGGGGTGTTTTTTATCAATTCGCTCCCGGAGGCAAGCAGCAGGGACTCCAGTATGATCGCATTCTTTCTATCCTTTCTGATTTCGATTCCTTTTCTGAAGGATGTGGGATCCATGGATGCGAAAGCAATTGCGGCATTGCTGATACTGGGCGTTTTTCAGGTGGGACTGGCATATGTCCTGTTTGATAAAGGGGCCAAGCTGACAAGCCCGGTCAGTGCTTCTTTAATTGGTCTTCTGGAGGCGGTTCTGAATCCGGCCTGGGTATTTCTGTTCTATGGTGAAAAAGTGGGAAGATATGCGCTTGTCGGAGCTGGGATCATACTTGCGGCAGTTGTTTTGAATACTTTGTGGACAGGAAAAGAAGAGGCAGACAGTAAAAAAGTCGGATGAGAAAAGTTACTGAAACATTCGTGTATCCATTGAAATAACTGTGCAGATTTATTATAATGGTAGTGCGAGTGTATGGAATAATCTGTTTTGCATTTTGTCGTTATACGGCCATGAAACTGTGAAAAAACATGAGCGGGGTGTATTATGGATTTACGTGATCAGTTAGATGAAGCAATTTATTTGGCGGCGAAATACCATAAGGGTCAGGTGGACAAGCAGCAGGTGAATTATATTCTGCATCCGATTTCCATCATGATGACGGTAGATACTCTGGAGGAAAAAATTGTGGCTATGCTGCATGATACGCTGGAGGACACGGCGCTGACCAGTGAGGATCTCAGACATGCGGGGTTTGGCGAGGATATTATTGAAGCAGTGCTGTACCTGACCAGAGATCGTGAAGTTTCTTACATGGATTACATCCGGAGGCTGAAAGAATGCGAGCTTGCCAGGAAGGTCAAACTGGCGGATCTGAAAAACAATATGCGGGATGGATGCCCGGAAGCTTTGCTGGAACGATACAGGAGGGCCTACGAGATTTTAAGTGAATAAAGATGACAGGAAGGGCAGTTTCTTTCGGGAGACTGTCCTTTCTCTGACTTTACAGGAAATTACTTCGCTTTGTTGTTTCAGCGTTGGGGCGGATTTTTTTGCTGCCTCATTTTCACGGAAAAAAGTTCGTTTTCCTGCGGGGAAGAGGTGTCGGATTCGGGAAAAACAGACCGAATAATGTCAATAAAAAGTGAACGAAAATGCAGTAAATACGCCAGTTTCGGCTTGATTTCGTCATTTGCGTTCCACTATAATAACGGTGATGTGCAAGAATGAATGCAGGGCCCGTTTTTGTACAAGTCATAGAAACGATAGCAGTTAGGAGGAAACAGCCTCATGGAAAAGTTAAATGTGGCGATAGCAGACGACAATGAAAAAATGATCGAGGTTCTTGGTCAGATGATTGAACAGGATCAGGATCTGAAGCTGGTGGGAAAGGCACACAACGGTGAAGAGATCTGCAGCATCATCAGCGAGAAGGAGCCGGATGTGGTAGTTCTGGATATTATAATGCCGAAAATCGATGGATTGTCTGTGATGGAACGGTTTCACAATAACAATACAGGAAAGAAAAAACCTGCATTTATCGTAGTTTCTGCGGTGGGTCAGGACAGGATTACAGAAGATGCCTTTAATCTGGGGGCCGAATATTACATGCTCAAGCCCGTTGATAACAGAGTGCTGCTAAACCGAATCAAACATACCCGCAGATTTGCAGAGCGCAAGAACAGAGAAATCAGCCGACAGGATCTGCAGGAGGAGAGGATGCCGCAGGAATATGATCTGGAGGGCGATGTGACAAATATCATTCATGAGATCGGCGTCCCGGCACACATCAAAGGATATCAGTATCTGAGAGATGCGATTATCCTGTCGGTAAATGACACGGAAATGCTGAATTCCATAACGAAAATTCTGTATCCGACCATTGCAAAAAAACATCAGACGACACCGAGCCGTGTAGAGCGTGCGATCCGCCATGCCATTGAAGTGGCGTGGAGCCGGGGAAAGATGGACACCATTGATGAACTGTTTGGCTACACGGTAAACAATGGAAAAGGGAAGCCGACGAACTCGGAATTCATCGCTCTGATTGCAGATAAAATACGCCTGGAATATAAAAAACGCTCTTTCCAATAAGTTCCTTTTAGAGTATAATATTGTATTATGAAATATGCACGGGGGTGTGCAGAAGAACTACCAAGGAGGGGCAACACGGATGAAAAATATTTTATTTGCAACATCAGAAGCGGTACCATTTATAAAGACCGGAGGACTTGCCGATGTAGCAGGTTCTCTGCCGAAATGTTTCGATAAACGATATTTTGATATTCGCGTCATTTTGCCGAAATATGCCTGCATGAAGCAGGAATGGAAAGACAAAATGGAATATGTGACACATTTTTATATGGATCTGGGATATAAGAACTGCTATGTGGGCATTCTTCAGATGCAGTATGATGGGATTCAGTTCTATTTTATTGACAATGAGTATTATTTCAGTGGTCCGAAACCGTATGACAGCGCACCGTGGGATCTTGAAAAATTTGCATTTTTCTCCAAGGCAGTGCTCTCGGTTCTCCCGGTGATCGGCTTCCGCCCGGATATCATTCACTGTCACGACTGGCAGACAGGCCTTGTGCCGGTATATCTGCATGACTCTTTCCAGCAGAACAGCTTCTTCTGGAATATTAAGACCGTTTTTACTATTCACAATCTGAAATTCCAGGGTGTTTATGATGTCCGGACTGTTCAGGAAATCACCGGTCTTTCAGACTATTATTTCACACCGGACAAGCTGGAAGCATACAAAGACGGAAACTTCCTGAAGGGCGGTCTTGTTTTTGCAGATGCCATTACGACAGTAAGCAATACCTATGCGGAAGAGATCAAGACACCGTTTTACGGAGAGCGTCTGGATGGCCTGCTGAATGCAAGGAGCAACAGTCTGCGCGGTATTGTGAACGGAATTGATTATCAGGATTTCAATCCGGAGACCGATCCGAAGATCACCAGAAACTACAATGCGGAAAACTTCCGCAAGGAAAAGGTGAAAAACAAGATTCAGCTCCAGAAGGATCTGGGACTGGACGAGGATCCGAAGGCGATGATGATCGGAATTGTGTCACGTCTGACTGACCAGAAGGGCTTTGACCTGATCGCCTATGTGATGGATGAACTGTGCCAGGATGCGATTCAGATCGTTGTGCTGGGAACCGGTGAGCAGCAGTATGAAAACATGTTCCGCCATTTTGACTGGAAATATCGTGGAAAGGTTTCGGCACAGATCTATTATGACGAGCCGCTTTCTCACCGGATTTATGCATCGGCGGATGCATTCCTGATGCCTTCCTTATTTGAACCGTGCGGACTGAGCCAGCTGATGAGCCTTCGCTACGGAACACTTCCGATCGTCCGTGAAACCGGCGGACTGAAGGATACCGTTGAGCCGTTTAACGAATATGAAGGAACCGGAACAGGATTTTCTTTCCGCAATTACAATGCACATGAAATGCTCAACACGATCCGCAATGCGGAGCGTATCTATTACGATAAAAAACGCGACTGGAACAAAATGGTGGAACGTGCGATGCGTGCAGATTTCTCATGGAGTAATTCTGCCCGTCAGTACGAAGAAATGTACAATTGGCTGATCGGTGAATAATCCGGGAAATTTCCGGGATACTATCTACTGTGAATATGATCAAGGAGGTAGTATCATGACAGAAATTTCGGAATTGGATTTACAGAATCTTCGCCATCTCATCGGCGGCTTTGACACGACACACTGCAAGATGGATGCGTATGCACAGCAGGCACAGGATGCGGAAGTAAAACAGTTTTTCCAGAAGTCATCACAGTCTGCGATGCAGAGCAAACAGCAGCTGATGCAGTTTTTGCAGTAGGAGGTGTCGGATATGAATGAGAAAACGATGGTATCAGATACACTTGTTTCCATTAACGGGGAACTGGTACGTTTTGGGGAGATGATCTCGCAGACAGAGAACCCCCAGCTGAAATCCACTTTAAAACAGATGCGTAATCAGTGCGAAATGTCCCAGGAGGAGATTTACAGAATTGCCAGGGAGAAAGGCTATTATGTGCCGGCGGCAAAGGCAACGCAGGAAGAAGTTGCCCATGTGAAGAGTATCCTCAGCCAGGGATGATGCACAAAAATTGTATTCGGGTTGAATATACAAGGCGGCTTTGATCAGAAGCCGCTTTGTTTTGTAATAGCATGAGTCAAGAGACATGCGGACAAAAAAATATATAAATTTCTTGACATACGACAGAATTTATAATACTATGAATACAGAAAACACGAACATAGGTTCGAAATGAAAGCAGAATAAATGTTAAGGAGAATATTGGAATGATCAGTTCTGAAAAACAGAAGGCGCTGGAGGCAGCCCTTGGACATATTGAGAAACAGTACGGAAAAGGCTCTGTGATGAAACTGGGAGAATCCGGAGCAAATATGCAGGTGGAGGCAGTTCCTACCGGATCTTTAAGTCTTGACATTGCGCTGGGTGTGGGCGGAGTGCCAAAAGGACGAATTGTCGAAATATTCGGGCCGGAATCCAGCGGTAAAACGACCGTTGCGTTACATATTGTTGCAGAAGTGCAGAAGAGAGGCGGTATCGCCGGGTTTATTGATGCGGAGCATGCGCTGGATCCGGTATATGCGAAGAACATCGGTGTGGATATTGATAATCTGTATATCTCACAGCCGGATAACGGTGAGCAGGCTCTGGAGATTACTGAGACGATGGTGCGCTCCGGGGCAGTTGACATTGTCATCGTGGACTCTGTTGCGGCACTGGTGCCGAAGGCGGAGATTGACGGTGACATGGGAGACAGTCATGTGGGACTTCAGGCCCGCCTTATGTCTCAGGCATTGAGAAAGCTCACTGCAGTGATCAGCAAATCCAACTGTGTGGTAATCTTTATCAACCAGCTTCGTGAAAAAGTGGGAGTCATGTTTGGAAATCCGGAGACAACGACCGGAGGACGTGCGCTGAAATTCTATTCTTCCGTTCGTCTGGATGTCCGCCGCGTGGAAACCCTGAAGCAGGGTGGTGAAATGGTTGGAAACCATACGCGAATCAAGGTGGTAAAGAACAAAGTGGCACCGCCGTTTAAACAGGCAGAATTTGACATTATGTTCGGAACCGGTATCTCAAAGGAAGGAGACATCCTGGATCTGGCAGCGGAAAATAATATTGTCAATAAGAGCGGCGCATGGTATGCATATGAGGGAGATAAGATCGGACAGGGTCGTGAAAATGCGAAGACGTTCCTGAAAGAGCATCCGGAAATCTGTGATGAAATTGAGAAGAAGGTTCGTATTCATTATCACCTTCTTCCGGATGAAGAAACAGCGGCAGCAGAAGAGGAATAATACAGAATGGATCCGCAGGAACGTAAAAAAGCCCGTGAGAAGGCACTGCGTCTTCTGGAACATATGGATCGGACGAAAAAAGGCCTGTCTGACAGATTGCGTCAGGCAGGCTTTTCTGAAGAGACGGCAGAGGATGCGATAGAATATGTGGAGAGCTTCGGGTATCTTGACGATGAGCGCTATGCGCGAACCTACATAGCAGGACGGATTCATCAGAAGAGCCGGAAAAAGATAATGGCAGAGCTGGGACAAAGGGGTATCGACCGGGAGACCGCATGCAGAGCATGGGAGGAAGCACAGGAGTTATGGGAACCCGATGAACGTCTTGTACTGAAGGGGACGATTCTGAAAAAATATCCGGAAAATTCCCGCCTGGATGAGAAAGAGATGCGAAGACTGTATGGATTCCTTGTGCGGAGAGGGTTTTCGTGGAATGATATAAACAGTGTTCTTGAGGAACTGGATATATCTTTGTATGGCTGAGTGCCGAAAAAAACAGGAAACTATACTATATAAATCTTGACATAAGTATAAAAAAAAGATAAAATTGTAGTGTTGTATTTGTACAATGAAAACAAAATAAGGAGGTGCTCCTGTGGCAGGCACAATAATTGTTGCAATTGTCGCTGCGGTAGTCGCGCTGCTTATTGCGGTTCCTGTTACTTGCAAAGTCGCTGTCAATAACAAAGTCAAAAAGGACGCGGAAATTATCGGGACAGCGGAAGATAAAGCAAGAAGCATCATAGATGAAGCTCTGAAGACATCAGAAACGAAAAAAAGAGAAGCTTTATTGGAAGTGAAGGAAGAATCTCTCCGCACAAAAAATGAACTGGAGAAGGAAACCAAGGAACGTAGAAATGAACTGCAGAAATACGAAAAACGTGTTTTGGCGAAGGAGGAATCCGTAGACAAAAAGGCGGATGCAGTTGAGAAGCGAGAGGCAGAATGCGCAGCGAGAATTGCTGAATTGCAGAAGAAAGAAAAGAGAGTGGAAGAACTCGAACTGAAGGGAGTACAGGAACTGGAACGTGTTTCCGGTCTTACCTCCGAACAGGCAAAAGAAGAATTGCTCAGGTCAGTAGAGGACGATGTAAAGGTTGATGTTGCAAAGCTCTACAAGGAACTGGAAGGCAGGGCAAAGGAAGAAGCCGGAAAGAAAGCGAAGGAATATGTGGTAAATGCCATTCAGAAATGTGCTGTGGATCATGTGTCCGAAACGACGATTTCCGTTGTTCAGCTTCCAAGCGATGAGATGAAGGGTCGTATTATCGGTCGTGAAGGCCGCAATATCCGTACTCTTGAGACAATGACAGGAGTGGATCTGATTATCGATGATACTCCGGAGGCAGTTGTCTTATCTGCTTTTGATCCGATCCGAAGAGAAATTGCACGTGTGGCATTGGAAAAACTGATTGTGGATGGCCGTATTCATCCGGCAAGAATCGAAGAGATGGTGGAGAAGGCACAGAAAGAAGTCGAGGCGCAGATTCGCGAAGAAGGCGAAAATGCTGCTATGGATGTGGGCGTGCATGGCATTCATCCGGAACTTCTGAAGCTGCTGGGACGCATGAAATTCCGTTCGAGCTATGGACAGAATGCATTAAAGCATTCCATCGAGGTTGCACAGCTGTCGGGCATGCTGGCAGGTGAAGTCGGTGTGGATGTTCGTCTGGCAAAGCGTGCGGGATTACTCCATGATATTGGAAAGTCTATTGACCACGAAGTAGAAGGTTCTCATATCCAGATTGGTGTTGATCTCTGTAAGAAATACAAAGAATCGCCGGTTGTGATCAATGCTGTGGCATCTCATCACGGCGATGTGGAACCGGAATCTCTGATCGCATGTATTGTTCAGGCTGCGGATGCGATTTCTGCAGCACGTCCGGGCGCCAGAAGAGAGACATTGGAGACATATACCAATCGTTTGAAACAGCTGGAAGACATCACCAACGAGTTCAAGGGCGTAGATAAATCTTTTGCCATTCAGGCAGGAAGAGAAGTTCGCGTTATGGTTGTTCCGGAGCATGTTACGGATGCAGATATGGTATTGCTTGCAAGAGATATCGCAAAGCAGATCGAGGCAGAGCTGGAATATCCTGGTCAGATCAAGGTCAATGTCATTCGCGAAAGCAGAGCTGTGGATTACGCGAAATAGACTTGGCAGAAGAGTTCATAAGAAACATAAAAGGGAGTTTCGCAAACAAACTGATTCGTCAGTTTGTGAAGCGAGGCTCTCTCTTTTTTTGGTCTAATCCATTACTGGGAGACGTAAGATGTACGGGGTGAGGTTATGGGGAGACTTAAGAGGCGGGAAAACAGAGAGCAGAATTCGGTCATGATCCTTTTCTTTCTGATCGGATTTCTTCTGGGAACCATATTACCGAATGTTCTGTGGAAAACAAAAACCGGTCAGGAGGCAGCTGCGTCGCTGTATTTTCTGACAACATTTATGGATACCGGAATATCCGGAAAGGAATATCTGCTTGAAATTCTCAAAGTGCGCGGAAGCTATCTGGTGCTGTGTGTGCTGTGCGGCTTTTCTATATTCGGGGTACCGCTTTCTGTGGTTTCCAGCTGCATATCAGGGCTGCAGACAGGCGCTGTCCTGAGCGTTTCCGTCCTGCAGTTTGGTCTGACAGGCGGACTGGTTGGCCTTGGGTTTCTGATGCCGCAGTATCTGGTCTATGTGCCGGTATGGCTGATGATCATGGAAGAAATTTACCGGAAGTCCAGGGAAATCTGGGTAAAGGACGGGATGCTTTCCGTAAGGTTCAGAGAATACTGCTTAAGGACAGCAGTTCTGAGTCTGGCGTATTTTTTGGGCATTCTTCTGGAATGTTATGTAAATCCGATGCTTGTGGAAAAAATGACGGAAGTGCTGAAATTATTTTGAAAAAAATTTTTTACAAGATGTGGTGCCGGACTGCGCACACGGATGCGACATTTGGTGGTTGGATGCCGAAAACCCTTGATTTTAAAGGATTTTTCGCGAAAAAAGTATTTGATTTTATGTAAAATTCAAAGTATAATAACAATACGTTTTTGAAGGATAAAATACTTTTACAATCTACAGAAAAGCGGAAGTAAGAGTAATGGAAAGAGAAGTTCGGGAATTTATATCATATCTTCATAATACGAAGAAAACATCAAAAAATACGGAAGTGTCGTACGAGAGGGACCTGAAAAAAATCATTCTGTTTCTGAGAGAGAGAGGAATCCGGGAAGTGGGGGAGGTACTGGATTCGGATCTGCAGGCATATATTCAGGAAATGCAGGACAGACACTTCGCGTCATCCAGTGTCAGCAGGAGTGTGGCATCCATGAGGGCATTTTTCCGTTATCTGTTCCGTATGGGAAAGATTAAATCGGATCCGTCAGAAGAACTGAAATCGCCCAGGGTTGAGAAAAGACCTCCGGAGATATTGTCAGTGGATGAGGTAGATGCACTCTTGCGTCAGCCAAATCAGAATACACCCAAAGGAATCCGCGATACGGCAATGCTGGAGCTTTTGTATGCGACCGGCATGCGGGTGAGCGAGCTGATCCATCTGGAGATCAGGGATGTCAATCTGAAGCTGGGGTATGTTACCTGTCATGAAAGCGGAAAAGAGCGGGTTATCCCCATTGGGAATGTGAGCCGGAAGGCGTTGACCCAGTATGTCTTTGAGGCACGGGCCGCTTTTGCAAAAAGTGAAGCGGAGACGGCACTGTTTACGAACTGCAGCGGAAAGCCCATGAGCCGTCAGGGGTTCTGGAAGGTGCTGAAAGGATATGCGGATGAGGCAGGGATCCGAAAGGATATCACACCACATACACTGCGTCATTCTTTTGCGGTGCACATGCTTCAAAACGGGGCGGATGTGAGAAGTGTGCAGGAAATGCTGGGACATTCCGACATCTCCACCACGCAGGTATATCTGAATTTTAATATGAATAAAATGAGAGATGTATATATGAGGGCGCATCCCCGACATTGAAACATTCGTGAAAAAAAGAGGGAGTTATGGCTTACACAAAGCCATAGCTCCCTTTTGAATGTCACACCGATCAGAATGCTCAGCACATTTCTGCAATTGTGTAGAGCAGCTGTTCGGATTCTTCCCAGCCCAGGCAGGGGTCTGTGATAGATTTTCCGTAAACATGATGTTCGCAGCCGATTTTCTGATTACCCGGTTCGAGATAGCTTTCGATCATCAGTCCTTTAACCAGCTGATGAAGCTCCGGATCCAGCATGCGGCTGTGCAGTACCTCCCGCGCAATTCGTACCTGTTGTCTGTACTGCTTGTTGGAATTGGAATGATTGGTGTCAATAATTACAGCCGGGTTCAGAAGGTCTTTCTGCTGATATTTTTCCAGGAGGAGACGAAGATCCTCATAATGGTAGTTTGGAATGGCCTCTCCGTGTTTGTTTACCGCTCCCCTGAGGATACAGTGAGCCAGCTCATTTCCGGAGGACTCCACTTCCCAGCTTCTGTAGATAAAGCGGTGGGAGCTCTGGGCAGCAACGATGGAATTCAGCATCACACTGTAATCACCGCTGGTGGGGTTTTTCATTCCCGCAGGAACATCCATACCGCTGACCGTCAGACGATGCTGCTGATCCTCCACAGAGCGGGCACCGACCGCTACATAAGACAGAAGATCGGACAGATATCTCCAGTTTTCCGGATAAAGCATCTCATCTGCGCAGGTAAAGCCGCTTTCCCGTATGGCACGAATATGCATTTTCCGAATGGCGATCAGCCCGGCAAGCATGTCAGGCTTCTTTTCCGGATCCGGCTGATGAACCATTCCTTTATATCCTTCGCCGGTGGTACGTGGTTTATTTGTATAGACACGGGGGATGATCAGCACTTTGTCGGAAATTTTTTCCTGTACCTTGCGCAGGCGCAGGAGGTAGTCGCAGACCGCATCTTCATTGTCTGCAGAGCATGGTCCGATAATGACAATAAATTTGCTGCTGTTTCCCGTAAAAACGTCACGGATTTCCTGGTCTCTTTTTTTCTTCAGTTCACGAATCTGCGCATCGATTGGATACTGGCTGCGGATTTCCTGAGGAGTCGGCAGTTTCGTAATAAATTCAAGTCCCATGATATTCTCCTTCGTTTTATGATTTCGGCAATTATTATAAACGATTCCGAAAAAAAAGTCGATAGTTTTCACAGGTTTTTCGTTACGGACGTAGAAATACGCTTCGAAGAGACAGAGTGTGCAGTACACAAAGGAGGAGCTCGCCAAAAAGAAGTCCGAAAAAATATCCCCGGATTCCCACAGCCGGAATGATTCTGACAACAAAAAAGATACGCAGACTGATCGCAGCGGCATTGTGCAGAAGGTTGCGCCCGGATTTTCCCAGTCCGTTCAGAATCCCGGATAAGGTGACGTTCAGATACTGGAAGGGGCAGGCGAAGGATAACGTCCGGATATATGTACCGGCAGTGGAATTGTGAAAAAGCAGTGAGCCGGCAAAGGGTCCCAGCAGGAAAAAAAGAAAGGTACACAGGATACCGAGAAGCAGACACATGCTGCAGATGGTTAATGCAGCGTCCTGAATCTTTTTATTCTGTCCCAGCGCCTGCAGTTCCGCAATGGATGGCATGAGCAGAACGGAGACGGAATTTGTGACCGCAGAGGGAAAGAGGATGACCGGTAGTGCCATTCCGGTAAAAATGCCGTAAACACTCAGAGCACTGCTCTGATCCAGCCCGGATTTCATCAGCATTTGCGGAATCAGCGTTACCTCGGCGGCAGAAAGAAGGGTCAAAAGAATCCGGTTCAGAGAAAGCGGCACGGACATCTGCAGAATATCGTTCAGAATAGCAGGGAGGTTTTCGGCAGATCCAGGGCGGTAATGATCTTTTTGAAAATCCATGCCAATAAAAAACAATATGATCAGAACCGCCGCCATTTCACTGATCAGAGTGCCGCCGATGGAAATGGAAGGGGTGACCGGCTGCTCTCTGGACAGGAGGATCTGATAAATGATCCAGGTGCTTCCCACCCGCGTAAACTGTTCCAGAAGCTGAATGACCGATGGGATCAGTGTCTTTTTCCGGGCATAATAATAACTGGTGATACAGGAGTGAAGTGTACCGAACGGAAATGACCAGGAAAGAAGAAAGACATAGCTTCCGCCATCGGGGATTTTTAAAATCTGTTCCGCGAGGAAAATACTGTGACGGCGGACCAGTACCGAAAGAAGTACCGAAAGAAAAAAAGCCAGGGAAGTGCCGATGCACAGGTAGTCCCTGGCAAGATTTTTCTTCTTCAGCGCGATTTTTGCGGCACACAGTCTGGACAGAGCCGTCTGAATTCCGGAAGTGGTGACGGCCATGATCAGTACCTGGAGCGGCATGAGAAGCTGGTAAATTCCCATTCCCTGTGCACCGATGGTCTGTGAGAGGAATATTCTATAAAAGAAGCCCATAATCCGGGATGAGAAACCGGCCAGAATCAGGATCAGAGTGCTTTTGATGAAAAGTCTTTTTGACATATCCTAAATCCATTCTGTTTTTGACAATATATGCGGGAAATGACCTTGACAGAACAGGCGTTTTCTGATAGAGTATCTTTGAAATCCGAGGGAAACACTCGGAATTAAAAATGAGGTGGGAATATGAAACTCTCTACAAGAGCGCGATATGGTCTCAGAGCGTTAATCGATCTGGGACTTCACAGTGAAATAGAAACTGTCTCTCTTCAGAGTATTGCATCTCGACAGAAGATTTCCGTCAGCTATCTGGAACAGCTGATGGCGCTTCTGAAAAAAGCCGGTATCGTCACCAGCAGCAGAGGCGCTTCCGGCGGATATCGTCTTGGCCGGCCGGCACAGGAGATTTCTGTGGGAGATATCCTGCGTGTCCTGGAGGGCGGCCTGGAAGCGGCGGTGTGTCCGGGGAACGAGGATGAGGGAAGCTGTCAGGGTGCGGATCTTTGCGTGGCCAGATATGTGTGGAAGCGAATCAATGACAGCATCAATGCGGCGGCGGATTCCATGACTCTTTATGAACTGATTGAAGAGAGCCGCAGAGTACAGAATAATCAATGAAAACCATTGCAGGAGGATAATAAAATGGGGAAAATGATATATTTGGATAATGCAGCAACGACCAGAACGGCACCGGAGGTGGTACAGGCGATGCTTCCGTATTTTACAGAATATTACGGAAACCCCTCCAGTGTATATGATTTTGCGGCAAAAGGAAAAGAGGCGATCACGACTGCCAGAGAGCAGATCGCGAATGTCCTCGGAGCAAAAAAAGAGGAGATATATTTTACGGCCGGCGGTTCGGAATCAGACAACTGGGCGCTGAAGGCAACCTTTGAAGCATATAAGGCAAAAGGCAACCACATCATCACCACAAAGATCGAACACCATGCCATCCTTCATACCTGTGAATATCTGGAGAAGGAGCGCGGTGCAAAAATCACATATCTGGATGTGGATGAGAATGGCATCGTGAAGCTGGAGGATCTGGAAAAAGCCATCACTCCGGAGACGATCCTGATTTCTGTGATGTTTGCAAACAATGAAATCGGATCCATTCAGCCGATTCGTGAGATCGGCATGATCGCGAAGGAACATGGAATTCTGTTTCACACCGATGCCGTGCAGGCATTCGGCCAGGTTCCCATCAAAGTGGATGAGCTCGGAATCGATATGCTCAGTTCCAGTGCACATAAAATCAACGGACCGAAAGGAATCGGATTCCTTTACATCCGCAAGGGTATCAAAAACCGCTCCTTCGTACATGGCGGTGCCCAGGAGCGAAAGCGCCGTGCAGGAACGGAAAATGTTCCCGGAATCGTCGGATACGGTGTGGCTGCGGAACGGGCGGAACGCACGATGGAAGAACGTACGGCAAAAGAGATTGAGATCCGTGATTATATGATCCGCAGAATTACCGATGAAATTCCGTATGTGAAGGTAAACGGAGATCTTAAGAGACGTCTTCCGAACAATATCAATGTCAGCTTTCAGTTTATTGAGGGAGAATCCCTGCTTCTGATGCTGGACAATTACGGAATCTGCGCATCCAGCGGATCTGCATGTACGTCCGGTTCTCTGGATCCGTCCCATGTGCTTCTGGCAATCGGCCTTCCTCATGAGATCGCACACGGCTCTCTCAGAATGACTTTGAGTGAGGAAATCACAAAAGAGGATGCGGATTTCACAGTGGATAAGCTCAAGGAGATCGTTCAGAATCTCAGAAGCATGTCTCCGCTGTATGAAGACTTTATGAAAAAACAGAAATAGATAAAATGATAGGGAATCAGTCAGGAGGAAAAAAGAATGTATAGTGAGAAAGTTATGGACCATTTTCAGCATCCGCGCAATGTGGGAGAAATTGAAAATGCCAGCGGAGTAGGTACTGTCGGAAACGCAAAGTGCGGAGATATCATGAGAATTTTTCTGGATATCGATGATGAGACACACATCATCAGAGACTGTAAATTCAAAACCTTTGGCTGCGGTGCCGCAGTGGCTACCAGCAGCATGGCAACAGAGCTGGTAATCGGAAAAACCATCGAAGAGGCAATGAAGGTGACAAACAAGGCAGTTATGGAAGCACTGGATGGACTTCCGCCGGTGAAGATTCATTGTTCTCTGCTGGCAGAGGAAGCCATTCATGCGGCTCTCTGGGATTACGCACAGAAGCATCACATTACCATCGAAGGCCTGGAGAAACCCAAGTCGGATATTCATGAAGGGGAAGAAGAGGAAGAATATTGATGGAGAAGCAGAAAATCATTGTTGGTCTGTCCGGCGGTGTGGATTCCTCTGTCGCCGCCTACCTGCTGAAGGAGCAGGGGTATGATGTGATTGGTGTGACAATGGTTCATTTCCGTGACGACGCGTCCGCAGAAAGCGGGCAGAATATTGCGGCTGAAGCGGCCCGCGTCGCGGAATTTCTGGGAATTCCTCATTATGTCGCAGACTTCTGTGAGCCGTTTCAGGCAGAAGTCATTGATTATTTTACGGGAGAATATCTCAACGGCAGAACGCCGAATCCCTGTGTGATCTGTAACCGCCGTATCAAGTGGCAGGCAATGATGGAGCAGGGAGAGCGCCTTGGCGCGACGCTGCTTTCCACAGGACATTATGCACGTGTGATACAGCTGCCAAACGGACGATATTCTCTGCAGTGTTCGGCCACATCGGCAAAGGATCAGACATATGCTCTTTACAATCTTACCCAGGAGCAGCTGTCACGGACCCGGATGCCGCTGGGGGATTACACGAAAGAGCAGGTTCGTGCGATCGCAGGACAGATCGGACTTCCGGTAGCAGAAAAACCGGACAGTATGGAAATCTGTTTTATTCCGGACAAAAATTATGCGCGTTATATAGAAACGCATACCGGGTCGGTTCCGCCTGCCGGAAATTACGTGAACCGAAACGGGGATATACTGGGACGGCACAAAGGAATTATTCATTATACGATCGGGCAGCGCAAAGGGCTGAATCTTGCGATGGGACATCCCGTATTTGTTACGGAGATACGTCCCGACACCAATGAGGTGGTAATCGGGGAAGGGGAAGATCTTTTTGCTTCACAGCTGGTCTGTGACCATCTGAATCCCATGTCTGTTCCGGAGTTTCAGGCCGGTACAGAAATCTGGGCAAAGATTCGTTACAATCATAAAGGAGCACCTGCTATAATAAAAGAAGTCCGTGCGGATACACTTCTCGTTGAATTCAAAGAACCGCAAAGAGCGATCACACCGGGACAGGCGGTTGTATTTTATGAGAAGGATCACGTGCTTGGAGGCGGTATGATTAAAGGAGCAGTGAAACATGACAGGTCTTACGAATGAACAGATTCAGGAGCGGATCGCACAGGGAAAGGTAAATGTCAGCGATAATCTTAATACCAGAACATATAAGCAGATCATTCTGGAGAATACGCTGACATTTTTTAATTTTCTCAATATTGTTCTGTCGGCAATGGTGATACTGGTCGGATCCTTCAAAAACTCTCTTTTCATCGGAATTATTCTGATTAATACGGTGATTGGAATCATCCAGGAGATACGGGCGAAGAAAACGCTGGATAAGCTGGCCATTCTGACAGAAAATAAGACAGTCGTCTTAAGAGAGGGAAAAAAATGGAGGATTGCCACAGAGAAGCTGGTAATCGATGATATTATTTTCCTGAAAACAGGAGATCAGGTTCCGGCAGACGCACAGGTGCTGGAGGGAAATCTGGAGGTAAACGAATCCCTGCTTACGGGCGAGGCAGACAATCTGGTGAAAAACAACGGAGACGATCTTTACTCCGGAAGCTTTGTGACAGCCGGAGAAGCCTACTGCCAGGTCACCCATGTGGGAGCGGATAACTATGCATCGAGAATTACCAGTGAGGCAAAGGAATTTAAACGTCATAACTCGGAACTTCGAAATTCTCTGAATGCGATTTTGAAAATCATCAGCATCATCATCGTTCCTCTGGGATTTCTTCTGTTTTATAAGCAGTATTTTGTGATGCATGACACCCTTCAGGGGGCGGTGGTGAATATGGTCGCAGCTGTGATCGGAATGATCCCGGAAGGACTTGTGCTGCTTACCAGTGTGGCTCTGACGATTGGGACGATGAAGCTTGCCGCGAAAAATACACTTGTTCAGGAACTGTACTGCATTGAGACGCTTGCCAGGGTGGATACACTCTGTCTGGATAAGACCGGGACCATTACAGAGGGAACCATGTGTGTGGAATGCCTGGAACCATGGGATTCCGAAGAACGTGACGGAGCGGACATGGAAAAGGCTCTGCGGAACCTGATGGCGGTCCTGAGCGACAAAAATGCCACGGCGGATGCGCTTCATGACCGGTTCCGGCCGGAACATGCGTGGAATGCAGTCAATGTGATCCCGTTTTCTTCGGATCGGAAATACAGCGGTGCTTCTTTTGAAAACGAGGGAACCTATCTGATCGGCGCTGTACAGTTTCTGTTTCCGGAAGGAATAGAAGAACTGGAAGCACGGTGTGCGGAGTATGGCGCGGAAGGATACCGTGTGCTGGTACTGGCACACAGTCCGGAAATGACAGGGGGCACACAGCTTCCGGGAGCACTGGAACCGGAAGGGATGATTCTGATTACCGATGTGATCCGTGAGGAAGCACCGGATACGCTGGCTTATTTTTATGAGCAGGGCGTGGATCTGAAAATTATTTCCGGTGATGATCCGGTGACAGTGTCTTCCATAGCAAAGCGTGCAGGATTAAAAAATGCGGAGAAGTATGTGGATGCCTCCCGGCTGGAAACACCGGAGGAGCTGGTGCAGGCCGTGCAGGAATGCAGTGTATTTGGCCGTGTGACACCGCAGCAGAAAAAGCAGATGGTACAGATTCTCAGGGAAAATGGGCACACAGTTGCAATGACCGGAGATGGTGTAAATGATGTGCTCGCGCTGAAGGAGGCGGACTGCAGCATTGCAGTAGCCGGAGGAAGCGATGCAGCGAAAAATATTGCCAATGTGGTCCTTCTGGATTCCAATTTTGCTTCCATGCCGGACATTGTCAACCAGGGACGTCGGGTCGTCAACAATATCCGTACAGCGGCGTCCATGTTTCTGATCAAAACCATGTTTTCCGTATTTCTTGCGCTGATTACCATCTTCTTCGGAAGCTCCTACCCATTCGAGCCCATTCAGATGTCACTGATCAGTGCCTGCGCAGTAGGGATTCCCACATTCCTTCTGGCGCAGGAAAATAATTATGAAAAAATCGATCACACATTTCTGCGTCATGTTTTTATGAATGCATTTCCTGCGGCAGTGACCATCACCGGATGTGTATTTTCCATCATGCTGATCTGTCAGGGAATATATCATTCCAACGCCATGCTTGGGACGGCCTGTGTTCTGGTTACCGGGTGGAATTATATGGCGGCACTGAAAACGGTATATGCGCCTCTGAATAAATTCCGTATGGCAGTCATCTATGGAATGCAGATCATCTTCTTTGCTTCCGCAATTTTGCTGCAGAAGCTGCTGGTTCTGGGCGAGCTGCAGTTTGGAATGATTATCTGGGTGTTCCTTTTGATGACGTTCTCCCCGATTCTGATCGAAGTGATCACAGAATGGATCCGGAAGCTGTACCAGCGTTCGCTGGACAGCGAGTCACCCGGAAAATTCAGAGCTTTTGTGGACAGGCTCAGAAAATAATCTATAGTTTTATGAAAAATGGTTTGCGGTTTTCGAATACGGTATAGTATCGGAAACCGCATTCTCTTATTATGGAAGTAGCTTTTGGAAATTCCCAGGCGATTTTTTCAGGAGTATGTGCATCCGAACCGATGGTGATGATTTCGCCGCCAAGCTCACGGTAGCGGCGGATCACGTCGGTGCAGGGATTGGGCTCTCCCAGACCGTAGTGCAGGCCGCCGGTGTTCACCTCAATACCGACATGCTTCCGGATCAGAGTGAGCAGAATCTCATCCAGGATATCCCGGTATTTCTCATAAGAATAATCTCTGTTTTTGTTTGGACCATATCGGACGATGTAATCAATGTGTCCATAGACATCCATTCCGTCAAAAGCAGAAAGATTTTCCAGAATGGATGAAAAATATTCCCGGTATCCTTCGGCTTCACTGCAGTGCCGGAAATACTCCGGGTAGTAGGGATCACAGCCGTGGATCAGGTGAGAAGAGCCGATCACAAAATCAAAGGAATTGGAGCTTATCAGTGAACGGAAATATTCTCCGAGATGAGGCTGAAGCCCCAGCTCGATTCCGAAGCGGATGGATATTTTGTCCCGGTAGGTTTCCTGAAGCTTTCTAAGCTTCCGGCTGTATGCCGGAATGTCCAGGGAAAAGTCAAGTCCATCCGGGGTCGTTGGGAAATCCGGGTCGAGATGTTCGGTGAAGCAGATTCCGCTCAGATGCCTGTCGATGGATGCGCGGATCATCTCTTCCATGGGAGTGGGAGAATCTGAGGAGAATTCGGAATGCATATGGCAGTCCCAGTAAGCTGGCTGGTTCATGGTTGGGTCCTTTCTCTGCGGATATATCACAGGATATCCGCGGTGTGTTTCTGGTAAAATCCGTCATGGATTACCGGGTTACATGTGCATTATATCATAAATTACTTTTTTGTGAGGATTTTTAAAAATAGTCTTGAATTTTTGTTTGGAATTTTGTACAATACTTCGTAGGTTGACATTTTTTGAACAAACCCGGAAAATGTCATAATTACCATTTAATTCATAGGAGGAATTTATCATGGCAGTAAAAGTTGCAATTAACGGATTCGGCCGTATCGGTCGTCTTGCATTCCGTCAGATGTTCGGAGCAGAAGGATTTGAAATCGTAGCAATCAACGATTTAACATCCCCGAAAATGCTTGCTCACTTACTGAAATATGACTCCACACAGGGCAGATATGCACTTGCAGACACTGTTGTTGCTGGAGAAGATTCTATCACAGTTGATGGAAAAGAAATCAAAATCTACGCAGAAGCAAAAGCAGCTGATCTTCCGTGGGGAGAAATCGGTGTTGATGTAGTTCTGGAATGTACAGGTTTCTATACATCCAAAGACAAAGCACAGGCTCATATCGATGCAGGTGCTAAACACGTTATCATTTCCGCTCCGGCTGGAAACGATCTTAAGACAATCGTTTACAATGTAAACCACGAAGGTCTTACAAGCGAAGACAAGATCATCTCCGCTGCTTCCTGTACAACAAACTGTCTTGCTCCGATGGCAAAAGCTCTGAATGACCTGGCAGCAATCAAATCCGGTATCATGTGCACAATCCACGCTTACACAGGCGATCAGATGACACTTGACGGACCGCAGAGAAAAGGCGATCTGAGAAGATCCCGCGCAGCTGCAGTGAACATCGTTCAGAACAGCACAGGTGCTGCTAATGCAATCGGTCTTGTTATTCCGGAACTGAACGGAAAACTGATCGGCGCTGCTCAGCGTGTACCGACCCCGACAGGTTCTACCACAATCCTTACAGCAGTTGTTGAAGGAACTGTTACAAAAGAACAGATCAACGCGGCTATGAAAGCAGCTTCCAACGAATCCTTCGGCTACAACGAAGACGAAATCGTTTCTTCCGATATCGTTGGTATGAAATTCGGTTCCCTGTTTGATGCTACTCAGACAATGGTTCTTCCGCTGGACAACGGCACAACACAGGTACAGGTTGTTTCCTGGTATGACAACGAAAACTCCTACACAAGCCAGATGGTTCGTACAATCAAACACTTTGGCAAACTTCTTGGAGCTTAAGTCATCATAGAGCGTTAATAGACTCAGATACGGGTCCGGTCTGAATAGGACCGGGCTCGTTTTTTCATATTATACGGAGGTATAGAATCATGGGATTAAATAAAAAATCTGTTGATGATATCAATGTAAACGGCAAGAAAGTCCTGGTTCGCTGCGACTTTAATGTGCCGTTAAAAGAAGGAAAAATCACAGACGAAAACCGTCTGGTTGCAGCTCTTCCGACAATTAAAAAACTGGTTGCAGACGGCGGAAGAATCATTCTCTGCTCTCATCTTGGAAAACCGAAGGGAGAGCCGAAGCCGGAACTGTCTCTGGCTCCTGTAGCAGTACGTCTTTCCGAGCTTCTCGGACAGGAAGTGAAATTTGTTGCCAGCCCGGTCGTTGTGGATGACAGCGTTAAGGCAGCGGTAGATGCCATGAAGGACGGTGAGATCATCCTTCTTGAAAATACCCGTTATCGTGCAGAAGAGACAAAGAACGGAGAAGCGTTCAGCAAGGATCTGGCTTCTCTGGCAGAAGTATTCGTGAACGATGCATTTGGTACTGCTCACAGAGCACACTGCTCCAACGTTGGTGTGACAGAGTATATCGATACCTGTGTTGTCGGATATCTGATGCAGAAAGAAATCGATTTCCTGGGAAATGCAGTAGAAACTCCGGTAAGACCGTTCGTTGCAATTCTTGGCGGTGCGAAAGTTGCAGATAAGCTGAATGTAATTTCCAACCTTCTGGAAAAATGCGACACTCTGATCATCGGCGGCGGTATGGCTTACACCTTCCTGAAAGCAAAAGGACTGGAAGTAGGTACTTCTCTGGTGGATGATACAAAGATTGACTACTGCAGGGAAATGATGGAAAAAGCAGAAAAGCTCGGCAAGAAGCTTCTTCTCCCGATCGATACCACGATTGCAGCAGAATTCCCGTCCCCAATCGATGCTGAAATTGCAGTGGAAGTGGTACCTTCCGATGCAATCCCGGCTGACAAGATGGGTCTGGATATCGGAACCGAGACCGCGAAGCTGTATGCAGATGCTGTGAAATCTGCGAAGACCGTTGTATGGAACGGACCGATGGGCGTATTTGAGAATCCGATTCTTGCAAAAGGAACGATTGCAGTGGCAAAATCTCTGGCAGAGACAGACGCAACGACGATCATCGGCGGCGGTGATTCCGCAGCAGCTGTAAATCAGCTTGGATTTGGTGATAAGATGAGCCACATTTCCACAGGCGGCGGCGCATCTCTGGAATTCCTGGAAGGAAAAGAACTTCCCGGTGTTGCTGCAGCAAACGATAAATAATTCATCAGTTGACTGACCCGCATAAGAATGCAGGGTCCGGCAAGTTTATATTTTATTCATGGAGGATAAAAAGATGGCAAGAAAGAAAATTATCGCTGGTAACTGGAAAATGAACATGACTCCGAGTGAGGCAGTGGAACTGGTAAATACACTGAAACCGCTTGTTGCAAATGACGAAGTGGATGTTGTATTCTGTGTTCCGGCTATCGACATCATTCCGGTTATGGAAGCATGCAAGGGCTCCAATATCCAGGTAGGTGCTGAGAATATGTACTTTGAAGAAAAAGGTGCATACACAGGAGAAATCTCTCCGGCAATGCTTACAGATGTCGGAGTAAAATATGTTGTTCTTGGTCATTCTGAGAGAAGAGAATACTTTGCAGAAACATCTGAGACAGTGAACAAAAAAATGCTGAAAGCATTTGAGCATGGCATCACACCGATCATGTGCTGTGGTGAGTCTCTGGAGCAGAGAGAGCAGGGAATCACAATGGACTGGATCCGTCAGCAGGTTAAGGTTGGCTTCCTGAATGTAACAGCAGATCAGGCAAAGACAGCTGTCATCGCTTACGAGCCGATCTGGGCAATCGGAACAGGAAAAACAGCTACTACTGAGCAGGCTCAGGAAGTTTGCAAGGGCATCCGTGAGTGCATCGCTGAGATCTATGATGAGGCTACTGCTGAAGCAATCCGCATCCAGTACGGCGGATCTGTAAATGCAGCTACCGCTCCGGAACTGTTTGTTCAGCCGGATATCGATGGCGGTCTTGTCGGCGGAGCAGCGTTGAAACCGGATTTCGGCAAAATCGTAAATTACAAATAAAACAGACGAATACCAGAAAAGAGTGTAAACCCAGCTTTCTTAGAGGGTTTACACTCTTTTTTTTGTTTCTCAGGAAATTGCTCCGCTTTATTCTATTCGAATATCGAAAGATCGTGAGAGCAAATCGTTCTGTATAAAATCAGAAAAAACAGCACAATGATTAAAAAAGGGAAATACTCATTCTTCATCCGGAACGTGTTCTACGACATCCTCGATGTCGCAGTCCAGAATGGAGCAGATCCGGTCAATTGTATATATTTCCATATTTTTGTTTTTGCGGAATTTGTCCAGGAGAGATTTGGAAACGCCGTAGTGCGTATATAAATCATACTGGGAAATTCCCTTTTTCTTCATGGTCTCCCACAGTCGGTCGTATTTAAACATATCATAGCCTGCCCGATTTGTTCTTGATATATACTCATTATCAATGTAAAATGAATTCAGTAACAGTGTCCTGTTCATGACACTGTGTAGGAGGAATTCATGAAAAAGACTGGAAAATATATCATTTGCTGTATACTTGACCTGGGATTTTCCGCATGTCTGTTTTTCTGTCTTGTGGCCGGAGCGCCGCAGCCCGGTTCGGGCCGTCTTGGCGGATACGTTTTCTGTGCATTGGGCTTTTCTCTTCTCACCGGCGGGCTTCTTACCGGGGCGCTGTGTCATATTCATACATTGCAGAAAAAAGTGGAGCAGCTGCAGGAATGTCTGAAAAACAGGACAGAAGGCTGAGACAGCTTGACAAAATGGTATATCTATCCTAGTATAAGATGCATATAATCCGCCAAAAGGTGCGGCTGGATGTGAATAAATACCGGAAAGGGGATTCCCAAAATGGGTAAAAAAACGATTTATGCAGCTTTGCTGGGGCTTGGAACCGTAGGGACAGGCGTATATAAGGTGTTAAAAAAACAGGAAGATGAGATGGAAGCCAAGCTTGGCTGTAATGTGAGAATTAAAAAAGTTCTTGTGAGAAATCTGGAAAAGGCAGCTGCCAGGGTAGAAGATGCGTCCATTCTCACAAACAGCTGGTCAGAGATTCTGAACGATCCCGAGATCAGCATCGTGATGGAACTGATGGGTGGCATTGAGCCGGCAAGAACCTATATTCTGGATGCGCTTCGGGCACATAAGAATGTCGTATCTGCTAATAAGGATCTGATCGCCGTATATGGAAAAGAGCTTCTGGATACGGCAGGAGACAATCAGGCAGATTTTCTGTTTGAGGCGGCAGTTGCAGGCGGAATTCCTATCATCCGTCCATTGAAGCAGTGTCTGGCCGGAAACCATATGACCGAGATTATGGGAATTGTGAACGGTACCACAAATTTCATTCTTACAAAGATGACACAGGAGGGGATGGAATTTTCGGACGCACTGGCACTTGCCACAGAACTGGGATATGCGGAGGCAGACCCGACGGCGGATATCGAGGGACTGGATGCGGGAAGAAAGGTTGCGATCCTTGCCTGTGTGGGCTTTAATTCCAGAGTTGTGTTTGATGATGTGTACACAGAAGGAATCACGAAGATTTCTGCGAAGGACATTCGTTACGCAAAGGAAATGGGATGTGATATTAAGCTGATTGGAATGGCCAGAAATACGGAAGAAGGTATTGAAGCGTTTGTATGTCCTATGCTGATTCCCAGCAGTCACCCGCTTGCATCGGTAAACGATTCTTACAATGCGGTTTTCGTACACGGAGACGCTGTGGAGGATGCCATGTTCTTCGGAAGAGGTGCCGGGGAACTGCCCACAGCCAGTGCGGTGGTGGGAGATGTGTTTGATATTGCACGGAACATTCTGGCTGGCTGTAACGGCCGGATCGGATGTACCTGCTATAAAGAAATCCCGGTAAAGCAAATGGAGGATACATACCATCGCTATTTCCTGAGAATGAAGGTGGACGACCGTTCCGGTGTTCTGGCAGAAATGACTGCCGTCTTTGCGAAATATGATGTGAGTGTGGAGCAGATGATTCAGAAGGAAACCCGTCAGGAGGGCTGGGCAGAAGTTGTTGTGATTACGGCGAAGGTACGGGAAGGTGATTTCCGGACAGCCATGGAAGAGCTTCAGACGAGAGAGTCTATCCGCAGCATATCCAGCATGCTTCGTGTTTATGGGAAATAAACAAAAAAAAGAATTGAAAAAATTCTGAATTTTGATACTATAATATAGTAGAAAATAAAAAAGCCAGAGTAACGGCAGATATAGAATGAATCAACACAGAATAAGGAGAACGACATGAGCAAAAAACCAACCGTTTTAATGATTCTCGACGGCTATGGCCTGAATGAGAAGACAGAAGGAAATGCAGTGGCACAGGCAAAGACACCGGTAATGGACAAACTGATGGCTGAATATCCATTTGTAAAGGGATATGCAAGCGGTCTGTCGGTAGGTCTTCCGGATGGACAGATGGGAAACTCGGAAGTAGGACATCTGAACATGGGTGCCGGACGTATCGTATACCAGGAGCTTACCAGAATTACGAAGGAAATTCAGGACGGAGATTTCTTCAAAAACGAAGCGCTTCTTGCAGCAATGAACAATGCAAAGGAGAATGATTCTTCCATTCATTTTATGGGACTTCTTTCTGACGGCGGTGTACACAGCCATATCACACATCTGTACGGACTTCTGGAAATGGCAAAACGGGAAGGCCTTTCCAAGGTATATGTACACTGCTTCCTGGACGGAAGAGATACTCCTCCGGCGTCCGGAAAAGGTTATATCGAACAGCTGGAAGCGAAAATGAAGGAAATCGGTGTGGGACAGATCGGGGTTGTCTCCGGACGTTATTATGCGATGGACCGCGATAACCGCTGGGATCGCGTGGAGATGGCCTACAAAGCTCTGACAAAGGGAGAAGGCGTAAAAGGAACCGATGCAGCGGCGGCGGTTCAGGCTTCTTATGATGATGGAAAGACGGATGAGTTTGTTCTTCCGACCGTGATCGAGAAGGATGGAAAACCGGTAACCGTGATTTCCGAAAAGGATTCCATCGTATTCTTTAACTTCCGCCCGGACCGTGCCCGTGAGATTACACGTGCATTCTGTGACGATGAATTCAGCGGATTTGACAGGGGCTCCAGACTTCCTCTGACTTATGTCTGCTTTACGGACTATGACGATACCATTCAGAACAAACTGGTTGCGTTCCATAAGGTTCAGCTTCACAATACGTTCGGCGAGTGGCTTGCAAACAATCATATGACACAGGCACGTATTGCCGAAACCGAAAAATATGCGCATGTGACGTTCTTCTTCAATGGCGGTATTGAGGAACCGAATGAGGGTGAAGACAGAATTCTTGTGAAGTCTCCGAAGGTTGCAACTTATGATCTGCAGCCGGAGATGAGCGCTCCTCAGGTTTGTGAAAAGCTGGTGGAGGCGATTAAGTCCGATAAATATGATGTGATCATCATCAACTTTGCAAACCCGGATATGGTTGGACATACCGGTGTGATGGAAGCGGCTGTGAAAGCAGTGGAGGCAGTAGATACCTGCGTTGGCAAGGCAGTGGATGCCATCAAAGAAGTGGATGGACAGATGTTTATCTGCGCAGATCACGGAAATGCAGAGCAGCTGGTAGATTACAATACCGGGGAACCATTTACCGCGCATACGACCAATCCTGTTCCATTCATCCTGGTGAATGCAGATCCGAAATACACATTGCGTGAGAACGGATGCCTTGCAGATATCATTCCGACCATGATTCAGCTGATGGGAAAAGAACAGCCTGCAGAAATGACCGGAACTTCTCTTCTTGTGGAAAAATAATAACGGATGAAACAATATGATCCCCTGTCACTGCGGCAGGGGATTATTTGTTTCTCAGGAAATAATTCCAACTTGTTCTGTTGTTACAAAAGTATTAAAAAAAGATAAAATGTGGTATGTTGCCTACAAAAACATGGAAATGTGGTATACTACTATCTGTTAGCATGTACTTTTTATTTACCGCGAAGAGCTCCTGCGGATTTTTCCGGGAACCGGATGCAGGATTTCTGCGGCAGAATAAAAATTTGAGGAGAGTATCATTGAGCATGGAAGATAAGAGGGAAAAACTTCCTGGGGAAGAACAGCCGGAGACAGCGGCAGATTCCCTGTCGGAAGAGGACCGGGTGGAAGCCAGCATTGAAGCTGCCATGTCCAGGATCGTGGCAGATCCAGTCGGGGAGGAGCTGCCGGAACATGTGGAGCCGGAAACGGAAAAAGAGTTTTCACCGGAAGAGGAGGCTCTGAACAGTGAACCGGAAGCCGCCAAGCCAGAGGAAGAGGAACCGGAAATTCAGCCGGCAGCTTCCGTACCTGTGCGTCCACAGGTCAGACGTTCGGCACGTCCCGGGAAAATTGTCTATATCCCCTATGAGGAGGAAGAGGATCTGCCGCAGGAGCTGCTTGCGCAGGCCGTCAGAAAAAAGAAGCACAAGGGACTGAAAATTACGGGTGTGGTTCTTGGTATGCTGCTTGTGGCGGCGGGCTGTACGTATGCGGGAATTTCGTATTACTATTCAGACCGCTTTTTTGAAGGGACGACCATTAACGGGATGGACTGTTCCGGTAAAACGCCCTACGAAGTGGAACAGCTCATTGCGTCTGTCGTGGAAGATTATTCCGTGGAAGTGCAGTCGAGAAATCTGGCACCGCAGGTAATAGACGGAGAGGATATCGGATATCGGTATCTTTCCACCGGTGAGGTTCTGCGCCTTCTGAAAGAGCAGAAGCCTTATGAATGGGTGAGAGGCTTTTTCGAGCAAAGAGACTATCAGGTTTCCGGAAACATTACGTTTGACCGGACAATGCTGGAGACACAGGTGAAAGAACTGGAATGCGCCAAAGAGGAAAATCAGGTTCCGCCGGAGGATGCATATGTGGCATATACAGATACCATGTTTGAAATCATCCCGGAGACGCAGGGCAGTGAACTGAACATTAAGGAAGCCTACCGGGAACTGAATGATGCCATATCCGCCAGCGCTTCACTGGTCAATTTTAATGAAAAACCGCAGGTTTATGAATCGGCGAAAGTCACAAAGGATGATCCGGAACTGAAAGCCAAGGCAGATGCATATAACAATTTTGCCAGGGCAAGCATCACGTATACATTCGGAGACGAATCGGTGGTTCTGGATGGCACGACCATCCGAAACTGGCTGCAGCTGGATGAAAAGGGTCAGCTGATCAAGGATGATAATTCCTTCCGTCAGCATGTGGCGGAATTTGTTGCCCAGCTGGCAGCACAATACGATACGGTGGGAACAGACCGGGAATTCTATACGACCAGCGGACGGGCGGTTTATGTTTACAGCTCCGTTTACGGCTGGCAGATCGACCAGGTATCCGAAACGGATCAGCTGATGCAGGAAATTGCAAATGGTGTTCAGGTCACCCGTGAGCCGATGTACAGTATGCGTGCAAATTCTCACGGCTACAATGACCTGGGAGATACTTATATTGAAGTGGATCTGAGTACACAGCACATGTATTATTATCAGTACGGCAGTCTGATTTTTGATTCGGATTTTGTGTCCGGCAGTATGAACTATGCCGACCGTCAGACTCCTTCCGGAATTTATACCTTGTATTACAAGAAGAGCCCGGATGTGCTGCGCGGAACAAAAAAACCGGATGGAACTTATGAATATGAGCAGAAGGTTACGTACTGGATGCCTTTTAACGGGGGTGTGGGCTTCCATGATGCCACGTGGAGAGATTCCTTCGGAGGAGATATCTATCTGTACAGCGGATCGCATGGGTGTATCAACCTGCCTTACAACAGTGCGGCTGTACTGTATGATCTGATTCAGTATGATGTTCCGATCGTCTGCTTTTATTAAAAAAACACAGGAGAGAAAAATATGGGAAAAACATTTGATATTTTTGTAATTGTTGTATCTTTTGCGGCCGCAGCAATGCTTCTTACCGGACACAGTGATTTTATTATGAATGGAGGGGACCGCAATAAAAGAAAATCGATTTACGATGAGAAAAAGATGTCGAAGGTTTTCGGAATTGCGTTTCTTTTATCCGGAATTCTGACGGTACTTGATTCATATGTGTTCACGGCGGCCTGGTCATCCATCGTCTATACCGTGCTGCTCATCATAATATTTGCTGCGGCCATGATATATGTAAGAAAGAAATGCAGAAAATAACATCGCTGAAAATGAAAACGCTGTGCAGACAGAGAATGGTCTGCACAGCGTTTTTCTTTATGCGGCCTTAACACAAACGGAGATACCCTTTTACTCTCTTAAGATGATTGGCGCTATTATAAAGATAAAATAAAGAGGTATAAAGGAGGAGCCGGCTTTATGAAGGCATTTGGTGGCCGGAGAAAAAGACTGAATTCTTTTCAGATTATTATTTTCGGCTTTGCGGCAGTGATTATACTGGGAGCACTGGTCCTGATGCTGCCGATATCCAGCAGGGAAAGGCAGATAACCCCCTTCCTGGACAGTCTGTTTACATCCACTTCTGCGGTTTGTGTGACAGGACTTGTCCTGCACGATACAGCATCGTACTGGTCAAGATTTGGACAGGGGGTGATCATTCTTCTGATTCAGATCGGGGGAATGGGCGTGATTACGGTAGCCGTATCCCTTGCCATTATTTCCGGAAAAAAAATTTCCCTGATGCAGCGCAGCACAATGCAGGAAGCCATTGCGGCGCCAAAGGTCGGCGGAATTGTACGTCTGACAGGGTTTATCATAAAAAGTGCATTTTTGCTGGAATTTCTCGGAGCGGTTCTGATGGCACCGGTGTTTTGCAGGGACTATGGAATCCGTGGTCTGTGGATGGCAGTGTTTCACTCCATATCCGCGTTCTGTAACGCGGGATTTGATCTGCTGGGAGCAGGCGGACAGCCATTTTCTTCCCTGACAGGGTATGCTTCCAATCCGGTGATCAATCTGACAGTGATGTTTCTGATCGTGACAGGCGGAATCGGATTCCTGACCTGGGATGACATCCGGACCAAACGGTTCCGGCTGCACCAGTACCGGATGCAGAGTAAGGTGATCCTGTCTGCCACCTTTCTTTTTCTGACGATACCGGCACTGTATTTTTTCTTTTTCGAATTTGATTCTCTTCCGGTGATGAAGAGAATTCTTGCGTCCATGTTCCAGTCGGTTACTCCGAGAACGGCCGGGTTTAACACAATGGATCTGAATGCGATGAGTGACGCCGGAAAGTGTATCATGATTGTCATGATGCTGGTGGGCGGCGCTCCCGGTTCCACGGCCGGCGGTATGAAGGTGACAACCGTAGCTGTTCTGTTTGCTACGGCGATTGCCACGTTCTGCAGGAAAGAGCATCCGCATTTCTTCGGAAGACGGCTGGGAGATGATGTGGTGAAAAATGCCGCCACAGTTTTGCTCATGTATATCACAATGTTCTGGACGGGAGCACTGATGATCAGTATCAGTGAGGGGCTCCCCATGCTTACCTGTCTGTTTGAGACTGCTTCGGCGGTGGGAACGGTTGGACTTACACTGGGAATCACGCCTCAGCTTGGTGCGTTTTCACAGATCATTCTGATTCTTCTGATGTTTTTGGGAAGGGTAGGAGGTCTTACCCTTGTATTTGCCGCAGTATCCGGGACAAGAAGAAATGTATCAATGCTTCCGCAGGAAAAAATCACAGTTGGATGATTAAAGGAGAAAAATATGAAATCAATACTGTTAATTGGATTGGGCAGATTTGGAAAACATATTGCCATGCAGCTGAATCAGCTGGGACATCAGGTTATGGCAGTGGATCTCGTGGAGGAAAGAGTGGATGCGATTCTGCCGTTTGTCACAACCGCACAGATCGGAGACAGTACGAATGCGGATTTCCTGGAATCACTGGGAATCCGGAACTTTGATGTGTGCTTTGTTGCCATTGGGAAAAATTTTCAGAGTTCGCTGGAGACTACGTCACTGCTGAAGGAACTGGGTGCCAGACTGGTTGTCTCCAGGGCATCCCGGGGTGTGCAGGCTAAATTTCTTTTGCGAAACGGGGCGGATGAGGTGGTCTATCCGGAGAAGCAGCTGGCCAGATGGACAGCGATCCGGTACAGTGCCGATCATATTCTGGACTATATTGAGCTGGATGGAGATCATGCCGTATTTGAGGTTCCGATCCCGGCAGATTGGGTTGGAAAATCGGTTGGAAAAATCGATATCCGCAAGAAATACAGCATCAACATTATGGGTATTAAGAAAAACGGAAGGCTGGAGCTGTCGATCACGCCGGACACGGTTCTCACAGAGGGAGAGACCATGCTGGTGCTGGGAAGATATAAGGATCTGCAGAAATGCTTCCACATATAGATTCGGGAAGAAGATACAGGATGTCGGAGGGAGGCGCCAGAGATGTCAGAGCTTGTGATGGTGATAACAACGGCAGGGGTACTCGTCTTTGGCTATTTCAGAATCCGAAGGCTGGATGATTATCTGAAGAATAATACGCACAGGGACCGGCGCTTTTGAGCGTGCGGCAGGGCAAACGGAGAATGCCTGCTTTATATATGGCAAAACATCTGAAAAAGTGCTATGATAAGGGACACAAATTAACGGGAGAGTTCAGATGAAAGAAGCAGCACACAATAACCGAAAACGAAAAATTGCGGATCATATTCTTATTTCCCTGCGGGATATGGGAAAATCCATTCTCGTTCTGCTGGCAGTGACTCTGGTGGGATATGTTTTTTATTCACTCGGGTTTACGGAGGCAAACATTATCACCGTCTACATACTGGGTGTTCTGATTGTCTCGGTGATTACCACAAACTGGATCTGCAGTCTTGTGGCATCCATTGTAAGTGTGTTTGTATTTAACTTTTTTTTCACCGTGCCGCGGTTTACCTTCCGGTTCCATGATACCAGCTATCCGGTTACATTTCTGATTATGTTTATGGCATCCTTTCTGACGGGCTCGCTGGCTTCGAAATTAAAAGATAATGCCAGGCAGTCGGCGGAGGCGGCTTACCGGACGGAAATTCTGCTGAATACCAATCAGCTCCTGCAAAAGAAAACGGATGAGACATCTGTGATCTCGGCCACAGCCGGTCAGCTTTTAAAGCTCCTGAACCGGACGATTGTCATGTATCTTGTACAGGAAGACGGACTGATGGAGGTCGGAATCTACGGAATAAAAGAAGAGGCTTCCGCCGCTCTTTTTTCAGAGAAGGAGAAGACAGCGGCAGAATGGGTCCTGAAGAACAGAAAACCGGCAGGGGCGACAACCGATATCATGCCGGATGTGAAATGTCTCTATCTGGCATTTCATGTGAATCAGCGCGTGTACGGAGTCATCGGCATAGTGATGGGGGAAAAGTCTCTGGATTCCTTTGAAAATGATGTTCTTCTGTCGATTCTTGGAGAATGTGCGCTGGCCCTGGAGAATATACGCAATGCAAAGGAAAAGGAAGAAGCGGCGATTCTTGCCAGAAATGAGCAGATGCGTGCCAATCTTCTCCGGGCGATTTCCCATGACCTCAGGACGCCGCTTACCTCTATTTCCGGAAATGCGAGCAATCTTCTGACAAATTATCAGAAGCTGGATGATGAGGCGCGCTCCGGAATTTTTATGGATATATACGATGATTCCATGTGGCTGATCAGTCTGGTGGAAAATCTGCTGGCAGTCACAAGGATCGAGGAGGACCGGGTGAAGCTGAACCAGTCGGTGGAATTGATGGACGAAGTGATCTCGGAGGCGCTGCAGCATGTGAACCGAAAAATCCGTGAGCATACCATTCGTGTGAACAGCGCAAAAGAACTGATCCTTGCCAGAATTGATGTCAAGCTGATCGTCCAGGTCATCATCAATATTGTGGACAATGCCGTGAAATATACACCGGCCGGATCCGTCATAGAGATCGATACCCGGGAAGTGGAAGGGATGGTGGAGGTTTCTGTCTCAGATAATGGACCGGGAATTCCTGATAATCAGAAAGAAAAGGTTTTTGAGATGTTTTATACCGGCGCAAATAAGATCGCAGACAGCAGACGGAGTCTCGGACTGGGACTTGCCCTCTGCAAATCAATCGTAGAGGCTCATGGAGGAAGCATTACTTTGTCAGACAATCATCCGACAGGAACTGTTTTTACGTTTACATTGCCGGTAGGAGAGGTGGAACTGAATGAATAAACCGTTGATACTCGTGGTGGAAGATGACGCTCCCATCCGAAATCTGATGATTACCATACTGAAAACGAATGATTACCGTTATCTGGTCGCATCCAGTGGAGAGGCGGCGATTCTGGAAGCATCCTCCCATAATCCGGATATTGTTCTTCTGGATCTGGGACTGCCGGATCTGGATGGGGTACAGGTTATCCGAAAAATACGTTCATGGTCCAACATGCCGATTATTGTGATCAGCGCCAGAAGCGAGGATGCAGATAAAATTGAGGCGTTGGATGCAGGTGCAGACGATTATCTGATCAAGCCGTTTTCCGTGGAGGAACTTCTGGCAAGAATCCGTGTGACACAGAGACGGCTCTCCTATATGACATCAGAGATGCTGGCAGTCAATTCTGTTTTTGTGAACGGAAAGCTGAGGATCGATTATGCAGGCGGCTGCGCGTATCTGGATGGACAGGAACTTCATCTGACACCCATTGAATATAAGCTTTTGTGCCTGCTCTCGAAAAATGTGGGAAAGGTGCTGACACATACCTTTATCACGCAGAATATCTGGGGAAGAAGCTGGGATAAGGATATTGCTTCTCTGCGGGTGTTTATGGCAACTCTGCGGAAAAAACTGGAGGCGGAGCCGGACTCTCCGCAGTATATTCAGACACATATCGGAGTGGGATATCGTATGATGAAGGTAGAATAGAAAGACAGAAAGAAAGGCAGAAAGAAAAAACAGAAAGAAAAAACAGAAAATACAGTGTAAGAACGGACAGAAAAAGGGTGCCGGAAATCCAGAAGAAGATTTCCGGCACCCGGATCTGTTTTTGGGAAGACATCTGTCAGAGACAGATATCCAGAAGATCTGCCGGCTGAAGAATGGTATGGTCCGGCTCTGTGACGGAACCGAAGCCATAGGAAGCAAAAATAAACGGAACGCCGGCTTTTTGGCAGGCCTGGAAATCTCCCATGGTGTCTCCGACATAGACAGGATCTTTCAGAGAATAATTCTGTTTGATTTTGAGGATATTTTCCGCTTTTGCCATTCCGGTATCTCCGGGACACAGATGTCCCTGAAACAGATGGGAAAATCCGGTGGCTTCCAGAAAAACTTCAATATATCCGGCCTGGCAGTTGCTGACAATGAAAAGGGGATAGCGTTCCTTCAGTGCCCGAAGCGTTTCTTCAAGCCTCGGATATAAAGGTGCACAGGTCTTCAGAAGTGCGCGGTGCTCTGCATCACAGCAGGCACCGATGATCTCCAGCTGTTTTTCCTCAGGGTATTCCGGGAAAAGCTGCCGGGCAATGTCGGGAAGCAGCTGACCGAAAAGAGGTTTTAATTTTTCGGAAGTAAGATGCAGAGGAATCTGAAATTCCTCCTTCAGACATTCTGTCCATGCATCTGCAACAATATCTGTGGAATCCCAGAGGGTTCCGTCCACATCAAAGATTATGCTGTCCATGTGATAAATCCTTTCGTAACTTTGAAATAATAATCTGATGGAAAATACTGTATCCATTCTAAGGCACAAAAAATAAAAAAGCAACTGCTATTTTCCCGGAAGTGTGATATGATGGAAGCTGCGAGGTAGGATTATGAAATACAAAGATACGAAAAAGGCAGTCTTTCTGAGCCGTCCCAACCGATTTATTGCACAGGTGATGCTTCAAGGGCGGGAAGAAACAGTTCATGTAAAGAATACAGGCCGCTGCAGAGAGCTTCTGATTCCGGGGGCGGAAGTGATTCTGGAAGAAAGCAGAAATCCTGCAAGAAAAACCAGATTTGATCTGATCTGTGTAAAAAAAGAAAATCAGTGGGTCAACATCGACTCGCAGATGCCGAATAAGCTGGTGCGGGAGTGGCTGCCGGGAAACGGCGGTTTTTCAGAGGATGCGAACATCCGGATGGAAAAGGCATTTGGCAATTCCAGATTTGATCTGTATGTGGAAGACCACGGGCAGAAAGTGTATATAGAAGTAAAGGGTGTGACACTGGAAGAAAATCACACGGCGCTCTTTCCGGATGCACCGACACTTCGGGGAATCAAACATATCGAGGAACTGATCAAATGTAAAGAACAGGGATACGGTGCCTGGCTTATCTTTGTGATACAGATGGGAGGAGTCCGGCAGCTGGAACCAAACTGGAAGACGCATCCGCAGTTTGGACAGACGCTGAGAAAAGCTGCCGCCTGCGGAGTAAAGATTCTGGCAGTAGACTGTCAGGTAGGAGAAAAAGAGATTGTGATCCGCAGCTCTGTCCCTGTAAATCTGGAAGGAAAATGCGAAAATGCTGATTGATATTGTAAAACCGCTTCTTGAATGGTATCATACGCAAAAGAGGATCCTGCCGTGGCGGGATCAGAAAAATGCCTACTATACGTGGGTCTCGGAAATAATGCTGCAGCAGACCAGGGTGGAAGCGGTAAAGCCATACTTTATTCGTTTTGTCCGGGAACTGCCGGATGTGGAAGCTCTGGCAGCCTGTCCGGAGGAAAAGCTTCTGAAGCTCTGGGAAGGTCTGGGATATTACAGCCGTGTCCGGAACATGCAGAAAGCAGCGCTTCAGATGATGGAGGAATATGAAGGAAAACTGCCGGCATCCTATGAGGAACTGCTGAAGCTGAAGGGGATCGGAAGCTACACAGCGGGTGCCGTTGCATCCATTGCCTATGGAATTCCGGTACCTGCAGTGGACGGAAACGTTCTTCGGGTCATTTCCAGGATTACCGAGAGCAGAGAGGATATCATGCAGCAGTCCGTACGCAGAAAAATGCAGCAGACGCTGCAGCAGATCATGCCCCGGGAAGAGCCGGGCGATTTTAATCAGGCGCTGATGGAGCTGGGAGCAGTAGTGTGTGTTCCAAACGGAGCGCCGGATTGTGAACATTGTCCGGTGGGACAGCTGTGTCTGGCACGCAGACGTCATTCCATCGGAGAAATACCGGTGAAAGCTCCCAAAAAGGCAAGGAAAAAAGAAGAGCGGACAGTCCTTGTGATTCAGGACGGGCAGCGGACCATGATACGGAAAAGACCGGAAAAAGGACTTCTGGCAGGCCTTTATGAGCTGCCGAATGTACCGGGCCATCTGAAGCGTGAGGAAGCTCTGAAATATGTAGAAGGCCTTCGGCTGGAACCATTGTTCATCGAACCGCTGGAAGAAGCCAGACATATTTTTTCTCATATTGAGTGGCAGATGAAGGCATATCGCATTCGTGTTTCCTCATTGACAGCTGGGGCTGACAGCGATATGCTGTTTGTGGATAAAAGGGAATCGAAAGAACGATATGCGATACCGTCAGCATTTGGAGCATATGTGAAGTACATGAAGGAGGAAAGCAGATGAAATTATTGAGTATTGCCATACCATGTTACAATTCAGAAGCCTACATGGAAAAGTGTGTGGAATCGCTTCTGGCAGGAGGAGAGGATGTGGAAATACTGATCGTGGATGATGGTTCGTCCGACCGGACTGCCCAGATCGCAGATGATTATGCGGAAAAATATCCCTCGATCATCCGCGCGATACATCAGGAAAACGGAGGGCACGGAGAGGCTGTGAATGCCGGAATCCGTAATGCGACAGGTCTTTATTTCAAAGTTGTGGACAGTGATGACTGGGTAAATAAAGAAGCCTATGAAAAGATTCTCTCCACATTGGAACGCCTGATCCGCGGTCCGAAGACGGTAGATCTTCTGATCAGTAATTTTGTATATGAAAAGCAGGGAGCAGCCAGAAAAAAAGTGATGCAGTATCGCCATTGCTTCCCGAAGGAACAGATTTTCGGATGGAATGATATCCGTCATATGCCCAAAGGAAAATATCTGCTGATGCATTCTCTGATCTATCGCACGGAGCTGCTTCGGGAAAGCGGCATGGAGCTGCCGAAGCACACATTTTATGTGGATAATCTGTTCGCTTATGAACCGCTTCCGTATGTGGAAAACATGTATTATCTGGATGTGAATTTTTACCGTTATTTTATCGGAAGATCGGATCAGTCTGTAAATGAGAAGGTGATGATCGGAAGAATCGATCAGCAGATTAAAGTCAACAAGCTGATGGTTGATGTGTACAACAAAAATAATTTTACCAACAAAGGGCTCAGGAAGTATATGTTCAGCTATCTGGACATTATCACGACCATATCTTCCATTCTTCTGATCCGCGCGGATACACAGGAGGCGCTGGATAAAAAGAAGGAATTGCTGGAATATATCCGGATGGAAAACAGGGGGCTGTACAGCAAGCTTCGTCACAGTCTGTTCGGAAGAGTGATGAATCTTCCCGGAAAAGGCGGAAGAAAGGTTTCTGTAGCGGCATACAAGATCACACAGAAATTTTACGGATTTAATTAACGGAAATGAAAAATCCCGGCGGACTGCCGGGATTTTCTGCGTAATCAGTGATATTTGTATCTTTTTCGTTTGTTGTCACTCACCCGGTCGTAAGCCATATGGCGCTCCCGCTCCGCTGCTTTCTGCGGATAGAAGATCAGATAACCAAACAATGCCATCGTTGCACCGAGACACACATCCATGACCGAATGCTGTTTCAGGAACATGGTCGACAGAATGATCAGAATGGTCAGTGTCAGAGATGAATACCGGATTGCCCGGCGTTCCCGAAGTGCTTCACAGTTTGTCAGAGACATATGAATGGCAAGTGAGTTAAATACATGAATACTCGGAAGAATGTTGGTAGGGGTATCCGTGCTGTAAAGCCACCGCACAGCATCCGTGAAGACATTGTCACGGGGAAATTCGGATGGCCTCAAATGCTGAATATTGGGATACAGAAAAGACACGATCAGGAAGACAGTCATACCCATCATCAGATTCAGTGCCAGCTGCCAGTATTCATGTTTGTTTTTGTTGATAAAAATGAAATAAAACACAGCCATTATCATATATGGAAACCACAGCATGTACGGCACAATGAAATATTCACAGAACGGAATCATATCATCAAACACCGTGTGAATGACATGGTACATATGCACCGGGCGGTTTTCCAGCCATGCAAACAATATGATGTACAGGAGTGCATATAATATAATCGCCAGGCCGTGTTTGTATTTCCGGATGAATTTTGCCAATATAACAACTCCTTTATTGATTGAAAAAACAAACAGTGTTACCTTAAGACTTCGGAAATTATAACACAGGCATAATGATTTTTAAAGAGGTTTTTTCTAAAAAAACTGTAAAATTGTCCCGGATTCCGCCGGATTCTCCGTCTCTGTGGACGGCGAGGGGGACTGCACTTTTTACATTTATGCTGCGGCAGCGCAGAATATGTATGCCCCTGAAATGCGTATGCTTCCCGAAAAAAGCGGTAGGCAGACAAAGCAGAAGCTTCAGCTTGCTGATGCCCTCCACGACGATCACATCCAGAACTCCGTCACCGGGACGGGCTGCAGGGCAGAACTTAAATCCGCCGCCTTCGTATTTCTGGTTCATGACGGCACAGAAATACACTCTGGAAAAATGGCAGCACCGATTGCCGTCCAGAGTAAGCTGCATCGGTGTTGGTGTGATGAATGCCAGCTGTTTCAGAGCAACGGCCAGATAGATCAGTTTTCCCAGGCCGAGCCGGTTCAGCATTTTTTTTGCCGGGGAGGCGGCGACCTCCTGACATACTGCTGCGTCATAGCCGATTCCGGCACTGATTCCGAAACGGCATCCGCGTTTGCCGGTCATCAGCCTTGGAAGGTCCATGGAGATGACACGTTTTTTTTCCAGAATGGAGTTCAGTGCCTCCATGGGATCTGTGGGAAGATGCATGCTGCGGCAGAAATCGTTTCCGGAACCTGTCGGAATAAAACCGAACAGAATATTCTCCGGATGCGAAAGCCCGGTCAGTACTTCACAGATGGTTCCGTCTCCTCCGACAGCAACCAGAGTAAGGGGGGAATCGGGAGATGCATTCCGGCAGATTTCAGAAGTCAGCTTTTTGGCATGTCCCACATATTGTGTGAAATAATACTGGAATTTAATTTTTCTGCGGAGCAGCTGAGCGTGGATCTGCCCCCAGATCATCCGTCCGGCTCCGGAACGGGAATTGGGATTTACAACAAAATAATACATGAATTTATCCGTCCTTTCAAAGTTATCATACCATCGACACGGATATTTGACAAATAGAATTTATGGCAAAACGCGGACAGATATGCTATGATGTTACTGTTTACTGGTACTGAGAACAATGTGAACAGTAATGCTATGACAGAGCAAAATATGTGACAGAAACAGGAGAAAAAGGATGAAGTCATTGGTAATAGCGGAAAAACCTTCGGTGGCCAGGGATATTGCCCGGGTTCTTCACTGTCCGGAAAAGGGAAACGGCTGTCTGGAGGGAAAAGAATATGTGGTAACCTGGGCGCTGGGACACCTCGTGACCCTGGCGGATCCGGAAGAATATGATAAAAAATATGTCAAATGGGATATGCAGACACTTCCCATGATGCCGGAGCCGATGAAGCTGGTGGTGATCAAACAGACCTCCAGGCAGTTTCAGGCAGTTAAGACACAGCTTTTTCGAAAGGATATCCGCGATATTATCATTGCCACAGATGCGGGACGAGAAGGAGAACTGGTTGCCAGATGGATTCTGGAAAAAACACAGTGCAAAAAGCCGCTTCGCAGGCTCTGGATCTCTTCGGTGACAGATAAGGCGATCCGGGAGGGGTTTTCCAGCCTGAAGGACGGAAAAGAGTACGATAATCTGTATCGTGCGGCGGTGGCACGGGCCCAGGCAGACTGGCTGGTTGGAATGAACGGGACACGGGCGCTTACCTGCAGGTACAATGCGCAGCTGTCCTGCGGGCGCGTTCAGACGCCTACTCTGGCAATGATCGCGGCGAGAGAGGAAGAAATCCGGAAATTTGTTCCCAGGGAATATTATGGCATTTCCGTAAAGGCAAAGGGAATCCGCTTTACCTGGAGAGATGAGAAAAGCAAGGGCTATCGTTCGTTTCAGAAAGAACGAATGGAAGAAATTGCAGAAAAACTGAAACGGGAAACGCTGGTGATCACATCCGTATCCGGAAAGCAGAAAAAGATGCCGGCACCGGGGCTGTATGATCTGACGACACTTCAGAGGGAAGCAAACCGGAAATACGGATTCTCTGCCAAGGAAACACTGAATATCATGCAGAGACTGTATGAAAACCATAAGGTTCTGACTTATCCGAGAACCGATTCCAGATATATCGGGAAGGATGTGGTTCCCACTATAAAGGAACGTCTGAAGGCATGTGGAACAGGACCTTATAAAAAGCTGGCAGGGATGCTGATCAATAAGCCGATCTGTGTGAACAGCAGTTTTGTGGACGACAAAAAGGTGAGTGATCATCATGCAATCATCCCCACCGAACAGTTTGTACAGCTGGATCACATGACGAACGAAGAACGGAAAATTTACGACATGGTTGTACGGCGGTTTCTCAGTGTTCTGTATCCGCCTTTTGAATATGAACAGGTGACAATCGAAGCCAGAGCGGCAAATGAGACATTCGTCGCCAGCGGAAAGACTGTGAAGTGCAGCGGATGGAAGGACGTGTATGAGGGCTCCTGGGAGGATGAGGAAGAGGACAGCCAGACAGAACAGCTGAAGGAACAGAAGCTCCCTTCGATGCGGGAAAAGGAACGCCTTTCGATTGAAAATATCAGTATTACGACTGGAAAAACCACACCGCCGGCCCGTTTTACCGAAGCCACACTTCTGGCAGCGATGGAGAACCCTGTAAAATACATGCAGAGCAGAGATTCCAGAATGGTGAAGACACTGGGGGAGACAGGCGGGCTTGGCACGGTTGCGACCAGAGCAGACATCATCGAGAAATTATTCCACACATTTCTGATGGAGAAAAAGGGAAATGAAATCCATCTTACTTCAAAGGCAAGACAGCTTCTGGAGCTTGTGCCGGAGGATCTGAAAAAGCCGGAGCTTACGGCAACGTGGGAGATGAAGCTTTCTCAGATTGCAAAAGGCCAGGCCAGCCAGAAGGCATTTCTCGGAGAAATCCGCGAATACACCCGTGAGATCGTGGATGAGATCCGGGCGGGGCAGGGAACCTTCCGCCATGACAATATGACCAGTAAAACCTGTCCCAGGTGCGGAAAGAAGCTTCTGGCAGTAAATGGGAAGAACAGCAGAATGCTTGTCTGTCAGGACAGGGAATGTGGTTATCGTGAGACCGTTGCAAGAACCACCAACGCCCGCTGTCCGAAGTGTCACAAACGCATGGAAATGCTGGTTAAGGGAAAAGAAGAAACCTTTGTCTGCGTGTGCGGATATAAGGAAAAGCTTTCGGCTTTCCAGGCCCGCAGGGAGAAGGAAGGTGCAGGCGTGAACAAACGGGATGTGCAGAAATACATGAAACAGCAGCAGAAAGAGGCCGCCGAACCGGTAAACAATGCGTTTGCCCAGGCACTGGCCGGCCTGAAGCTGGATTAGAAAGGGGGATCCTGATGTGCGGCGTGAAGTGACTCTGGAAGAAATTTCAGACGGAAAACTGTATGGATTAAATGATATGGTGAAGGCGGACTGTCATGACTGTGAAGGATGCTGTGACTGCTGCCGGGGAATGGGAGATACGGTGATTCTGGATCCTCTGGATGTACATCGTCTGTCTGTCGGCCTGGAGCTGCCGGTGGAACAGCTTTTGGACAGCTGTCTGGAGCTGGGTATCTGCGATGGAAACATTCTGCCCCATCTGCGGATGGCAGAGGGAGAGGAGGAGCGCTGCAGATTTCTGAATGCAGAAGGACGCTGCAGTATACATTCTTTCCGGCCGGGAATCTGCCGCCTTTTCCCATTGGGGCGTTTCTATGAGGATCAGGATTTCCGGTATTTTCTGCAGGTGCATGAGTGCAGCCGGAAAAACCGCAGCAAAGTAAAGGTGAAAAAGTGGCTGGATGTTCCGCAGGCAGAGACCTATCATGCGTTTGTGAGAGACTGGCACTATTTTCTGCTGGATGTTCAGGAGGTACTGTATCATGCGTCAGAGGAACAGCTGATCCGGAACCTGAACCTGTATGTTCTGAATCGCTTCTATTTGCAGCCTTACGATGGGGAACAGGATTTTTACCGGGAATTTTATCGGAGACTGCAGGAAGGGCGAAGTCTTCTGGCCGGTGAAATATAAACAGAAAAATGAAAAATATGAATTTCCTCTTGCCAGAAGATGTTTCTGTGTCGTAAAATGACTATAGGTCATTTTTGAAAGAAGAGGAGAGAACTATGAAATTTTCGCCAATTCCAAAAGAATTCCATATGGGAGACTGTGTGGACGCGTATCATTTCCTTGGAGCACATCCGGTTTCAGAGGACGGAGTATCCGGCTGGAGCTTCCGAATCTGGGCGCCGAACGCAAAAGCCGTGGAGGTATGCGGAGATTTTAACGAATGGAAGGGCACTCCGATGGTCGGCACAGACTGCGGAGTGTGGAATCTGTATCTGCAGGAACCCAGGGAAGGACAACTGTATAAATATAATATACAGGATCAGAACGGACACTGGATGATGCATTCAGATCCCTATGCTTTTGCGGCAGAATTGCGCCCGGGGACGGCCAGCCGTCTCGTGGATCTGTCATTTATCTTTGAAGACGAGGCGTGGATGAAAGCGCGGACGAAATGTCACCGCAAGCCGGTGAATATTTATGAGCTTCACGCCGGCAGCTGGAAGCATAAACCGGGGATGGAGGAGGAAGACGGGCCGGACAGCTGGTACAGCTATGAGGAACTGGCAGATCTTCTGATCCCGTGGCTTCTGGAGCATCATTATACACATGTGGAACTTTTGCCCCTCTCGGAACATCCATTCGACGGAAGCTGGGGGTATCAGACTACAGGATATTTTGCGGTGACCGGCAGATATGGAAGTCCGGCACAGTTTGCCGCGTTTGTCAATGCCTGTCATAAAGCGGGAATCGGAGTGCTCATGGATTTTGTCCCGGTTCATTTTGCGGCCAATGCAGACGGACTGGAGCGTCTTGACGGAACACCTTTGTATGAATATGACAGTGATGTGGGATACAGTGAGTGGGGGACGCACAATTTCAATTTCTACCGGGGGGAGGTCTGCAGTTTCCTGCTCAGTGCGGCTGCAATGTGGATGGATGTATATCATTGTGACGGAATCCGTATGGATGCCATATCCCGGGCCATTTACTGGATGGGTGATCCAAACCGCGGTGTAAATGAGGGGGCTGTCAGGTTCCTTCAGAAAATGAATCACCATCTGAACGCACACTGGCCAACGGGGATATACATTGCAGAGGACAGCACGAATTATCTGAAGGTGACTGCACCGACCAGATATGGGGGACTGGGATTTGACTATAAATGGGATCTTGGCTGGATGCATGATACGCTGGATTATTTTGCCACTCCATTCTGGGAACGAAAGGACCGCTATCACATGCTTACCTTCAGCATGGCGTATTTTTATAATGAACTTTACATGCTCTGCTTCAGTCATGATGAGGTGGTTCATGGGAAAAAGACGATCATTGACAAGCTTTGGGGAACCTACGAGGAAAAATGTAGTCAGCTCAGGACACTTTACTTCTATATGTATACCCATCCCGGGAAGAAGCTGAATTTTATGGGAAATGAGACGGCTCATTTTCGTGAATGGGATGAGAAAAAAGAACTGAACTGGAATCTTCTGACGTTTCCTTTCCACGATGCTTTTCAGAAATATATTGCACGTCTGGGGGAATTATACAGTTCGCAGGAAGCCTTGTACAAAGAGGAATATGACAGCTCCTGCTTTGAGTGGGTGGCATGTGAAAGTCTGTCCCAGGGAGTCTATGCATGGCTTCGAAGAAATTATGAGGGCAGTACGGTTCTGTGCATCATGAATACCCAGAATCAGACATGGGAGGATTTCCCGATGTATCTGCGAAGCCCTTCCAGAGCTGTGCTTCTTCTGGACAGTGAGGCTCCCTGCTGGGGAGGAGAAAACCATGCCAAGCAGATCCTGGAAACAACCGAGGGAGGTGTTTACGGGAAGGATTATACGCTGTCGGTAACCATTCCTTCCATGGGAAGTCTTCTGTATCAACTGTCCCCTGAAAAATAATCAGATCTGTATATTTTCCGGAAGTCAGATGTGTGATAGGATACCCTCAAAGAAAAAGAAAGAGGGAAAGAATATGGACACAAAAAATACGAACATTTTAAGATGGGCGCAGACAGCTCTTCTGGCTGCCCTGTGCTTTGTATCCTTTACGTTTCTGCAGATTAAAATTCCGATGCCGGGCGGCGATGCAACCTCCCTTCATATCGGAAATGCATTCTGTGTGCTTGCCGCACTGCTTCTGGGCGGTGTCCATGGCGGTCTTGCCGGCGCTGTGGGAATGACAATTGCGGATATTCTGGATCCTGTATACATTGTCGGAGCACCGAAAACGTTTGTGCTGAAGTTCTGTATCGGTCTGATTACCGGACTGGTAGCTCATAAATATGCAAAAATCGGTGAGAGCAAAGACCAGCGCTATATTACGAAATGGAGTGTCATCGCATCGGTTTGCGGACTTGGCTTCAACGTGATATTTGATCCGCTTGTGGGATATTTTTACAAGCAGTACATTCTGGGACAGCCGCAGGAGATGGCAGCGGTTCTGGCAAAGTGGAGTACCATGACGACATTTGTCAATGCAGTGGTTTCCGTGATTCTCGTCACACTGCTTTACAGTATTCTCCGTCCGGCACTTGCCAAGGCAGGCCTTTTGGTACAGCCAAAATAATACGAAATACAGTTGCTTTTATGAAAAAGCTCCGAAAATCCATGAAAAGGTGGACCGGAGCTTTTTTTGATATCCGCGCAGGATTTTTTTTTACGGGAAATTATGATATAATCCAAAATGAACAAAAAATTGAGCATAAATATGCAGAAAATAAGATAGAAGGAGCTGTCGCAAATGCCAGTATTTGACTTTAAAAGCACACCAGATAAAAAAAACCAGCCGGAATGTACCTATACCACTTTTCGGTCAGACGAGTCAGACACATCACCGGAGAAACCGATTATGGTACTGGACAATCGTGTGCGTGAGTGGAAGCATCATTCCAGCGGAATTTTTACCAATCCGGTAAAACGTACCGCATTTGAGTTTGAAGAGGAAGACGGAACGGTCAGTGCAGATATTCTGAAAATCGATGCCCGATTTGTCAGTCTTCTGAAATGGCTTGGAGAAAATCACATCAAAGTCCGTCTGTCCGGAGCAAATACACCGGACGGCTATGCTGTTTATAAAATACGGGAAATTGCATTCGGAGGAGGAACAAAGCTGTCTGCGGAAGATGGATTTCTCCAGTTTATGATTGAGCGTCTTCTGGCCAGCAGCGCACTTGCAGACGAGACAGAGGAGGATGAACAGGAAGAAACCGGGGATGAAATGAAGCTTACCAGCCTTCAGAGTATTACAGATTTTATGACCTGTGCGGGCAGGACCATGCCGGATAATATCCGGCTGTGGGCGCGCCGGAACCTTGCAGTTGCCCGTTCCCACGAGGTGTCTCCGGAAGAGCGGCGTCATGCACAGAGAGCACTGTCCATTATGATGAATATCCAGTGGAAGAGCAATTATTTTGAATCCATCGATCCCCAGGAGGCACGTAGAATCCTGGATGAAGAATTGTATGGACTGGAGCGGGTAAAACAGAGAATCATGGAAACGATCATACAGATCAACCGTACGCATACACTTCCGGCGTATGGACTTCTGCTGGTGGGACCTGCGGGAACCGGTAAATCACAGATTGCCTACGCAGTTGCCAGGATTTTAAAGCTTCCATGGACAACGCTGGATATGAGTTCCATCAACGACCCGGAGCAGCTAACCGGAAGCTCCCGCATTTATGCAAATGCAAAACCGGGTATCATTATGGAAGCGTTTTCCATGGCAGGAGAATCCAATCTGGTTTTTATCATCAATGAGCTGGATAAAGCAGCATCCGGAAAAGGAAACGGAAATCCGGCAGATGTTCTTCTGACACTTTTGGACAATCTTGGCTTTACCGATAATTATATGGAATGTATGATTCCGACGGTAGGGGTTTATCCCATTGCTACGGCAAACGATAAGGAGCAGATCAGTGCACCCTTGATGTCCCGTTTTGCAGTGATCGATATTCCGGACTACACAGCAGAGGAAAAGAAAATAATCTTTTCGAAGTTTGCTCTTCCAAAGGTGCTGAAACGTATGAGTATGAGAGAGGAAGAATGCATTGTGTCCAGGGAGGCACTGGATACCGTGATCGAGACATGTGCTGGAACGACAGGAATCCGCGATCTGGAACAGGCAGCAGAACATATTGCGGCAAATGCGCTGTATCAGATTGAGGTAAACCATGTATCACAGGTGGTATTTGATTCGGAAATGGTCAGAAATCTTCTGATTTCTTAGCCTGGTCTGTTTCATGAGAAGAAATGATTTCCTGTTATGAAAAAGAGGGAGAAAATGTATGAAAATCAAAGTCAGGGATCTGCCGTATGAAGAAGTCATGAAACTGCCGGTACCGAAGCATATTCCGCCTCAGAAGCAGGGGCTGTTTTTTCGAACACTTGTGAGGCTGCTGTCCGGACCGGAACTGAAAAAAGTAAATTTCCGGTATGATACATATGAGATGGAAAAACTGGACAAGGCGGAGCCGGCGCTGTTTCTGATGAACCATTCCAGTTTTCTGGATCTCAAAATTGCATTCCGGCTGCTGTACCCAAGGCCTTTTCACATTGTCTGTACGTCCGATGGATTTGTGGGAAAGGACTGGCTGATGAGGCGTCTGGGCTGTATTCCGACGAAGAAATTCATGACAGATATCACACTGGTGCGGGATATGGTTTATGCGGTACGGGAACTGAAAAGCTCTGTGTTGATGTACCCGGAAGCCAGCTACAGCTTTGACGGCACGGCGACACCGCTGCCGGAATCACTGGGAAAATGTCTGAAAATACTGGGGGTTCCGGTGGTGATGATCCGGACCTTTGGCGCGTTTGCCCGGGATCCGCTCTACAACAACCTTCAGGTAAGAAGCACAGACGTTTCTGCCAGAATGGATTACATTCTCACTCCGGAGGAAATCCGGGAGAAAAGTGTGGAGGAACTGAATGATATATTGAAAAAACATTTTACGTTTGATCATTTTCGCTGGCAGAAGGAAAATCAGGTTTCGATCCGGGAACCGTTCCGGGCAGATGGCCTGAACCGCGTCCTCTACAAATGTCCCCACTGTCTGGAGGAAGGAAGCATGGAAGGCACGGGAATTCATCTTACCTGCAAAAAGTGCGGGAAGACGTGGGAACTTTCGGAGTATGGTGAGCTTGTCGCAGATGAGGGAGATGTATACTTTACACACATTCCGGACTGGTATCAGTGGGAAAGGGAATGTGTGCGGCAGGAGCTTCTGGAAGGAAGCTATTGTCTGGATATCGAAGTGACAATCTGCATGATGAAGGATATGAAATGCATTTACCGTGTGGGAACCGGCCGTCTGCACCACGACAGAGACGGGTTTTCGCTGACCGGATGTGACGGAAAGCTTAAGGTCAGGCTGTCGCCGGAGGCTTCTTACAGCCTGTACTCGGATTATTTCTGGTATGAGATCGGAGATATGATCTGTATCGGAGACAGAAAAATACTGTATTACTGTTTTCCGGCAGAGGGAATGGATGTTGTGGCAAAAACAAGACTTGCTGCCGAAGAATTGTATAAAATTGTCAGAAATCGATAAAGGGGGAAGGAAAAATGGAGTTTGTTACCTGTGAGTATGTGGTGGAAAGAATTGACGGAGACTATGCCATGCTCCGGAGACTGGATGAGCCGGAAACGGAAGAGAAGATGGTGGCCCGGGCACTTCTTCCTGCGGAGATTGCAGAAGGAACAAAACTTCTGTATGAATTTATGCAGTATTCCATACTGTCATAAATGACGGTATGTTTGCTGACAGAGATAAAGGAGTAACAAATTATGTTGAATCCGGAAAAATTATGTCTGGGGTGTATGAAGGAGCGGAAGGAGAAAAACGGCCCCTGCCCTTACTGTGGTTTTGATCCGGAAAATTGTGCAGAAAACCCCAGATGGCTTCTGCCCGGGCATATTCTGAACGGAAAATATCTGCTCGGAAAGGTTCTGGGAGAAGGCGGCTTCGGCATTACCTATATCGGATGGGATCTGAATCTGGAAGTTCGGGTTGCCATCAAGGAATATTTCCCGGTCGGCCTGGCCACCAGAGAGGTGACAGAGGATCATCATTACAGCCTGTTGGCACTGACGGGGGAAAAAAGAGAGATTTATCAGCATGAGCTGAAGCGTTTTGTGGAGGAAGCACGGAGCCTGTCCAGATTCTATCATCTGGACGGAATCGTTGCCGTTAAAGATTTTTTCTTCGAAAATGAGACAGCTTATATGGTTATGGAGTTCCTTGACGGAGTAACCCTGAAGCAGTATCTGAAGAGCCGGGGGGAGTTCATTCCGGCAGACGAGGTGCTGGAGCTGATGCAGCCGGTGCTGCAGTCGCTGGAAGTGGTACATAAGGCAGGAATTATTCACCGGGATATCAGCCCGGACAACATCATGATCACACCTTCCAAAGAGGCGAAGCTGATTGATTTTGGCGCAGCCAGAATGACCGGAAATGGTTTGAATCATACTTTTACGATTGTGCTCAAGCATGGATATGCACCGCCGGAACAGTATCTTTCCAAAGGAAATCAGGGCCCGTGGACAGATGTATACGCCATCTGTGCAACCATGTACCGGATGATCACAGGACAACTTCCGCCGGGGGCCATGGACCGGATGAGTAAGGATACACTGGCACCCTTTTCCATGTTTGATGTTCGCGTACCATCCGGTGCTGCCAATGCCATTCTGAAGAAGGGACTGGCATTATCGCTGCGGCAGCGTTATCAGAGCATAGAGGAGCTGTATGAGGACCTGTATCGGAACCATAAAAAGAAAAGAAAGCGCTATCTGTGTCTGGCGGTTTTGGCCGGAATGATTGCGGCAGGGATTCCTGCGTTTTTTGCAGGAGTATCTCTGCTTCGCGGAGGTGGGAAAAATACGGCTGCAGTGGAGGAACGGACAGAGCCGGAGCCGGAAGCAGAGCCGGAGCCGGAAGCAGAGCCGAAGCCGGAAGCAGAGCCGGAACCGGAATCGGTTCCGGAAGTGTGTTATGCCGTGGATGAGGCTGTTTTTCCGGATGAAGGATTTCGCGGCTATGTGCAGGAGTATATTGATCAGGATAAAGACGGACAGCTGACCCAGGAAGAACTGCTTTCCGTGACGGAGATCGATGTTTCCGGGATGGCGGGCTATGGAGCCATACAGAACCTTCAGGGGGTGGAACTGTTTTCCGCTCTGGAGCGTCTCGACTGTTCCGGGAATCAGCTGGACAGCCTGGATGTGAATGAAAATACGGATCTGAAAAGACTGGATTGTTATGGAAACCAGCTGACGGAACTGAAACTGGACAGAAACCAAAATCTGGAGTGGCTGGACTGCAGCTCCAATCAGCTGAGTACTTTGAATCTGGACGGCAATACCGCGCTTACGATGCTGGACTGCAGGGAAAACAGAATGGAACTGCTGGATATCGGCAGGAACCGTATGTTGATCGTTGTCGAAACAGATGACGGGATACAGATCAACAGGTAGCAATGCGGAGTGTGAAAGCCCGCTGTAAAAAGAACGGGGAGGGAAACCAAAGATGCCTGAGCCGAAAAAGAGATGTATGGGCTGTATGAGAGAGTATACGAAAACGGAAAACGCCTGTCCATACTGCGGATTTGATCTGCGAAACTATGAGAGAAATTCCAGGTGGCTGCCGCCGGGGTATGTTTTAAACGGGAAATATATGATCGGAAAGGTGCTCGGGGAAGGCGGATTCGGCGTTACCTATGTGGGATGGGATCAGATTCTGGAGGTACGTGTGGCCGTCAAAGAATATTTTCCCGTTGGTATGGCTTCTAGGACCGTGATGGGGCATGGTCATTACAGTCTGTCCGTGCTGATGGGGGAGAACGAGGACGGCTACAGACATGGTCTGGAACGGTTTATGGAGGAGGCCAGAAGTCTTTCCAGGTTTGATCATCTGGAGGGAATCGTGTCGGTAAAAGATTTTTTCTTCGAAAACAGGACGGCTTACATGGTCATGGAATTTGTAGAAGGCGTGACGCTGAAGCAGTTTCTGAATGACCGGGGCGGACGTCTGGAAGCCGAGACTGCTCTGGAGCTGATGCGGCCGGTGCTGCAGGCACTGGAAGTGGTACACAGGGCAGGAATCATTCATCGGGACATCAGTCCGGATAATATTATGATTACTCCATCCGGGGATGCGAAGCTGATTGATTTCGGTGCTGCCCGTATGACGGGAAATGACAGAAGCCGAACCTTTACGATTGTACTGAAGCAGGGCTACGCACCGCCGGAACAGTATCAGTCTGCAGGCCGGCAGGGACCATGGACGGATATTTATGCCGTCAGCGCTGTGCTGTACCGGATGATTTCGGGAGAGACTCCTCCTTCCGCTGTGGAACGTCTGACAAAAGATAATCTGCGGACGTTTTCACAGTTGGGATGTTCTGTACCGGATGCTCTGAACAATGTGATAAAAAAAGGTCTGGCAATCCAGCTCCGTCAGCGGTATCAAAATGTGGAGGAGATGTATGAGGATCTGTATCGCAAAAGCAGATCCCGAGGCTTCGCATTTTACGGGAAGCTTGCCGGTGTTCTGGCAGTACTTCTTCTGTCGGTGTCTGCCGGCTTTTACGTGTTCCGGAAACCGGCAGAGACAACAGCGCCGGACATAGCAGAAGCTGATATAACAGCGACAGCAGCACCGGATATTGAAGCCGGAGCAGAGCCGGAGCCTGCGGACCTTATGCCTCTGATCACCGCGGCGGCAGCGGAAGGGGAGACATTTTCTGCTTCCGGATATCATTTTGTCACTATAGAAGATGGAAAAGTGACAGGCAGAGGGACAAATGATTACGGGATGCTGGATTTTGGCAGCAGTGCCTGGGAAGGCGCAGTCAGTATTTCCAGCGGGCAAACTCACACGGTGGGGGTGAAAGCCGATCATACGGTTGTTGCAGTGGGAGACCAGACCGGAGGGAAATGCGGCGTGGAAACCTGGAAAGATGTGGTTCAGGTTTCGGCAGGCGAAAATCATACCCTCGGGTGCAGAGAAAACGGAACGGTTCTTGGTGCAGGAAATAATGATTACGGACAGCTGGAGGTTTCTGACTGGACGGATATGGAATATGTGGCGGCAGGAGCGAATCATTCACTGGGACTGTCAGACGGCCGTGTCACTGCCGTGGGAGATGACAGCTGTGGTCAGTGTCAGGTGAATACGTGGTCCGGGATCGCAGTCATCGATGCCTGTAAGGATGTCAGTGCCGGACTGACAGAGGAAGGGAACGTGGTGCTTGCCGGGAATATTGGCGAGAACATGGAGAAAGCCCTGGAATGGACACAGATCATTGACATCAGTCTGAGTGACGGATATATTGCCGGGCTGCGCCGGGATGGAGAGATACTGCTGGCGGGAACGTACGAAGACCGGATGAAAGAATGGAACCATATATCTGCAATTGAAACCAGTGCGGATTCTCTGATCGTGAAGACAGAAGGACAGATTATTTTTCAGGGAATCCATCATCCGGGTACTTCGCCTGGTCAGATGAAGAAACTGAAAAAAGCAGTTTCCGGAGATAATTTCCTGATTGGACTGAAAGAAGACGGGACGGTGCTTCTCTACAGCACTGCACCGGATGCACAGGGAATGGATGAGGTGCGCAGCTGGACGGGACTGAAAGATATCTCGGCATCCGGAACGACAGCGGCAGGTCTTCTGGAAGACGGAACCGTGGCAGTGGCGGGCGGTGCATTTGAGAAGGTGAAAGAGTGGCGGCAGATACAGAATATTATGGTCGTGGATAATCTGATTTACGGAGTGACGCAGGAGGGCAGAATCCTGGCTGCAGGAGCCGATTCTTCGGAACAAGTGCTGTATGACACGGTGCGTGTGGGAAAATTGTGTGAGTCCAGAAAAGAAAACAAATATGCTCTTCTGGAAGACGGAACGGTCTGTATGGGAGAGAGTCGGATAGACGGTCTGCAGCGGGAAAACAGCCGGATCACAGAACTGGTTTACTGGGGCCGGTCCAATCTGTCTGCACTTTATGAAGATGGAAAGGCAGGAATCTATGACGGGATCTCCAGAGAAATGCTGGACTGGAAAGGAATCACGCAGATTGCGGCAGGAAAAGAGCATATGATCGGGAGAAAGGAGGACGGAACCGTAGTGGCAACCGGATCCAATGCAAACGGTCAGTGTGAGGTCAGTGGATGGACGGATGTGGCAGCTGTCTTTGCCGGAGATTTTCAGTCCTATGGAATTACGTCAGAAGGGGCTTTGCTGATTGCAGGATGCCTGCCGGGGCAATATTGATGAGAATATAACGGTAATCGGATACCGCTGTGATATTTGGGAAAGGGTACGGCAGTATGGAAATGACAGAAAAAAGATATTTCAGATGGGCAAAAAAGGTTATTTTGCTGCTTGGCATTATACTTTTGGTGAATGCGAGAGCAGTTTCCGGAGAAACACAGACAAGAGTGGATCCGAATCCGCAGACAAGTTATGCGTCCGGGGACAGACATGGTGCAATGCGCATGGAGGACGGAACGGTGAAAACGCTCGGATCCAATGAATATCTGCAGCGGGATGTGTCCGACTGGACAGACATCGCCGCAGTGGCAGCCGGAGAACATTTTACGGCAGGCCTGCGCTATGACGGTACCATTGTGGTGGCTGGCGAGGTGCAGAAACAGGAAGATGTGGAACGCTGGACAGACATCACGGCGATTGCCGGCAGAGGGAATACACTGATTGGTCTGACTGCGGACGGAAGTCTTCGGACAAACTGGTATCTGGAGCAGTATGACCAGGTGTACAGCTGTTCACAGACGGGGCGAATTCGTGCGGTTACGATCATGTCACAGCCGGAGGCACCGTTTGTATTGATGGAGGACGGCCGGATTATCGGATGGTATGGAGAATATCTGGAGATTGATGCCGGTTGGACGGATGTGAAATATATTACCAGCAACGGAGGAATTATTTTCGGACTGACGGAACAGGGAACTGTGAGAATGCAGATGGTATATCAGTCCTACAGTGAAGCAATTCAGGAACTCGACGAGTTTACAGATATTGTACAGCTGTATGTTTCCCAGATGCACTGTTTTGGTGTGCGAAGTGACGGAACGATCGTGGTCAGGAACATGACCCCAAGCCTTGCGCAGCCGGATTTTGTCTCAAGGGTGAAAGAAGCAGATAATGTGGCAGGTATTACCGGTGCCGGCTATAACGGACATTCTGTGGCAATTGTAAAAAAGGACGGGGAGATCGTGCCGGTGATTGAGAATTATGGAAATTGCGATCTTTCGGAAATGAAGAATCTGAACCGTATATTTTATGTGAGAAGTGAAGTATTTGATGAATTTGCGGTAATTGGTGTTGCGGATGACGATCAGGTGTATCTGTATGGTACAGACAGTTCCATGAATTCCATGAGCCAGTATCCGTATGCTGTGGAATATGGAGAGGGAATTGGATTTGAGTCCATCATATGTGTACATTCCTCCGGTGCAGTATGCGAAGAACTGCTTTACCTGGATAAGAACGGTGCGCTGTGGGGGATGGACGACAATCATATTTATTATGCCATGGAAGATGGAATCCGTCAGTTTTCCTGCAGTCATGGCCTGGTAACCAGCTATATCGTCGAACTGAAAACAGACGGAACGGTTCGTGTACGCTATCTGTACGGAGAAGCGCAAGGAGGAGCCGGTGCGGAAAACTGGACGGGGATCCGGCAGGTAGTAACTTACTGCAGCAGAGCGAGAGATTATGGGATTCTGGGTCTTCGGGAGGATGGAACCATCGCCTGCGAGACAGCGGAAGGACTGGTGGATGCAGAGGTGGAAAACTGGGACAATATTGTTGCTCTTTACCCGGGATATTATGCCATAGGGGCACTTCGCTCCGACGGCACGGCCGTCTTTATCAAAGATCAGGAGGGGTATGATTTTGGACAGTACAATACATCTTCCTGGAAAGGACTGAAGCAGCTTGCCCTCGGAACCTTCCATACGGTGGGATTGAAAGGGGACGGAACCGTCTGTGCCACGGGACGGAACGATGTGGGGCAGTGCGATGTGGAGAACTGGACGGATGTAGTATATGTTGCAGCCGGTGAGAATGGTACACTTGGGATTCAGTCTGACGGATCACTGTTGATTGCCGGTGAGATCGGATGGTAAGAAAGGTTATCCGGACAATATTTGAGACCACAGAAGCGATCCGAAGGATGGATCGAAAGGATGCTGTAAAGTTACTGAGAATCGACAGATTTCCTTGTAAAAATATGTCATAAATGTTATGATGCCAAAAAACGGATGTTTAATATTTCGGATGAAGATGGGACTGATGATATGAAGACTGCAGAAACAATTAATGTCGTTTGTTCTGACCTTGGAATATCGAAAGCAGAGCTTGCAAAAAGGATGGGAATGCTTCCGTCATCTTTGTACAGAAAGCTTGCCAGAGAAAGCATGACATTTGAAGAATTTCAAAAATGTCTTGACGTATTGGGGGTCGCGATTGAGTTTGATCTCAGGTATAAGGATGGCAATGGCCGAAGTTCGCAGACGAGTCAGGAGATACTCCTGGAAAAAATAGATATGCTGGAAACAGAGCTGGAGACTGCGAGAAAATCGGAGGAGTTTCAAAGAAAATCAATGAGGGATTTGCGGACAGAGCTGAACAGTGCGGTGGGGTATGCGGAACTTGGCCGGAGGCATGGCTTTAAGGTTGAGGAATATCTTGAGAAAATGCAGCTGGTTCTTTCCAGTATGGAATTAACCATATCCTCTGCGCTTGGTGAAGCAGTGGATGAGGAGTCGGAAGCAGAAGAACCGGAGAATGTGTATGCGTTAGTGGGAAGACGGGTTCTGATTGTGGATGACAACAAACTGAATCGTGAGATTATGAAAGAAATTCTCGTGGATCACGGTTTCATTGTGGAGGAGGCTGGTGACGGAAGGGAAGCGGTAGCGGCAATGAAGGCAAAAGAACCCGGTTACTATCACTTCGTTTTAATGGACATAGAAATGCCGGTGATGGATGGATATGAGTCAACAAGGCTGATTCGGGAACTTCCGAATCGGATGCGTGCAAATGTTCCGATTATAGCCCTTACAGCAAATGCAGTTCCTGAGAATCGGGAGATGGCAGCAGATGTGGGAATGGATGATTTTCTGGTAAAACCGATTAATTCAGCCCGTCTGCTGAGAAGTCTGATAAAATTCCAATGAAAATGAATGACTTTTCTACCCGGGAACCGGATTTTACTTTTGGGAGGATTCACGTGGAAATTACAGTTATCAGATCAAACAGAAAAACGATGGCGATCCAGGTGAATTCTGACCTGACAGTAACGGTAAGGGCGCCAATGCGCACTTCCTCAAAAGAGATAGAACGAATCTTACAGGAAAAGGAAAGCTGGATTCGGGAATCTATGAATAAGCTTCGGGAAAAGAAGGCTCTGTACGAAGCAGAAAAGACAGAACCATTATCTTATGCGGAGATTCGGAAGCTGGCAGATAAAGCTTTGGAGTACATACCCGGCAGGGTTGCTTATTTTTCAAAACAGGTAGGGGTGAACTATGGCAGGATCACTATTCGTAACCAGAAAACCCGGTGGGGGAGCTGCAGCAGCAAGGGCAATCTTAATTTCAACTGTTTGTTAATGCTGACTCCGCCGGAGGTCATCGATTATGTTGTGGTTCATGAGTTGTGCCACAGGAAAGAAATGAATCATTCAAAAGCATTCTGGAATGAGGTTGCAAAGATTCTTCCGGATTATAAGAGACAAGTTCAATGGCTGAGAAATGAAGGCGGAAGAATTATACGCAGGCAGGGATAAGGGTAATTATGGCAGGATATTGGATGAAAGACACCGGTTACGGAAACGATAAGGGAACGATAAAATCGCTGCCATCCGCTTAGCGGATGACAGCGATTAACGGTTACAGCTGTTTCAGAAAATGATCATAGTGATCAATCATCGCATCCATTCTTGCTTCTTCTTCTGCTGTTAAAGGATGGAATGGCTTTCTGCAGCCACCGTATTCAATGCCGCGCTTTGACATGACATACTTTACGGCGCTGAAAATACCCACTTTACACATTTCTTCTACACAGTAGTTAATCTCGGACTGGATTTTCCGCGCGGCTGGGATATTGTTTTCGCAGAATAAATCACGCACCTTGATGAAAAGCGGGGCAAATACGTTTACGGTTGTTCCGATGGTTGCTTCTGCGCCCATAGCCAGAGCACCGAGGAATTGTTCATCAAAACCGTTGAACATGATCATTTCAGGATAAGCATTCTTCATACGCTCTAAGGAATAGAGATTGTTTGAAGTGTGTTTTACACCAATGGTACGCGGATTTCCCAGAAGTCTTCCGGCGTTGTTTTTGTTGAATTCAATACCGGTAAACTGTGGAATGTTATAAACGATGATACCAATATTCTCGGTAGCATTGATGACATCTTCATAGTATCTGATGATTTCATCCATGCTGAATTTGTAGTAGTATGGCGGAATCATAGAGATTGCGTTTACGCCAGCCTTTTCCGCGTGACGTGCAAGAGTAATGACATCTTCTGTTCGAACGGTACCGACATGTGCGATTACCGGAACACGTCCTTTTACAACTCTCATAACTTCTTCAAGTGCGTTCATTCGCTCTTCGAGGCTGAGAAGGAGTGCCTCTCCGGAGGAACCCATGCAGTAAAAACCTTCAACGCCAATACGAATCTGATATTCGATCGCTTTTTCCAGTGCTTCGTTGTTTATGGACTCATCCTCGTTCATAGGGAGCTCCAGGGCAGAAAAAATTTTTTTCAGTTTGTTTAATTCTAGTGTATTCATAATCTCCTACCGGGACTGTTTTCAGTCCTTTTTATTTTGGGTTGTGACGGACTCGTCTTTGCCGGGAATCTCCTGACAAAGATGAGAGCAGGTTCAAAAGTTTTGACGTTAGGTTTTTGAATTGAGTGAACTTCAGGAATTAAATTTACTTGATTCCAGGTCTTTTGCAACTTTTTTCAGGTGCTGGCGCATTTTTTTCTCGCCCATGGATACGTCATGGCTTTCGAAGGCGCGAATGATGGCGTTGTGGGCAGGAATGAAGTTGTCAATGTTGTTCTGAATTTTGAAAGTGTTCTGACGAAACTGTGCCAGATGCCTGTTTATCAAATCGTTGAACTCGATAAGAAGAAGATTACCGGAAATAATGGATATGGTACGATGAAATTCTTCGTCGAGTTTGGCGAGAGCTGCGGCATCGCATGCTTCGGCTGCTCTGGATGCCTCAGACTGGTTCTTTTTCAGTAATGCAAGCTGTTCATCGGTACAGCGTTCAATAGCCAGCTTGACGGCAAGTGGTTCAAGTGCGGATCGGACAACGGTCAGATCCTGTAATTCTAATTCGTTATTCACAAACCAATTTGAAAGAGAATCTGTCTGGTTTGGGGTTTTGCTTTTGATAAATGTACCTAATCCTATTCTGATTTCCAGATATCCCTGAGAAACCAATACCTTTACTGCTTCGCGAACGGTTCCTCTTCCGATACCGAGGCGTTCGCAAAGATCCTTTTCTGTGGGGAAGCGATCGCCGACTTTAACAGAGTCGCTCATTATGTAAGAATGAAGACGATCAATCGTCATTTGGGTGATAGATTTTTTCTTGATTGTGTCCATTATATTTGCCTGCCATTTCTTTTATTATATAAGAGCTTTGTTTATTTGAAATCCATCGGGAATAGTGAATGGATTTCTCGAATTGTCTGAATAAATGTTTGTGAATATACATTTTTTATTATATTATACCTATTGCAAAATAAAGTCAATACGATGGAATTTTATTAAATGTATAATATTTCGATTTTTTAATGGTAAAATATGTGAAATATAGACAAATAAGGTGGATTTATGTGCATGTGAGAATACTGTAAATGTATAATATGCACAAAGAATACCTTTATATAATGTTAAAATTAGACAATAGACAAAGGAAAGAAAACGTGATATCTTATCGGTAAGACGTTAGGACATCATGCATCATATCACTAAGTATAAAGGCGTAAAACAAAGGAGGATGTATTGTGAGAGATGAATTATTTGACGTATCCGGAAAAGTTTGTATCGTAACAGGAGGCCTTGGTCAGATTGGTAAAAATCTGGCCGGAGCACTTTATGAAAGAGATGCAAGAGTTGCAATTTTCGCTGCTCATCCGTCACCGGAAAGAATTGAGAGTATTTTTCCATCAGCAGAATATGATGCTGATCGTTTGAAAGTTTACAAAGTAGACATCAACCAGAAAGATACGATCGAAGCTGCTTTAGATGAAGTTATGGCAGCCTGGAACGAAGCACCGGATGTTTTGGTTAACTGTGCCGGGATTGACACACAGCCGTCTGCCCCGCCGGAAGTCTCCGGACCGTTTGAAAAGTTTCCGGAAGAAGTATTCCGCGAGGTTGTCGATGTGAACCTGGTGGGAACTTTTCTGATGATCCAGGCGGTAGGTGCCAGAATGGTAGCTGCAGACAAAGGAGGCTCTATCATCAATATCGGTTCTATCTACGGTATGGTTTCTCCTATTCAGGACATATATGCATACAAAGAAGAAAGAACAGGTATTCCTTTTATCAAACCGGTTGCTTACTCCGCTGCAAAATCAGGTGTTTATAACCTGACCAGATATTGTGCGACATATTGGGGAAAGAAAGGTATTCGTGTAAATACTCTGACACCGGCAGGGGTTTGGAGAGATACACAGGATGAGACATTCATCAAAAACTTTACAGACAGAATGCCGATGGGACGTATGTCAAGAGAAGATGAATACAATGGAGCTGTTATTTTCCTTGCCTCAAAGGCTTCCTCTTTTATGACAGGCGCAAATCTCGTGATTGACGGCGGCTGGACTGCATGGTAAATGTTGGCTGAAGTCGACAAATAATAGTAATAATCTTGTTCCGGAAATGAGAAAACGTTCCGAAAAAGAACAATGCAGGAGGAGAAATTGACAAATGAAAAACAGAATTTATGAGAATCATCTGAAAGAAACCATGAAAAAAAGACCTGTATTTGGGTGCACGATCTATTCCGGATGCCCACAGTTCATTGAGCTTCTTGGCTATGCTGGCTTTGACTTCGCATTTATCGATGCAGAGCATTGTCCATGGGAGACGACAGGACTCAGAGAAGCGATTCTGGCAGCTCGTTCTGTGGGAATCAGCCCGCTGGTACGTGTTACAAAACCGGATATGATCGAACTTCGTAAAGCGCTTGAGATGGGGGCTGAGGGTGTTATCATTCCACATGTACGTACGATCGAAGAAATGGAAATCTGTGTAAAAGGATCAAAATTCCCGCCATTGGGACGTCGTGGATATGATGTAAATGTTCGTGCTGCTCAGTACGGATTTGACATGGATGGTGTTGAATTCTATGAGGAAGCGAACAGAACAGAACTGGTTATTCCTATGGCAGAAGACTTTGAATTTTCGGATCAGCTGGATGAAATGCTGGCAGTTCCCGGTGTTGATGCGATCAACTTCGGACCGGCAGACTTCTCAATGTCATTGAACTGCAAAAATAACACATCTGGTGGAAATTCTTTCTATGATCTGAACGACAGCCCTGCGGATGTTGCCATGAAAGAGATCATTGCAAAAGCTCGTCCAAAGGGAATCGGTGTTATGGCACCGGCAGTTCCGCCTACCTATGAGAATGCCAAGAAACTGATCGATAAGGGCGTTAATATGATCATCATGGGAAATGACTTTGGCAATTACGGATCAGCTCTTCGAACAATCAGAGACGAAACTCTTTCTAAATTTAAATAAGGAATGGTAATACCCGGAAGGGATATGAAAGGAGAATAAATATGAAAAAAAGAAGTTTAGCAATGATCCTTGGTGCAGCAATGGTTATGGCAACCAGCTTTACCGCACACGCAGAAACAACGATGAAACTTGGATTTACACATGCGAATCCGGACCGTGAAGCAGATGACGAAGTTATGTATGCGGAAACTTTCAAAGAGTATGTAGAAGCAAACAGTAATATCGTTGTTGAACTGTATCCGGGTTCTGAGCTGGGCAGCCAGGCAGATACGGTTGGTGCTGTAGCTGCAGGTACTGTTGAGATGACGATCCAGAACTCTTCTCAGCTGAACAACTATGATCTCAACACAATGATTTTTAGTATGCCGGGTCTTTTCACAAGCATCGAAGAAGCAAACAAGGTTTGTGACAGTGACTGGGCAAAAGAAATCTTTGACGCAAGCAAAGATATTACCGGAATCCGTGTACTTGGAAACTCCTGTACAGGTATGAGAAGCTTTACATGTAAAGGACACGAGATGAAATCGGTAGAAGATGCGAAAGGTCTTACATTCCGTGTACCGGAATCTGCAATTTATATCGAAATCGTGAAAGCAATCGGTGCAAACCCGGTTCCGATGGCTTCTTCCGAAATGTATGTAGCAATGCAGAATGGTGTTGTTGACGGACAGGAAAATCCAATCCAGAACGTAGTGATCGATAAAACATACGAAGTACAGGATTGGTATGTATTGGACAACCATACACCAACCGTTATGAGCTACATGATCAACAATGAATTCTACGAAGGACTTACAGAAGAAGAGCAGGCTGTGATCGAAGCTGCGAACGCTGAAGCTATGGCTAAAACAAGAGAAGTAACAAACAAGCTTGAAGCTGAGGGTATCAAAACGCTTGAAGAAAATGGCATGACCGTATATGTTCCGACAGAAGAAGAGCTTCAGGGATGGCATGATGCTTATGGCCCTGTCTGCGAAAGCTGGATGAGAGAACAGGTTGGCGATGAACTGGTTGATGGACTTCTTGAAGTTATCGCAGAAATTCGTGCTTAATATCATTTTATGAATCTTGCCTGAGTGTATCAGGTTTGCATCCATAAAACTGGATGAAACGTCAGCCATCTGACGTAACTGAAAAAATGAAGGGCCGGGCGTTTATCGGAAAGGGTAAGGACCGGCCCTTTCTTTAGAGAATGTTTTGTAGAGAAAACAATCTCTGATACCTGGAGAGTGCTATGAAAAAAGTATATTTTGCATTAAATAAGATCTCAGACATTGTGTGTACGATTTTGACGATCCTGGCGGTTGCAATCGTAGTGATCAATGCGGGATCCGTATTTTTACAGGTAATCAACCGCTATATCATTGTCAAAATTACAAGTCTTTCCTTCCCGTGGACAGATGAACTGTCGCGTTTTTCGATGATCTGGCTCTGCTATGTGATTCTTCCGATCGTGTATCGCGAGGGTGCAATGGCACAGCTTGACCTGATCTTTGACCGCCTTGGCAAAAAAGGAAAAATGACACTTTATGTTCTTACGAGAATTCTCTGCATTGCATTTATTGTCATTGCAGTAAAATATGGTTTCTATATTGTAAAAACCCGTATGATCTATAAATCGCCTATTATGCGGGCGCCTGGCTATATGCTGTATTCCGCTCCGATCTTTGGCTGCGTTTTGACCGGCTATGAGATCATTACGGAAGCAATCGGCGTGTTCTCGGGAGAATTGGAACCATTCTATGCAGGTCAGAAAAGGCAGTTTGTTTTTTGGAAAAAGAAGGGAGGGAATGAACAATGATGCTTTTGTTTTTGCTCGGACTCTTTCTTGTAATTATGCTGATCGGTACACCGGTAGGATTTGCAATGGGATCTCTGACAAATATTTCATTTGCATTCCTGGGCGGCGATCAGTCTATGATTCCTCAGAAAATGTTTTCCGGCATTGATTCTTATACATATGTATGTATTTTGCTGTTTATTCTTGCAACGGATCTGATGTCAGAAGGCGGTATCACAAAAGCAATTCTGAACTTTTGTGAAAAAATTGTGGGACATATCAAGGGTGGACTGGCACATGTAAATATTCTGGCCAGTATGCTTTTTGCCGGTTTGTCCGGATCTGCCATTGCTGACGCATCCAGCCTTGGACCTCTGGAGATTGAAATGATGACAGAGACCGGATATGAAAGAGATTTCTCAGCGGCCGTTACTGCAGCAAGTGCGATCATCGGACCGATCATTCCGCCTTCGAATATTATGATCATTTTTGCCGGAGCGATCGGGACCGTATCTGTGGGCAAGATGTTTCTGGCCGGAGCGGTTCCTGGTATCATTCTGGGAATTACTTATATGGTCCTGTGCTACTTTATGGCAATAAAATATAAGATGCCATATCGTGAAAGACGTGCAACATTAAAAGAAATCGCAAAATCACTGAAAGAAACACTGCCGGCTTTGTTGCTCCCTGTTATTATCATGGGTTCGATTATTACCGGTATCTGTACCGCAACGGAGTCCAGTTCTCTGGCGGTTGTTTATGCAATTATCATTTCACTTCTGAAGAAAAAACTGACATTCAGAGGCTTTGTTGATTCCTGTATCCGTTCTGCAAAAGCGGCCGGTAATGTATTATTCATCATTGCTGTTTCTACGGCAATGGGCTGGGCAATCACAACGCTGCAGATCGCACAGCGGCTGGCGGCGTTCTGTCTGCAGTTTATTGACACGAAAATTCTGTTCCTTCTGTTCATGAACATTTTGCTTCTGATCCTTGGTATGGTGCTGGATGCAACACCGGCGATTCTGCTGATGGTTCCGATTCTTTGGCCGGTTGCACAGAGTTATGGCATTGATTCGATTCAGTTTGGTATTATCATGTGCCTGAACCTGATGATCGGAAACCTGACTCCGCCGGTTGGTATGATGCTGTTCGTCATATCGAATGTCGGAAAAGTCAAGCTATCCGCCCTGTACCGGGCAATCCTGCCGTTCGTTGCAGTGGCGATCATCGCATTGCTTTTTGTAACATATGTTCCGGCATTCTCCACATTCATTCCGAACCTGCTGATGCCATGAACGAACAGATAAATGTGAAAAATTCAAATGAGGATGTCCTGAAAATGTGATTTATTCTGGAAAGGGAAGATAAAAGGATATCCCGGAAGAAAAGCTCCAAAAGACCTGGAAAAGATGAGTCTTTGGGGCTTTTTTTACGGTCAGAATATGATATAATGCCTATGAGTACTGCGCTGCAAAAAGATGATCAATGTAAATATACAATGGAGTTGGAGACATGACAAATCTGATTTTGGTGTTCCGAGCAGAGATGATCTGTCTGGCAATTTTGGTTTTTTTGTTTTTTACCAGCCAGCTGTATCAGATGGGAAAGGATCATGACTGCTTTTTTCGAATTTGCCTGTATGCCATAGGGCATGTGGTATTTGATTTTATAACTGTATATACTGTCAATCATACGGAAACCGTTCCTTATGGACTGAACTGGTTTCTGCATGTATGTTTCTACCTGTGTGCAATTATGTTCACCATTGAGCTGCTGAATTATATTGTATCTCTTGTGTATGATAAAGAAAGCTGTATCCGTATCCGCAGGCTGACCTTGTGGGTGCCGGCCATTTATCTTCTCGTATTGCCCGTTCTTCCCATGGAAATTCTGCAGGGAAAGGGGACGAAATACAGCTATGGCATGGCTGCGTTTGTGGGATATGCAATTGCATTTTTGTTTCTCCTTACAAGTGTCATGGTGATGCTTTCCAAATATTCCCTTCTGGACAATCACATTCGCAAGGCTCTGGTTCCTGTTTTGGTGACGATGATCGTGATCGAAGTCATTCAGATTATCATTCCGGAACTTCTTTTTACCAGCGGGTGTGTCACATTGGCCACAGTGGCTGTTTTTTTTGCTTTGGAAAATCCGGTATATGTCATGCAGAGAAAAGCATTGATGGATGCATTGACCGGGGTAAAAAGCCGAAATGCATATGAACTGGATATTGTGGGAATGAAAGAGGATTATGCCCAGGGAAAATACGACCGCACACCGGTGGGGCTGGTTTTCTGTGACCTGAATGGATTAAAACAGGTGAATGACCGGCTGGGACACATTGTCGGAGATGAATACATCGGAATTGTTGCCCAGGCGCTGATGAAAAATATGAAATCCGTCCGGAACATTTACCGGATGGGCGGGGATGAATTTCTGGCGGTATATGTGGGTGCCGGCGAAGAGAAGATTCGGGAAGATATGGAAAAAGTCCGGGGATATTGCAAAGAGGTCAGCCGGGAGTATCCGTTTCGTGTGGAGGTGGCCATGGGCTTTGCCCTGTCCGGCAGGCAGTATGCATCTTTCAAGGACGTTCTTCATGCCGCGGATCACAATATGTATAAAAATAAATGGGAAATGAAAAACGAGATTGAATATACAGATGAAAGTGATCCGGCTATGCTGGACAAAACTGCATTGGATGATCGGATTTTTAAGGCTTTTTCCGACACATCCGACAGGAATTATCTGTATCTCTGCAATATGAAGACAAACGTATCCCGCTGGTCCAGAAGTGCAGTGGATTACTTCGGGCTGCCGGGGGAATATATGTTGGATGTGAAAACCATTTGGGAGGAATATATTCATCCGGAAGACCGGGATGCTTATCGAACCGACATTGAGAATGTTTTTGCAGGAAAAAAGAAATACCATGATATCGAATACCGTGCCCGCAATCGGGAGGGAAAATATGTGATCTGCACCTGTCGGGGAAAAATCCTTAAGGGAGAGCATGGAGAACCGGATCTTTTTGCAGGTACGATGGTAAATCACGGCATTGTTGACGGAATTGATCCGGTTACCAATCTGCCAAATGCTCAGGAACTGATGCATTACCTGGAGCGTGTCCGTGGTGAGAATGCAAAGATCGCCGTTATTTATATCGGCATCCGTTCTTTCGGGCGGATCAACATGCTTTACGGAAGTGCTATGGGAGACAAAATCCTGCGTATGTTTGGAACGTTCCTGCGGGATGTTTCCGGAGCAGGCGGAAGTGTGTTCCGTATGGATGGGGCAAAGTTCACACTTGTGCTGTTCCAGACAGACCGGGAATATCTGCTGGGAATATATGAAACCATTAAAAAGTATGCGGAACATGAATTGTTTCTGGAATCGGTGCAGGTTCCGATGCAGATTTATGGCGGTGCGGTCATCATTAACCAGAGAAATATGAACGACCAGTGGATCAAAAGCGGGCTGGAATATACTTTGAGTCAGTCCAGAAATGAACAGCATGGAAATCTGGTATTCTGGGGTGATATGGTCCAGGCTGATGAACGGAAACGAATTGAAATGTACATGGAAATCAACCGCAGTGTGGTTCATGGCTGCAGGGGATTTTATCTGCAGTATCAGCCGATCATGGATGCAAAGACAGAAAAAACGGCGGGAATGGAGGCACTTCTGCGGTGGAGAAATCCATTGTATGGGGAGGTACCTCCCGGAAAGTTTATCCCCTGGATAGAAAGTGACCCCTGTTATCTTGAACTTGGAAAATGGATTTTGCGTCAGGCAATTCAGGATACGGCCCCTATTTTGAAAAAATATCCCCATCTTCACCTGAATGTGAATATTACGGCAGAGCAGCTGCTCCATCGGGAATTCATCAAAGAGGTAAGAGAAATTCTGGATGAGACAGGATTTCCGGGAGGAGATCTGTGTCTGGAACTGACGGAGCGGTGTAAAAATCTGGATCGTGAACTTCTGAGAGAAAAGATTGCCATGCTTCGGAAAAACGGTATTCATGTGATCATTGATGATATGGGAATTGGTTCCGCATCTTTGGGACTGATGCTGGAGCTGCCCGTTGATGTTGTGAAGGTGGACAAATCCATCATCCGGAATATACAAAATAAAGCGGCGAACCAGCTGTTTGTGGAAAGTATTATCCGTGCCGGAAATGAATTGAAGATCTTTACTTGTCTGGAGGGTCTGGAGACGGAGGAGGAGTACGAATATCTGAAAAATCTGGGGGCTACTTATTATCAGGGATTCTATTTTGCAAAGCCTCTGGATATCGGAATAATTACAGAAAAAATTGAAATAGAAAACCGATTGCAGGTCTGATTGCCGTAATCAGGCAAAATGCACTTATTCGACTTTTCTGTCCGATGGATGTTACACAGACCCGCTCGACTTCGTGGTAAGTCGGGCGGGTTTTGTATTCCGGAAAATGTACCGGCAAAAAAATATTTCAAAAATCAGGGGAAGAGGATATAATGAACGAAGTATTACTTTTTATTGGCAAAAAAAGTACGTCGCATGTGGGATTCAGAGAAAGGAGATTGGCTGGTAACAAAGGAGACCAGACGAAAGGAGTGGATAAAACAGGTATGCCAGAGGAAAGGAAAGCAGAGCTGCATGGGGAGGACAAGCGTGTTATGGAATTTGCCCTTCAGGCAGGGCACATTTTACTGGAAAACGGTGCTGAGATTTTTCGTGTGGAGGAAACCATTGACAGAATCTGTCGTCATTATGGGTTGGAGTCAGGAAGTACGTTTGTTCTCAGCAATGGAATCTTTATAACTGCGGGAAATGAACGGGAGAATTTTTTTGCAAAGGTGCAGCACATTCCGGTGAGCGGAACCCATCTGGATCGTGTGACGGCGGTGAACCAGCTTTCCCGTGAGATTGAACAGGGAGCATATACCTTACAGGAGGCAGCGCGGGAACTTACACGTATAAAAAATATGCCGGGAAAGAGGAAATTTCAGGAACGGTTCGCATGATGGATGCTTTGGTTGCTTTTATCAGCATTGCGGTGGGTGTGGGTATCGGAACTGCATTATCCGGCTGTGTGACAGGAGGGATCGGATGATGAAAGAGATACTTGCAGCGGCAGCAGGAACCTTTGCTTTTTCGGTTTTGTTCGGAGTACCCGGAAAGTACTATCCGTTTTGCGGAATAATCGGTGAATCAGGCTGGTTCCGGGATCCTATGTGTATTGGACAGCGTATTATTTTGTGACCGATCAGCTTCGGCTTGCAGTGCATAATGGCTATATGGCTGTAAAAATTGCCTTTGCCATTGTGCTGGGAATCGTATTTGTGTTTGAGATACCGCAAAAGGTATTTTTGTTTCTGATACCACAGAAGAAAGATAATTTCTCATAATTTATGATAAAAGAACAGAAAAAGTAAGGGTAAACCAGAAGAAAGATAATTTTGTTCCGGATATATTCTACGCCTAAGCGGAAGACAGAAAAATGAAAATCATATATAAATATATCAGAGAGATCAGAGAGGCGATCGTATGAGAATATTTGTAAGTACCTGCTTATTAGGTGAAAATTGTAAATATAACGGCGGAAATAATTATAGTGAAAAGACCGTTGCCTTTATCAAAGGGCATGAGGTTGTGGCATTGTGTCCCGAAGTTGCGGGAGGACTTCCGGTGCCAAGAGCTTCCGCTGAAATAGTGGATGGGATTGTAAAAACAAAATCCGGACAATCCGTAGACGAGGAGTTCCGGACTGGTGCCGAGAAGGTTCTGGCGGAAGTGTTAAAACAGAAGGTTGAACTTGCTGTTCTCCAATCCAGAAGTCCAAGTTGTGGCGTGAAGGAGATTTATGACGGTTCTTTTTCCGGAAAGAAAATCAAAGGACAGGGAATATTTGCAAAAATGTTGATGGATGAAGGAATCAAGGTGATCGACGTGGAAGATATAGAGAAATGCACGATGAATGCGATTCCGCTCACAATATGATTTTCTTACATAAATGAACAGGAGGAATTCAAATGTATGAAGTAGTTCAGGTCGGCGATCGAAGCTATTATATCAATTGTCCGGCAAAAATAGGTGTTTATCTTGCAGATGAACATAACGTTTATCTGATTGACAGTGGGAACGACAAAGATGCCGGAAGAAAAGTGCGGCAGATTTTAGAGAAAAACAATTGGAAGCTTAAGGGGATATTAAGTACACATTCCAATGCAGATCATATCGGCGGGAACCGTTATCTTCAAAATCAGACCGGATGCAAAATATATTCCGGCGGCATTGAAGCGGCATTTTCACGGTATCCGGTTCTGGAACCGTCATTTCTGTATGGCGGTTATCCCTGCAAAGATCTGCGTCATAAATTTCTGTTAGCTCAGGAGAGTGAGATTACAGATTTTTCAGATGAGGGATTTCCCGCAGAGATTGAAATTATTCCCTTAAAGGGACATTTTTTTGATATGGTAGGCTTCCGTACGCCGGATCAGACCGTATTTCTGGCTGACTGCATCAGCAGTAAAGAAACATTGGATAAATATGCAATTTCTTTTATTTATGATGTGGAGGCTTATCTGCAAACACTGGACAAGGTTGAGACGATGGAAGCCGCCATGTTTGTACCGGCCCATGCGGATGCCGGCAGGGATATGAAAGAACTTGTTCAGTATAATCGGGAAAAAGTATATGAAGTGTCGGAGTTCCTGGTGGAGACATGCGGGGAGGCGCTGACATTCGAGAAGATTTTACAGAAAGCCTTTGACAGATATGGGCTTACCATGACATTTGAACAATATGTACTGGTAGGAAGCACAGTTCGTTCCTATCTGTCCTGGCTGAAAGATAAGGGCAGATTAAGTGTGGATTTCACAGATCATCTGATGAGGTGGAAATCTGTTTCAATAGGTGAAAGATAAGCTTCAAAACCATAGCAGTCTGATCCGTTCTACTGCTGTGAAGCTTCCGATGCCATACATCTGACTCGCTTTTATGAGATGCTTTCCGAATTTTGCGGAGGAAAAAAGATTTAGGGTGTGAATGATCATATAAGTATGAATCCAGTGTAAAACAGACCGGAATCCGTGTGGTTCCGGTCATTCTTTTTTGAAATATGATATCTTCAGGACATAAGATCAAAGAAATGACAGGTGTTGTTTTTCAGGACAGTGTGTTAGATAAACCATTGACTCCAAGAGAAAACTTAAAAAGCAGAGCTGCACTGTATGCCATCACAGGGAAAAAGTTTGAAGATCGCCTTCAGGAATTGATTACGATTTTTGACCTGCAGGAGTTTATTGACCGTCCTGTAGGAAAATTATCAGGCGGTCAGAGGCGCAGGGTGGATATTGCAAGGGCTTTGATTCACAGGCCGCAGTTATTAATACTGGATGAACCGACCACCGGCCTGGATCCCCAGACCAGAAAAATGATCTGGAGCATTATTGAAACACTTCGTGAGGAAGAAGGACTTACGGTTTTACTGACGACCCATTATATGGAGGAAGCAGCATCCGCCGACTATATTGTGATCATCGATCACGGCTGTATTGCGGCAGAAGGTACTCCGTATGAATTGAAGAGTGAATATGTGAAAGATTATCTCACTATCTATGGAGTGTCCAGAGAGGAAGTGGAAAGCTTGGGTATGGCATATGAAGAAATCAGGGACGGGTACCGGATTGCCATTGAGACACCTCTGGCAGCTACCGGTCTGATCGTAAACCATGCATCTGTATTTCGTGATTATGAGATTGTCAAAGGTGGAATGGACGATGTCTTTATCACAGTGACAGGAAAAAAACTGGGAGGTGAACAGAGATGAGAACATTTGCAGCACTGATTGAAAGAAATAGGAAACTCTTTTTCCGAGATAAGGGAATGCTTCTTTCATCATTAATTACACCGATGATTCTGATTGTTTTGTATGCCACATTTCTGGCAAAAGTGTATAAAGATTCCTTTACCTCCAATATCCCGGCTGTGGTGGATATTTCAGAAAAACTGATCAACGGAACGGTGGCAGGGCAGCTTGCGGCAGCCCTTCTGGCAGTCAGTTGTGTGACGGTAACCTTTTGTGTCAATCTGACAATGGTACAGGACCGCGCCTTTGGAGTGCGGAAGGATTTTGATGTATCGCCGATCAGAAGGCCCATGATCTATCTGGGGTATTTCTTTTCCACAGTGCGGAATTCCCTGATGGTGAATGCATTGGCTCTGGCGCTTTGCCTTGGATACATAGGAATGATGGGGTGGTATCTGACAGTGGCGGATGTGGCTCTATTGATTCTGGATCTGCTTATCCTGGTATTATTTGGTGCTGTTTTATCCAGCATTGTCTGATATCCGCTGAAAACGCAGGGACAAATGTCAGCAGTAGGAACGATTGTCAGTGCCGGATACGGATTTGTTTGTGGAGCATATATGCCAATCTCCAACTTTGGAGAGGGCCTGCAGAAAGTCATGAGTTATCTTCCGGGGACATATGGAACTGCCTTGATTAAAAATCATATGCTTCGAGGTGTGTTTGAAGATTTTATGTTGCTGCATACGGCAATAAAATTATCGGATGTGGGGGGATAACCGGATACTGGGGAAGTGTTGATGAGAGCTATGTGCTCTCTGTGTTTGTATTGCCGGAATATCAGGGAAAAGGCGGTAGGAAATATGAGTATTGAAGCAGCAAGATCTGGTTTTGAAGCCAGTTTTGAGGAAGCTGATTTTTATAATAAGCAAACAAAGGATGCAGAAGCATTCTGGGAAAAGCCGGAGTGTGAAGAAACGAAAGAGTTTTTAAAGGGCTGAGTTTTATCTATTCTGTTCGGCCCTGCGAGGGGATGGAAACCAGATGGCAGGCGTGAATACGGAAATACCGGTTGTTTGCCTGTCTGTTGTGTTTTCCACAATATGGGGAAGGTTGGAGCGGATCAGGGTCGAATCTCCTTCCAACAGGTGAATTCTCTCAGTTCCGATGATAACATCCAGTTCTCCAGACTGGACCATGATGATCTCCTCACTAGGGTGAATCACAGGACGTTCACCATCCTTGGAGTACGCTTCCAGCTCAAAACCGATAATCAGAGATTGGGGAACAAATTCTGCCGATGGCATCGGTGTCAACAGATGGTAACGGATGTTGGAATGGGGCTGTGATAAAGTGATGACCTGATTTTTTCTGGTAGTCAGTGTGTTGTCAGTTTCGGCTTCTCCCATAAAAAGATAGGTGGGAACATCCAGAGCGGCGCTGATCTTGCGAAGCGTTGACAGGGACGGGTTCGTCAGATTGCGCTCTATCTGGGATATATAGCCAATGGAAAGTCCTGTCTGTTCAGCCAGGGCTTTTAGTGTAATGCCTCTTGATTTTCTTATGTTGCGTACCTGCTCACCGAGCATATTGTAATCCCCCCTGTTCGATGTACTATGTTCTATGATCTTCAGCGGAATCCCGCTGCCTGTATTAGTATACCATACAATTTGCTTTTGTAAATAAACCAGATTTTGAATAATTTTAATATATATAAAAATCTATAAATGAGTAAATTCTAAATTTTGCACAAAAGAAAGACACCCTCTGCTGAATGATGTATAATTGAAGTACGACCAACAACCTACTCACTCGAACAAGGGGTTGCCTGTTGCAAACATTATACATCATTCCAATAAGATTTACAATTACTTTAGAGCCCTGAACCTCAATTGTTTTTTATCCGATATTTACTTGCAGCATTTCATGGCTATCATTCTTTCTGTCTTTTTGCGTGGATACCGTGGCAAAACCTCTATCCTTGCGGAATCCGGCAGAAAGCCAGTGTATTTGCCCTTCACTTACGGAAAACAGACCCAAATATCAGCTTTGTGACCGTTGATAAAAGGCAGTTTTACGTATACCGGTATGAAGGGGATCTGAACGATGTTCCCAATGCAGTGGTTCTACTGAGCTATCCAGCAGAATGTTTTGGGATTCCAAAAGCACTGCGGATCTTTGTTTCAACAAATGCAGCATTATCCACGCAGGAAATCCTGAGACTTTATACCCAACGCTGGCAGATTGAACTGTTTTTCCGACAAAGCAAGAAAAAACCTGGTCTGGATAAATATCAGCTGCGTTCCCAAAAAGGAATTCAACGATACTGGCTGATTATGTCATTTATCCATTATATGTGTTGCACTTGCAAAGGAACGTATTGTTCTTTTGATGAAGGCTATGCATACATGCAGCAGCTAAAAACAGAATATTTGAAGAATCTGTTTCGGGCGATAAAGAATGGTGCCACTTTTGAAGAAGTTTTGGAACTTGCAGGGTAACTTTGTGCAATTTTTAATATTTGCTCATTTATAGTAAAAATATTAAAATTTATACTTCGTCTTTTTATTCCATTTCCCCTTCCTTTTCGTCTTATTTTCACAGATTTATCGGGTAATTTTTATGTAAAATCCCTAATTTTGTATTTTAGAAGGGAAAAGGTTGACTATATATTTTAGCAATAGTAAAATTATACTAATTTTAAAATTATACTAATTTTAAAATAATTTTACAGTATGGAGGTCTATTATGAAAATTACTGATGTAAAAGTAGAAGTGATTCACATTCCGATGAAGAAGCCGTTCCGTATTGCATTTGCCGTACAGGATCATTCTGTGAATGTTCTGGTAAAAGTTATGACAGACGAGGGACTTTATGGAATCGGAGAGGCAGCTCCGTTTGAACCGGTTACCGGAGAGAACAGTGCAACCGTTCTGGAAGTTCTTAAATTGTTTAAACAGGGTCTGATCGGTATGGATCCGATGAATATTGAGGGAATTCATCTGATGATGGAT
>JALEJS010000043.1 GCA_022769545.1 Blautia sp. | reverse complement strand
AAAGCCTGGATCAGAAGAGAAAAAGATTTCATTTTATTGAAAGATGGCGGTGATGATGCTGTTCAAAAGGAACTCCTGGCAAGTAAATTATGCCAGTGTTTTGACTTTAAACAGGTGAAATATAAAGAAGGATTTTATGATGGGGAACAGGTGACTGAGAGTAAAATCATAACATCCCGGCAGTATTCTATTGTTTCTAAGATGTCATTTGAAATATATGCGCAAAATCATGACCTGAATGTATTGGATGAGTGTTTGAGGATAGATAAAGAGACGTACTATGGAATGAATATACTGGACTATCTGGTTGGAAACATAGATCGGCATCCGGAAAACTGGGGGTTCTTGGTTGACAATCAGACCAATGAATATGTTTCACTGTATCCGATCATGGATTTTAATCAAAGCTTTGGAAGTTATGATACGATAGATGGAGCAAATTGCCAAACGGTTTATCCGGAAAAAAGAACGCAGCGGGAGGCGGCAATTGAGGCAGTCAGAAAGATTGGGCTGCATCAGATTAAAGCTATAGATGGGGACCTTTTTGAAGATAAGATAGAATGGAAAGCAATGTTTTTTCGAAGACTTGAAGAACTAAAAAATGCTGTGGATAATTTTGGGATTTTGATGAGCGATGTGACACTGACGTAACATATTCCCTACCCATCTTGTGACGATTGTATAACATTCTCTATAAAGAAACATGCGGTTTTAAGCCATTTTCATGGCAAAAAGACCGCATATTTTTTCGCCCGTTTAAATTGCCTTTTGGTGCGAGCCTGTATATTAATCATCAAACAGTGGTGTGCTGAAGTATCTTTCTGCGGTATCGGGAAGTATCGTTACCACAGTTTTCCCTTTACCCAGAAGTTTTGCCATTTTTATGGCGGCGGCTACATTCGTGCCGCTGGAGATGCCGCACATCAGCCCCTCTTTTTTGGCGAGAAGCCGGGAGGTCTCCAGTGCTTCTTCATCGGTGATGGTGCAGATATGGTTATACAGATCCTGATTCAGTATATCAGGAATGATACCGTCACCGATTCCCATCTGTAAATGTGTTCCGATGGATCCCCCGGAAAGAATCGCGGCATGTTCCGGCTCTACAGCCCAGATTTCCATATCCGGGTTCTTTTCTTTTAATACTTCTCCAATACCTGTGATGGTTCCTCCGGTACCGATCCCCGAGCAAAATCCATGGATTGGTCCGTTCACATCCCGTAAAATTTCAATGGCAGTCTGAGTTCGGTGGATCATAGGATTTGCCGGATTGGCAAACTGCTGCGGGACAAATACTTTCGGATCTTCTTTTGCCATTCGCAGCGCTGTCTGGAGACATTCATCGATACACTTCCCGATATCTCCGTCATCGTGTATCAGGAGAACTTCTGCTCCATAATGTTTTACCAGAAGACGTCTCTCTTCGCTTACGGAATCCGGCATGATAATGATGGTCTTATAACCCTTGACAGCACCGATCAGCGCCAGTCCGATGCCTTGATTTCCGCTGGTCGGTTCCACGATGATGGTATCGGGGCCGAGCTTTCCCTGCTGTTCTGCAGCTGTGATCATGTTGTAGGCAGTACGTGTTTTAATGGAACCGCCTACATTCAGTCCTTCAAATTTTACCAGGATATCGGCAGAGTCAGCATCTGCCATATTTCTAAGGCGAATCAGAGGTGTATTGCCCATCGCTTCTAAAACATTATTGTATATCATGATTATCCTCCCCCTGTTCAGGTCTTTCCCAAAACATAAATCTTCGTTATTATACCATATGTTGGAGAAAGAAGAAACAGAGATTTCTTAGTTTTTATATTATGAAAATTTTAGATTTTTGTCTTGACTACTGAACCACTTCTGGTCGCTTACCCAGATAGGCTGTGTGAGTAGAGATGATTTTGATATGGGTTGTTTAAGAGGGATAACTTCTTTTATTGTACAGGTTTGTGTGAAGTAGCTATCCTTTTTTGATAACAAAAAAATTTGCTGCAAAACAAATTTTCTCAGTTATTAGAAAATGCCGACTGCTCTTGTTGAGTTTTGACACATTTATTTTGAACTTAGTATTCCATCTTAATTTATATATTTTGCATACATAAATAATTATGTTGAAAAAGACAGAACAGGGTGATAATGTGTAATTATACTAATCTAATAAGGAATAAATAGGTTCTATTTGCTACAGATAATACTCAGAACTCAAAAGGGGATGGATTATGAGATTTACATACAAAGCGCATAATAATGAAAAGACAGGAGAGGTTCAGACTGTGAAAGAACACAGTGAGAATGTGGCTGTCTTGTGCCGGCAGTTTGCAGTTACTGCATTAAAAAAGGTTTTGTATAATGTGGGATTGTTACACGATATAGGGAAATTTCAGGAGAGTTTCCAGCGCCTGATCGATGGGAAAAGTATTAAAGTTGAACATTCTACCTGCGGAGCTCTTGTGGCAAAGGAACTGTATCCGGATGCGATAGGGATGATGATGGAGTATTGTATTGCAGGACATCACAGCGGTATTCCTGATGGCGGTTATAAGAATGACGAGCCAGATATGCCTACGTTGTGCGGACGGTTAAAACGCAATTTTGAAGATTTCAGTGAATATAAAGAAGAACTGGAACTTATGGAAATTAACCGAAATGAAGTTTATGATTTTTTAAGGCAGGACTGTGGGAAAAACTTGGAAATATTTGTGGATAAGTTTTCTTTTTTAACGCGATATGCATTTTCCTGTCTTGTGGATGCGGATTCCATCGACACAGCCCTTTTTTGCAATGGGGAGAAAATGCGTCCGTTAACGGCAGATTTTCAAGTATGCTTGGAAAAAGTGAATTTAAAACTCAATTCTTTTGTCTGTACGACACCCTTGCAGAAAACCCGTGCGCTTTTACAGCAGCAGGTATTTAGAAAGACAGATGTAAACGGAGAAATTTATCTCATGAATATGCCGACTGGAAGCGGAAAAACATTGTGCAGTGTGAAATTTGCTTTGGAAAAAGTAATCCGGACAGGAAAGAAGAGAATTATCTATATCATTCCATACAATAGTATAATTGATCAGACGGTGAGCGTATTTGAAGAAATATTTGGATCTGATGCGGAGATTCTGCGTCATCAGTCAACTTTTTCCTATGAAGAAAATGATTATACAGAGGACTATCGAAAGGCGGTCAAAAGTGCAGCTGAGAACTGGGATGTGGAATCGATTATAGTTACTACGGCAGTTCAGTTTTTTGAATCTGTTTATGCAAATAAACGTGGAAAGCTTCGGAAGCTGCATAACATGGCAGACAGTATACTGATTTTCGATGAGGCTCATTTAATGCCTCAGAACTATTTGCAGTCATGTTTGCGTGCAATAACATATATTACAAAATATTTGAACAGTGAAGCGGTGTTCTTAACAGCTACAATGCCTGATTTTTCAAAATTGATTCGGAAGTATGCGCTGGAGAACAGTCAGATTGTCGATTTGATTGACGACACATCTATGTTTCCTGCATTCCAGAAATGCCAGTATCAGCAGCTGGGTAAACTTCGTGCGGAAAGCCTTCTTGAAAAAGCCATGAGTTATCCCTCGTCGTTAATTATCGTGAATAAAAAGCAGTCTGCAAAAATGCTATTTGAATTATGCGGAGGGAAAAAATATCATTTATCCACATATATGACAGCATATGATCGTGAAAAAACAATTCAGGAAATTCGAAATGAATTGGAACAATTAGAGAAAGATTTTCCTGCTTACAAAGATGTACCGCAGGACAGGCGGGTTATGATAATATCTACATCGCTAATTGAAGCGGGAGTAGATCTGGATATTTATACAGTGTTTCGTGAATTGTCCGGACTCGACAATATCTTGCAAGCCGGGGGAAGGTGTAATCGGGAGGGAAAACGTAATCAGGCTGAGGTATATATATTTGATCTTAATGATGAAAGCAGAACTTTACAAGATATGAAAAGTAATATTACCTCAGGCATTTTAGAAAAATATGAGGATATTTCGTGCCCACAGAGCATTAAAGAATATTATGACAGATTGCTCTCTGCAAAGAGAGAGGTTATTAAAGGAAAGACAATCACCCAAAACTGTTCTGACATTTCCAGTATCCCATTCGCTGAATATGCACGAAATTTTGAATTGATTGATTCCAGTACGATTCCGTTGGTTGTACCGCGGGATGAACAGAGCAGGGAGATTGTAGATTCATTAAAATTTTCAGGAGGTGGTCTTGATATTGCGAGGCGGTTACAAAAGTATACATGCTCGATTTATCAGAAGGAGCTTGATGATCTGATACGACAGCATGTGGTAAATGATTTTGGAACAGGTATTCTATGTCTTATTAATTCTGATTATTACGATGAAAATACAGGTATTACATTTGAAGCAAAGGATTACATTATGTGATGGCAATTGATTGGAGAAATCAGTATGCTTTTTGTGAAAGGAGTGAGAAAAGTATGAGCTATGGTTTTAAAGTAATAGTAGAAGGGGATTACGCATGTTATACCAGGCCCGAGCTTAAAGTGGAAAGAGTAAGTTATGACGTTCCCACACCTGGGGCACTTGAGGGAATGCTTAAAAGTGTGTATTGGAAGCCATCAATACGTTATGTGATTGATAAAATTATCGTGTTTAATGAGATAGATTTTGCGAATATCCGAAGGAATGAAGTCAAAGATAAGGTGCTTTATAGTGCAGTCAAAAGCCAAATGAATGGAAAAGGTGCAGACCCATGTATCTATGCATCAGAGAGCAGGAGTCAGCGTGCATCTATGATTTTAAAAAATGTAAAGTATGGTGTGGGATTCCATTTTGAATTGACTGGTTTGAAAGATGAAAAGGAAGAGGATGGGGAAAATAAACATTATAATATTATCAAACGAAGACTGGAAAAAGGTCAGTATTTCAGAACTCCATGCATGGGCTGCAGCGAATTCCCGGTAAAGAGGATGGAGTTGGTGGAAGAGTTTGACGAAAATCTGATCAGCAGCAGAATTCTGGAGATGGGGGATGTTGACTTGGGCTTTATGAGCTACAAAGTTGCTTTCTCGGATCAGGGAAGACCGGTCAATGATGATTGGGAAAATCCCAAGTTTTCGGATAAAGCTTCTACCATCTATTACAGACCGCATATGGTCAGCGGTGTGATAGATGTGAAAAAATACAGGGAGGAGTTAAGATGCTGATAAAAGCACTATGTGACTACTATGATATTCTTGCAGCAGATGGGAAAATTCTCCCGGATGGGTATTCAAAAGTAAATGTACATTATATGATTTGCCTTAATGCTGACGGGAAAATAGAAGAAATCATTAATTGCCAGGAAAAAATACAGAATAGAACGGATAAAGGAAAGATAAAGGAAAAGTGGATTCCAAGGATAGAGGAAATGCCTCAGAGAACAGAGAAACCAGGAATTGACAGTAACATAGTTGAGCATCGTCCTCTCTATATATTTGGATTGAATTGGGACGATGAAAAATTATCACCGGATGATCGAACAGGGAAGGCGAGAAAATCTCATGATGCATTTGTGAAATCAAATCTGGAGTTTCTGGAAGGAATAGATTCGCCAGTGGTGAATGCTTATCGGAATTTTCTGAGAACATGGAAGCCAGAGGAGGAAACAGAGAACGAGAACTTGCTGATATTGGGTAAAAACTATGGAAAATCAGGTTTTGCGTTTTGCCTGATGGGATATCCGGATCTGCCGTTGCATAATGATATGCAGATTAGACAGAAATGGGAACAGGTTTACTATGGTGGAGTTTCCGAGAATAAAAAAGGATATGTTGCACAATGCGCTGTCTGTGGGGAAGAATGTGAGATAGCCCGAATTCATAATAAAATAAAAGGAGTTTATGGAGGACTTGCCACGGGCTCTGTCCTGATTGGATTTAATAATCCTTCTGAAAGTTCTTATGGAAATGAACAGTCATTTAACAGCAATATTTCCCAGGGTGTTATGAAAAAATACACGGAAGCGTTGAATTTTTTGCTGGCTAGTACTAACCATAAGATTCTTTTGGATGATATAACCATTGTATTTTGGGCAATGGACACTGGTGAAACATATGAGGATATGATTTTGGCATTGCTCTGTGGACAGTCGGATAAAATGAATGCAAAAGAGACAGAAGGTATGCTGAAAAATCTGCTTGAGAGCGGAAGAAGAGGGAAGGTAACAGAAGGGCGGCTCCAATCTTTGAGTATGATTAAAGCTGATGTTGATTTTTATATGCTTGGATTAAAGCCAAATTCCTCAAGAATTTCTGTAAAATTCATATTTCGAAAAAAATATGCAGACATTCTCTGGAATATTGCGCAATTTCAGAAAGATATACAGATCTCCGAAGAATTACATCCGGTCACTTTTTCCAGAATTAAAGAAGAACTGCGCTCCCCGAAGAGTACTTCGGAAAAAATAAATCCGGCATTACTGACAAAATTGTTCGAGTCAGTTATTTATGGAAATATGTATCCGACGATTCTTCTTGAAACTACGGTGCGGAGAGTAAAGAACGATCGGGATAAAGGAATTAACAGGGTAAGAGCAGGAATTATAAAAGCATGTATCAATAGAAATTATAAAAAGGAGGAATTTGGCGTGGCACTGGACAAAGAAAATTGTGGTCAGGCATATGTATGCGGAAGGCTGTTTGCGGTTTTGGAAAAACTTCAGAGGGATGCATCCGGTACAAAGCTTAACAGAACTATTAAAGATGCATATTTTGCATCTGCAGCTGCGAAACCGGCAATGATATTTCCTAAATTGATTAAGCTGGCGCAGAACCACTTAAATAAAGTGAGCAGTCCGTCATATTACAACATATTATTAGGTGAGATTATGGACAAACTGAAGGGTGAATTTCCGGAGACACTCTTACTTCAGGATCAGGGAAGGTTTATCATAGGATACTATCAGCAATACCAGAACTTTTTTGAGAAAAAGGAAAAAACAATAAACAACGAAATGGAGGAAAATTAAGATGGCAATTGAGAACAGATATGATTTTGTAATGCTTTTTGATGTGGAAAATGGTAATCCTAATGGCGACCCGGATGCAGGGAATTCTCCGCGTGTAGATCCGGAAACCGGATGCGGATATATTACTGATGTATGTCTGAAAAGAAAAATACGCAATTTCGTTGAGTTATATAAAGAAGGAGAAGAAGGATTTAATATTTTGATTAAACCGGACAAGTATCTCAATGCAAAGTTTACAGAGGCATATGAGAAGGAAGGATTGAAAACGAAAAATAAAGGGAAAAATGCGGATGATGTGAAAAAAGCTCGCGATTTTATGTGTAGAAATTATTATGATGTGCGGGCATTCGGCGCAGTTATGTCAACAGGTGAAGATCCATGTGGTATTGTAAGAGGACCGGTACAGATTAATTTTGCCAGAAGTTTATCTCCAATCAATATTCAGGATGTTTCCATCACCCGTCAGGCTCGAACAACGGAGGCAAGAACTGAAACAGGCGAAACTGAGATGGGAAGAAAAAGCGTAATTCCATATGCTCTTTACCGAGCAGAAGGGTATGTGTCTGCAGCCCTTGCGAATAAAGTGACAAAACTGTCAGAAGACGATCTTGAGTTATTGTGGACAGCTATTATAAATATGTTTGAAAATGACCATAGTGCAGCGAGAGGAAAAATGTGTATGAGAAAATTGTATGTATTCAAACACAGTAACGTTTTAGGAAACTGCCCGTCACATATTTTGTTTGATAAGATACAGGTGGATTTAAAAAAACAGGAAGAGCCGCCGCGCAAGTTTACAGATTATCAGATTACAGTGGAAAGGCTGATGCCAGAAGGTGTCGAATTGATTGAAAAATTATGAGCACAATAGAAATTTCTATTCGTTCTATTCAACATTATATGTATTGCCCACATCGGTGGGGACTGTTGGAGATTGACAAAGCGTGGGCTGAAAATGCATTTGTGACAAAGGCCAATCTTATGCATAACAGAGTTCATGATCCTGAACGGAATTACATATCAAGAGGAAAAAGGGTATATACATCTGTTCCGGTTTACAACGATTTGGATAAGTATAATTTGTATGGGATAACCGATTGCTTGGAAATAACAGAAGATAAGAATGGGATTTCCATAGACGGAAGTGAAGAAAAGTGTAATATCTGCATTGTCGAGTATAAGCCGACCAAACCAAAGAATGAAGAATACCGTGAAGAAGATCTGATGCAGGTGTTTGCTCAGAAAATTTGCGTGGACTTTGTATTTGGTGGTGATTGTGACGCAGTTCTGTATTATGCAGATGTAAAAAAACGCATTAAGCTTCCTTTCAAAGAAAACTTTGAGGTGTATGACAGGCAATTGATAAAATTACTGAAGGAGATGAGAGCTAATTTAGAACAGGGTGTGATTCCGCCAATTCGCAAGGGGCAGAAATGCAGCGGATGCTCTATGAAAGATTTGTGTATGCCATCAATAAAAAAATCGAAGGGTTTTATGGCTGAAATCCGGAAAATACAGGAAATGGAAATGTAAGTATGTTAACTGAAGGAGAACAGGCATGAGAAAACTTTTAAATACAATATATGTCACGAATGAATTGATGTATTTGACTTTGGATGGGGAGAATCTTGTATGCAAAATTGAGGGGGAAACAAAGCTTCGGATTCCTTTTGAGAATATTGAAAATATTGTATGTTTTAATTATGTGGGATGTTCTCCGGCTTTGATGGGAAAATGTGTGAGCAAAACCATTCCAATTAATTTTATTTCCCCACAGGGAAAGTTTTTGGCAAAAGTTTGTGGAGAAACAAAAGGAAATGTCTTTCTGAGAGTTGCCCAGATTGACAGATTCAGAGAGAGTGGGCTGACCCTTTCGAAGAATACGATGGCGGCCAAATTTAGCAATACACGTCAGCTTATCCGAAGAACACTTCATGATAATGCATCGTTAAGGGATGATGAACAAATAAATATGGTGATGGAGATACTTGACTCTGGGATTGAGAAAGTATTTAATGCAAAAACAATTGAAGAAGTTATGGGGATAGAAGGCAATTGTGCTCAAAATTATTTTTCTGTTTTTAATAAGTTGATTACAAATCAAAAAGTTCCTTTTACATTTGAGCTTCGAACAAAACGACCTCCATTGGATCCTGTAAATGCTGTGTTATCTTTTGTATATACTTTGCTTACCAGTGAATTTGCATCAGCGTTGGAAACAGTTGGATTGGATAGCTATATTGGTTTTTGTCATGCATTGCGTAGTGGGCGGAGCTCTTTGGCCTGTGATTTGGTAGAGGAAGCCCGATGTATAGCGGAACGATTCGTCCTTACACTTTTAAACTTGCAGATAGTAGGAGAAAAAGATTTTGAACGGCAAATATCAGGTGCAGTATGGTTAAATGCTGAAGGGCGAAAGAAAGTACTGACTCGTTGGCAGGAAAAGAAACGTTCAGATATTGTCCATCCATATCTGAAACAGAAAATACCACTTGGTCTTCTTCCATATGTACAAAGTAATTTGCTTGCGAAGTATGTCAGGGGAGAACTTGAAAGCTATCCTCCTTATTTAGTAAAGTAGGTGAATGAGGTATGATGGTATTAATTAGCTATGATGTCAGTACAACAAATAATTCGGGAAAGACTCGATTGCGTAAAGTTGCAAAAGAATGTCAGAATCATGCTCAGCGGGTTCAGAATTCTGTGTTTGAAGCAGATCTGGATTACTCATCTTTTCTAAAATTAAAAGCCAGATTGTGCGAGTTGATTGATCCTAATGAAGATAGTTTGCGTTTTTATTATCTGGGAAATAATTGGGAGAAACGGGTAGAACATATTGGGGCAAAAACAACGTACAATCCAGAAGGAGTAATTATTATCTGACTTTATTGCGGAGAATTTATGGGCTTTATAAGAAATTATAGTTTCTGGCAAAATGAACAAATAAAAATGTACACCAGAATACAGGTAATGGTTGTGGCGAAGGGGAGATGATTTAAAATTATTGGTGGGTTCGCCTAAAAAAGTATCAAAATTTATATTAATATAGAATAAAATATAATAGAAAAAAGTCCGCTCCTCTATATTTAGTGGGTGTGAACGCTAAAAACGCAAAATATAGCGGTCACGTCCCGCAAGGGGCGTGTGAGTAGAAATACCTTTCAGCAGCTTGTTTACTGCTGCCTGAACGTCACGTCCCGCAAGGGGCGTGTGAGTAGAAATTTAAAATGGTGGTGTTGATATGTATGAAAAATGTAGTCACGTCCCGCAAGGGGCGTGTGAGTAGAAATATCACAGACTGCAGCTACCAATACACCAGAACCAGTCACGTCCCGCAAGGGGCGTGTGAGTAGAAATTGAAATACCCATCAATCGCACAAGACACAGCCTGTCACGTCCCGCAAGGGGCGTGTGAGTAGAAATAGTTTAGTTGTTGTATATCCATATTCTTTTAAAGTGTCACGTCCCGCAAGGGGCGTGTGAGTAGAAATCCCATTTCATCAATTCAATTACGCCGTCTTTCAGTCACGTCCCGCAAGGGGCGTGTGAGTAGAAATAACGTATAACTGATTGCATTATCCATAATCATTCGTCACGTCCCGCAAGGGGCGTGTGAGTAGAAATACTCCACAGATTATTATTAAAGATTATACATTTGTCACGTCCCGCAAGGGGCGTGTGAGTAGAAATGTATGTATAACCGGTATATAACCATATCGTCTTATGTCACGTCCCGCAAGGGGCGTGTGAGTAGAAATACAACAACGATCGAAATTTACATTTTCGGTAATAGTCACGTCCCGCAAGGGGCGTGTGAGTAGAAATTATCATATCCGTAAGTCCTGGGCGATCCATATTGTCACGTCCCGCAAGGGGCGTGTGAGTAGAAATTTTCAATGCCTGCTGATACTGCTGCTGATAGATAAGTCACGTCCCGCAAGGGGCGTGTGAGTAGAAATATGTTTAATGGTAAACCGGCGGACGAGGAGTCGTCACGTCCCGCAAGGGGCGTGTGAGTAGAAATATACGCACCGTGATATTTAGTAGACGCCGGAGCCGGTCACGTCCCGCAAGGGGCGTGTGAGTAGAAATTCCGTAATATCTACGGATCCCGTCGTAATCATAGTCACGTCCCGCAAGGGGCGTGTGAGTAGAAATTTCATCATCCTCCGTTTCAAATCCAATCATCTGCGTCACGTCCCGCAAGGGGCGTGTGAGTAGAAATATCGATATGGTGAGCGTATATATTGGGGAGGTGTGTCACGTCCCGCAAGGGGCGTGTGAGTAGAAATATCACGCTTCTACATTCATGGCACAACCTTCGACCGTCACGTCCCGCAAGGGGCGTGTGAGTAGAAATTCCATCCTTCGGGCCATTGCTCCACACATCGTCGTCACGTCCCGCAAGGGGCGTGTGAGTAGAAATGTCTCCTTATATCGTTGGTATGTATCATGATTTAGTCACGTCCCGCAAGGGGCGTGTGAGTAGAAATCTGAAGGGGAGGATCGTCACGGATGAGTTTGCAGTCACGTCCCGCAAGGGGCGTGTGAGTAGAAATCAGAATGGGATATAACCTAATCCGTATCCCATTTGTCACGTCCCGCAAGGGGCGTGTGAGTAGAAATAATCATGGGTACGGTTGAAACCATACCCACAATTGTCACGTCCCGCAAGGGGCGTGTGAGTAGAAATCCCAGGCGTAAGTAACCGGACAAGATCCGTAAGGTCACGTCCCGCAAGGGGCGTGTGAGTAGAAATCAATCCGGGTTTGGATACTTCCATCCGGTCTTTGTCACGTCCCGCAAGGGGCGTGTGAGTAGAAATGAATCAATGGAATCTATTGAAAACAATTATATTTGTCACGTCCCGCAAGGGGCGTGTGAGTAGAAATATTCAATAGATACATTAAT
>JALEJS010000004.1 GCA_022769545.1 Blautia sp. | reverse complement strand
CTGGATCGACGAGGGCGGATTGGAGTGGAATGCGGCTGTGGAATGACGGGATGCGGTTTTAAATGGCGAATATCGTTATTGTAGGCGCGAACCAGGGCATAGGGTATCATATGGCAAAACGACTGCTGGAGTTAAACCATTTTGTTGTCGTGTTAGATATAGATATATCCAACATTCGTCAATTACAGCAGCGGTAACCTGAAACGCTTTTGCCAATCGTTGCGGATGCACGTAAGCTTTCCGATATTAAAAACGGAGCAAAGCAGGCTGCCGGGCGGTTTGGAAGTATTGACATTGCAATACATAATGCCTGCCACTGCACTTTTATGAGTGAGCCGGATAGTGATTATGATGTTTACCGGGATGTCATGGATGATGCTTTTAATCGGTGTGAAAAATGCTCAGAAGAACATTTCGCTTGGGAAGAAGAATACTGCGAAAGCTTGACAAGTGAATTATAATAAGAAGAAAGAGATATTGACCTTGGCGCGTTGATATCTCTTTTTTTGATGATAGAAAAGACTACTCTGCAATCCTTCATAAAATGAAGAGTAGCCTAACCTAAGTCCGGATGGAGGGGGTGCAAAAGGGGGTGCAACCGTTGGATTGTATCAAAATGGTGGTTACGATGAATCCATGCCCCTGCGGGTATTATCCGGATATGAACCGCTGTACCTGTACGGCCGGGGAGGTTTCCCATTATCTGGGCAGAATCAGTCATCCTCTTCTGGACAGAATTGATCTGTGTGCACAGGTCAGTCCGGTGCAGTACCGGGATCTGAAAAGACAGAAAAAAGCGGAAGCCTCCTGGCAGATCCGTCAGCGGGTGGAGGAGACCATCCGCATACAGGAAGCACGTTATCAGAAGGAAAGCATATGTTTTAACGGAGAGCTTCATGGCAGCCTGATCGAAAAATACTGCACGCTTACAGAGGATGCACGAAAACTGGTGGAAAATGCGTTTCAGAAAATGAAGCTGAGTGCCCGGTCCTATCACCGTATTCTGAAGGTGGCAAGAACAATCGCAGATATGCAGCACAGTGAGACAATCGCCAGGGAACACATTGCAGAAGCGATTTCTTATCGCGGTTTTGACAAAAAATACCGCGGCTGAAAAATTCAGGAATAGGATTCATATCAGAGAGGTATTTTATATGGAAAGAACTCATGAAACACAGATCAGAAAAATTGACTGTGACAGCCCGGAATATCCGGCAAGACTGAGAGAACTGCCAGGGATGCCGGAAGAATTGTATTGTCTCGGAGCGCTTCCAAAGAATGATCAGCCTTCCGTGGCAGTGGTAGGTGCCAGAAAATGCAGTGCATACGGAAGAATTCAGGCGTTTTCCTTTGCCAGGGAATTCAGCCTGGCAGGGATTCAGGTCATCAGCGGGCTGGCGCTTGGCATTGACGCAGAAGGACACAAGGGGGCTCTTCAGGGAACCACCCCCACGTTTGCAGTTTTGGGGAATGGCGTGGAGAAATGCTACCCCGCTTCCAACAGGGGAGTTTATCGGCGGATCCTGGAAGCGGGAGGAGGAATTCTCAGCGAGTATCCGCCAGGCACGCCTGCCATGGCACATCACTTTCCGGCCAGAAATCGTATCATCAGTGGACTGGCGGATGCAGTTCTCGTTGTGGAGGCAAAAGAAAAAAGCGGATCTTTGATCACGGCAAATTATGGGCTGGATTACGGGAAGCCGGTCTATGCAGTCCCGGGGCCGGTCCACGAGCCGCTAAGCAGGGGCTGTCACAAGCTGATCTATGACGGTGCGGGAATTGCCTATTCCGTGGAGGTGCTTCTGGAGGAGTGGGGAATCCGGCGAAAGAAAGAGAGCACAAATGCGGAAAAAAATGAGATTGTACTTGAAAGAGATTTGAAATTGGTGTATAGTTGTCTCGATTTACGACCGAAAAACCCGGATGATATAATAGAAGAAACAGGACTGTCATCCGCCAGAGTAAACAGTATTTTAACAGAATTATCTGTTATGGGACTTGCGTATGAGGCCGGTATCGGCAGATTTGTGCGCATGAAATGAAAAAGAAGTATCGTTTGCAGCAAGGAAACGTAGGAGAGGTAGTATGGCAAAATATCTGGTGATCGTGGAATCACCCGCAAAAGTAAAAACAATCAAGAAATTTCTGGGAGCGAATTATGATGTGGAGGCATCCAACGGTCATGTGAGGGATTTCCCCAAAAGTCAGTTCGGGATAGATGTGGAAAATGATTATGAACCGAAGTACATTACCATTCGGGGAAAGGGTGATTTGCTGGCCAGACTGCGGAAAGCGGCGAAAAAAGCAGAGAAAATTTATCTCGCAACCGACCCGGACCGGGAGGGAGAAGCGATTTCCTGGCATCTGATGCAGGCACTGAAGGTAGATCCGGCGAAGATGCACAGAATCACTTTTAACGAAATCACAAAGACTGCAGTGAAAGCGTCCATCAAACAGGCCAGAAGCCTGAATATGGATCTGGTGGATGCACAGCAGACCAGACGTATGCTGGATCGTATGGTAGGTTATACCATCAGTCCCCTTCTCTGGGCAAAGGTAAAGCGTGGATTAAGTGCAGGAAGAGTTCAGTCTGTGGCTCTGCGTATCATCTGTGACAGGGACGAGGAGATCAATGCATTTATTCCGGAGGAATACTGGAGTCTGGAAGGAGAATTTCTGGTAGAAGGAGAAAAGAAGCCCCTTCAGGCCAAATTCTACGGAACGGATAAAAAGATATCCATTCATAACCGTCAGGAGATGGACGCGATTCTGAAGGAAATGGAAGGAAAAGAGTTTGAAATTACAGAGGTAAAAAAGGGAGAACGGACAAAGAATCCGCCGCTTCCGTTTACCACCAGTACGCTGCAGCAGGAAGCGGCAAAAACTCTGAATTTCTCCACCCAGAAAACAATGCGTCTTGCCCAGCAGCTGTATGAGGGAATCGATATCAAAGGAAACGGCACGGTGGGTGTGATTTCTTACCTGCGTACAGATTCCACACGAATTTCCGAGGAAGCAGATCAGGCGGCAAGAGATTATATCAGCACACAGTATGGAGAAAACTACGTTTCCGGCAAAGAAAAAACGGTGAAAAAAGGACAGCGGATCCAGGATGCGCATGAGGCGATTCGTCCGACCGATATTGCACGGACACCGCAGCTTCTGAAAGAATCTCTTTCCAGGGATCAGTTCCGTCTGTATCAGCTGATCTGGAAGCGCTTCGCGGCGAGCCGAATGGCACCTGCCAGATATGAGACGACCTCTGTGAAGATCAATGCAGGGGAGTATGTATTTACTGTGGCGGCTTCCAAAGTCATGTTTGACGGCTTCATGTCGGTCTACACAGAGGAGGAAGATAACAAAAAAGGCAATGTTCTGGGACAGAGTCTGGAAAAAGGCATGAAGCTTGCCGTAAAAGAGCTGAAGCCGGAACAGCATTTTACTCAGCCGCCGGCACATTATACAGAAGCCTCTCTGGTAAAGACCATGGAAGAACTGGGAATCGGCCGTCCGAGTACCTATGCGCCGACAATTACTACGATTATCAGCCGGAGATATGTGTCAAAAGAGCAGAAAAACCTGTATGTGACAGAACTGGGAGAAGTGGTAAACGGAATTATGAAGCAGGCATTTCCAAGTATCGTGGATGTGAATTTCACAGCCATGATGGAAGGTCTTCTGGACTGTGTGGAGGCTGGTACCGTACAGTGGAAAACCGTAGTGCGGAATTTCTATCCGGATCTGAAGAAGGATGTGGATGCAGCCCAGGAAGAACTGGAAAAAATTGACATTCAGGACGAAGTGACCGATGTGATCTGTGAAAACTGCGGACGGAATATGGTGATCAAATATGGCCCGCACGGAAGATTTCTGGCATGTCCCGGATTTCCGGACTGCAAAAATACGAAGCCATATTACGAGAAAATCGGTGTGGCCTGTCCGAAATGCGGAAAGGATATTGTTCTGAAGAAAACCAAAAAAGGACGAAAATATTACGGATGTGAGAATAATCCGGAATGTGACTTTATGTCATGGCAGAAGCCCTCTGATAAAAAATGCCCCAATTGCGGCAGCTTTATGGTGGAGAAGGGCAATAAGCTGGTGTGCAGTGAAACAGGCTGCGGATACGTGGAAAACAAACAGAAATGAGCCGGAAGATGATTCCGGGATGTGTACAGTAAGGAGAAGGCTATGAGTGTCCAGCTGTTAGATAAAACAAGAAAAATCAACAAGTTGCTTCATAATAATGCTTCCAGCAAGGTTGTATTTAATGATATCTGCCGCGTACTTTCCCAGGTACTGCAGTCCAATGTGCTGGTGCTGAGCAAAAAAGGAAAGGTTCTGGGTGTGGGGAACACATCCGGGGTGGAACTGATCACAGAACTGCTGGGCACGGAAGTGGGCAGATTTGTGGATCCGCTGTTAAATGAGCGTTTTCTGGAAGTGCTGTCTACGAAGGAAAATGTGAATCTGCCCATGCTCGGCTTTGAGCACGTGGAGAAGGAGTGCTATGGGACAATCAATCCGATCATCATTGCGGGAGAACGTCTGGGCACGGTTTTCATGTACAGAAATTCACTCCCCTATGATATCGAGGATATCATTGTCAGCGAGTATGGTACAACGGTGGTAAGTCTGGAAATGATGCGGTCGGTGCATGAGGAAAATGCGGAGGAGGACCGGAAAAAACAGGTGGTGAAGGCTGCTGTCAGCACGCTGTCCTATTCGGAGATGGAGGCAATTTTTCATATTTTTGAGGAGCTGGACGGAAAAGAAGGAATTCTGGTAGCCAGCAAGATTGCGGACAGGGTGGGAATCACCAGGTCTGTCATTGTGAATGCGCTTCGAAAATTTGAGAGCGCCGGTATTATTGAATGCCGTTCTTCCGGTATGAAGGGAACGTTTATCAAAGTGGTAAATGATGTGATTTTTGATGAGTTGAAAGAACTGCGAGAAAATTCATAAATTTGCCAAACTGAGAAAACGAGAGAAAACGGGAGATAATGAAAGAAAACAAGAGATATGATCCGAAATAGCAGACGAGACTCGGTTTGCAGATTACCATGCAATTCAATATTATATAGAAAGTGATTAGCACTCGAGTTAAATGAGTGCTAGCAAGTATTCGAGAACAATGAAGGAGGAATCTTTATTATGAAATTAGTTCCATTAGGTGACAGAGTTGTATTAAAACAGATGGAGGCAGAAGAGACAACAAAATCCGGAATTGTGCTTCCGGGACAGACACAGGAGAAACCGCAGCAGGCAGAAGTTATTTCTGTAGGACCTGGCGGAATGGTAAACGGTCATGAAGTTAAGATGGAAGTACAGGAAGGCGATAAGGTCATCTTTGCTCAGTATGCCGGAACCAAGGTAAAAGTTGACGGCGTGGAGTATATCGTGATCAAACAGGAAGATATTCTGGCAATCATGAAATAAACCGGACATATTCGGTTGGAATTTATATCAGATTATAGATTTTTATATCATTGGAGGTATGTAAAATGGCAAAAGAAATCAAATTTGGAGCAGACGCCAGAGCTGCCCTTGAAAAAGGTGTAAATCAGCTGGCAGATACAGTAAGAGTAACCCTTGGACCGAAAGGAAGAAACGTTGTTCTGGACAAATCCTTCGGTGCTCCGCTGATCACAAATGACGGCGTTACCATCGCAAAGGAAATCGAGCTGGAAGATGCATTTGAAAACATGGGTGCACAGCTGATCAAGGAAGTTGCTGCAAAGACAAATGATGTGGCAGGTGATGGTACAACAACTGCAACGGTACTGGCTCAGGCAATGGTAAATGAAGGTATGAAGAACCTGGCAGCAGGTGCCAATCCCATCGTTCTGCGTAAAGGTATGAAAAAAGCAACAGACACAGCAGTGAAAGCAATTCAGAACATGAGCGAGAAGATCAGCGGCAAGAAACAGATTGCCAATGTAGCTGCTATCTCTGCAGGTGACGAACAGGTTGGAGAACTGGTTGCAGATGCAATGGAAAAGGTTTCCAACGACGGTGTTATCACAGTTGAGGAATCCAAGACCATGCACACCGAGCTGGATCTGGTAGAAGGTATGCAGTTTGACCGCGGATATATTTCTGCATATATGGCAACAGATACCGAAAAGATGGAAGCAGTTCTGGATGATCCGTATATCCTGATCACAGATAAGAAGATCAGCAACATTCAGGAAATCCTTCCGCTTCTGGAACAGGTCGTTCAGTCCGGTGCAAAACTTCTCATCATTGCAGAGGATGTAGAGGGTGAAGCTCTGACAACACTCATCGTCAACAAATTAAGAGGAACATTCCAGGTTGTTGCAGTAAAAGCACCTGGCTATGGCGACAGAAGAAAAGAAATGCTGCGTGATATCGCAATTCTGACCGGTGGTGAAGTGATTTCGGAAGAACTGGGTCTTGACCTGAAGGAAGCTACTATGGCTCAGCTTGGCCGTGCAAAATCGGTTAAGGTCGCAAAAGAGAACACCGTGATCGTAGACGGACTTGGTGATAAGGCAGAAATTGCAAATCGGGTAAACGTGATCCGCAAACAGATTGAGGAGACAAAATCTGAATTTGACAAGGAAAAGCTTCAGGAAAGACTTGCAAAACTGGCCGGCGGTGTAGCTGTGATCCGTGTCGGTGCGGCTACAGAGACAGAAATGAAAGAAGCAAAGCTTCGTCTGGAAGACGCTCTCGCAGCAACACGTGCCGCTGTAGAAGAGGGTATTGTTTCCGGCGGTGGTTCCGCATACATCCATGCATCCAAGGAAGTTGCCAAACTGGCTGCTGAGCTGGAAGGTGATGAGAAGACAGGCGCAAACATTATTCTGAAAGCACTGGAAGCTCCGCTGTATCACATTGCAGCAAATGCAGGACTGGAAGGCTCTGTGATCATCAACAAGGTAAAAGAGTCCGAAGTGGGCATCGGCTTTGACGCATATAAAGAGGAATATGTGGATATGGTTAAGATGGGTATCCTTGACCCGGCAAAAGTAACCAGAAGCGCTCTTCAGAATGCGACAAGTGTGGCATCCACACTGCTGACAACCGAATCTGTAGTGGCAACAATCAAAGAAGATGCTCCTGCAATGCCGGCAGGAAATCCTGGAATGGGAATGATGTAAGAATCATAAATAACAGAAACGGGATCAGTGTCATAGACGCTGATTCCGTTTTGTGCTATAATAGGAACACTGATAAAAAACTACAGGAGGAATGGAATGAGTGATTTGTATACGGAACTGCTGGTAAAAAAAGAAAGTACTGCGAAGGATGCGCTGATCCGTTATGGCCTTTACGCCGGAACCGGACTGATGGTAATCGCAGGCTTACTGATTTCGCCGATACTGCTATTGGCGGCGATTGCCCTGGGAGTAGCCTGTTATTTTGTGGTACCCAAAACGGACCTGGAATATGAATATCTTTTTGTGAATGGCGAGATAGACATTGACATGATTATGGCGAAAACAAAGAGAAAAAGAGCGTTCAGCTTTGATCTGGCAGAGGCAGAGCTGGCGGCACCGCTGAATTCTCACAGGCTGGATTATTACAATAACAGCCAGAATATCAAAACGCTGGATTTTTCGTCCGGAAATCCGGAGCACAGACGTTTTGCCGTTATCACAAGAAATAAAGAAGCATTGTGTAAAGTGATCATCGAACCGGATGAAAACCTGGCCGGACTGATGAAAAAATCCGCGCCAGGCAAAGTTTTTCTGGATGCCTGATTGTTTTTTTGGGATGGTTTGCGTATTGACACAAAATATGAAGTTTGATAAACTAGGAAAACAAAATCAGGATTAGTTATCTATACACAGGGAGGAAATTCGATGGGAACAATCATAGGTGAAGGAATTACTTTTGATGATGTGCTTCTGGTGCCTGCTTATTCAAATGTAATTCCCAATCAGGTGGATGTTACGACATACCTGACAAAGAAGATCAAACTGAATATTCCGCTGATGAGTGCCGGAATGGATACGGTTACAGAGCACCGTATGGCCATTGCGATGGCACGTCAGGGTGGAATCGGAATCATTCATAAAAATATGTCTATTGAAGAACAGGCAGATGAAGTTGATAAAGTAAAACGATCTGAAAATGGTGTTATTACAGACCCGTTCTTCCTTTCTGCTGAGCATACCTTAAAGGATGCCAACGATCTCATGGCAAAATACCGTATTTCCGGTGTGCCGATCACAGAAGGCCGCAAGCTGGTGGGGATCATCACCAACCGTGACCTGAAATTTGAAACAGATTTCTCCAAACAGATTAAAGAATGTATGACCTCGGAAGGGCTGATCACAGCGCAGGAGGGAATCACACTGGATGAGGCAAAACAGATCCTCGCAAAATCCCGCAAGGAAAAGCTTCCGATTGTGGATGAGGATTTCAACCTGAAGGGCCTGATCACCATCAAAGATATTGAAAAACAGATCAAATATCCACTTGCTGCAAAGGATGCACAGGGAAGACTCCTCTGTGGTGCGGCTGTTGGTATTACCGCTAACGTTCTTGCCAGAGTGGAAGCGCTCGTGAAGGCAGCCGTTGACGTGATTGTGATTGATTCTGCACACGGCCATTCCGAAAATATTCTGAGAGCGGTTCGGGAAATTAAGGCTGCTTATCCGGAACTGCAGGTGATTGCCGGAAATGTTGCAACTGCAGATGCGACCAGGGCTCTGATTGAGGCCGGGGTAGATGCGGTAAAAGTAGGAATCGGACCCGGATCCATCTGTACCACCCGAGTGGTTGCCGGAATCGGTGTTCCGCAGATCACTGCCGTTATGGACTGCTATGATATGGCAAACCGCTACGGTATTCCGATTATTGCGGATGGAGGAATCAAATATTCCGGAGATGTGACAAAGGCGATTGCGGCAGGCGCAAATGTCTGCATGATGGGAAGCATCTTTGCCGGATGTGATGAGAGTCCGGGAACTTTTGAGTTATATCAGGGTAGAAAATATAAGGTATATCGTGGAATGGGCTCCATTGCAGCTATGGAAAATGGAAGCAAGGACCGCTATTTCCAGGAAAATGCAAAGAAACTGGTACCTGAGGGTGTAGAAGGACGCGTGGCATACAAAGGCCATGTGGAGGATACGGTGTTCCAGCTGATGGGCGGTCTTCGCTCCGGAATGGGATACTGCGGAGCAGCAAATATCGAGACACTGAAGACGACAGGAAAGTTCATTAAGATTTCCGCCGCTTCTCTGAAGGAATCTCATCCTCATGACATCCATATTACAAAGGAAGCGCCAAACTATAGTGTGGATGATAAATAGGCTTTTTTGGCGAAGCTTTTATGACACAGAAGAAACTGAATAAGAACACACGTAAAAAATCTGCCAGGCCAGCTCAGAACAGCAGGCCTGGCAAAAAACAATCTTACAGACGGCGGACAAAAGGGAAAAAACGAAATGTCCTGTTTCTGGTCGTTGGAATGTTTCTGCTGCTTCTGATTATGGGAACCGTGTTTATGAGTGTGACGGCAATCAGGAAAAAACAGCAGCAGGTACGGGAGATGGTTCAGGATACGGAGGAAGAGACATCCGGTCCGCTGAGATGGCAGCAGGAGGGTGCACCGTACATTGATGTGCAGCTTCTGACACCAAACGAGTATTCCCGGCCCCAGATTCCACTGGAGCAGGTGAATTATATTGCGATCCATTATACGGCAAATCCCGGTGCTGCGGCTATGGCAAACCGGAATTATTTCGAGAATCTGGCAGACACGCATGAGGCGAAAGTGAGCAGTCATTTTGTGGTTGGACTGGAAGGAGAGGTGGTTCAGTGTATTCCCACCTCGGAGATCTCCTATGCGACGAACTCGCGGAATGTGGATACCCTTTCCATTGAGTGCTGCCATCCGGACGAGTCAGGGGTTTTTCTGCCGGAAACGTATGATTCGGTTGTAAAGCTGACGGCGTGGCTGTGTACCAGATTCGGCCTGCGTGCAGATCAGGTCATCCGCCATTACGATGTGACAGGGAAGGAATGTCCGAAATATTATGTGGATCATCCGGAGGCATGGGAACAGATGCGGACGGATATTGCCGAACAGATTGAGGCAGACTATGTGCTGCAGGAAAACATTAATCAGTAATAAAACAGAGGAGTACAGATTATGGAAATGATATCGTTGGAAAACGAACTGAAGGAAAATTCTTATCCCGGAAGAGGAATAGTGATCGGCCGTTCTGCAGACGGAAAGCATGCGGTGACCGCTTATTTCATCATGGGCCGCAGCGAAAACAGCAGAAACCGTGTCTTTGTGGAAGATGGAGAAGGAATCCGCACACAGGCTTTTGATCCGTCCAAACTGACAGATCCGAGTCTGATCATTTATGCACCGGTGCGCGTCCTGGGAAACAAGACCATCGTGACAAACGGGGATCAGACAGACACAATTTATGAAGGAATGGACTGCCAGCTTACATTTGAACAGTCTCTTCGCAGCAGAGAATTTGAACCGGATGCACCGAATTATACTCCTCGTATTTCCGGTGTTATGCATGTGGAAAACGGGAAATACAGCTATGCGATGTCTATCCTGAAGAGCAACAACGGGGACCCGCAGTCCTGCAATCGATATACATTCGCCTATGAGAATGCGGCAGCCGGAGAGGGTCATTTTATCCATACTTATAAATGTGACGGAAATCCTCTTCCCAGCTTTGAGGGAGAACCGAAGCTGGTGGCGATTCCGGACGATATGGACGCGTTTACAGATATGCTCTGGAACAGTCTGAATCCGGACAACAAGGTTTCTCTGTTTGTTCGTTATATTGATATTGAAACCGGAAAATATTCCAGCAGAATCGTAAATAAAAATCAGTGAGTGCAGCGGAGAAGATATTTAAAACAGTAGAGGAGAACATAGGGTAATGAAAGAATTAGAATTGAAATACGGATGCAACCCCAATCAGAAACCATCCAGAATCTATCTGGCTGACGGGAACGATCTCCCGATTAAGGTCCTTTACGGAAGACCGGGCTATATCAATTTCCTGGATGCATTTAACGGCTGGCAGCTTGTCCGCGATCTGAAGAAGGCGACGGGGATGCCGGCAGCGACATCCTTTAAGCATGTTTCGCCGGCCGGTGCTGCGATCGGTCTGCCTCTGACGGAAACGCTGGCAAAAATATACTGGGTGGATGATATGGACTGGCAGAATTTCTCTCCCATTGCATGTGCATATGCAAGAGCGAGAGGCGCGGACAGAATGTCTTCCTTCGGAGATTTTATTTCTCTTTCCGATGTGTGTGATAAAGACACTGCGCTTCTGATCAAACGTGAGGTATCGGATGGTGTGATTGCACCGGGATATACAGAGGAAGCTCTGGAGATCCTGAGTCAGAAGAAGAAGGGAAATTATAATGTGATTCAGATTGATCCGGATTATGTTCCGGCTCCGCTGGAGCACAAAGAAGTGTTCGGTGTGACCTTTGAACAGGGAAGACAGGAGCTTGCCATCGATGATGAACTGATTTCCAATATTGTGACCGAGAACAAAGTGCTCTCGGATGAAGCAAAACGTGATATGAAGGTTTCTCTCATTGTCCTGAAATATACACAGTCCAACTCGGTTTGTTTCGTAAAAGACGGACAGGCGATCGGCGTGGGAGCCGGACAGCAGTCACGTGTCCATTGCACCCGTCTGGCCGGACAGAAGGCAGACAACTGGTTCCTTCGCCAGTGCCCGAAGGTGCTGAATCTTCCGTTTAAGGAAACACTCAGCAGAGCTGAGAGAGACAATGCGATCGACGTTTATATCGGCGAGGAATATATGGATGTTCTTGCAGATGGCGCATGGGAGTATATTTTTACAGAAAAACCGTCTGTGTTTACCAGAGAAGAGAAGCGTGCATGGCTGGATCAGATGTCGGATGTGACACTCGGATCAGATGCCTTCTTCCCGTTCAGTGACAACATTGAGCGTGCGCATAAGAGCGGTGTGAAGTATATTGCCCAGCCGGGCGGTTCTGTACGAGACGATGCGGTCATTGAAACCTGTAACAAATATGGCATGGCCATGGCATTTACAGGAATTCGTCTGTTCCATCACTGAGAACAGCAGGAGGGGTCATGCAGGAAAAGAATGGATGTATTGAACTGAATTCCAGAGAGGTGCAGGGACTTCTGAGCAATATCGGACTTTTTTGCGACAAAGTGCGTGTGGTTGAGCCGGAGACGAGACGGGAAGTAATATTTGACCGGCAGGGCGAGATTACATGGGGAGGCGAATGCTTCCGGATTTTTCACAGAGACCGGAAATGCGTCAACTGTATGTGTGAAAAGGCATGTGAGACCCGTCAGCGCCAGTCCAGATTTGAAATGTTTGAAAATTTTATATATCATGTGGTGTCGGTGCCGTCTGTGATTACGCTTTTGGATGGAACTGAAAAAGTGTTTGTTCTGGAATCTCTGGAAAAACGGGAAAATGTAGTGCTGAGCAGACCGACCGGAGCATGCATTGATCTGGCGACGCTCCTTTCCAATGAATCAAAGGTATATATTGATTCTCTTACCGAGGCATATAACCGCAGATATTATGAAGAACGTATTTTTTTGTCAAAGCAGAAGAATATTTCAGAAATTGCGTTTGTCATGCTGGACGTGAAAAACTTTAAGAGAATCAATGATACGTATGGGCATCATGTGGGAGATCAGGTGCTCACAAAGTCCGTACGGGCGATCAAGCACAATCTGCGTTCTACAGACGAGGTGATTCGGATCGGAGGAGATGAGTTTCTTATTATTCTCCGGGATTGCCCGGAGAGAGCTATTCTCAGAATCATAAAGAATATCCGGGAAGATCTGAAGGAAATGGCAATATACGATCAGGAGAAAAATCAGTCGGCAGTTTTGAATTTCGGATATTCCTATTCGGATCATTTTGAATGGACGGATAACGAAATTGAGATGCTGTATAAAGAAGCGGATCAGAAAATGTATCAGGATAAGAAACAGAATGATTAATTTTTTAAAACGATACCAGGATTGTGGGAGCATGAAATGCGAAACAATCCGTGTGGTATCTTTTGACTCCAACATCATAAAATCAGTCGGATAAAAAGAAAGCATCCACATATTTCATGGTCTGTGCGGGCCTGGGATATGTGGATGTTTTATTGTTTCATAGGAAATTCCTTTGGAATTTACCTATGAAATCAATAAATGGTAAATGACATAAAAAAAGAGCGATAGACGGGGCTCGAACCCGCGGTCTCGACCTTGGCAAGGTCGCGCGTTACCAACTACGCCACTATCGCATCTTGTCATCTGTCCTGACGACATAAAATATTATACTATAAACACCTGTGGCTGTCAAGAAAAAACAATAAAAATTATTAGGGATTATGAACCATTTATGATAATGTCCTAATATACCACAAATGAAAATGTCCCAATGAGGTATAATGCTTCCATCAACAGATGGAGGTGACTATTATTAAAAAGGTGGAATTATCAATGGATGAACAAAAGAAATACGAAGTAA
>JALEJS010000044.1 GCA_022769545.1 Blautia sp. | reverse complement strand
ATCATAAAATCCTTCTTTATATTTCACCTGTTTAAAGTCAAAACACTGGCATAATTTACTTGCCAGGAGTTCCTTTTGAACAGCATCATCACCGCCATCTTTCAATAAAATGAAATCTTTTTCTCTTCTGATCCAGGCTTTTGGGAAACAGCCTTTTGTAGATAAATCCGGTGCCAGTTCCTGATTTGTAACTGTCATCGGTTTTCCACGCAAAGAAAGCTCTACGACTGCCTCATTCAAAGAGTTATCATATAAATTTATCTTTTCAAAGGAAATTTCTTCATCACTCTTCTTTACCCAATATATATCCGTCAGGGATACACAGTGATAGGATAATGATATTTTAGCACGATCCCGATCTGTCATCGCCTGTGCCATTCCAATACTGTTTAAAATTTCTTTTGCATATTTTCTATCCAGAGACAACACCCGTGAGGCACACCAATGGTAAAAATTATTTATATTATTAATCAGCGTGTCAAAATCGCACTCATTTTCCAAATAAAGATCATATGGAATAAACCTTTCATCCAGTACAGAAGCTTCTCCCCGCGTATTAATCTCTGCAACTTTTCTTTCGCCATGCATGATATCATAACACGTAAGATCATTTTCATGTTTTTTTCTCGGAGTATTATCATTCAGTTCAATTATCCCCTGCCGCAGCAAGCCATTTTCCATATTATCACCATTCCCGTCATTCACTATACAAAGTATACTCTACCTTACGTGCCTTTGTTTTATTTTCTGCGTTTCCCTCCAAATATGCCCAGAACATAAAATATATTTTTTTTCCATCAATGATTGCGATTTCCAAAGGAGCCGTCAGCCCTGTACCCCGTGATTCAAAATTAATACACGTTATCATAAGGTGATTTTCTGAAAGATTTGTTTCGATTCTTTGCTTCTGAGAATTATCTTCAGCAAACTTAATAGTTAAATCCACTTTAAAAGAATTACCCGTGTCAATACTTAATGTAAGATCGCCATTCTCATCAAATAAAAACACAGTTCCGTGACTGATAATTTTCCGATTCTGAGAGCTTAATTTTACCTGCATTCCTTTCACCCCTCAACCAAAGCTGCTAATATTGTACCATGTTATTATTTTACTAACAAGGCATTTTCCTTTTTTAAGACCGGTAAGCCCCCACACAGTACCCCCGAGGATGTCAGGCCATTGCTACAGATAATCCTTCTCTGTGTAATGTCTGTTTATAAATCATTCCATTCTGGTATATTTGCCGTCAATACGGATCCGGCAGACGGCAGAATATACGCAAATCCTGTAGCCAGTCCTGCCAAAAATGGAATTACATAATATGAGCCAGGGGACAAATGGAGATTTATTTCTGCACATATTTGTGAATCGCAGCTCTCACAGCTCCAATTCCTGTGATCATCTCACGGAACATATTTTCAATCTTTTCTCCAAGTCCTGCTTTATATAAGTCAATAAAGAATAAACGTTCATTTGAAAGGATTGGTTTTAACTGGTCTTTTAAAGAATCCGGCTGCCCGATCACAATATCTTTCAGCTGCTCCTGCAGCTCTTCATTCATCGGATCCTGTGCCAGCGTGTAAGCGTTTCCTTCATCATCTACCGCAAGCATATAACGAAGCCATCCTGCAATTCCAAGTGGAATGGCCGTCAGTCGGGAGGCGTCTCCATATTTTTCCACATACGCTTTTACCGTCTCGCCAAAACGAATTCCTACCATCTGCGACACGTCTACCGCCAGACGCAGGTTCGTGTCTCCAAGATATTCATTTGGAAAACGCTCTTCAAACAATTCATCTACAAATGCCTGTGGAGACAAAATTCCAGGGTCTGCCACGACCGGCAGTCCTTCATCATATGCGATCATGCGCGCCATACTCATCATATCCGCATTGGTATTCAGCATTTTTGCAAATAAATCATATCCGAGAACCACTCCCAGCGGTCCGGTTGCAGAATGTACAGGATTCAGGCACACTGTAACCTTCATACGCTCTGATAAATTTACCGTCTCACGATCTGCCATGTAAACACCCATCCCCTTTTCCAGTTCAGGGCGTCCATTTGGAAAATTATCCTCGATTACAAGGTACTGCGGCTTTTCTGCATTTACAAATGGTGCAATATATGTTTTCTTACGTGTGATCACCGGCTGCATCGACTCTACACCGAGTTTTTCCAAATCTTCTGCAATCTGCTCACTCGGACGAGGAGTGATCTTATCAATCATCGTCCAAGGGAATGCAACAACCTTTTCATCACTTACATAATTTACAAATTCTTCTGTAAAAAATCCCTGTTTCTCCCACTCTTTGGCCATAGTCAGGACAGATTCACGAAGCTTTGCCCCGTTTTGAGAACAGTTATCCATAGATACCAGTGCAATTGGATACTTTCCTGCTTTAAATCTTTCGTAAAGCATGGCCACCAATACAGCCATACCTCCGTTCGCCTGATCCGGTCCATTTTTTATATCTGCTTCCACAAATGGAAACCATGTCCCGTCCACCTTATGAAGCGCATATCCTTTTTCTGTAATTGTAAAAGACACAATCTGTAACGACGGATTTGCGAAAATCTCTTTCAGGCGATTCCACTGTTTTTCATTCGAAGACTGAGCTTTTACTGCTTCCGCCAATGCTCCCAGAACTTTATATTCACGAGTTCCGTCTCCATGTAAAATGACATTAAGTCCCAGATTATCATAAGGATCATAAATCTTATCTACCACATCATAGTCAAATGTCTCTACACAGGTGATTCCGCGATCCAACACTCCCGTTTCCAGAAGTTCGTCTGCAATACCGCCGATAAAAACGCGAAAAATATTACCGATTCCAAAATGTACCCATCCAGGCGCTTCCTTCGCCTTTGCCGAAACAGCTTCCACATCATATCCCGGGAGTTCAATTCCTGCCTGTTTCCATTCCTCTTGTTTTTTAATTCCGTCCAGTGTTAATTTCATTTTTCTTCTCCTTATTCTTTATTATATTTTACACTTATGTTTATGTCTAAATTATAAGTATAGTATAAAAGTTGTGTGTGAAATTTTCTATTGACACATTTTATAGTTTTTCATGGTCATTTTTGTGCGTATTTACTACTTTTAAATCATTTTTTCTATTTCAGCAGACTTTCAAATACAGTCATTTGCTTTTTCTTTTGTTCTGTACTAAACTATATGCAGGATTCGTGCACAGCATGAAACGATCCGCAGCTATCTGAGCCGGAGGCTTTTACCCCTGGCATCATTTTAATTAATACAGAGGTAGTTTATGAGTGAAAAAGGATTAACAACTATCAATTTAAAAAAAATAAACCGATCAAAAGTTTATCAATATATTTATAAGAACAAACAGACTTCCAAACAGCAGATCGTGCAGGACCTGCACATGGGACTTTCTACTGTCAGTCAGAACCTGAACTTATTAGAAGAAGAAGGTCTGATTGAAAAGAATGGATTTTTCGAATCTACCGGCGGACGAAAAGCAAATGCTATTCAGATTGTTTCCAATCACAAAATCGCAATCGGCGTCGGCATTTTGAAAAATATGTTCCATCTCACAGCTGTCAATCTGTTTGGCGACGCACTTTCCACAGACACGATTTCTCTTCCTTATGCAGACACTACCGATTACTATGCCAAAGTAATGACATATGTCAAAGCATTTATTAACAGCAATCACTATACCGATGAACAGATTCTTGGTATTTCCATCGCTACCCAGGGAATCACTTCCTTAGACAGCACCTCTGTAATTTATGGAAATATCATGAACAATACAGGCATGAATCTGGATGACTTTTCGCGTCATATTCCTTATCCATGCCATCTGGAACACGACTCCAAATCCGCAGCTTTTCTGGAATTATGGAATCATCCAGAGCTTGACAGTGCCATCGTTATTCTACTTAATCCCAACCTCGGCGGAGCCATTATCACCAATCGCCAGATTCACCAGGGGCACTCGATGCACAGCGGTACGCTGGAACACATCTGCATCAATCCAGAGGGACCTCTCTGTTACTGTGGAAACCGCGGTTGTCTGGAAACGTACTGCTCCGCGAATGCACTGGAGCAGTCTGCCGGCATACCGGCAAAAGAGTTTTTCTCTCTGTTGAGAGAAAAAAAATCCTCCCAAGTCACACAAATCTGGGAAGATTTTCTGAATCATCTGGCATTCGCCATGAGAAATCTAAATTTAATTGTTGACGCTCCAATCATTATCAGTGGTTATCTGGCTCCTTATTTTACAAGAGAGGACATTTTCTATCTGTTGGATCACATCAATGCAGCAGCACCTTTTACCTTGACAAAAGAGCAGATTATTGTCGGGCTGCACGGACAGTACACACCTGCTATCGGAGCGGCTCTGTATTACGTAGATGCATACATCCGTTCCGTATAGGAACGGATGTATCGATACTTATTTTGGTATGCCATCTGAAATGCATAATCACCCCGAGGATGTCAAGTCAGTGTCCCAATGATTATTACTATTTTCACATATTGAAATAATATTTCATTTCTTTTTGAAAAGACGAATGTCTCGGAAATTTATTCTTATACTGCACAAAAATCTCACCTTTTGCCCCACTCATTCCCATGCTTTCTTTTATTTCTCCTACGATTGCCAGCAACCCGGCAACTTCTCCATAGTGATTTCTGTGCTGCCCGGACACAATCGCATCAGCTCTGCTGTATACGATCTTTTCTGCCCATGACAAATACATTTTTCTCTCCTCGTCTCCCATAGGAAAATGTCTTTTCCATCTCTGAAAATAATTCCAGAATTCACTTACTTTGTACTTAAAGCATTCTTCCAGAATTATATTTTCAAAATACATTCTGCTTTCTCCATCTTTTGTATCAGGAAATCCTATATAAGCTGCAATACTTGCAGCTGCCTTTGAAGGAAGCGTTTTTTCATATAGATAAATCAGAAAAAGTCTGATGCCGTTCCGTATAAAAGAAGAACTCCATCCCAGGGACCCTTTTGGATTTTTCGATATGGTTTTTATCTTTTCAAAATCTCCTGTATAGAAAATCAAGCTGTAATATTCGTAATCGTCAATCACATTTCTGCGCAGCTCCGAATTTCTCCAATTGTTCTCCTGATCGCCTTTTATTCTGTTTATCAAAACCTCCTTTCCCCGCATACCATATCTTTTTGCCATTTCTTCTGTTCCAAACAGGCGAAGATAATTTTTCACGGTCGAATCAGAGCAAAAACATTCCCAGCAAAACTGCATCATTTTCTCTTTATGCATCAGGTTTGATGAAACATATGCCGTTTTTAATGCAATTTCACCCCGAATCGTAAGGTTAGCATCAATTTTATCAATAGCTTTCTTGCCCACTTCTTCTATCTTTTCATAGTAATGCCCTTTCTCATATTCATCCATTACAGCAAGATACAGCGACGGATGGATTGAAACATTTTCTTCTGCCATTTCAAGCAAGCCTTCGATTCCTTTGCAATACAAAACCGCCTCTTTCAGAAGTCTTGCTTCCACATCTCCATTTTTACCTTTCAGCAGTTCAATCCAGTCCTTCCAAAATCGTTCTGTATCTTCCAGCTTTTCCCTTCCAACGTAAAACATCTCTTCCATATGTATTTTAGAAAATGTACTGAAAGAAAAATACAGATACATATCTTCCGCACGTTTTTCCGACGGTAATCCCTGATAATCTGCATATAATGTCAGGAGTGCCAGCCGTTTCATATCTGTATGTATCAGATCATTATCTGACAGCATCTCAATGTCTACCGGATCACCAAATTCATTATCTGTAAAAACCGACATCTCCCACAGCCATTCATAAATCTCATTTGCTTCCTGATATCGCCTGTCTTTCACACAATCTTCAGCAAATCGGATCATGTACATGATTTTATCTCCGACTCCCTGATTATCGTAATAATCCGTTATCCAGTCCGGATCCCAATATCCGCCGGAGTAATCTTCATATTCCTCCGAATCAAGATACAGTTCTCCTTCATCAATCTGTTGTTTCCATTTTCGAATTTGTTTCATTTTTTCATCTACAAGCCCTTGTGACATTCTTACCTGCTCAGCTTGTGACGCCTCATCCACATCCGTTTTCTTACATTCTCTCATTATTGACTGCAGGCTTTGTTTTTGTTCTTCTGACAGAATTTCCTGCATCTTCAAAATAATGTTTTGCAGCTCTTCTCTGGAAAGTTCTTTTATATCTGACAAAATCATTTTATCCTCCAATGCTATTTCCTTCCACAACATTTTTTATATTTTTTACCGCTTCCACATGGACAAGGATCATTTGGATATATTTTCTTTTCCTTTATAATCGGTTGCTGTACAGGCATTTTGAAATCATCATACAAATCATTATAAAGATCTGCCCTCTCCAGTGAATCATGAAATGATGTCAGCTGTGATTCTATCCATTTCAGGTCATCCGTTAATCCCAGATTCTTTGCCAGAAGTTTTGCCCGCTCAAACAACAGTTCATTATGCATGGTACAGGCTGCACCGATTACCTCTTTTCGAATGAACCGATAGGCTTCCTCAGTGCCTTCCTGTTCCTGAATGCACCAGCTGAATACATTAAGCGCATTTTGATTATGCGGATCTTTCTTCAGCCAGTTTTCAAACCATTCCCGTCCCTCTGCGGACTTCCCCATTGCATATAATTCTTCTCCTATTGCATTCCTGAAGGAGCTGTCATCATCAAAATTCCAATCCAGCATTTCCAGAATCTTTTGGCAGAATTCCATTCGTTTTTCGTGTTCTCCGGTATTTCCCAGTTCCATCTCCAAATCCTGGAGCCATGCATCTACCGGATATTTGTAATCCTGAGATTCCATAATACCGCTTACGCTTATTTTGTATTCTGCTGTTTCAATAATTTTCCGGAAAAGCTCCCATGCCTGCCACCAGAGTGAAATCATTTCACTGTCTTTTCCATATTCCTGTGCCTCATATCCCTCCTGCACAAGCTGGTCCCATTCATCCCATTCCGTAAGAATTTCATGTGAATCTTCGAAATCTAAACTTTGCTGCACCATATTCTTTAATGCATCCGTATATCGTTTTTCATTATACGGCTGGTTCTCCTTCATAACGTCATAAATCTCCTCAAGCACAACCGCTCCGATTTTTTCTTTTGTCTCACGGGCAGAATATCCTTCCGCAATCAATCTGTCATATGCTTCTCTTACCATAGGAGGGTTATTATCTCGCAACTGATTATCCACTACTTCCAGTATCAATTTCTTTAATCTTAAATTTGCCATTTTCATCCTCCGTTTCTTTCACTGAAAATCTCTCTGATTGTTGCGTTACAAAAACATTGCCATATAAATCGGTAAATGAATCACATTTTCTTTTATGAGTGCAAATATCTTTTGTGTACAAAATATATGGCTGCCCACTTTTCCCCTTAAATCTATTCCTGAATTTATCTAATGAGGAATGCTTCCTATTTTCTAAAGCGCTTCGAATTCCATCCCGCAAAGGACGAAATTGCAGCGTTTTTATGTACCTGTTGAATTTAATCTTTTTCTATTGACAAAAGTAACTGTTTCCCATAGAATAATTTACAGAAGAAATGGGTTCTCACCGTACAGTATTTTACTCAAGCGGGCTGCTCGTTTCTTTTTTTATTGCCAACAGATCATAAAGATATTTCTTATCATCCGCATCATGACGCACCAGCATCCTTGCAAAAAAGATATTGTAGCGGCAAACCTCACCGCTTTTATCATCATATACCGGCAATGCAAAACGCACCTCATACCGATACCAGCCATACTTCGCATCTTTCTCATGCTTCTTTTTCGTGTTCTTCGAATACTCCTTATTTGTAGCAATCTGAATCAGTTCAGGAATTCCCTGTGCTGCGTTTGCCTTTGCTTTTGCAACCGCACCTTTCAGAGCAATCCTACTTTCGGAACCTGCATATTCATCTGGAAAACTACTGGAAATAAATATTTTCTCAGAAGTTTCTTCAATCTCATAAAATTCCCCAACATATTCTTTGAGGTAAGATTCTACCTCTTTCCAATCTTCCCTTTTCTTACCTTTAAATCGAATGTCATTGATTAAAACAATCTTTTCCCCATTAAGTCCATTGATGATATTTACATTTCTATCCATATCCTCTACCATTTCAACACTATTTCAAGCTCTTTTTCTCCATAAATATATAATAGACTCTCGGAATCTTTAATCCTTTATTTATGCGGCTTCTGAGAGTCCTTTTTTTTCAAAAAGTACTTGACAAATGCCACAAAATTTGCGGCGCTTCGCGCCTCTTGATTAATAAAGCATATTGTTCCGGCGCTGCCGGACAGACTTTTTGATTTGGAGGTGTGTTTCATTGAAACCTATTAACGTTGGCGGTCATTCCGCCTATCAGAACCGTGTTCTGTCTCAACTTCATAAATATTATCCGGATGCTTCAACTTCTCTATCTTCTTCAACCTGGC
>JALEJS010000038.1 GCA_022769545.1 Blautia sp. | reverse complement strand
CATGTCTGGCACAAGGTCTATAAAAGTGCGCCATTTTTCTCAGTTTATTACTTGTCATATCCATTCTGGATAATATTTACTTGTTAAGGTTCATTCGACGGGTGAATCTTGGTCAGAAGGCTCAAGATTCCGAGAGCCTATTATATAGTATCAATAAGCTCTTCTACCATTTCTCTGGTCAGAACTGTCCCGATCTCTTGAGGTTCATTCTCTTCCTCCATTTGCTCTGGATTCTCTTTGTGTAATAGTTCCATCTGTTCCTGCAGCCCAGTCTCCTCAGAACGCAAGATTTCAATTTGTTCTAAAATAAATTCTTCGATTCATTTTTTCATTTTAATCTGTTCATATAAACAATGCTTCTCAGTTTTTAGCAAATCTATTTTTCTTAATTGTAAAATTCCAAAAGTATAAAGACCAGTCCAGCACACCACCTGACACCCTGTCCCGCCACTAACAGACCATGTCGGAATGCCGCTCATACTTTTCCTTCTTCTATTACGATTCCGTGTTGCATCCGTATGAATCCCTGTCAAAAGACAGCACGTTCACCCACGGACAAATATTTCTTCGCGAAGCAGAGAGATATAACCTCATGATGTACACAGCTAAACTGGCACCACTAGACCAGGACAGCATCATCAAAGGTCTTGATTCAACGGCACACTATGGTGATAACCTTGTTCGTTTTCTTATCAGCAAGGGCTTTAAAGTGTGTGTTCTCAACCCTATTCAGACTTCTTTTATGCATAAAAATAACATGCGCAAAACGAAGACTGATAAAGTCGACACGTTTGCTATTGCAAAAACCCTTATGATGCAGGATTCCCTTCGGTTTTTCAAATAACCCACACCATTGAACAGATTGAACTATTGGAAAGCCAACTTTTTTCTACAAAGTTTGAAATAGCAAACATCGTCACCTGCCTTCACTCTGTAATTATGACCATTCCATGCATCTAAAACACGGATGTCCAAAAGAGACTCAAAAGTGCTTCGCTATGCCCGCATAAATGCAGCACACAATGTTGTTAAAAACAACGCAACTTTCAAGGCGTACTATGACACCAAGAGAGCCGAAGGCCGGTCTCACTACACTGCTTTTGGTCACTGTGCCGACACTAATTTATGTTTGACTTTTCATAGCTGGTCTCCATTTCTTTCGCTGAAACATATCGGACTGTCAACTATAAAAACATTACCACATATATCAGCAAATAATATCCAACCTTTTAAAAACACCCTATTTTAAATATTCAAGCTCACTCACCGCAGATATCAATTCATTGCTGCGTAATCAAGACTTACATATTTTCAAATATATATTTTAGTATTTTTCACATCATTTCTTGCAACTTTTTTTTCAAAATATTTTGTATTTGCTTATTGAAAAAATACACTTCTTTAGCTTCTAATAATTTTCCATCTTCATGAAATGATTCAAATGGATTTGCCGCTAATTTCTTTTCATATTTCATAGTCAAATTCAACATCTCGTCAATATATGTCTTAAACATTTCATGTTTATCATTCATTGTCATTCCATCGTTTCTACTTTTTTTCATGGAGTATAATCCATTTTCATTAACAATTATTCCCTTGTCTGACTGTCTATATAGAATAGTTCGTAAGGAGTTCGGCTTAATATCTTTTCCTGTCTCTTTTACAATATATTTATAAACTGTGTCAAATGAACTTGCTTGTTTCTCAAGGCACTCATACAATGCATGATAAACGCTTTCATCTTTTCTCATTCTTGTATTCCTCCAATATTTCACTTACTGGCATATTATAAATCCGTTCCAACTCTTCCATTCTTTCAAGAGATAACTCCGTTTTACCACTCTCTAGTCTTGAGTATGCGGATTGTGACATATTCATCTTACGAGCAACATATTCTTCTGTATAATTATGTTTTGTACGCAGCTTGTTTAATATATGATTCTTCATTTGTTTTTTCATCCCCTTCAACAACCATTATAACATATTATATAACATGTTTGAAAATCATTTTCAATTTTTTTGTTATGCATTTTATGCATATACATACTTCCCGCCATCCTACTTACAGCTAACAATACAGTTCTAGTGTGCTGACAAGTTGACAGCCGGTCAGCACATTAGATGTTACCGAAATATTTTTATTTTGCTTGCTCCATAAAAACGAAGCCGCTGCGAATTTCCCCCTGTTAAGGACGAAATTGCAGTGGTTTTATGTTCACTATTGAACCAGCCAGTTTCCAAGATTGACTCCCTTTATTCTCATCCTATCGTACCTTCTCGTGAATACTCTCCCTTTTATACTCTTCTGTCCAAAGATCATTCAAGTTTTTTTTGATATCTGGATTCTTCACTATTTTCAGAATCAAAATATCCATTTGCGTTTACTCTGGTCGTATCAAACATAGTAGATACAATGGAAACGAAGATAAAATTAATGAAATGATACTTGACAAATTTTCTGTTGAAAACCAAAAATTATATGACAAAGCTCATTGCAAAAATAAAACCTGCTAAATATATATACCAGTCATGGTCATATAAATAGCAGATTTTTTCTTTTTATTATAGTAATTTCCTAATGACTTAATTTAATATTTTCACGAAAAGGCAATTTATAATGGCAGACTATCCTTCAGACACAATACCCCATACCCAATCTCCTCATTGGGATATCTCCCGAACGCCGGCAGCGGTCTCGCCCCTCTCCTCAGATACGCCTTCACCTTCTCCCCGTACAGAAACGGATCATTTCCATTCACGATCCCCCACTCCATCAGAAGTGCTGCGCTTCCGGTGACAAATGGTGCCGCAAAGGAAGTGCCTGTCACTTCCCGGTATCTTCCTCCCGGAGCAGGCGCCGTGATGTTTACTCCGGGTGCTGCCAGATCCGGCTTGAAATACGGAAGGAAGCTGCTGCCTCTTCCGGAAAAATCTGCGAAAACATCGCTTCTGGAGTCATATGCTCCCACGGAGATCACCTTCTGTGCGGTCGCCGGAATGGTCAGTGTTCCCTGCGTTCTCGGAAAATAAAATGCGGTCAGAGGATTCAGTATGTTCCCTCCCGGCAGCCACAGCGAATAATCTCCACGACGTATCTTTTTTCCCCGCAGAATAAACTTCCATACTCCGCTGTCCACATAATTTCCCACAGGAATAAAATCAAAATAGATTTCCTGCGTCACAAAATAGGGACCAGGCTTTCCGTAATAAATAAGAATTTCCGTGTTTTCCAGACGATGTCTCTGGGCGCCCAGATTTTCGTACAGCGGTCCGACCCGTGCTCCGGAAGGTGCCTCCAGATATATTTCTATTTCGTCCTCATAAGCTTTCCACAGCTGAACATTGATCGTCGGCTCATACTCAGAGACGGACATTTCTATCTCCGTCCTTTCCCGGTCTGCCAGACGTCCTCCCGTATGCAGCGCATCCCTTCCGTTGTTTCCCATTCCCACACAGATCGTATTTCTTCCGATTCCGCCTGCCACATCCAGGTAGGTTTCCAGCAGACTGTCTCCGCGATGACTTCCATAATTATTTCCAAAGCTCAGATTCAACGCCAACGGCTGGTTTCGCCGGATTGCCTGGCGGATCAGATAATCCACCCCCATGATCAATTCTGTCGTCCTGGGAAAAGAACCCGGCCTGGCATTTCCCATTTTCACCACCATCAGATCGCTCTCATAAGCAACCCCCGCATTTTCTCCGCCTCCTGCTGCGATTCCCAGTACCGCAGTGCCATGTCCGCTGAAGTCCATCGAGGGGACAAGACGGCTTGCCTCCTGAACGGGAAGCTGCAATGCCGCATCCAGCATCGCTTTCGTATATTCGGTTCCTGTGGCGTAGCCGTTCGGCGGATTGCCCGGAATGCTCTGATCCCAGAGACTCAGAATCCGGCTGCTGCCGTCCGGATTCCGAAACGCCGGATGCCGGTAGTCCACGCCGGAGTCCACGATCCCCACTAAAATTCCCCGGCCGGATAGTCCCTGTTCTCTTTGCAGTCCTGTGATACAGCTTGCACCTTTTGCCTGAAGAGTTTCAAAATACAGCCGTTTCGGCTTCTCCACAAAAATGATCTGCGGCCGGTCTGTATACTCGTCAATTACCTCCTGCGGCAATGTGACAACCGCATATCCTCCCAGCAAGGGAACAGCGGTGATGCCAGGGCCGGCCAGCCCAGCTTCATCACCGCTGTATTTTACGATCACATCCCACAATCCGGTATCTTCCTGATATCCCACATTCAGATTTATGGATTTTTCCCGTTCTCTTTTTGTCGCGTCCAACGCAAGATTTAACTGATTATCGATTTTCTGATCATTCATAGCATCCGCCCCGTCTGCTGCGTTTTATTGCTATTCTATGCAGCGGGCGGGTCATCTTATATTTTCATCATCCGCAAAAGCCTCCTGGCCAGTCTCTGCGAAGAATAACCTGCATAGCAATCTGTGCGATCGCTTACAGATTCTTTTTCTTATACAAAAACCAGAACGCCAGGCCGCCAAATACCACCAGATAGATGCACAAAATCAGGATCCCGCCGATGTCCGCCTGACCACCGCCGCTGATCGTCCTGAGCATGGCACTGGTCTGGGACAGCGGCAGGGCACCGATCACCTGACGGATTCCGGACGGCATGGTATCCAGCGAGAAAAACGTATTGCACAGATAGGACATTGGCATGATGATATAGTTGGAAAAACGCGGAACATCCGCATGATTTTTCGCATAAAAGGATACCACCACACCCACGATGGAGAAGACGGCCCCGTTCAGAAACATCACCATAAAAGACCAGCCGTTGAAAATCAGGCCGGTCTTGATCGGCATCGTCAGAAGCAGGATCACACAGCCGGCATAAAGCCCCCGCAGGCTTCCTCCAATAACCTGTCCCACAATGAACTGCCAGAGCGGTGTGGGGGAGATCATCACCTGATCGAACGCCTTCTCGTAAAGCCGCTGCACATTCAGATTCTGTGCGATTGCATTAAAGCTTCCGTTCATCGTCGTGAGAGCCACCACGCCCGGGATCAGAAAATTCAGGTATGGCTCACCGTGAGAGATGGTCTGAATCCCCATTCCAAACACGATCAGATACATCATCGGGGCAATCATCGCCGCCAGTGTTATTTTATAGAAATCTCTTTTAAATTCGGTCCATTTTTCCCATAATATCGTAATAATTCCCATTTCTGAAATCCTGCCTGTTCTCAATGCTTTTCGTTTCGGGAGATAAAGACATCTTCCAATGTCGTCTCCCGCATTGCTGCCTGCTCCTCTGTCTGAGCCAGACAGGCGATCGCTTCCTTCCGGTCATGGAAATACCGGCTGCGTATTCCATCCTCTGTCATGACATCCACTGCATAAGCCCCCAGTGCGCGGATCATTTCCGCCGGCGTATTCACTTCTGTCAGTTTTCCATGCTCCAGCATAGCCACGCGCTCACACAGCGCCTGCGCTTCTTCCATATAATGCGTCGTCAGGAGAATCGTCAGATTCCGTCCATTCAGCTTACGCAGAAGATTCCACATCTGCCTTCTGGATACGGCGTCCATTCCCGCAGTCGGTTCATCCAGAAGAAGGATCTCCGGCTCGGTCAGCAGGGCTCTGCAGACCATCAGCTTCCGCTTCATTCCTCCGGACAGCTTCCGGACACTCCTTTTTCGAAACTGTATCAGATCGCAGAACTCCAGCAGCTCTTCCGTACGTTCTTTTATCTTTTTCCGGGGCATGAAATAAAGTCTTCCCTGATATTCCATGATCTCATCCATGTTCATATCCTGACGCATGGAATACTCCTGGGTAATCACACTGATCTTCCGCTTCAGCTCCGGCGTTTTTCTGGTCAGCTGCTGCCCGTCAATGTAAATGGCGCCTTCGGTAGGCAGCAAAAGGGTGGAGAGCATCCCGATGGTCGTTGTCTTTCCTGCTCCGTTCGGTCCCAGAAGCCCGAAAAATTCTCCTGTTTTTATGGTCAGATTCAATGAATCTACCGCTGTAAAATCATCAAACTTTTTCGTCAGATTTCTCAGTTCTATCATAATCCGCCGCATCCTCCTCTGCACGCCACACTCATTCCATCATTATAACATCACCCCTCCCATTATTCAATGCGCTTTACAACCAGAAAACACTATGCTATATTTATGATGCCAGGGCTTTTCACCCTGGCATCTCATCTTTATTATGCGAGGTAATTGATACGTGAAAAAAAATATTGCGCGGCTTCTGAGCATTTTCGCCGCAGCTACCGCCCTGTCGTCCCCGGCACACATCTTTGCCGCAGACAGCACCGCCACCGCTGTTTCCCAGGATCAGCTTCCTGCAGAGGAAGTGAGCAAATACGGGATGGTGCCCATCTACGGTTTCGATGTGACAGACGGAACCTATTCCGTAGAAGTCGATTCCAGTTCTTCCATGTTTCGTGTCATTGATGCACAGCTCACCGTTAAAAACGGCGAGATGACAGCACGCATTACTCTGAGCGGTACCGGATACTCCATGCTCTACCAGGGCACCGGACAGGAAGCAGCTGCGGCAGATCCGGAAGAATATATTCCTTACATCGAGGATAAAGAAGGCAGATATTCCTATGAGATCTCTGTTCCGGCCCTGAATGCCGCCTTTCCCTGCGCAGGCTTCAGCCAGAAAAAGCAGCAGTGGTATGACCGGAATCTTCTGTTTGACGCATCTTCCCTCCCGGAGGGAACGATTGCCTTTGCGCTTCCGGATTATGACCGGATTCAGGAGGCCATGGAGCTTCTGGAAGCTTCTGACGCAGTGCCGTCTGCAGAAAACGGAACGGCAGCTGCCGAAACGGCACAGGAAGAGAATGTACAGACAGCAGAGGAAATCATTGTCACAGAACCACTTGTCTCCGACACCGCCATGGAAATGGACATGGACGACGGAGAATATTCCATTGAAATGTACCTGGAGGGCGGAAGCGGAAAAGCCACCGTGGTCACGCCCAACATTCTGACTGTCAAAAACGGACGCGCTTACGCCACGCTTCAGTGGAGCAGTTCCAATTATGACTACATGATTGTGGGAAACGAAAAATACCTGAATCAGGCAGAGGAAAATGCGAATTCCCTGTTTCAGATCCCCGTCACCGCCATGGACGAAAGCATCCCGGTGATCGGTGATACCACAGCCATGGGAGATGCCCATGAGGTTTCCTACACCGTCACCTTCTTCCGCGATTCCATCGGCTCCAAAAGTCAGCTTCCACAGGAGGCAGCCAAGAGGGTCCTTCTGATTGCCTTCGCGGTCATCATCGTCGGCGGAATTCTCAACCACATCATAAAGAAAAAGAACCGGGCATGATGCGCTCCGGTTCTTTTCTTTCACAGCCATTTTCCGAATGGCAATTTCTTTCCGTCTGTTTTCTTTTACAGAGTCCCCTTCGTGGACCATACACTTCCGCCGAGCCGTTCCTCATACATGGTTGCCATGTCCAGGGCCTTGCCGAAGGCTTTAAAGCTGCCCTCTGCGATGTGGTGGTTATTGTATCCGTCCAGCTGTTTCAGATGAAGATTCATCCCTGCGGAATAGGATACGGCATAAAAGAACTCACGGATCATCTCCGTATCCAGCTCCCCGATTGACGGAATCGTATACGTTTCATCAAAAACAAGAAACGGTCTTCCTGACAGATCAATGGCACACAGGATCAGCGTCTCGTCCATAGGCAGGAGAAAACTGCCGTACCGTTTGATGGCTTTCTTGTCTCCCAGTGCCTTTTTAATGGCTTCTCCCAGCACGATCCCACAGTCCTCCACCGTATGGTGGCAGTCCACCTGCAGATCGCCTTTGCATTTCACACGCAGATCAAAAAGGCCGTGGCGGGCAAAGCCATTCAGCATGTGATCAAAAAAACCGATTCCCGTATCAATCTCCGTTTTTCCGGTCCCGTCCAGATTCAGTGTGAGGACGATGTCCGTCTCTTTCGTTACTCTCTTTACTTCTGCAATTCTCTGCTCCATTGGTATCTCCCCTCATTTCATCATGTCCAGAAATGCAAACGGCTCCTCATCCTTCAGAAAATGCATCAGCATGTAGGCACACATGATTGCCACATTTTCCTCCCGCAGAATCCGCTTCACTTCCTCCCGGTCTGCCAGGACCACCTCGATTTCCTCCGTGTCCTCCTGGGCCTGTGTGCTGATTTCTCCCGATGCATAGCCATACACTGCCGCACAGGATTCATCTGTCATTCCCACCGTGGTAAAGAAGGGTCTTTCATATGCAGGGTTTACAGGAAGCGGCTCCAGTTTCAGCCCGGTCTCCTCATACAGCTCCCGGACCGCGCCGTCCCGGAAATCCTCTCCGGGCTCCACAAGTCCTGCCGGAAATTCATAAATATAATCTCCCAGTGTATAGCGATACTGCTTCACCAGAACCACACGGTCTCTTTTCTCCCCATATACACTGTAAATGATCACGCCGTCCGGCGTGTTTTTCCCGGTTTTCAACTTCATCTGCTCAATGCTTCTGGCGCGGGATGCCACATAGTAACTCACCGGTGTATCATGTACACTGGTTGCCTTCACATGATACAGGTTTACAAAACGGTTATCCGTCAGTTTTTCAACATCATGAATTTTTCCCATACTTCCTCCATTCCGCGCCGGAAGATGATCAGTCTCCCTTTAAAACGACACGGATTCTCTTATATACAATAAATACGATCACCGATGTCAGTGTGTACTTAAACAGATTAAACGGAACCAGAATCAGCAGTGCAAAGCTGAACAGACCGTTGACTGCACTGTGTACGGCACTTCCCATCTCCACAAATGCGGAAACCGGCATTCCGAATGCCTTTCCATATGCAGGCAGAAGAACGAAAACATTCATAAAGCAGGCTGCGACCGTTGTCAGAATGATGCCGACTGCCATCCCTGCAACCGCATGCTTCCGGCTCTTCTTCCCGTGCATGCGATAGATGATTCCGGCCGGCACCACGTAGGTACAGCCGAAAATGAAGTTGGCCACATCACCCACACCGGCAGTCATCGTTCCTTTCGTCACCAGATGCACCAGGATCTTTACCAGCTCCGTGAGCACCCCTGCCACAGGTCCCATGGCAAAGGATCCTACCAGCACCGGGATTTCTGAGAAATCCAGCTGATAAAAGGACGGTGCCAGGAACGGAAGCGGAAATTCCAGGTTCATCAGAACTCCCGCAATCGCGCCGAGCATTGCGATCTGAACGATCGTCCTTGTCCTGCCTCTTTCTACAGCATTTCCGTTTTTTACCACTTGTTCACTCATACTTTTCTCTCCTTTTTGGTATTCTTTTATTCGCGGACCGCGAAGTTTGAAAAGAAAATTCCTTCATAAGAAGAGATACACATAAATTACAAAACCCCGAAACAATGGTTTCGGGGTAAACAGCAATGATATAACTGTGCTTTCTTCTCTCATCCAGACTGTACTGTCGGTTCCGGAATTCCTGTGAAAGGTCACCGGATCAGCCGCCGAAGCGGGTCGCGGACTATACCGCCGGTAGGGAATTCTGCAAACAGATCTGCAGTCACCCGCCCCCGAAGAATTTTCTTTTTACAGACACATTATATACCTGCCCTCTGCTCCTTGCAATACCTTTCCGCTAAGAAGTAGCATTAATTTTTTTCCGTTAGCATCCGTCCGGAACAGTCATCCCTGTGATTCCTGTTCCTTCAGGCAGACATCCAGCTGATCATGGGCGATCCGGATACCGTTCTTCCTAAATTCACGGATGATTCCCTCATTCAGCTGCCATTTCGTTTCCAGATACCGGTCTGCCGCAACACCTGCCCTGCACATCAGCATGATCCCGCTGGCATCCAGATCATCCACAAACACCAGCATCTCCTCTTCCTCTTTGATGCATGGATTCTCCTGCAGCAGCCCAAGGAAAATTGCTTTTGCTTTCTCCAGATCGGAATCATAGGTGATCCTGACCCGCACCTCGATTTTCCGGTGATTGGTGGAGGAAGCATTGATAATGGTACTGTTTGCCAGTGTCCCGTTGGGAATGGTGATCTTGCGGTTATCCAGAAGGCGCAGAGTGGTATAGCAGATCTCGATCTTATCTACGGTACCCTCGATTCCGTTCGCCGGATCCTGCACGATAAAGTCTCCCACCGTAAACGGTTTGAAAAGCAGCAGAATCACACCGCCGGCAATATTGGCAAGACCGCCCTGCAGAGCAAGACCGACCGTCACGCCGGCCGTTCCGAGAAGAGCCGCTACAGAAGTCTCCTTCACTCCCACACTGGTACAGATATTAAACACCAGAAGCGCATAGATAAAGAACTTCAGAAACGAACAGAGAAACTGAATGACCCCCCGGTCCACACCGGCACGCTCCATGGTTTTTCGAAGATGCCCCAGAACCCATCCGGTTACACGCATCCCCACAAAGAAGATAATCAGAGAGATCAGAACACGGAGCGCAAACAGGGCAAGGGACGGAATCTGTCCCTCAATAATTTCCTTGATATTATATACATTCTGAGTGATTTCCTGAATCTGCTGCTCTTCCATAAATCCTCTCCTTATCCGGAAATTCCTTTCATGGTCAGGCTGATCCGTTTCTTCTTCAGATCCACTCCCAGCACCTTCACTTCCACAATGTCTCCCACGCTCACCGCTTCCAGGGGATGCTTAATGTATTTTTCACTCATCTGAGATATGTGGACCAGACCATCCTGGTGCACTCCGATATCCACAAACGCTCCGAAATCGATCACATTGCGGACCGTTCCTTTCAGGATCATCCCTTCCTTCAGATCCTTCATATCCAGCACATCTGTGCGAAGAATGGGGCCCGGCATATCCGCTCTGGGATCTCTGGCAGGTTTTTCCAGTTCTTTCACAATGTCCCGCAGCGTAATCTCTCCGATGCCCAGCTCTTCAGACAATTTTTTATAATCCTTAATTTTACGGGAAATCCCTTTCAGTCTGCCGCAAATGATATCCTCCGGCGCAAACCCGAGCTTTGCAAGAAGCTTTCCTGCAGCCTCATAGCTTTCCGGATGGACGCTGGTGGCATCCAGCGGGTTGCTTCCTCCTGTGATTCGCATAAATCCGGCACACTGTTCAAATGCCTTCGGGCCAAGCTTTGCCACCTTCAGAAGCTCTCTGCGGTCACGGAATTTTCCGTTTTCCTCCCGGTAAAGTACAATGTTTTTGGCCACAGCCTTACTGATTCCGGAAATGTACTCCAGAAGAGAGACGGACGCGGTGTTCAGATCCACGCCGACCTTGTTTACACAGTCCTCAACCACACCATTCAAAGCCTCTCCCAGCTTTTTCTGATTCATATCATGCTGATACTGTCCCACACCGATGGATTTCGGATCGATTTTTACCAGCTCTGCCAGCGGATCCTGCACGCGGCGTGCAATCGATGTCGCGCTTCTCTGACCTACGTCAAAATTCGGAAATTCTTCGGTCGCCAGCTTGCTTGCGGAATACACGGATGCCCCCGCCTCGTTGGTAATCACATACCGGACCGGCTCGTTCAGCTCTTTGAGAAGCTCCACGATTACCTGCTCCGATTCCCTGGAAGCAGTGCCGTTCCCCACAGAAATCAGTGTGATTCCGTATTTGTGTATCATTTTCTTCACGGTGTCCTTGGCTGCACGGATCTTTGCCTCCGTGGTAGGTGCCGTAGGATACACAACGGTGGTATCCAGTACCTTCCCCGTGGTATCCACCACAGCCAGCTTGCAGCCGGTCCGAAAAGCCGGATCCCATCCCAGAACCACCTGTCCCGCAACGGGAGGCTGCATCAGAAGCTGCTCCAGATTTTTGCCGAATACATGGATCGCTCCATCCTCTGCCTTTTCCGTGAGGTCACTGCGGATCTCACGCTCAATGGCCGGTCCGATCAGGCGACGGTAGCTGTCCTCCGCCACTTCCTTCAGAACCGGTGTCGTCACCGGGTTGTCTCTGGTAATGATCTGCCTCTCAAGATACGAAAGAATTTCCTCTTCGGGAGCATTCACCTTCACCGTAAGGATCTTTTCCTTTTCTCCCCGGTTCAGTGCCAGAATCCGGTGGCCTGCCAGCTTTTTCACCGGCTCCTCAAATTCGTAATACATTTCATAGACAGACTGTGCCTCCGGGTCCTTGGCCGCAGAAGAAACACTTCCCCTGTTCATGGTCATCTCGCGGATGCGGATACGATAATCTGCCTGATCGGATACATGCTCCGCAATGATATCCTTTGCCCCCATGATGGCATCTTCCACCGTGGCGACTTCCTTTTCTGCCGAGAGAAACGGACGGGCTTCCTCCTCCAGTGACTTGTCTGTCATCTGCAGCATGATAATATTGGCCAGCGGCTCCAGTCCTTTTTCCTTCGCAATGGTCGCTCTGGTGCGGCGCTTCGGGCGGTACGGGCGATACAGGTCCTCCACCACCACCAGTGTCTGCGCATCCAGAATCTGCTGCTCCAGCTCCGGCGTCAGTTTGCCCTGCTCCCGGATACTGCCCAGCACCTGCTGCTTTTTTTCCTCCAGATTCCGAAGATACGTCAGTCTCTCGTGAAGGTTTCGCAGCTGCTCATCATTCAGCACGCCCGTCGCTTCCTTCCGGTAGCGGGAAATAAAAGGAATGGTATAACCCTCATCGATGAGCTTTACCGCAGCCTCCACCTGCCATCTCTGTACATTCAGTTCTTTTGTAATTACCTGAATAATATCCATATTCTGATTATGCCTCCGCGTTATAGTCATCCCCCGGCGCAGGATCTTCCGATTCCTGCAGCAGCTGCCGTGTCACTGGTTCCGCACCGGCGGGGGTACCTGTCGAAAACGTGTCCAGCTCTCCGCGAAGATCCCGGTAAAACATCACTGCCGACATCTCCATGTAAGGAAGCAGCCACAAAAGAGCAATATAAAAAGTAAACATGGATGCGATCATCCACGGAATAAAGCTGATCTGCAGAAGAAGATATCTGCCGATGTGTCCCTTCATCATCTTCATGCTTTCCTTCAGTGCCTGAAGCCCGCTCAGCTGCGGTTCATCCGCCAGCAGGTAGTAAACCAGCACAAAGGGCAGTGTCAGAAGCATATTCAGAATTATGGCTCCCAGCATCAGTCCCAGATAGGTTACCGCCCATGTGGAGTACTCCTCCATCGTTGTCCCGGGATCCGCCGTAAGTCCGTAATAATTGACCGGAATGGTCACGATCAGGTCGATCACCGTGAGCACCAGTGTTGCAATGATCACACGGTCCGGCTGATTTTTAAAGAAATACAGCAGATCTGAAAAAGAGAAGGTTTTTCTTCTTGCAATGTTCAGATAAAGATAACTGATCCCGGCTGTAAAAACACTGATGACCAGAGACAAAATAAAAGCAAATATCTGAGACAATATCAACGCACTTGCAGATGTGCCCGGAAACAGCCCGGATGTGAGAGAATTCCCCATCACAGACACCACCGTGGAGATCACCAGTGCCAGAACCGGAAAAGCATAATTCCCCTTCAGCGACATTCTGGCAAGACGTTTCCATTCTTTGATTCCTCTCGTCATTTTTATCTCCTTATGTTTCCGCCCGCCGGACTAATCATTCAGGTCAAAGGCATCGTGCACCGCATTCATGGCACGCACTCCGTCCTTCTCATTGATCAGTACCGTCACACGGATCTCCGATGTGGAAATCATGTTAATATTCACACCCTCATTGTAGAGGCTCTCAAACATCTTTGCTGCCACACCCGGGTTGCTCATCATACCGGCTCCCACGATGGAAAGCTTCGCAATATTCCGCTCGGCATGCAGCTCCTGATATCCCAGACGGGCTCTGTTTGCTTCCAGTACCGCAACCGCCTCATCCAGATCTGTACTGTCTACCGTAAAAGAAATGTCCTTCGTTCCATGACGGCCGATGGACTGCAGGATCACATCCACATTGATATTTTTATTTGCCAGTGTATCAAACAGCTTGAACGCAGTACCCGGCACATCCTTCAGACCGATAACGGCGATCCGCACCGCATTGGTATCCAGCGCTACTCCGCTGATCAGCATTCTCTCCATAGTCACAACCTCCTTTACAACCGTTCCTTCACTGTCATTCAGACTGGAGCGTACCACCAGCGGCACGCCGTATTTTTTTGCCATTTCCACAGAACGATTATGCAGGACACCTGCTCCCAGTGTGGCCAGATCCAGCATTTCATCGTATGTGATTTCCTTCAGTTTCCGCGCTTTCGGCACGAGACGCGGATCTGCCGTATATACACCGTCCACATCTGTAAAGATTTCGCAGGCATCTGCATGAAGTGCAGCTGCAAGTGCCACTGCAGTCGTATCCGATCCGCCGCGGCCAAGCGTGGTATAATCATCATATTTATTTACGCCCTGGAATCCGGTTACAATGACAATTTTCCGCATTTCCAGTTCCCGCCGGATCCGCTCGGTGTCGATCCGCTTCAGGCGGGCATTTCCATGAGAGCTGGTGGTATGCATCGCCACCTGAAACGCATTCATGGATACCGCCGGAACGCCCAGCTTGTTCATGGCCATTGCCATAAGCGCCACAGACATCTGCTCTCCGATCGTGAACAGCATATCCATCTCCCGTTTGGGCGGCTTTTCATTGATATCCTTTGCCATGGCGATCAGCTCATCCGTATATTTTCCCATTGCGGAAAGAACTACCACCACATCGTTTCCTTCCTGGTAATCCTTGATACAGCGTTTCGCCACATTGAAAATCCGCTCTTTATTTGCCACGGAGGTTCCGCCAAATTTTTTTACGATTAACATTCTATTTCACCATTTCCTCTGTTTCTGTTTTCACCGGTAAAGCCGGGAATGCTTATCAGCGTTCAAACAGACGCTCCATCATATCCCAGCCATGGGCAACCCGGATTCCGCCTTCTTCTGCTTCCTTTTCGTTGTATTTCCACGAATGCTCCTGCGGCGCACTGCTGTCATAAAGAAGATATGGCACCGGCTCTGCCACATGGGTCCTCACCTGAATCGGTGTCGGATGATCCGGGAGAATCAGCATACGGTACTCCTCCCCGGATGCGTCCAGGCCTTCCTTGACCGGGCGGATCAGACGCTCATCCAGATACTGAATGGAGAGCACCTTTTTCTCCACGCTTCCCTGATGTCCCATCTCATCCGGTGCTTCCACATGAACATAGACAAAATCATAGTCATCCTCTGTGAGTGCTTTCACGGCAGCCTGTGCCTTTCCTTCATAGTTGGTATGCAGGCCTCCATTTGCACCTTCCACAAGAATGCGGTCCATCTGGGCTCCCACAGCAATTCCTTTCAGAAGATCCACGGCAGAGATCATGGCACCCCTTTTGTGATGAATTTCCCAGAAAGACGTGAGTGCCGGCTTCGTGCCTGCCCCCCAGAACCAGAAGCTGTTTGCCGGATTCAGGCCCTTTGCCTTTCTTTCCAGATTGACGGGATGATTTTTCAGGATCTCATAGCTGCGCTCCTGCATCCGGCGAAGAACCGGGTCTGCCGGAAGGTGCGGGCCGACTTTCTGTGTCAGCACATCATGCGGAGCCGTCAGTTCCAGGACCTCTCCATGATCCCAGATCATACAGTGACGATAGCTTGTTCCTGTGTAAAAGCGGTGTGCATCATCTGCCAGCTCTGCACAGACCGCCTCCAGAAGGATCGCGGCATCCTCCGTGCTGATTTCTCCGGAGCTGTGATCCAGAATGGTCTGCTCTGCATAAGGAGCATCCTCCTCCGTCAGCGTCACCAGATTGCAGCGAAATACCACATCTGTATCCTTCATCTTCGCACCGATGCTCAGTGCCTCCAGCGGAGAGCGCCCGGTATAATATCTGCGGGGATCATATCCCATCACCGACAGATTTGCCGTATCACTTCCAGGTGCCATTCCCTCCGGGATTGTGGCCACCATCCCGATCTCCGATTTTTTTGCCAGCTCATCCATCATCGGCGTGCCGGCATACGCAAGGGGAGTCTGACCGTTCAGTTCCCTGATCGGCCAGTCCGCCATGCCATCTCCCAGAATTACAATATATTTCATAATTTTTTCCTCAGTTTTTTCTGTCTGTACAGAACTGTATTTCCGCCGCTCAGTCCTTCACACGAATCATCGTGATGATCGCACTGCCCAGCTTTTCTGCTTTTTTCTGATATTCACCCTGTGTCATATCATGGGTGACAAAGCCGAACTCGCCCCCAAGCTGCTCCACCCGGACAATCTCTCCGTCTCCCAGAACGGACGTTACTGTCTCCGGCTGTGCCTGATCCTCTTTCACACGCACAAAAAACCTGCCGGTGATTTCATCCTGCGGCATCAGGCTCATCTTCTCATTGTTCCAGTTTGTCATCACCGTCTTGTGAAGATGTCTTGCCGCATCAATCACGTCTGCCACAACGGCACTGGCTGTGGGCAGCTTGCCTGCACCGCTGCCATAGAACATGGCATCACCCAGCATATTTCCATGCACAAATACACTGTTGAACACACCATTTACACTGTAAAGCGGATTTTCTTTTCCCAGAAGGAAGGGCGCAACCATGGCATAAACCCGGTTCTGTTCCTTTCGGCTGGTTCCCAGAAGCTTGATGGTGCGTCCCAGCGTTCTTGCATATTCCATATCCTCCGGTGTGATTTTTGTGATTCCCTCTGTATAGATATCCTCATAATCCAGGAATTTCCCGTATGCCAGAGAAGAAAGAATGGCAATTTTGCGGCAGGCATCGTATCCCTCCACATCTGCCGTGGGATCCTTCTCCGCATATCCCTTTTCCTGCGCTTCCTTCAGAACATCGTCAAAATCACAGCCTTCTGTATCCATACGATACATCATATAATTGGTGGTTCCGTTCAGAATTCCCGTCACCTCATCAATTTCATCCGCGGTAAGCGATCCATTGATGGCACGGATGATCGGAATTCCTCCTCCGCAGCTTGCCTCAAAAAGAAAATTGATGCTCTTTTCCCTGGCAATTTCCATCAGCTCCGGTCCGTACTTTGCAACCAGTGCCTTATTGGACGTACATACATGTTTCCCGGCAAGAAGTGCACGCTTCACAAAGGTGTGGGCCGGTTCCAGTCCTCCCATTACCTCCACAACAATGTCCACTTCCGGATCCTGCACAATTGTCTCGTAATCGTGTACCAGAATCTCTTCCACCGGATCTCCCGGAAATTCTCTCAGATCCAGAACATATTTGATCCGGATTTCCTCTCCGGCTCTTTTGCCGATTGTCTCGTGGTTGGTGCGGATGACCTCAACCACACCGCTTCCCACCGTGCCATAGCCAAGTACTGCAATATTTATCATAACTGTCTCCTCATTCTCTCCCTAATATCTTCAGATAATGAATCCCTTCGCTCTGCTCGATCACCTGAATCATGGTCTGCGCATCCCCTTCTCCCGGAAGAATGTGCACACTTAAGGTGAGCGAAGCCACTCCGTTTATTGGAATACTCTGATGAATCGTCAGAATATTTCCCCGAAACCGTGCAATGATCTGGAGTACATTGGAGAGAAGTCCTGGTTCGTCATCCATCTGAATCACAAAGGTGATGGTTTTTCCTCTGGTCTCTTCATGAAACGGAAAAATATCATCTTTATACTTATAAAAAGAGCTTCTGCTGATTCCGGTCATATCTGCAGCTTCCTGTACGGTAGCCGCTGTTCCCCGGTCCAGAAGTCTTTTTGCTTCCACTACTTTCTGCAAAACCTCCGGGACTGCACGTTCCCGAACCACATAATATGTCATTTTATCTGCTGGTTTCTGCATAACCGTCCCCTGATCTATTCCTATGCTTCTGATTTCTTCGATAATGCGATCCACTTCAGGTATGCATTGATGAACAGGTCAATGCCTCCGTCCATCACGGCATCCACGTTACCGGTTTCCTCGCTGGTACGGTGATCCTTTACCATCGTGTAGGGCTGCATCACATAAGAACGGATCTGGTTTCCCCAGCCGATATCTGTCACTTCTCCCCGGATTCCGGAAAGCTTCGCTTCTGCTTCCTGCTGCTTCAGAAGATACAGCTTTGCTTTGAGCATCTGCATGGCCTTATCCTTGTTCATATGCTGTGACCGCTCATTCTGGCACTGTACAACAATCCCCGTAGGGAAATGGGTGATACGGATCGCCGAAGAAGTCTTGTTGATATGCTGTCCGCCGGCACCGCTGCTTCGATAGGTATCAATACGGATATCCTCATCATTGATCTCCACATCCAGATCCTTTTCAATGTCCGGCATTACATCACAGGACACAAAAGATGTCTGTCGCTTTCCTGCCGCATTAAAAGGAGAAATGCGCACCAGGCGGTGTACTCCTTTTTCGGATTTCAGATACCCGTAGGCATTGGTTCCGTTCACCTGGAAGGTTACCGATTTGATTCCTGCCTCATCTCCGTCCAGATAATCCAGGACTTCCAGTGTAAATCCCTTCCGGTCTGCCCACCGCGTATACATACGGTATAACATTCCGCACCAGTCGCAGGCCTCGGTACCGCCCGCACCGGCATTCAGCTTGATAATCGCATTTTCCGTATCATACTCCCCGGAAAGCAGCGTCTTTACCCGAATCTCATCAAAGTCCTTCTGAAACTGATCCAGCATCTCCTGGATTTCCGGAATCAGCTCCGGATCATTTTCCTCATATCCCATCTCAATCATGGTTTCAATATCTTCCTTCTGAGTCTCCAGACTGCGATACGTCTCCATGTCATCTTTCATGTCTTTTAATTCTTTCATTTTTTTCTGGGAAACCTCTGCATTGTCCCAGAAATCCGGCGCTTCCATTTCGCGCTCTAATTCTTCAACCCGCTGTGCCTTGTTAGCGAGGTCAAAGTGAATCCCTCACTTCCACTAATGGTTCTGTATATGTCGCAAGAATACTCTTGAACTGATCTAATTCAACCACAGCTTCACCTTCTTTCCTGAATTTTCGTCGTTATTTCGGCTGAATAAATCTGTGCCGGCGAAAGTGTCTTTCACTGGCGTACAAATATACACTGAATACAATATCACAGTTTTTGGGAAACTGCAAAGGATTTTCACGAAAAAAAAGAACGTGCCCCGGCACATTCTTTTTTGACTTATATTTTCTGTTCAGAACAGGCTGACCGCATCCAGCAGCTGTATATGAAAGGTTCCCGTGCCGCCGCCGGCTTCCCTGGTCTTTTGCTCGGCCCGCTCTCCGCAGATTCCCATCACGGTGCACATGGCCGCCGCCGATTCCAGAGAGTGATCCACTGCCAGAAATGCGCCCAGCAGTGCCGAGGACATACATCCCGTCCCCGTAACCTTCGTCATCATTTCACTGCCGCGGTCCACCGTGATGATCTGCTTCCCGTCAGACAGAACGTCGATCGCTCCGGACGCCGCCACCAGGCAGCCCTGCTGCCGTGCCAGAGCGCAGACCATCTCCTTGATTTCCTCCAACGTATGCTCCGCAGATCCGCCTTCCTCCAGCGCATCCACGCCGCTGCCCGTTTTCCGGTTCAGAGCCAGGGCCCGGATTTCCGTGTAATTGCCCCGGATGCAGTCCGGATGTATGGAAGCCATCAGATTTCTGCAAAGCGTTCTGCGCAAGGTACTTCCTGCCGCGCCCACCGGATCCAGCACAATGGGATGCCCCAGCTCGTGTGCTCTTTTCCCGGCACGTTCCATGGCATCGGCCGATTCCGTGGCCCCCGCATTACACACCAGTGCCCGGCAGCCTTCTGTCACCTCCGCTGCCTCCAGCGGATGATGCGCCATGGTGGGCGACGCCCCTGCCGCCAGCAGAATATTGGCACAGTCATTCACCGTGACAATATTGGTTATGCAGTGCACCAGAGGGCGCGTCTTTTTTATTTTATTCCAGATTTCATACACATAATCGCTGCTGATACCCGCCATATTCCCTCACGTCATTCTTTCCAGCTCTCCCGATGCAGCGCTTTCTATGCTGCCAGGCTCGCCTTCATATTTTCCAGCACACCGGATTTGTGCAGTGCCAGTGTGATCACAATTGCCAGAATCGTACCTCCGCAGGTACTGATCAGGAACGGTACCACGAAGGTAAACAGTGCTGCGCTTTTATTTCCCATGATCAGATACGCAACCGGATAGGAAAGAATTCCGCCGATGATCCCGGTTCCGAACACTTCTCCGAAATAAGCTGCCGGAAGCTTCTTCACTGATTTGTAGAGAATTCCGGCCAGCAGCGCTCCGCACATGCTTCCCGGAAAGGCCAGAAGCGTTCCAAGCCCCAGAAGATTCCGGATAATGCTGGCCACAAAAGCAGCTCCCACTGCCCAGGACGGTCCCAGAAGCACGGCCGCGAGAATATTTACCAGGTGCTGAACCGGTGCGCATTTTGAACCGAATACCGGTACGCTGAACGTGGAGCCCACAACTGCAACGGCTGCAAAAATTGCTGTGATGACAAGTTTTTTCGTATTTGATCTGTTCATTTGATTTCCTCTTTCCAGTACGGCTTCCCCCGAAAAGAGGCACCGTACTTATTTGCTGTGTTCTTTTTTTCCTGCAGCCTGATTCACAACAACGCAGAGCAAAATTGTAATCAACATATCCAGAAGTGTGTTTCCCACCGGAGTATCCACTCTCATGAGGAACCGGTAAAGAATAAAACCAATCAGCCAGATGACCATATTCACCCAGTTGACAGCATCTTTCACCGGTTTCTTTTTCAAAACGAAATAATCTGCAATCTGAATGGCGATCATGGGCGCAAACACAGAACCGATCAGATACAGAAAGCCGGTAATATTATCCATAGGATATACGATTGCCGCAATGGTACCCACAACCGTCACCGCCACAGCCGCCCATTTCTCATTGACGGACGCAGAGATGGACGCACTGGATACCCCTGCGGAGTATGCATCCAGAAATGTGGTGGTCACAGTGGAAAATACAATGATCAGAAGCGCCGCCACGCCAAGACCGGCCTTTACCATGATGGCTGCAATGTCACCGCCGCCGGTATAAATGGCAGCTCCCATACCGATCACATACATGAAAAGGCTCACCACGCTGTACACCGATACGCTGGCAAAAGTCGCCGCAAACGGTTTCTCGGCCTCTCTGGTATAGTCCGCGATCAGCGGCAGCCAGGAAAGAGGCATTGCCACGCCGAGCTCCACGGCTGCTCCGAAGCTTAAGCTGTCATCTATAACAGCCTCCGCTCCGGCACCGCCGAAAAAGATGACTTTAAACAATACCAGAGTCAGGATAAACAGTGCCCCCATGGCAATGGTATTGATTTTTCCCAGATTGGTCAGACCGATGAGAATCCACACGAGGATCAGTCCGCCGATCACCAGACACCATACCCAGGCGCCGGTGGAAAACACGCCATTGGCTGCCAGTGCACCATCGTAGATCATGATGGCAGTCCACCCAACCAGCTGAAGCACATTCAGTACCGCAAAGAGAATGCTTCCTTTTTCTCCGAAGCTCATCTTTACGGTTTCCATTGCACTTTTTTCTTCCCGGGCCCCGATCATGCCGGCGGCAAACATCATCACCGCGCCGATGAGATGCCCCAGAAGAATCGCTGCAAGACCTTTTCCAAAGCCAAGCGTTGCATAGTAAGTACCTGTCAGAATTTCAGCAATGGATACCCCTGCACCAAACCAGATCAGACCATTGCTGAATACAGAAGTTTTCTTTTGTGTCATGTTTTATCCTCTCTTCCATATCCAAATCAGATGTCTTTATATTCCCCGGGAATTGCAAATGCATGGTTCATGGGGCCGCTTCCCTTTCCCAGATCCAGCATGGCATTCAGTGCACCGGAGATATAGTTTTTCGCGTACCGGACTGCCGTTTCCAGATCACAGCCCTTTGCCAGATTGGAGGCAATGGCGCTGGACAGCGTACAGCCTGTTCCATGGGTATTCGGATTGGCGATTCGTTTTCCCATAAACCAGTGCTCGCCCGTTTCGTTGTAAAGCAGATCATTGGCATCGTTCAGCTGATGTCCGCCTTTACAGAGCACCGCACATCCGTAGGTCTCATAAATTCGCTTTGATGCAGTTACCATATCTTCTTTCGTTTTTACACACATCCCGGACAATACTTCCGTTTCCGGAATGTTTGGTGTGATAATCGCTGCAAGAGGCAGTAATTCTTTTTTCAAGGTGCCGATAGCGTCCTCGCTGATCAGTCTGGATCCGCTGGTCGCTACCATCACAGGGTCGACCACCAGATTTTTCGCCTGGTACTGTCTCAGCTTCCCTGCAATCACTTCAATCAGACCGCCGGATGAAACCATCCCGGTCTTCACTGCATCCGGATAGATATCGGTAAAAATACAATCCAGCTGCTCTGCTAAAAATTCCGGAGTTACCTCCATAATTCCTGTTACGCCGGTCGTATTCTGGGCAGTCAGAGCCGTGACCGCACTCATGGCGTACACGCCGTTTGCGGTCATAGTCTTAATATCTGCCTGGATGCCGGCGCCTCCGCTGGAATCACTTCCGGCGATTGTTAATGCTGTGTTCATAATATTTCTCCTTCGCATTAATTTTGTATAGCGACCCAAGGTGGTGCCCCCAATTTGCCGCTGTATGGTTATGCTTCCGCGTCCGATAAAGACCGCGAAGCGTAACTCCTTATGAAATTATAATTCCTCCGCCAGCTTTCGTAATCTGCGGGTTTCGGATAAAATATCCGGCGCTGCAAAAATGCCGCTGACAACAGCCGCCCCCGCAGCACCCAGTCCGGTGAGTCTTTTGATGTTCTCAGAGGTAATCCCTCCAATCGCCACCACCGGGATCTGCACGCTTTCGCATATCTGCCGGAATGTTTCCAGCTCCAGCGGTTTTGCATCCGCTTTCGTAGAAGTTCCGAAAACAGCTCCGCTCCCCAGATAATCCGCTCCGGCCTGCTGTGCCCGTTTTGCCTGCTCCACGGTTTTTGCCGTCACACCGATAATGGCGTCCTCTCCCAGAATTTCCCGGACCCGTCCGGTTTCCATGTCGCTTTGTCCCACATGGACCCCATCCGCGTGAATTTTTCTGGCGAGTGCCACATTGTCATTGATCAGAAACGGAACCTGATAGCGCCTGCAAAGAGCCTGTATCTGCAGGGCCTCCTCCTCGAAGGCCGCTTCCTCCAGTTCCTTTTCCCGCAGCTGTACCATGGTCACCCCGCCCTGCAGGGCTTCTTCCAGCTGCTGTGCCAGTGTCCGGCCGCCCAGCCAGCTTCGGTCCGTCACCGCATACAAAATACAGTTTTCCCTTTTCAGCCTCATCTTCTTTTCTCCAAAAAAAGAGCAGAATACCAAATATAAGGTATTCTGCACCAATCCACTTGTTTTTCTGTGCACATATTTCCCTACGTTGGCATTATCCAAATCAGGTTCTGGGTCTAAGCTTCCGCTTACTCTCAGCCCATTACTATGAGCTCCCCGTTCTGTTTTTACAAAGCAGCCGATCTGCAGTATCCGCCGCTTTCCTAAACAGTATAGCACATTTTTTTCAAATATCAACCTTTTATGAGAAAAAGCTTTCTGCCACATGCATGTCTGCAATATAACCGACGGTTCCGGTCATATAAATCGTTCCGTCCTCCTCGATGTCGATCTGGATCATACCGCCCGGCTGGTTTACATTCACCCGGGATTCCACCAGGCCAAGACGATACGCTGCCATTGCCGCCGCGCAGCTTCCTGTTCCGGAGGCTCTGGTATATCCGGAGCCGCGCTCCCAGATCTCGATATCCAGATTTCCGCTGTCGATCCTGTGACAGAGCTGCAGATTCATCCGCTCCGGAAATTCCGGTGCATCCTCCACATATGGTCCCAGTGCCTTTACTTCTTCTGCACTCACATGATCCGTAAAAATAATACAGTGGGGATTTCCGATGGTCAGACAGGTCGCTTTATATGTCTCATCATGAAAAACGAACTCTTCATTAATAACTTCCCGAATCTCTCCGGTAACCGGAATTTCTCTGGAAACAAAGGATGCCTTACCCATTTTTACGCGGAATTCCGTGGCACGGCTGTTCAGGCATTCCACCTGAATGGTTCCCGCAAGTGTCTCGATCTCAAACCGGGATTCCTTTACATATCCCTGATCCATCAGATATTTTGCAAAAATACGGACACCGTTTCCGCTGATAGCCGATTCACTTCCGTCGGAATTGAAAATGCGGACACCCATCTTTCCGTCTATGTCAACCGGTCCGTACAGAACTCCGTCTGCCCCCAGTCCGAATCCTCTCTGACAAAGAAGTGCCCCCTTTTTTCCCTGCAGCTGTACACGGTTTTTACGGGAGTCCAGAATCAGATAATCATTTCCCAGTCCCTGATATTTTGTCATCACAATGCTTTCCATGGTTCATTCCCCCTGCGATCATTTTCCATATATCTGTCGAACAATTTCTTATTTATGTAATATTATATACAATCTTTTTTCCATGTATATAGAATAAACTGCTTCTAATATTGCAAAAAATGCGGTTCTCATTTTAAGGATCGTATGCTATGATGATGCCAGGGGGTGTGAGCATGAAACAGTTATTCGGAGAATATGAAAAAACCGGCTATCTTCACGAAGATTTCCGTCTCTTTCATATCAAGGACCAGACCAAAAAAGAATATTCCTATCACTACCATGATTTCCATAAGGTTCTCATTTTTCTGTCAGGAAATGTAACCTACCATATTGAAGGGAAATCCTATCACCTCAGCCCCGGAGACATCCTTCTGGTGAGCCGTCACTCCATACATAAACCGGAAATTGACACCACCGTTCCCTATGATCGATATATTTTCTGGATCCGGGATGACCTTGCACGCCAGCCCCTGACCCAGTGTTTTCAGCAGTCTGTCAGTCGGAGCTTCCACCTGCTCCGCCTGTCTGCGAAGCTCCAGGAACCGTTCCGGAGGATTCTTTCCGAAATGGAATTTTCCCGGAAGGACCGCGACCAAAATGTCCCTTCCTATGGAGCAGAGCTTCTGTACGACGCCCTGTTTACTCAGTTTATGGTCTATCTGAACCGCGCGTTTCTGGACAGTGACTTCCATTACGACCAGAAGGCCTGTTCCTACGATTCTCATGTGGATCAGATTCTGCAGTACATCAACCACAATCTCACTGCCGATCTGTCCATCGATGTTCTGGCCGGAAAATATTACCTGAGTAAATATCATATGATGCGCAAGTTCAAGGAAGAAACAGGCTATACCATCCACAATTATATTCTCAGCAAACGGCTTCTGATGGCCCGCACAAAAATCGCAGAGGGAATGCCTGTCATAAAAGCCGCTCTTTCCAGCGGCTTTAAGGATTACACAGCTTTTGAAAGAGCCTATAAAAAACAATTTGGAAAGGCGCCCAGCCGGAATCGATGAGCATCAATCCGGCCGGGCGCCTTTTATTGTTTTCGTTTTTAAATATCGTTTTTTCTTTGCACCTGAGTACGGTGTATTATGCCTTCACGGCTTTTCTGCCGCAGCACTGCTTATATTTCTTTCCGCTTCCGCAGGGACACGGATCATTCGGATAAACCTTAACCTCTTTGCGCTGCACCGGTTTTTTCACCGCACTGTCATCTTTGTTTGTTCCGGTGACTTTTGCAACCTGCTCACGTTCGATCTTCTGTTCCACATGAACATGATACAGCATACGCACCGTATCTTCCTGTATGGAGGAGATCATGTTGTTGAACATCTCAAAGGCCTGCATTTTATATTCCACAACCGGATCTCTCTGTCCATAGCCGACAAGGCCGATACCCTGCCGCAGGATTTCCATATCGTCGATGTGATCCATCCACTTGCTGTCAATGCTCTTCAGAAGAACGACACGCTCCAGCTCACGCAGCTGCTCCGGCTCCGGGAATTCTGACTCCTTCACCTCATAAAGCTTCACAGCCTCTTCCTTGATCAGATGCTTCATCTCATTTTTGCGCTTGCCCTTCACCTTCTCGGCATTGAGCGGTGCAATCGGGATGATGGGAAGCAGTACGGAATTAAATTCTCTCAGATCCCAGTCTTCGGAATCCACATCGTCCGTGAAACACATATCCACTGTGCTGTCCACAATATCGGTGATCATCTTGTAGATGGCATCCCGCATGTTCTCACCGTCCAGAACCTGACGGCGCTCCTTGTAAATAATCTCTCTCTGTTCGTTATTTACCTGGTCATAATCCAGAAGGTTTTTACGGATACCGAAGTTGTTATACTCGATCTTCTCCTGTGCCTTCTCAATGGCGTTGGAAAGCATTTTATGCTCAATCTGTTCGTTCTCAGCCACACCAAGGGAGGTGAACACCTTCATGAGACGCTCGGAACCGAACAGTCGCATCAGATCATCCTCCAGCGAGATGTAAAATCTGGATTCGCCCGGGTCACCCTGACGTCCGGAACGTCCTCGCAGCTGATTGTCAATACGTCTGGATTCATGACGCTCGGTACCGATGATCTTCAGACCGCCGACCTCTCTTGCCACATCATCCAGCTTGATATCCGTACCACGGCCGGCCATGTTCGTGGCGATGGTAACCGCACCGGCTTCTCCGGCTCTGGCTACGATCTCCGCTTCCAGCTCATGAAATTTGGCATTCAGAACATTGTGCGGGATTCCCTGACGCTTCAGCATACGGCTGATCAGCTCAGAAGTCTCGATAGTAATGGTACCGACCAGTACCGGCTGCTTTTTCTCATGAGCCTCAATAACTGCCTGAACCACCGCATTGTACTTTTCTTTCTTGGTCATGTAAACCGCATCGTCCAGATCCTTACGCTGAATGGGCTTGTTCGTGGGAATTTCCACAACGTCCATTCCGTAAATATCGCGGAACTCTTTTTCCTCGGTGATGGCCGTACCGGTCATACCGCCTTTTTTCTCATACTTGTTGAAGAAGTTCTGGAAGGTGATCGTGGCAAGCGTCTTGCTCTCGCGCTTCACCTTTACATGCTCCTTCGCCTCAATCGCCTGGTGCAGACCGTCCGAATAACGGCGGCCCGGCATAATACGTCCGGTAAACTCATCTACGATGAGAATTTCATCGTCCTTCACCACATAATCCTGATCCTTATGCATCAGATTATGTGCCCGGAGAGCCAGAATGATATTGTGCTGAATCTCCAGATTTTCCGGATCGGCAAGGTTTTCGATATGGAAGAATTTCTCGACTTTTTTCACACCCTCTTCGGTGAGGTTTACAATCTTATCTTTTTCGTTTACTACAAAGTCTCCGGTCTCCACAACCTCTTCGCCCATGATGGCTGCCATCTTTGTCATCTCATGGCTGGCTTCTCCGCGCTCCAGCTGCTGCGCGAGAATATCGCAGACCTCATACAGCTTGGTGGACTTTCCGCTCTGTCCGGAAATGATCAGCGGGGTACGGGCCTCATCGATCAGAACCGAGTCGACCTCATCGATGATACAGTAGTGCAGATCTCTCTGTACCAGCTGTTCTTTATAAATTACCATATTGTCACGAAGATAATCGAAACCAAGCTCATTGTTGGTGACATATGTAATGTCACAGTTGTAGGCCTCCCGGCGCTCTTCCGGCTTCATGTCATTTAAGACCACGCCGACCTTCAGTCCCAGAAACTCATGAACCTTTCCCATCCATTCCGCATCTCGGCTTGCCAGATAGTCATTAACTGTGACGATATGAACGCCCTTTCCTTCCAGCGCATTCAGATATGCCGGAAGTGTGGACACCAGTGTTTTACCTTCACCGGTTCTCATCTCGGCAATTCGGCCCTGATGAAGAATGATACCGCCGATGATCTGAACACGGTAATGCTCCATGCCGAGAACACGCTTTGCAGCCTCACGCACTGCGGCAAATGCCTCCGGAAGAAGATCATCCAGAGTTTCCCCCTCTGAAAGACGCTTTTTGAATTCCCGGGTTTTCTCCCGAAGCTGCTCATCTGTTAACTGCTGCATAGCGGGACGCAGACTTTCTGTTTTTTCCACCAGCGGCATGATACGTTTTACCTCACGCTGGCTCCTTGTCCCGAAAACTTTTGAAAACATACTCATATATCTTATCTACTCCTGTTTATGAAATGATACCTGTAAAAAGCAATCTAATATATTTTATCACTTTCCCCTCTGGAAAACAATGAATTTTTAGTAAACAAACTATGACCATGTCCAACGCAGCTTGTGCATCGTGCAATAAACAAGGCGTCACTTTTGACACACTGATCCTGTAACCGCCAAAACAGGGTCCCGGGAAGCTCCCGGGACCCTGCAGCGGCACCATTATTTTTCCGGTTCAATCAGACCGTAGGTATTTCCTTTTCTCTTATATACCACATTCACCTCATCTGTCTCTGCATTGCAGAATACAAAGAAGCTGTGGCCGAGAAGTTCCATCTGTACACATGCGTCCTCCGGATACATTGGCTTGATGTCGAACTTCTTTGTCCGGATGATCTTGATTTCCTCATCCTCCTCATATTCTTTTTCCAGATATGCTTTCTGGAAACCGGATGCGGACTGCTTTCTGTCAACGATCCTGTTTTTGTATTTGCGAAGCTGACGCTCGATGACTTCCTCTACCAGGTCAATCGATACATACATATCGTTGCTCACCTGTTCGGAACGGATAATGTTTCCTTTTACCGGAATGGTAACCTCAATTTTCTGCCGTTCTTTCTCCACACTGAGTGTCACCATAATTTCGGTGTCCGGCGTAAAATAACGTTCCAGCTTGCCAAGCTTGTCTTCCACTGCTGTTTTAAGTCCTTCCGAAACGGTAAGGTTTTTTCCACTGATGATAAAATTCATAGACCCATCCCCCTTTGCGGATTCCATGCATCCCAGAGGGATGCCTAGTCAATTTTTGTAAGCATATTATACCATACACAGAATGATTTTAATATCTTTTTTATAAAAAATTCACATTTTCCACAAGCTTCCTGAACGGAATCGTACCGCCAAACAGATCCAGCGCACTTCCCACCGTCACATCCAGACGGCCTCCGGTGCAGTGGTACAGTTTCTCAATGTCCTCCATACTGCCCACGCCCCCGGCATAGGTCACAGGTCTCTTTTCAAACTGTCCCAAAAGACATGCCAGCTTTTCCTCAATTCCGCGGGCACGTCCCTCCACATCCACCGCATGTACCAGAAATTCATCGCAGTAAGCGGAAAGTGTTTCCATCAGCTCCAGCGTAACCGGCACCTCCGTGAATTTCTGCCAACGGTCTGTGACGATATAATATCTGTCGTCTTTCCTGCGGCAGCTCAGATCCAGCACCAGATGCTTTGCACCCACCGCCGACTTCATCCTTTCCAGGTTTTCCCAGGAAATCTGTCCGTTTCGGAACACATAGGAAGTCACGATCACATGACTTGCTCCCGCCTCCAGATACTCCTGCGCGTTTTCCGGCGTGACACCGCCCCCCAGCTGCAGACCCCGGGGATATTCAGCCAGCGCTTTTTTTGCCTGTGCTTTCGTTTTCTCGTAGTACGGACTGCCTGCTCCGTTCAGAAGAATCACATGTCCGCCTCTGATTCCGTATTTTTTATACAGTGCCGCGTAGAAAGCAGCATCCTGCCCGGAGACAAAATTTTCCTCGGCCTGATCTCCGGCATCTCTCAGACTGCCTCCCACGATCTGTTTTACCTGTCCGTTATGTATATCAATGCATGGACGGAATTTCATTTTCATCACCCTTTCATGCATTGATGATAGCATTAATACCGTATTTTTTCAACGGCTGTATCCGGGTCAGGGCCGGTTTGCGTCACAGATTTATCTGCCGTCCATGGCATTGTCCACAGCATTCCCCACATCCTTCACTGCATTTCCGACGCCGTCCCCAACGTCCTCCACCGCATTTCCAAGCTCTCCGGATACGGTATTGTTATCATTCCTGCCACCGACGGTGTTTCCGCTTCCATTTCCGTCAGTCCCGTTTCCTGTTCCGTCACTGTTATTCACCGTATTGTTTCCTGTTGTATTGTCTCCTGTGGAATTGTTTCCTGCTGTATCTGTATTTCCGTTATTGACAGTACCGTTATTCACCGTACCGTTTTCTCCTGCCGTACCATTTCCCGTACCGTCAGCGGTGCCCAGACCATCATTATTGTCTGTGCCCAGACCGTCATTGCCTTCTCCGTCTGCTGTTCCGTTTCCGTTTTTACCTGTATTTCCGTTTTCAGCAGCAGTGCTTTCGTCTGCGTTATTGTTATTGTTGTTTGTGCCACATGCGGCAAACATGGCGGTCACACTTACCAGCAGAACGCTGACAAGGATTTTCTTGATTTTCTTCATCTCATTGTCTCCTTTTCCGTGGAATTTATGTTATATCGCTATTGTGTCCCGCCGTCCGCCGCTTTATGCACACGGAGTTTTTTTCTGCCGCACATTTTTTTTAAAAATTTTTTCCTATTCTGTTCCCAGCAGCGCTTTCATCACCCCATAATAGCACTCAGCCGCCCCGGTAAGCTGCTCCAGTTCCACATATTCATCCACGGTATGCGCCAGATTTTCTCTGGAGGGACCAAGGCCGATGGTCGGAATGCCTTTTTCACCTGCATAATGACTTCCGTTGGTGCAGAAGCTGTATTGTGTCAGCTCCGGCTCATATCCGGACGCCTGCAGTTCCTTCACGATCCTTCGGATATATTCCTCCTCCGGAGAATAATACCATCCGGGGAAGAAACGCTGCGCTGAAATTTCTTTCCCCGTATAACATTTCTCACTGCCTTCTGCCAGAGAAACCCGGGCCCGATACTCCGGGTTCTTTGCGCAGACCCGGTCGAGAACCTCCTGAATGGGCCTTAGCACACTCTCTTTCGTCTCGCCTACCAGAAGCCTGCGGTCAAAGGTCGCCCGGCAGTATTCCGGAACCACCGATGCACCCGGATAGGGAGAGGATTTGATATCCGTCAGCTCCAGAATCCCCCTGCCCAGACTGGGATGCTCCGGAGGAACCAGCTTCTGGATTTCCGGAATCAGCTGACACATCGTATAGACCGCATTGACCCCTTTCTGGGGATTGGCGGAATGCGCCGCCTTTCCAAACGTCTCCAGCACAATTTCCGCACGGCCTCTCTGTCCCGTTTTCACATTCAACCCGGAAGCCTCTCCGATGATCACATAATCCGGCTTTACGATTTCACTGATGCTCCTGGCTGCAACTCCCTCAAAGCACTCCTCATGCACCACTCCTGCCACATAGATCTCTCCGGAAAAATCCCGTCCGTAATCTCTGGCAAAAAATGCCGCTGCTGTCATAAACGCGGCAATGGCCCCCTTCATATCCGAAGCGCCTCTTCCATACAGTTTCCCATTCTCGATCACCGGATGAAACGGGTCATGCGTCCAGCTGTCCGGATTTTCCACCGGAACGGTATCCATATGTCCGTCAAACAGAATTCTCGGTCCTGCTTTCTTTCCCGAAATCCTTCCGATCACATTTCCGTAAGGATCCGTCAGATAATCGTCAAAGCCCTGCTCCTTCATGAATTCTTTCAGAATTTCTGCCGTTCCTTTTTCCTCTCCGGAATAGCTCCTGGATTCGATCAGCTTCCTGCACAATTCTGTCACTTCTGCTTTTCTGCCTTCTGTCAGCATTTTTCTCCCTCACTTTCTGCATACCTTTCCGGTTCCTGTATTATTCCAGGAATCCTTTCTCACTGCCGGCTCGCCGTTCACAAGAACACACGCGAAGCCGCTGCAAAGTCTCTGGGGTTCCCTGAAATCCGCCGGTGCCATAAGCTCCTCAAGCCGGAATACATTGATATCCGCCGGGCGGCCTTCCTCCAGCACTCCCGTTTTCAGCCCCAGAACGTTTGCCGGTCCCGCCGTCATCTTCCAGATGGCCTCCTCGATGGAAAATACCGGTTTCTTTTTCACATATTCAATCAGAAAACGCGGAAATGCGCCGTACACTCTCGGATGATATTTCCCCCCTGCCGGATAAATGGCATCTGAGATCAGATTTGCATGCGGATCCTTTAAAAAAGTAAGCATATCCTGTTCCGATGCAATGGTATCCAGCATCGTTACCTGACATTTTTCCCGGATCAGAATGTCACAGAGCGTGTCACAGGGATCCATCCCACGGATCTTTGCAATTTCCAGAATGGACTGTCCGGCATAAGGCAGATATTCCGGTGAATGCAGCGTACTTGCAAATATGTTTTCATACCCTGCCAGTTCCACAATGTTTTCAAATTCCTCGGATGGTTCCTTCAGGAGCTGCTCCAGCTCCTCTCTGCATGTCCGGTCTGAAAGCCGCCTCAGGATCTGTTCCGTCCCGCCTTCCTGAAACGCCGGCGGAAGCACATGTACCAGCTGGGTGGAGCCGGTCAGATAGGGATACACATCAAAATCAATCTGCACTCCCCGCTCCCGCGCCTGCTCAAAAAGCTTCAGCACCTGATGAACCGTCTTGTTCCAGTTGCGTTTTCCGATGCACTTCATATGGCTGACATGGAGAGGTGCTTCCAGCGCTTCTGCCACACAGATCACTTCTCTGAGTGAATTCAGAAGTCCGTCTCCTTCACTGCGCACATGTGTCACCAGCGGAATTCCTTTTCCGCGGACCGGCTCCAGAACACGCACCAGTTCCTCTGCGTGATAGGAAAATTCCGGTGCATACGCAATCCCAAGACTCACCCCCAGCGCACCTGCCTCCAGTGCTTCTTCCAGATTCCTTTGGATCTGACGGATTTCTTCTGAGCTCACCGTTCCGGCCGCATAACCTTTTACGCCTGCCCGCAGCGTTCCGTTTCCCACCAGCATTCCGGTATTCACACTTCTTCGGACATCCGCCAGGCGGTTCATATATTCTCCCATGCTCCGCGCAGTGCGTCCCTCCAGGCACCGCCCGGATCTCATCTCTGCCTTAGGCAGCTTCGGTTCTGCGCCCGTCACACTGCTCAGAAAATTCTGTATTTCCTCATAATAGATATCTCCGGCAGGAGCCACCGATAGCCCACAGTTCCCGTTTACCACTGTCGTGATTCCCTGCCGGTTCAGAAGCTGATCATCTCCTGCCCGCAGCGCCTCCCAGTCTCCGTGCCTGTGGATGTCAATGAACCCGGGCGTCACATATGCTCCGGCCGCATCCAGCACCCGATCCTGCGGCAGATCCTCCGGAACCGGAATTGCCGGAGCGATTTTCTGAATGCCTCCATTGGCAACGGCAATATCTGCCATATATGGTGTTTCATTTTTTCCGTTGACAATACAGCCATTTCTGATCAAAAAGTCCAACGTTCCAACCTCTTTTCTTATGAATGTTCCCGAAATACAAAAGGAGATACGGCATTCTTTGCAGCATCCGTACCTCCTCATCTGATTCTAATTTTCTTTTACATAGTTTGCACCCAGTCTGGCCGGTACATTAAACTGTTTTCTGCATACCGTCAGCACGATGACCAGAATATACGGCAGTGCGCTGAACAGTTCGCTTGGAATTGACGCATTTCCCAATGCACGGACATACGTTCCAAGTGCATCGGAAATACCGAAAACGATTCCGAAGATCAGGGCACCAACCGGATTCCAGTTTCCGAGGAAGCAGATTCCGAATGCGATCCAGCCACGGCCTCCGATGATCTCCACGTTATACATTCCCACGTTACACAGGGAATAGTATGCCCCGGCAATACCCCCCATACATCCGGCAACTGCCACTGCCAGAAATCTGGTTCTTGTCACATTAATACCTGCCGCATCTGCCGCTTCCGGATTTTCTCCGCAGGACCGCATGGACAGTCCCAGTGAGGTACGGAAGATCAAAAAGAAGATGATCGGAACCAGAATATATGTCAGGTAGGTAATAATATTCTGTGAAAACAGGATCGGTCCGATGACAGGGATCTTGCTCAGCAGCGGTATTTTAATCACCTTCAGAGGAGAAACCTTCAGCGGAACCGTCTGTACGCCAAAAATCACACGATAGAAGAACGTACAGAAGCCGGTAATCAGGATGGAGATGGCAGTTCCCATAACGATCTGATGCTGATGCATGTAAATCGTCGTCACACCGTACAGAAGCGCTACCATCAGGCCGCAGAACATGGCTGCGAGAAAACCTGCCAGCATATTTCCCGAAAGATAGGCTCCGATAAAGCCGCCCCAGGCACCGATCAGAAAAATTCCTTCCACAGCGGTAACCATCATGCCGGTTCTCTCGGCCAGTACCTCTCCCAGTGCTCCAAGAATCAGCGGAGTGCTCATAAAAAATGCCCGAAATATCAAATTCACAAATACCTGCATATTAAGCCTCTCCTTTCTGAAGCTTCTGCTTCTTCATCTTACGGATTTCCAGCTTGTGTCTGACAAAGAAGGACATCAGCACAAACAGCATGACAAATCCGAGCATAACATCAATGACACTGGCAGGAGCATCTGTGGAATGACCAAGAGCGGTTCCTCCTACCTGCAGTGCGCCAAACAAAAGCGCGGCAAAAATGACACCGATGGGATTTGCGTTTGCCATGATGGCAATACCGATTCCATAGGATCCGATATCTGATTCAAAACCGGTCAGCAGCATATGCTGCATTCCGTTTATTTCCGTAAAACCTGCCAGACCGGCAATCGCGCCGCTGATAAAGAATGCCGTCATACACATTCTTTTCGGGCTGATTCCGGACATTGCTGCCGCATCCTGATTCATTCCGTTTACACGGACCCGGTATCCCAGCGATGTGCGGTACAGAACAAACCAGATCAGGATCGCCGTCGCCAGTGCGATCACGATTCCCAGCGACACGGAGGTTCCCGGAATGATTTTCGGAAGCCACGCAGAGGAATCCAGATACGCGGTTTTCAGATACTCTCTTTTCGGCTCCTGCAATACCGTACGAAGCAGGAACTGAAGAAGATAGATAATCACATAAGTAGACATCATACTAACCAGGAATTCGTTTGCATTGAATTTTGCTTTCAGGAATCCAATGAGAAGCCCCGTCAGGCCTCCGCCCAGAATGCTGGCCGCAAAAGCAAGAAGGAGTACAACGATTCCCGGAAGCTTCGTCTGAAGTGCCAGCGTTGTTGCCGTTGCACAGATACATCCCATGTAGAACTGGCCCTGTGCGCCGATGTTGTAAAGATTTGCCTTATATGTAAAAGCAAACGCAAGACTGGTAAGGATCAGCGGTGTCGTCTTGATCAGAATGTTTCCCATGGTAAACCTGTCTGAAAAGATTTCTGTCAGCATGATCTTCAGAGATTCCACCGGCTGAACCCCCAGAAGCGGCAGAAATGCAAAGCTTACAAACAGGCCAAGAATAACTGCAAGAAAGGTCCACAGCAGCAGATCCTTCACTTTTCCGTTCTGATTCATGCTTCTTCCTCCTTTTCCGGATAGATGCCCGCCATCAGAAGACCGATCTTTTCTGTGGTAAGCTCACCGTTTCTGTAAATTCCCATAATCCGACCTTTGTACATAACTGCAATCCGATCGGAAAGTGCAAAGATCTCCGAAAGCTCCGTAGAAACCAGAAGCACGGATTTCCCCTTGTTTTTCTGGTCAATAATTGTTTTATGCACATAGTTGATCGCTCCGAGATCCAGTCCGCGGGTCGGTTGATCGAAGATGATCAGCTTCTGTCCCATATCCACCTCACGAGCTACCACAACCTTCTGCTGATTTCCGCCGGAAAGACTTCCGATCGTCACAGAATGATCCGGTGCTTTTACCGCATATGTCTGGATCTGGTCATCCGTATATTTGTGAAGTGCCTTCCAGTTGATCAGTCCATGCTTCACCCAGGTATCGAGGTAGCTGGACTTCAGAAGCATATTTTCGGAGAGCGACATATCGGAAACCATACCGTAGCGATAACGGTCGGAAGCCGTATAGCCGATTCCCCGTGCGATCCGGTCCTTCACTTCCAGTCCGGAAAGATCCTCTCCATCCAGGAGCACCTTTCCGGCCGTTACCGGTGCCGCACCGTAGATCGCATCGCACAGCTCCTGCTGTCCGTTTTCGGAAACACCGGCAATCCCCAGTACTTCTCCCTCATATAATTCAAAGCTGACATGATCCAGCGCCGGTGCCTGATCTTTCTTCTGAATGGTCAGATCTTCAACAACCAGTCGTTTTTTCCGGTCCTCCGGAATCTCCTGTCCGGGCTGCTGAAGCACCTCCAGATCACGGCCGATCATCATATGCGCCAGATTGTGCTCGCTGGTCTCACTTCGGCTGACCATACCGCTGATCCGGCCATTCCGCATAACCACGATCGTATCGGAAACCTGCATAACCTCACGCATTTTGTGTGTGATAAAGACAACGGAATTGCCCTTTGCCACATACTGCTTCACAAATTCCATCAGGGTATCGATTTCCTGAGGTGTCAGTACTGCGGTCGGCTCATCCATGATCAGGATCCGGGCATTTAAATACAGTGCCTTAAGGATCTCCACCTTCTGCTGTGTTCCTACGGAAAGATTTTTAATATATTCTCCCGCCGGCACATCGAAGCCATACTGCCTTGCCAGCTCCTGGATCTCCTTCTCCTTCGCCTTCATATCGATTTTTCCTTTACAGTTTCCGAGAATGATATTTTCGGTCACCGTATGTGCCGGAACCAGAGAAAAATGCTGCTGGATCATGGAAATACCAAGACTCATGGCATCCTTCGGCGATGCGATCTTCCTCTCCTTTCCGTCGATCAGAATCTCACCGGACGTTGCATGATAAAGTCCGTAAAGAATTTTCATGATGGTACTTTTCCCTGCACCGTTTTCCCCCAGCAGTGCGACCACCTCTCCCTTGTGGATGGTGATGGAAACATCATCATTTGCCAGAACCTTTGCAAACCGTTTTGTAATATGTTTCAGTTCTATAACCGGTTCATTCATAGCCTGCTTCATCCCTTCTGCATAAAATTTAAGGTACCTTTTTTCATCGCAGGAACATACGCAAACGTTTCTGCGATTTCTAAGGAAATCTGTTTTTTCATCCATAGAACAAACTGGAGTGATTTCCTAAGAAAAAAAATTGGCAGTGCTGTGACACACTGCCAATCTGATGTCTCAGCCGATTACTCAGAGAACATGGACTCAAAATCAACTTCGCCGTTAGAAACTGCCTCAACTGCTGCATTTACAGCATCCTGGCATTCTGCGGAGCAGGCATCTGTAAACAGTGGCTCAAATACGCCTTCTGCAACACCAACCTGCTGTGCTCCGGTCAGTTCGCCCTTTGCAACACCTTCGATGATCCACGGATAAACACCTGCCCAGTTCATGTTGATGGATGCAACTACTGCACTGCTCTCTTCATTCTTATTTGAAGCAAATGCAACAAATTTTCCACCTTTTTCTTCTGCAGACTGAACAGCTCCGGATGCGCCTTCATTAGAGTAGCAGAACACAGTGTCCGCACCGTTGTCCATCATCTGATCGGCCATGGACTTGGTAGCGGAAACATCAGACCAGCTGTTTACGAAGGAGCGGGCGGTTGTAAACTCGAGACCTCTTTCCTCACATACCGCTTTTGCTGCCGCATCATAAGTATCCATCAGCTTCACCATCGGGCCATTGGACTCGCCGCCCATTACTGCGAAGCTTCCGTTTTCGGTCGCATAGCCTGCAACAATACCTGCAAGATAGGATCCCTCATATTCTTTCGGGAATACCGGAACCATATTGTCAGAATCGCTTACCTGTCCGTTGATAACCGTGTAAACAGAATCCGGATACTGAGGAGCCACTGCTGCACATGCCTCGTCGAACTGGCTGCCGGCTGACATGATCAGATCATAGCCTTTCTCGCCATATTCTGTAAAGGTCTGCTCAAATTCCTCTACCGGAACTGACTCTACAACTTCAATGGAGGTTCCAAGCTGTTCATCACAGGCTTTTGCGCCTGCATTGTTACTTGCATTCCAGCTCTGATCATCAATGCTTCCCGGAAGGATCAGCACGATCTTCATGGATGCGTAATCCGGCTCCTCTGCCATAACCGGCATAGCGGTTACTGCAAGAGCTCCTGTTAATGCTGCTGCTGCGAATAATGCTTTCTTCATATTATTCCTCCTTTAATTCGGACCGGGCAGGATTCAAACGGAACGCTTATGATGTGTTCTGAAATATCGTCCCATGTATACAACAAGGCGCAGAACAATGATTTGTACATGTCTACGCCTTTGTAATCTCTGTCCTCGTCTCTTGATGTTATTACTATAACACATTCATCGGACAAATTCAATATTGAATTGACAATTTTTTTGTATTTTCCAAAAAATTTTTGGTCGTCTTGAACAAAACTCCCGGTTTCTGCTTCTCTTTTTCTCAGCCTTCGATCACATCACTCATGTCGTATTTTCCGGCAGGCTTGCCTGCAAGATATTTGGCGGCTTCCAGGGCACCCTTTCCAAAGACAGCCTTGGAATATGCGGTATGCTTAAATTCGATCACTTCATCCGGACCGGCAAAAATCACTTCATGCTCGCCCACGATGGTTCCGCCGCGCACTGCAGAGATTCCGATTTCCAGATCACCCCTCTGCTCTCTTCTCTGGCTTCGGTCATATACATAGTGATATTTCCCGTCCATCGCCTCATTCAGACTGTCCGCCAGTGCCAGCGCCGTTCCGCTGGGCGCATCCAGCTTCAGTCTGTGATGTTTTTCCACAACCTCCATGTCAAAGCCGGCTGCCGCCAGAACCTTTGCCGCATCCTGAAGCAGCTTCAGAAGCGTATTAATTCCCAGCGACATGTTTGCAGACCGCAGGACAGCAACCTTACCCGCAGCCTCTTCCACCTTTGCCAGCTGTTCTTCACTCAGTCCCGTCGTACAGAGCACCACCGGGATCTGACGCTTCACACAGTAGTCCAGCAGCGCATCCGTCGCCTTTGCAGAAGAAAAATCAATGACGACATCCGCCTCTGTCTGACAGGCATCCATATCCGTAAATACCGGATAACTGTTTTTTCCCTGATCTGCAATGTCGATTCCGGCAACGATCTCGGCTCCTGGGTCCTTCGCAGCAAGACCGGAAATCACCTGTCCCATGTGTCCGTTGCATCCATGCATAATAATCTTAACCATCTGTATATTCCTCTCCTTCGATCGGTTTCCTCCGCCTTTTACGCAAGCTTAATTCCGAAATCCTTCATCGCCTGCGCAAGGACTGCTTTGTTCGCCTCTTCCATCTCGCTCAGCGGCATGCGAAGAGGGCCTACTTCCATTCCCATCATATTCAGCGCAGCCTTCACCGGAATCGGATTTACCTCACTGAACAGTGCATTGATCAGCGGAATCGCTTTCAGCTGAATCTGCGCTGCTCCGGCCAGATCACCCTCCAGGAATTTCATGACCATATCATGTGTCTGCTTCGGTGCCACATTGGAAAGTACGGAAATCACACCAAGACCGCCCAGTGAAAGGATGGGCAGTACCTGATCATCATTACCGGAATACAGCTCCAGACATCCGTCTGCCATGGCCATTGTCTTGGCGATCTGAGAAAGATCACCGCTGGCTGCCTTGAGTCCCACGATATTTTTCACATTTTTTGCAAGGTATACCGCCGTGGCCGGCTGGATATTGCATCCGGTACGGCTCGGTACATTATACATGATAATAGGCGTTTCCGGCACAGCCTCTGCGATGGCAGTATAATGTGCGATCAGGCCCTTCTGCGTTGCTTTATTATAATATGGTGTCACGATCAGCAGTGCGTCCGCGCCATAGGAGGCAGCTTCCTTTGACATCATGATCGCTGTCTCGGTACAGTTGGAGCCTGTGCCTGCGATGACCGGAACTCTTCCCGCAACCTTATCGATCGCAAATTTGATCGTTTTCAGATGTTCTCCGTGGGTCAGTGTGGATGACTCACCGGTTGTTCCGCAGATAATGATCGCATCCGTGCTGTTTGCAATCTGGAACTCCAGCAATTCTTCCAGCTTGTCGTAATTTACCTTTCCGTCTTCATACATCGGGGTTACAATTGCAACACCTGCGCCCTTAAAAATTGCCATATACTTTCCTCCTCATTTCTTTTGTAATTCCCAAAAAATTTCACTGTCTTTCTTATTATTCTCTCAGAATACAGACCGCGCATCACTGATACAGGCGATCTCTGAAGCCTACTCTGCCGTAAGCCGTATGACACTGTCCACATGCTTTCGCAGTCCCGGCGAAATCTCACGTCCGGTCATCACAATATGCATGCTGTCATCCTTCTGATGCAGCACCTCTGCAATTGCATCTTCTGACACAATCCCAAGCTCCGGCAAAGCCAGGATCTCATCCAGAAGAAGGAAATCACATTCCTGCGTAACGATTACTTTCCGGGCAAAATTCCAGGCATTCTGAATGTTCCGTTTTTCTTCTTCTTTTTCTTCTTCTGTGAGTTCATCATAACAGTTTTCCAGTTTTTCAAAACGGAATATTTTGATGTCCATATTTTCGAGGTCTTCCAGAAAATCCATATCCCGATGCTCTTTGCCCTTCATAAACTGGACAATGATCACACTTTTTCCCTGCACTGCCGCACGAATGCTCTGACCGATAGCCAGAGTTGATTTTCCGCGGCCGCTCCCACAGTATACTTCGGTTATTTCTCTTTCCATAGCACTTCCTCTTATCGTTAAAACATCCGAATCCCATATAAATACACTGTTCTTCGCAGTTTTGGAATCCAGGCATTTTGAATACGAATATCTTACCTCAGATTTCTGAGAAATGCAAGTCAATATCCAAACAATTCCTGTGCTTTTCCTGCTTTGCAGTACAGCAGTTTTTTGTCCGGCGCGAATCCTTTCTATTCGATATATTCCAGTTTACTTACGGAAATCTCATATGCCGTTCTCTTTTCCGTCTCATTTTCTCCGATCCGCTTTACATATTCCCGGCTCTGGATCCTTCCCCAGACCAGAACATGTCCACCCACCTCAAAGGCAGAAGCGTAGCGCGCATTTCTCCCCCAGCAGATACAGGGTATGTAGTCTGACTTGCCGTATGGTCTGTTTACCGCCATCAGAATATCTGCAATTTCCCTTCCCAGAGGTGTTTTTCGGTAAACCGGAGGCTTGCAGATGTATCCGTCCAGAAAGATCTGATTGACCGGAACCGCCTCATCGTCATCCTCCACGAACCGGATTTCCCTTGCGAAAACCGACAGTACCAGCCGGTTATGTTTCTCCTCATGATGATTGTAAGAGCGAAACTGTCCCCGGATTTCGATATACTCCCCTACGTAATCCTGGGTGGTATCGATCAGCCGCTCCGAAATCATGACCGGTATCCGGTCCTCTGAATCACTCAGCCGTTTCACCAGAAGCTCCATGGTGTAGAACCCTTCTCCATACACCTGATGACTGAATGTGAAATCTGTTACAATTTTTCCTACCACTGATACCTGATTGTTTTCAATAATTTTATCTGACATGCTTAGCAGCCCCTCCTATTTTTTATCATGCAACGTGCACATTCTATATTTATGCCCCGGATGCCGTGATTATGCCAAAAACGAAAAAAATTTTTTCTATGCCTTGTATTCTCGAAAAAATGTGGTAAACTGGTTTTTCGGACAAAGAAATACAAAATTCGCTTTTATATAAGAACGTTTGGCATATCTCCTGTTACGCAGGATGAGATTAAGAACAGAAAGGATTGTAATTTATATGAAAACCAGACGGGAAGATGTACGTAATGTAGCTATTATTGCCCATGTAGACCACGGCAAAACGACGCTTGTGGATCAGCTGCTTCGCCAGAGTGGTGTTTTCCGGGAAAACCAGGAAGTCCAGGAACGTGTCATGGACTCCAACGATATTGAGAGAGAACGCGGCATCACTATTTTATCCAAAAACACTGCTGTTCATTATAAAGGAGTTAAAATCAACATCATCGATACCCCGGGACATGCCGACTTCGGCGGAGAGGTGGAACGTGTCCTGAAAATGGTAGACGGCGTTATCCTCCTTGTGGATGCATTTGAAGGCGCCATGCCACAGACCAAATTCGTACTGAAAAAAGCACTGGAGCTGGATCTGCATGTAATCGTCTGCATCAACAAAATCGACCGTCCGGAAGCACGCCCGGATGAAGTCATTGATGAGGTTCTGGAGCTTCTGATGGATCTGGAAGCCTCCGACGAACAGCTGGACTGTCCTTTCCTCTATGCTTCCGCAAAGGCCGGACATGCTGTACTGGATCTGAAAGACAGCCCGGAAAATATGGAACCGCTTTTTGAGACGATTCTGAAATACATCCCGGCACCGGAAGGTGATCTGGACGCAGATACTCAGGTTCTGATCAGCACGATTGATTATAATGAATATGTCGGACGAATCGGCGTCGGAAAAGTGGAAAACGGCACCATCCGCATCAACCAGGAGCTGACGCTTCTGAATCACCACGATCCGGACAAGCATCAGAAGGTTAAGATCAGTAAATTATATGAATTTGACGGATTAAACAAAATTGAAGTGAAGGAAGCCTCTGTCGGTTCCATCGTGGCAATTTCCGGCATTGCACAAATCCATATCGGCGATACCCTCTGCGGAGGAGACCATCCGGAATCCATTCCCTTCCAGAAGATTTCCGAACCCACCATTGCCATGAACTTTCTGGTAAATGACAGCCCCCTGGCCGGTCAGGAGGGAAAATATATCACCTCCCGCCATCTGCGCGACCGACTCTACCGGGAACTGAACACGGATGTGAGTCTTCGCGTGGAAGATACGGAAACCACCGAATGCTTCAAGGTTTCCGGACGAGGCGAGCTGCACCTTTCCGTACTGATTGAAAATATGAGAAGAGAGGGCTATGAGTTTGCTGTCAGCAAACCGGAGGTTCTCTATAAATTTGACGAGCGTGACAAAAAGCTGGAGCCGATGGAAATCGCCTATGTGGATGTTCCGGAGGAATTCTCCGGTACCATCATTCAGAAGCTGAGCGAGCGAAAAGGGGAGCTGCAGGGAATGAGTACTGCCAGCGACGGCTCTGTCCGCCTGGAATTTTCCATTCCTTCCCGCGGTCTCATCGGCTTCCGGGGTGAGTTCCTCACCTCCACAAAAGGTTCCGGCATTCTGAATACAATCTTCGACGGTTACGCACCTTATAAGGGAGATTTCCAGTATCGCAAGCAGGGCTCTCTCATTGCTTTCGAAAACGGTGAATCCGTCACCTACGGTCTGTTCTCCGCTCAGGAGCGCGGAACATTATTCATCGGCCCCGGCGAAAAGGTTTACAGCGGTATGGTGATCGGACAGAACGGAAAAGCCGAGGATATCGAGCTGAACGTCTGTAAGACCAAGCACCTGACCAACACCCGTTCCTCTTCCGCGGATGAGGCACTGAAGCTGGTTCCGCCGAAGATTCTCAGCCTGGAGCAGGCACTGGAATTCATCGACCAGGATGAGCTGCTGGAGGTCACCCCAAAGAGTCTGCGCATCCGTAAGAGAATCCTGGATCCAAGAGAAAGAAAAAGAGCCGCATTTCGCAAGAGCTGATCATAAAAGAATCCCCGCAAAGGAAATGACTTTCCAGCGCAGGGATTCTTTTTTCTCTTCTGTCATTTTATCGCTTCTTATTTCTCAGCGGAACGCTACTCCAAAGGTAAATTTAATAACTGTCGTGACAAATTTTATCACAAACCGCAGGAACCACACACTGAATCTCGCTGCATATTCACCCAGCTTACTTACAATCTCCTCACTTTTTCCCATCTGTCCGGTCACATAAGTCCTGTTGATCTGCCAGTATGGCCGATAACTGTAATGAATCAGAATGGCATCGATTATCAGCAGAAGGAATCCCACCGGAGGCATCAGAACTGCGAAAAGGATACCATATACGGAAAGAGACTTTATACTTTCCTTGTTCCAGTCATTCCATGTTTTTTTACCGTAATTCTGTGCATCTTCCAGCTGTTTTCTTGTATATTCATCGCTGAAAAGCTCTGACGCTTTTGTGCGGAGCTTCAGACACTTTTCATAAGATTCCTCATCTGCAATATAGGTCGCGTTCTGCTCTTCTTCATAATGATAACAGGAATTCGAAAAAGAGTCCAAATCATATGCTACACCTTTCCGGAAAGCAGTGTCATCCGGATGTTCGGTTATGTAGTTATCAATTTCCCGGAATGCCAGATCTTCATTTCCCTTACGCAGATGCAGATAAATCTGTTCCGAGTGGCCGATCGACTGATTCGGAGCCAATTCTATAAGCGTATTCACTCTTTGCTGTGCATCATCATAATCCATAGTTCCAACCGTCGCAATTCGTGCGCCAAGCCAGTGCAGTTCCATATCATCTGTGAACACCGCGATTCCCGAATCGATGACCTCCAGTGCTTTCTGATAGGACTGCACATCAAAATGACATCTTGCAAGAAGATTGTATGCCTTCGGGTCATTTACCTTTCCGTTAATCGCTTCTTTTGCACATCTCGCAGCCATCTGAATATTACCTTTCCGATAGTATTCCAGTGCCCGCTCAAGAAGGCTTTGCAGCTGTTTTTCCACATCATCTTTAATGATGCCCTTTTTATATGCCGCCGCAAGAGCATCATCATACAGCTTCCGCTTAATGCTTTTCACAAGATAACGATAGCCGTCTTCGACCGCATCCAGTATTTCTTCTATGATCATCAGCTGCTCTTTGTCATTGCAGGCACTCTGGCGCATCGTCCACATTTTCTGAATCTCCTTCAGACGTGCCTTAATCGTCTTTTCATCCCATGAACGATCCAGTTCAAGTCTTTTATACAAATCATATGTAACCGTCATGTTTTTTTACTCCTTCCTCTTTTCCCCTGTCTACTCACCACTGATATCCAGCTTTCCGATCCGCATCTGATTGCTTTTAATTTCTTCCTCGGACAGATTCGAAATTCTGTTAATGAGAATCTCGCCCAGATTTTTCTGCAGATCCATATCGTACACACAGACATGTATGATTGAATTCTCATCGCAGGAAATCGTTACTTCAATGTCAACAAGCTTTTCCCTGGGGGTAATCGGAATTTCAGCCGTACCGATTTCCGTAACATACCGAAGATCTGTTTCTTCTCCCTGTGTAACCCTTATCAGCAGAGTTTCCTGAAATGGAACCACTGTTGAATAATGACTGGTCTGTTCAGCCGGCACCTGAACATTCTTCGGCAAAATCAGGGAATTCTCCTCCTCGCCAAATTCATTCTGAATGATAACTCCTATTCCATGAGACGTCACATCTGTGAATGTATATTGTCGTCCGGTTTCCGGAATATTCATGTCAAAATAATCCTTCGTTGTGTCATTAGCGGATCGGACCTCTCTGCGCATTTCTTTCAGAACATCCAGCGCATGATATGCTGCTCCGATGGCAACAGCCTCATCCGGATGTACCTCCGACGAAGGCGTGACTCCGGTCTCTTCCTCGATACAGGAACGCACAACCGGCATCCGTGTGGAGCCTCCTACAAGGAGTATCTTATCCAGATCCGCATATTCCACCCCTGCCTCATCACAGGCATTTTCCATACTTCCTATGGTTTTATACAGCAGCGGCTCTACCATGTCAGTAAATTCTTCTCTGGTAAGCGTGTATTTGAACGGTTTTCCGGAAACATTCAGAACAATATTTGTTTTATCTTTGGATGACAATGACTTTTTGGCCTCTTCTGCCTTGAGCTGCAAATCCTGCCTGGCAGTCAGATCTTTTTCAATCTCCAGCCCTTTTTCCCTGGCAGCCTGCACAACCGCTTCTATTATTTTATTGTCAAAATCATATCCTCCCAGTTTTCTGTCTCCGGCAGTGCCAAGCACGGTAATTTCATTACTGTCAAAACGCATAATCGTTACATCAAATGTTCCTCCGCCCAGGTCGTACACCATGATGGTCTGCGACTTGTCGGTTCCCCTGGAAATCCCGAACGACAACGCTGCTGCAGTAGGTTCGTTGATAATTGCAATTACCTCAAGTCCCGCGATTTTCCCGGCATCCATCGTCGCTTTTCTCTGTGCTTCATTAAAATAAGCAGGAACGGTAATGACGGCTCCCGCCACGGTATCACCAAGATATCTTTCAGCATCTGCTTTCATTTTTGACAAAACAATAGCCGAAATTGCCTCCGGTGAATATCTTTCCCCATTTTCAGCCGTAAAAAAATAATCCCGCTCACCCATATGGCGTTTCACAAACTGCTCATAATTTCCCGGATCAAAAAAGCTCTGTGCTTTTGCCTCCTTTCCGACAATTGTAGATTCTCCGTCAAACAGTACTACGGAAGGCGTGATGTTTTCCCCCTCGCTGTTCGGAATCATTTCCGCCTGTCCACAGTCATTGATATATGCCATGCACGAAAAGGTTGTCCCCAGATCAATGCCTATATATTTGCTCATATCCGTTTCTCTCCTCTATTCTTTTCCCAGCAGCCATCTGAAAAAGCTGAATTTTCTTTTTTCTGGTATGTTTTTCTCTGTGACAGAATCATTCCTGATCATCACCCAAAAGCTTGTCCGGATTTTTCCGGAAACATTGTGGACCGTAATTTCAGCCTGTCCTCCTGACTTTGCATATAATGTATCTTTCACTACATTTACCACATCATAATCCGAGGATGTGATTTCGTATTTACTGTCCACACAATCCTCCGGAATCTGCCGGATCCCAAGGGTGATTTTCTGAAATGGTTCCATGTACAGGACACCTTCCCTCAGTTCTACATCGGGAGTCATTTCTTTCAGATACGGTTTTACGGTACAGATACATTGTGCCGAGACATTTTCCGCTGTACAGATAATATGGCAGTTTCCCAAACCGACTGCCGTTAAAACACCGTTTCTGTCTGCTCTCACAATGCGTTCGTCACTGCTTTTCCAGCTGATCATCTGAACATTATCGGCATCTGACGGCAAATAATCACATTCCAGTTTTTTTCTGTCATCCATTCCCAGAACCAGGGAATCTTCCGAAAGAAACAGTTTTCTGATGCGGTTTCTTTTATAGACTTCTATATTCTGAACCGAAAAGGGACTGGCATCGCCGCAGCGATATACTTCCAGCACTGCATTCCCTTCTTTTTTTCCGAATACATATAATCCATCGCATGATGCAACCGTCTGATTTGCGATCTTAAAGAGCAGTCTGGGAGGCTGTCCGACCGGCGGATCCAGTGAAACATCAATTTTTGCACTTGTCCCTGCCTCAATCCGGCTATCCACGTTTACCAGAATCAACGGCTCCACACACGAAAGCTTTCGGATCTCCTGATTTTCCTTCGATGTCTCAAGACTTTTTATACAATTTCGAAACGCCAGGAGCAGCGGTCCCTGAAACATACAGGAGAAGATCGTACCAAGCAGATTTTCCGGAGTGGTATTATAAATCCATGCCCGACTGGTTACTTCATCAAGTCCGTTCTCCTTTCCGACCCGAATCACAAATACCGGTTTCTTTGTTTTCAGATTTTCAAAATATCTGTCTGCACATTCGCTGTCATCCGCAATCACAAACAGAAACGCCGTGTCAGTTTCCTCCATTTTCCTTTGCATGCCTAGCATATTTATCCGGATTGCGCAATACAGATTATTCACATCTATCGACAGCACATCCTCCATATATTTCTGACACCCCGGCGTCAACAGAAAAAATGTGTCAATGATCGTCCTGGAATAGACTGTGCACCTGGTTCGCTTCAGATACTGATTCAGTCTCTGCATCCGGTTCTGAAGGGAATCCGATACCACAAGTTCTTTTGCCTTAAATCCGCAGCAGTGCTCATGCTTTTTACAGATATTTCCGAACAAAAGAGCATCCTGTGCAGTTCCCGTAAACAACACGGCAAACTCATTCCGCACTTCCGCATAAATCGTATCCGGAATCTGATGATACCAGCACCATATATCTTCATCCGAATACTGTATCAGACGGCTGAACTCCGGCGGCTGTTTCCCGTCGATTAAGATCTTCATCCTCGGTATGTACGGATTATATTGTATTTCAATAAAACTGGGCATTTCAGGTCCTCCGCAACCTCATAATAATATAGTTCCATCTGTCTTCCCGTTTCAGCTGACCTCCGGATCATCCATGGTATCCATAGGGCTTCGGTCACCGCCATAAAGGGAACGCTCTCTTTGCACTCCGCCGTCGGGTCTTTTTGCCGGTTCCGAGGCTGCCCCGTTTTCATCCGGGTCCGCCTGCAGACTTTCCACAAACTTTTCACGCTGGCTTTTCCCGGGAGCTTCTTCCGTCCCCTCTCCACCTTCTTTATGAGAATCCGTTTCCTTCCCGGCATCCTTTTTTCCGGTAATACTGTCAACCATCTTTTTGACAAACTCCTGGATTTTACTCCCGGGCCCGGACTGTTTCTGTTCCGGTGCTTCCTGAGCGGATTCCTTTTCTCTGGAGTCCATTTCATCCATCGCGTTTTCATATCCATCATCATATGCATCGAAGCCATCCGGCGTTTCCAGAATCTGATTTCTTGGTTTATCCGGTGTTTCTTTTGTTTCTCCTGTCTCATTAAAGTTATCAAATGCCATTTCTTATCCCCTCCTTACGCAAGCGGCAATTGAAACATTCTGTAAAGTTCCCTGCAGACCATCGCAAGACGGTTTTCCGGATTCAGCCTGATTTTCCCTTCTGCCCCCGCAGCATATATCAGATTCAGCAGAACCATGGTCATGACTTCATCCGAAGCAATATATACATAATAGGAAAGTGCACGGTGAACCTGCACAAACCATTCTCCTACGCTGTCCTGAAAATTCCTTTTTGCTTTCCATGCCTCAGGCGAGCCCGTATCATATGACAGGAATTCCCGATACGTGGGAATTCCTGTTACCGGAACGACACAAAACAGATATTCACATCCGATCAGCTCCATCAGCAGCGCAGAAAAATGTCTTCTGCAGGGTTCCTGCGCTGCAAACAGTTTTTCATTGTATGACATAATGATCTCATCAATTTCTCTTTTTTTATCCGCAGGAATACCGGATGCCCGAATCAAAGACCGGAGTTTCATCGGTGAAAACCTGCCTTCCTGATATTGTTCCAACAAGATACAGACAAGCTCTCCTTTCAAAACACGAAGTGTGGATGGATCCGTAGTCTCCACCTCTGCGTGATAACGGTTGTCCCATTCGTCAATCTTCATAAGCACCGGCGACAGCCATCCCTTTTGAAATACAGCCGCCACCCCTACGTTCAGTCTGGACAGCTCTCCAGTCTGTTCCTCCGTAAGGGAAAGCGCACTTCCCAGTTCCTCGCAGGCATCCTTCGCCGGCGTATTCATGATGATTTTTGTTGCGGTATTTTCGATTGCTGACGCATCTACTGCCATCGGAGACTGATCAATAATGACAAATCCTTCCCCGTAGGTTCTCATTTCCTTAATCGAATTGCTGATCATTTCAACAGACTGTCCAACAATATTGGAACTATCCTGACTCTGTTCCTTCGATGTTCTTTTCAGAAGATTATGTGCTTCTTCGAGAACCGTCACATGACGAAGGCAGGAATTCAGGGAAAGGTTCGGGTTTGTCTTTCGCTGTGCTTTCCGGTACTCGTTTAATTTCATGATAAGTACCCCCATAATCAGCGCAATGGCTTCCTCTGATCCCAGTTCGCTCAGATCTACGATGACATTGGAATCAAAGAGCAGGGAATCCTCAATCCCTGTACTGTTCTTAAAAATCATCCCGTTCATACCAACTGTCATTGACTGCACACGTGTCAGCAAAGCTCCCTTATAGTCTCCCTTTGAGTCTGCCGAATAATCCGACGCATTGATAATGCCCGGAAGTATCTCAAGAACATCTGCAAATACAGGATATTTATGATCTGATATTCCCGGAATCCATATCGAATTCTGCACATCCCACCCGCATTTTACATAAGCATCCACAACCGCCTGCTTCAGAATTGCCGGCATGGCTGCATATAGCGACCATGACGCATTAAAAATCTGAAGAAGCTGTTCAATGTGTGACAGCAGGTGAATATTTTCCGGAAACTGAAACGGATTCACCCTCAGAATTCTGTACGCATTCGGATCTGTCGTAAATATCTTAATCCCTTTTACGCCTCCAAAAATCTGCTTATACTCACCTTTCGCAGGCTCGATAATCATCACCTTGACATCATTCTGCATGACGGCCTCCAGCAGCTGATATGTCGCATATGATTTTCCGGAACCTGATGATCCTGTAATAAAACAATGTGATGCAAGTAAATCCAGATTCATATTGACTCTGGCTTCTTCCACCGTTCCCATATGATAGATATTTCCAAATGCAATCATTCTGGAAGGAATTCTATCTTCATAAACAACCGAACGCCCAAACTCTGCCATTTCAACCACTGCCAGTCCGGATACGGACTTCTTCGGCAGCCCCATGACCAGCGGCAGTTCATGTCCGCTTACCATGTTTGCCGGCGTCACAAGCTGTCTGGCATAACCGTCTCCCAGAGGAGGCATCTCCGCCTGCGGGTGTACCAGATGGAGCACATAATCAACAATTCTGTTAATGGATTCCCTCTGACTGAGCGTCCAGATGTTCATATGTGCGCTTTCTACATTTGATTCATCCCCCGTCATCAGTGCTTTATATGCATTTCCGGCAAGTGCCGTTGTATGAATATCCTTCGACATAAAATAACTGCAGAATTCCCACATTCCGAAGGATTCACAGATTTTAAATCTCTCAAGCTGTGACTTGGCACGTTCGATCAGATTACTCACACCCTGATTTTCAAAATTCAGTGTTATCGTTTTTGAGCTTCCGGTCGTTCTGGTTTCCCCTCTCGACCTTCCTTCTGTCGAACTGCTTCCTTCACTGTCTGAAATGGACTGTGTAAACGAGCTTCCTGAAGTATAGGATTCAAATGTCCCATCCGAGTATCCGTCACTGATTCCCCATCCTAATGTCGAACCATTTTCTGATCCGGACATATTCCAGCTGGTACTGCTGTTTCTTCCTGAGTTACTTCCACTGGAGCTTGATGTACTTGTCGTATTCGCATTGCTGACACTCCGGTTCACAGACCTTGAGAAACTGGCGGACAGACTTTCACTGACTGCCAGATTTTCATTTTGTCCATACGCAGCAGATAATCTGGCATGCGGTGAAAGTGCCGAACACAATTCTTCATACCCGTGTTTTCGCTTTTGTGCAGTCTGAGAATCTAACGGCGCAGCCAGGCATACCATTGTGTATTTTTTTCCGTTCATCGTATCAATAAATTTTTCAATTCCCTGAACGTATTCTTCCATTTCGAAATTCTTTTTTCGCACAGAAGGAACCACAGATACCGCCGCCAGACTTTTTATCTCGTTTCCCCGAATGGAATCTATCCGTCCCTGTATCTGATCCATATTCAGAGAATCAAACCGTATTCCCGGAAAATTTCCCTTTAATGTTGATTCCAGAACATCCCCTGCAATTGCCGTGTTATTCTCCGCACGAACACCAAGATAAAATCTCATATTCACTTCATCACTGTCAATGATCAGCGCAACGGAACTGTTCAGGTTGTGAAGTGCAGAATACACACTCATCATTTTGTCAGTAAATTTTTCTTTTTTGTCAAATACAAGCTTTGTAATTTCGATCAATCGTATTCTGGTTATGTCCATGATACCTCTGCCTGCAGAGATAACCGGCGCATCAGAAAAATTGTTCAGATATGTATGATTCAGATATACATCTGCCATATGAAACGCCTGTGCAAGCTGCTGCTCACTGCTGACGCGCTGTTTTGACTTATTCCATGAAACTTCATATTGTGAATACCTTTTCTGCTGCTCCACTGTACCCCCTCCTTCTATATGAGATTGCCACATTTCCTGTTTCTGCTCATTCCGGGTTCTACTAAAAATTTATCATTCTGCCACATCCCTGTCAGTATTGTTGCATGAACGACATGAAATATGTATTCAACTACATACCTGAAGGAATAAATCTTTTTCTTCTTTTTTTAATTGTATTTTTCCCTTGTCAACCACCATTTTACGACTTATAATAACTTCACATAATGCGAAGCAAATATCTGTTACCGTGGAAATATACAGGAAATAATTATGTTTGATATAGCCATATGTGAAGACAATCCAATCCATGCAAATCTGTTAAAAGAAAAAGTTTCCGCATTGCTGCAGATGCCATTCAGAATTCACACCTTTCTTTCCGGAAATGAATTTCTGGAAAACTGCAATGAAAAATCTTCAAACTATGACCTGATTTTTATGGATATCGTACTGGAAAAGGATTCCGAAAACGGTATTCAGCTTGCCCAGATCATCAACCGGCATTTTCCATTTGCACAGATTATTTTTATCAGTCAGTATCTTGAATTTGCTCCATCTGTCTATGAAACAAAGCACATTTATTTTATTGACAAAAACCGGCTGGATGATTATCTGAAAAAAGCAATCTGTGCAGCCATGGAAAACCTTTCCGCTCTGCGCAGTCAGTATCTTCATTTTCGCAGAAATCAGAAGAACTATCAGGTACTAAAGAATGATATTCTGTTTCTGGAACGTATTCTCAGAACAACGGAAATTCACACTCACGGAACCGTCTATACTGCAACCGACAGCCTTCCGACATTGCTGAAACAGCTGTCCGGTTCATTTGTTCTCTGCCACAGAAGCTACGCAGTAAACCTGAAGGCAGTCACAGCCTTAAACCGGAGCGGCATCACCTTATCCACCGGGCAACATATTCCGATTGGCAGAACCTATTATGACCAGGTAAAAAAAGCTTTTGCCAGGTCCGTTTTTTTGGAGGAATGAAATTGGGAAAGAAACGAAGCCAGATTTTTTTCTACCTGTCTGTGTTATTAAATCAATGTACCTGTATCATATATGCATGGACTCAGAAACACACTCTCCGTAATATGAATCACAGTCTGATCAACCTTCTCTTCATGAATCTTGCCTTTAGTCTCGCAGTCATTTTATTTTTTATCTATGCCCGCGAAATTGCAAAATCGGCTGCCCGAGAAGCAGAGCTTCAGAATATGCAGGAAATACAGAAGCTGCAGGATGCCCAGACTCGTCTGATCCGGAAAAAGCACCGGGAGACAGCCATTTATCAGCAGGAAATGCTCCTGAAGCTGAAAAAGATTCATGATGAACTGGAGCACGGCAGCCTGCAGGACTCTTACCATACGCTGCAGGAAACTGCGGAAGAATTTGATACCACCCGTTTTCACCCGGTTTGTGCCGACAGTCTTCTTAACGCAATTCTGTCCAGCAAATACGAGACAGCCGTCGAAAGCGGAATTGATGTCAAATATCAGATTCTCTGTCCGGGCGATCTGGCCCTGTCCGCGCAATATATCAGCTGTGTTTTCTTCAATCTTCTGGACAATGGTATTGAAGCCTGCCGACACTCGAAAACAGCTTCCCCAAAGCTGGAGCTGACCGTCCGATATTCCGGAAATTCACTGTTCATACATATGATCAACTCCAAGTCCGCACAGGAACATTTTTCCGGAAATACCACCAAAAAGGATTGTGAGCATCACGGCTTCGGTCTTTCCATTATTGAAGAAATCGTGTCCGCCTGTGACGGTTCCTGCGAATGGCTGGATCATGGCGAGACCTTTGAATCCACCCTCCTGTTTACCAATTGTCCTGTCTCAGAAAGGTCTGTAATATGATTGCACTGAATATCATAATGTCTCTGACACTGCTTTATTATGCATTTTTAATATCCTACACACTTTGCCGTCTTCTTACCCCCAAAAAGTGTTTCCGCCATCCTGGTATTTCCTGCTTTCTCCTGATGGCTTCCGCCATTCCTGCCATCTGGCTTTATGATACTCTTATAAGTATCTCTATTCCGTTATGTCTGTTTCTCTGTCTCCTGGTGTTTGAAGGCCAGTGGAAAGTCCGGATCGCATCTGCAACCATCGCCTATCTGATTCTGGTCTTAGTTGAAACCCTGGCCATTAATCTTTCCTCCGCTCTGCTTTCTCTTATCACAGGGAAGCTGGTTATTATCAACAGAGAAACCCAGTCCGTACCATATCGCATCTTTACATATCTGTGTCTGATCGTTACGGGATTATTATTAATGAATTTTTTCGTATCCATAATCAAACAGCATTTTCTCATGGCCAGGCCGAAGATTCTCATTTTGCTTGGACTTCCGTTATTTCTGATAAACATGAGTCCTTATCCTCTGTTTCTGTTCCGAGACAGCCCCTATTATAACGCCATAATTGTCCTGCTGATTCTGTTTTATCTTCTTATGTATATCCCTCTGAGCGCAGGATTTCAGCAGCTGCACGACCAGGAGCTGCACCGACGCCAGAAAGAACAGCAATACAAACTGATGCAGCGGCAGCTTTCTTTTTCTCAGGAAATCGAAAAAGAATATCAGGAAATACGAAAATGGAATCATGATATTTCAAATCACTTTATATCCATAACCTATTACATGGAAAATCAGAAGTATGAAGAAGCAAAAAAGTATCTGGAAAAATTAATCGAACGGGCTGAGACCTGATTTTTCTGTATCATCCATTCTCCAAAAAAAAACCGTGAAAAAGGCTTTTTTCCTTTTTCACGGTTTTTTATATTCATTTTTTTCGTGCCTTCGCACATCCAGGTCTCCCTAAATCTTATGCCGTTTCCATTTTTCTCCGGAGAAGCGGATCAGGAACAGTGCCGTACGGAAAACCCAGTCAATAATCATGGCAATCCAGACACCGATCGCCCCCATCCCCATTCGATATCCCAGAATATAGCTGAACAGGATTCGAGAGGCTACCATGGAAAAAATGGACACGAACATGGTGAATTTGACATCATTGGCTGCACGCAGTGCATTGGGAAGAACAAATGCCAGAGGCCAGAGGATGATTGCCGTCCCATTATGTATGGTTACCAGCGTCCGCGAAAGCTCCTCCACCTCACGGGACTGTCCGTATGCCGCAAGGATCAGCGGAAGCAGCAGAAAAATAATGCCGATCGTTGCTGCCATGAGCAGATACGTTATTTTCAAAAGCTTTTTCGTGTATCTTTTTGCTGCTTCAAAATCACCGGCGCCCACACACTGTCCCACCACTGTGATCATGGCCAGGCTGATTGCCTGTCCCGGCAGAATTCCCATGCTGTCCAGATTGTTGGCAATGGCATTTGCCGCGATCTGCACCGTTCCAAAACAGGTGATGATGCTTACCACCAGAACTCTTCCCAGCTGAAACAGACTGTTCTCCAGGCTGCTGGGGATGCCGATATACAGAATCTTTTTCATCAGTCTTTTATCCGGTCTCCATCCGTCTCTTTGAATGTGAACATCCAGTTCCTGATTCATCAGAAGCACCGTCACCATAATACAGGCAAGCATCCTTGAAATCAGGGATGCTGTTGCCGCACCTGCCGCCCCCATGTCCATCCCGAAGATCAAAATGGCATTTCCTGCAATGTTCACTGCATTCATGGCCAGTGAGATATACATGGTAATCCGGGAATTTCCCATAGACCGGAAAATAGCCGCTCCGCTGCTGTAAACAGCCATAAACGGATAGGATACCGCAGACAGTACCTGGTAGATCAGCGCGTTTTTCATGACATCCGGTTCAATTTTTCCAAACAGAAGGTGCAGCATTCCATGGCGGAAAACAATGGTAAGGATCATGATAAGGACAGAAACTGCCGCACTGACAATATAGAGCTGATTCACAGACCGGCATGCCTGATCCTCCCTCTTTTTCCCGATAAACTGAGAGGTGATCACAGCGCCCCCCGTAGCAAGGGCCGCAAAGATATTGATCAGCAGTACATTCACCATATCCACCAGAGATACACCGGACACCTCCGCAGCCCCCACCCGGGAAACCATCATCGTGTCCGCCATACCGACGGTAATGGCGAGAAGCTGTTCCATAACCAGCGGCCAGATCAGTTTTTTCAGTTCTTTATTTGTAAACATTACTCCTGACGTTCATCTGCAGAAGGATGAACCTCCCTCTTTCCCCGCAGGATTCCCATCTTAAAGTGCTTTCTGCACAGGGAGACATAGCTGTCATTGGCTCCCAGAAACACCTGACTACCACTTCGGATAATACCCTGCTCATTATAGCGGGCATTACATGTGGCCTTCCGGCCGCACCAGCATACCGTCTTTATTTCCTGGATCACATCTGCTATGGCAATGAGACGTTCACTTCCGGGAAACAGATGATTCTGAAAGTCTGCCCGCAATCCATAACATACCACAGGAACCTCATAAAAATCAACAATATCTGATAAAAAATCAATCTGTTCCCGCGTGGCAAACTGCACTTCATCCACAATGATACAGTCGTAGCTGCAGATTTCCTCCTTCGACATCTTCTGAAGATCTCCAAGAAGCACACAGGATTCCTCCAGACCGATCCGGGAACGGATCACCATCCTTCCGTCCCGGGTGTCTGTTTCCGTCTTGCACAGGAGCGCTTTCTGCCCCACTTCCTCATAGTTAAAATGTGTCATCAGTGCATTCGCCGTCTTCGAGCTGTTCATTGCCCCATAATAATAAAACAGTTTCGCCATGTTCATTCCTCCAGCAGCAGCTGAATTTTTGATCTCACAACATCAAACGCCACATCATTCATACCGCTGTTGATCACCAGATCTGCCGTCACCCGCGTGGGTTCCACATACATGTAATGCATGGGTTTTACTGTGGTCAGATACTGTTCCACAATGTTGTCAATATCCCGGCCACGCTCTTTCACGTCACGGACAACCCTTCGAAGAATACGCTCGTCCGCATCCGCTTCCACATAAATTTTAATATCCAGAAGGTCACGGATCCGGGGATCTGCCAGAAGGAGGATTCCCTCCACCAGAATCACTTTTTTGGGCTCGATCCGCACGGTCCGGTCCGAACGGTTATGCTGACTGTAGTCATACACCGGACACTCCACCGGAATTCCCTGCCGCAGAAGGTTCAGATGCTCCAGAAGAAGATCCGTCTCCAGCGCATCCGGATGATCATAATTCAGTTTCTTGCGCTCCTCAAAGGGAAGATCATCATGACGCTTATAATAATTGTCATGATAAATCACGGCAACATCTTCCTGAAAGCAGTCTCTCAGCCGGTTTGTAAAGGTTGATTTTCCGGAGCCGGTTCCTCCGGCCACACCGATAATCACGCATTTCATCATTTTATATTCCTTCCCACCTGTTTGTTATCGCTGTCCTTTGTCGTATGGGATTCCTTCTGCCTTCGGCGCCTTTGACCGTTTCGATGTAAAGGCAAGGACAATCAGAGAAATGATATACGGCAGCATGTTATAAACCGTACTTGGAATTTTCAGAGATACCAGGAACGGAAATCCGGTATATACGTTGGACAATGCACGGAACATACCGAAGAGCAGCGCTGCCAGTCCGATATTTACCGGCTTCCAGGCTCCGAAAATCATAACGGCAAGAGCCAGGAATCCAAAGCCTGCCACACCGTTTTCAAATTTCCATTCGCTGACACCGGCCGTGATATACACAATTCCTCCCAGACCGCCCAGAAATCCGGAAATGAGAACACCTGCATAACGCATTTTATATACATTGATTCCCACAGAATCCGCTGCCTGCGGGTGTTCGCCGCAGGCCCTGAGGCGAAGTCCGAATTTTGTGTGATACAGCACGACATAAGAAATCACCAGAGCAGCGACTGCAATGACCATAAACCAGTTCATCTCAAATTTTCCGATCCGCACCAGAAACGCTTTCTTCGTCTGGATGTAGGAGATGGTGGATGAAACATTGTTGACATCCTCCGCCATATTGATGGCACGCACAATCACCACTGCGGCTGCCGTTCCCAGAAGATTCAGTGCCGTCCCGACCAGTGTCTGGTCCGCATTGAAATTCACTGCCGCCACCGCCAGAAGCAGGGAATAAACCATTCCCACCGCCACGCTGGCCAGAATCACCAGTACGATGATCACGATCCGCGGAAGCTGCGGAGAAAGAAAACGCAGCATCAGGGCACCGCCCAGGGCTCCCATGACCATAATCCCCTCCAGGCCGATGTTGATCACTCCACTGTGCTCGGAGAAGCATCCTCCCAGAGCCACAAGCACCAGAACAGAAGCAAAAATCAGTGTATACTGAAGTAATAACAGCATTATTTTCCGCCTCCTTTCCCCTTGTCTGCAGCACGCTTTTCATCCCGCCTGTCCAGCATCCGGTTCAGCCAGATCTTAAAGAAAAATACAAAACCGCACAGATAAATGATCAGCGCGGAGATCAGATCGGAAATCTGCGCACAGTACATGGATTTGTCCACGTACGCTCCGCCGCTGGTAATATGCTGGATAAAATAGGATGCAAACACGGTTCCGATCGGATGAAGACCGCCCAGAAAAGCGGCCGCAATCCCGTTAAAGCCCATGCCAGGAACACTGGTCTGTGTCACCGCCCACTGCTCCATCCCGGTAAGATAGTAGAAAGCCGCGCCCATTCCTGCCAGGCCGCCGGCAATCGCCATCGTCAGGATCGTATTATACTTTTCCCGCATTCCGCAGTATTTTGCTGCCTGCTTGTTCAATCCTGTCGCCTTCAGCTCAAATCCCAGCTTTGTCTTCTCCAGAAGAATCCATACCAGGATCGCCGCAACGACAGACAGCGGCAGTGCAATTGTCACATATTTGTTATTCGCAAAGAGTGCTCCCAGTCCCATGGACGGAAGCATGGCTCCCGGATTTGTGGAGGAAAGTGTCTCCGTATACGGGCTGGATGCGTCCTTTACATTGTTCAGAAGCATATTCACCGTATACAGGGCGATCCAGTTCAGCATGATACAGGAAATAACTTCATTTACGTTAAAATATGCCTTCAGTGCTCCGGAAATCATTGCAAGCAGTGCCGCCACAACAACGGCTGCCAGCACACACACATACCACGGCATATGCAGTCCCAGCGCAAAATACAGACTTGCACCTGCACCGGCCACATACTGTCCGGCTGCACCGATGTTAAACAGCCCCACCTTATACGCAAACAATACCGACAGCGCACACAGAAGGAGCGGCGCTGTTTTCACCAGCGTACTTCCGAAATACTGCATGGCCTTGATCGGAGACGGGTAGTACATAAAGTTTTTGATGATATTCAGGATAGCCTGCCCTGCTCCTGAAGGATTGATGATCAGAAGAACCACATAACCGATCAGAAGACCAAGAACGATGCAGACAAGAGACGCCAGCAGAGTCTGCACCGCGCCGTTTCTCAGGAGACTGCGCTTTTTCTCATTGTTCATGCTTTAACCTCCATTCTCTTCGCACCGGCCATATAAAGACCCAGTTCTTCCACTGTAACTTCTTTCGGATCAAATTCCCCTACGATCTCACCTTCGTACATGACAAGAATGCGGTCTGATACATTCATGACCTCATCCAGTTCCAGGCTGACCAGAAGCACACCTTTTCCGGCATCCCGCTGTGCAACCAGCTGACTGTGAATGTATTCAATTGCCCCCACATCCAGTCCCCTCGTAGGCTGAACTGCGACCAGAAGCTCCGGATTTTTGTCAATTTCCCGGGCGATGATCGCTTTCTGCTGATTTCCGCCGGACATTGCTCTGGCAATGGTTGCCGGTCCCTGTCCCGAACGTACATCATACTTTTCGATCAGCCCGGCTGCATATTCCCGGATGGCCTTTTTCTTCAGGAAACCTGCTCCGTTTGTGAACTGCGGTTCAAAATACCGCTGCAGAACCATATTGTTTTCCAGTGTATAATCCAGCACCAGACCATGCTTGTGGCGGTCTTCCGGAATGTGGCTCATTCCCTGGACCGAACGCTTCCGGATGGGGGCATTTGTGATATCCTGCCCGTTAAAGACAATCCTTCCTTCCTGCAGGGGCTCCAGTCCGGAAAGCCCGTACACAAATTCCGTCTGACCGTTTCCGTCGATTCCGGCAATGCAGACGATTTCTCCCCGGTGTACCTGAAGGGAGACGTTCTTTACCGCATCGTGTCCATGTGTCCTGGAACGGATCGTCATCCCCTGCACATCCAGGATCACCTCTCCCGGCTCCCGGTCTTCCTTATCCACCACAAAGCTGACATTGCGGCCGACCATCATGGCAGAGAGCTTTTCTGCGGTCGTATCTCTGATTTCCACGGTTCCCACATATTTGCCCTTCCGCAGCACGGTACAGCGGTCTGCCACCTGCATGATTTCCGCCAGCTTGTGGGTAATAAACAAAATACTTTTTCCCTCTTTTGCCAGGTTCTTCATGATTTTCATCAGTTCCTGGATTTCCTGCGGCGTCAGAACCGCCGTGGGCTCATCAAAGATCAGAATCTCATTGTCCCGGTAGAGCATTTTCAGGATTTCCGTTCTCTGCTGCATACCAACGGTAACATCTTCTATGATCGCATCCGGATCCACCTGAAGGCCATATTTTTCAGACAGCTCCTTTACCTTTCTGCGCGCCTCCTCTTTCTGAAGGATCCCGTGTTTGGTTGTTTCAACTCCCAGAATGATATTGTCCAGTACGCTGAAACACTCCACCAGCTTGAAATGCTGATGGACCATGCCGATTCCAAGGTCATTGGCATCGTTGGGGTCTTTGATCTGAACCGTCTTACCATCCTTGCGGATTTCTCCTTCTTCCGGCTGATACAGCCCGAACAGCACGCTCATCAGTGTGGATTTTCCTGCACCGTTCTCTCCCAGCAGCGCATGGATTTCGCCTTTTTTCAGCTGAAGCGTGATATTGTCATTTGCTACGATCCCCGGGAAACGCTTCGTAATGTTCAGCATCTCGATGGCATAATTTTCCAATCTCACCCTCCCCCTTTCCTATATATCTTTTTATGAAAGAAGGAGCCTTTCACAAGACTCCTCCCTGAAATACCAGATTATCTTATACGAAAAGATCATCCAAATATTCTGCTTATTTGATGTTGCCCTGCTCATTCAGAGTGATCTCAACTTCCGGAGCTGCATCGATGGAATTGGATACTTCAATTTCACCCGCATACAGTTTTTTCACAAGCTCTTTGTAATCATCCTGTGTGAAGCCGTCTGCCCACTGTGTGGACTCCATCGGGATCTGCACATAGTTTTCTTCCGGATTTTCGGAAACCAGACCCAGGTTCTGAATCTGTCCTACATACGCATCCCAGTTGTCATTGAGAACGATCTCGGAAAGAAGAGTGTTTACTGTCGGTGCAAGACCCTTCATTGCAGAAGTAACCGTCATGCCCTCGCCGTATGCGTCAATAATCGGAGCCTGATCCGAGTCAACACCGATCACTTTTCCGTCCACCTTTGCTGCTGCCTCTGCTGCAGATGTGTAGATGCCGCCGCCGCATGCAAATACCACTTCCACACCGTTTGTGGAATACCAGGTATCCATGTATGCAGTGATGTCCGCGTCGCCATAGAACTGTCCGCCATATACATAGTCAACGGTCACTTCCTCTGCAATGCCAAGCTCTACTGCCGCATCATTTGCGCCCTGTACAAAACCGTAGCCATAGCGGATAACGGCCGGAACAGACATGCCGCCCAGGAATCCGAGATGCTTATAGCCCAGTTTTACAGCCGCATAGCCTGCCATATATCCGGAGTACTCTTCCTGATAAATTGCGCAGTATGTGTTTTCTGTATTATAGCACTCTTCCACATTTTCACTTCCGCCGGCACCCATGAGGTCTCCTTCGGACATATCCAGTGCAACGAATTTTACCTCCGGATAAACAGGGGACTCTTCTACGATGGTTGCTGCAAACAGATATCCGGGAAGGACGATGATATTATGTCCGTCCGCAACCGCCTGATCCACACTGGCGATACGCGCTTCATCCGAATCTCCGTCCGGTTTGTAATAATTGAAATCAATACCGTTCTCTTCACAGAATGCCTTACATGCTTCATAGGTTGTCTGATTGAAAGACTGGTCTGTGATATCTCCGGAGTCCGTAACCATTGCCACGCTGTATTCGCTCTCTGCAAATACAGGAACTGCAGCCATAGAAAGCGCCATCATACCTGCCATTGCCGCCGCCAATAATTTCCTTTTCATGTTTGTTCCTCCTTTTATTTTTTGTTATTTGATTATATCATTCTTTTGTGTCATATTCAAGGTTTCCTTTGTGGAGCGAGCGAGACAATCACTTCCGTGATCAGCCGTTCAAAGGAATCCTTCACCCGGTCAGCGGTCTCCTGCACTTCCCGGTGATTCAGCGGCTGATCCAGAATGCCTGCCGCCATATTTGTGATACAGGAAATTCCGCAGACACGCATTCCCATATGACGCGCGGCGATCGCCTCACAAACCGTACTCATCCCCACCGCATCTGCACCCAGCGTACGGATCATACGGATTTCCGCAGGCGTCTCATAATTCGGCCCGGTACACTGCAGGTAAATGCCTTCCCGGATTTTTATTCCTGTCCTGCCGGCTGCCTGCCGGATTTTTTCACACAGCTCCGGGTCATAAACATGACTCATATCCGGGAACCGGGTTCCCAGCTCTTCCACATTCGGCCCGATCAGAGGGCTTTTGATAAATGTGGAAATATGGTCGGTGATCATCATCAGATCCCCCGGTGCAAAGTCTTGATTCACACCACCTGCGGCATTGGTCAGGATCAGCTTATCGGCTCCCAGAAGCCCCATGATCCGCACCGGCATCACCACATCCGTCATATCATAGCCCTCATAAAAGTGAACGCGTCCCTTCATCAGAACGACAGGCACACCCCTGACATATCCGAAGAGAAACCGGCCGTCATGACCTGCCACTGTGGAGACTGGAAAGCCCTCTATCTCAGAGTAGGCAATCTGCGCTTTCACATCCATGTTCCGTGCGTATTCTCCCAGGCCGGATCCCAGGACCAGCGCCACTTCCGGCCTGAAATCAGTTTTTGCACGAACTGCCGCCGCACATTTCTGTAGTTTTTCATATACTTCGTTCATAACATTCTCCTTTTCACGGAGGGATCCGCAAAGGATACCTCTGCCGCATTTTTCATCATCTGAAGGATCTCGTCGTCGGTAATTCCCCAGGTATCCTGAATAAACATCAGCTCTCTGGTCAGAGAGGTTCCGCTCACCGTGCGGTTATCTGTGTTAATCGTCACGAACAGCCCTGCATCCAGGAATTCTCTTAACGGATATTCCCGGCTGTGCCGCACTGCTTTTGTCTGCAGATTGCTCAGCGGACACATCTCGATACCGATGCGTTTCTCCCGGCACAGCTCCTGCATCTGCCGGAAGCCCCGCATGGCAATCCCGTGTCCGATGCGTGCTGCCCCCGCCTGAACCGCATCGGAAATATTCTGCACACTTCCGCATTCCCCGGCATGTATGGTAAACGGAATTCCCATCTCCTTCGCCTTTGCAAAAAGGTCCATGAACTGTGTCATGGGATAGTCCGCTTCCGATCCGGCAAGATCTGCCGCACAGACGCCTTTTCCCAGAAATTTTTCTGCGACTTTCAGCATTTCCAGATTATCCTGCTGACTGTGATGACGCATGGCACAGGTGATCACATTATATTCCACACCAAATACCCGGCGACCTTCTTCCAGCCCCTCCAGCAGCGAAGCGATCACCGTCTCTGTATCCATCTTCTCATTGACCGACAGAAGCGGGGCAAAACGCACTTCTGCGTATACTACATTTTCCCGGCTCACCGTTCTCAGGAAATCGTAGCCTGCGCCGCGAAGCCCCTCCGGATCCTGCAGACACTTCACAGGAAGATCAAATTTTTCCAGATATTCAGAAAGGCTGCGGCATTCCTGTGACACCTGCAGTTCTTTATCCGTCACCGGCCTTCCCAGTCTTTCCTGGATAAACTCTCTCGACAGAGAGCCGTCCAGATGACAATGCAGCTCAACCTTCGGGAGCTTTCGGATTTCTTCTTCCTGCATACGCATCCCTCTCAGATCATTCAACAATTGCCAGCGTTGCGCTGGTTCCCAGCCGGCTGGCCCCTGCTTCCACCAGTTTCTGTGCCATTTCCCGATCATGAATTCCGCCGCTGGCTTTCACTCCCATGTCCGGTCCTACTGTTTTTCTCATGAGTGCCACATCCTCCACTCTGGCACCGCCTGTGGAGAATCCGGTGGAAGTCTTTACAAAATCGGCTCCCGCCTCTTTGGAAAGACGACAGGCCAGCACTTTCTCCTCATCGGTCAGCAGGCAGGTCTCAATGATCACCTTCAGACGGGCTGTCCCGCAGGCCGACTTAACCTCCCGGATATCCTCCAGAACAACATCCTGAAGTCCTTCCTTCAGAGCCCCCACATTGATCACCATATCAATTTCCTGAGCACCGTCTGCCACTGCAATCTCTGTCTCTGCCTTTTTGGCTCTGGTGCTCATCTGCCCCAGAGGGAAGCCGACCACAGTGCAGGTCATTACATCGCTTCCTTCCAGTTCCTTTGCAACCAGCGCGGTATAATAGGAATTCACACATACCGAGGCAAAACCATGCTCCTTCGCCTCCTGGCAGACCCTGCGGATCTGCTGACTGGTTGCATCTGCTTTTAAAAGTGTATGATCAAATAATTTTGCATTTAACATATGAATCAATCCTCCTGTAGATTCTCCGGCCCGAATGCGGCCGGCAGCATCTGTTTCAATGTATAGATCTGATAATCCGAAGGTGTCCTGGCAAGAATAATCTGAAAGGTATCCTCACAGAATTCCCGCATGACCTGACGGCATACTCCGCAGGGTGCACAGTAATCCACAATTTTGCCGGACGGCCCCCCTGCAATGGCAATGGCGGTAAATGCCCGTTTTCCCTCGCTGACAGCTTTGAAAAATGCCGTTCTCTCCGCACAGTTTGTCGGCGTATAAGAGGCATTCTCAATATTACAGCCGGTATAGACACTCCCGTCCGCACACAGAAGTGCCGCTCCCACCCGAAAGCCGGAATAGGGAACATAGGCATATTCTCTCATACGAATTGCTGTCTCGCACAGCTTCTCCACATCTGTCATACGCAAGTCCCTTCCTGTCCTGCCTTTTCCCGGTCCTGCCGGATCAGAATGCGAATCGCCTCCACGGCAGTGCGGATCGCTTTTTCCGTGTCATGCACCTGCGGATTATCCAGACCTTTCGCTGCCCGTTCCTGATTCGCCACCACAAGAAAGCAGGAGCCGGTACGCACTCTGAGACAGCTTCCCGCCACAAAGATTGCCGCCGATTCCATCTCCGAGGCCAGCACCCCGCAGCGGATCCACGCCTGCCACTTACTGGTCAGCTCATATCCCACCGGCTTCACCTCCGGCTCATGCTGCCCGTAGAAGGAATCCTTGCAATGCACAACACCCACATGGCTGGGATATTCCAGCCGGTCAGCCGCTGTTTTCAGCGCGTTTAAGACCTCCAGGCTGGGAACTGCCGGAAATTCGATGGGCGCGTATTCCCTGCTGGTTCCTTCCATACGTACCGCACCGTTTGCTATGACAATGTCACCGCCGAGAACCTCTGTCTGCATTCCGCCGCAGGTTCCCACACGCACAAAGGTATCTGCTCCGCAGCGGACCAGCTCTTCCACGGCAATGGAAGCGGATGGTCCTCCGATTCCGGTGGATGTCACACTCACCTTTTCGCCTTCCAGATATCCCGTGTAGGTTACAAATTCCCTGCTGTCCGCAATCAGTCTGGGCTCCTCCAGAAATCCGGCAATCTTTTTGCACCGCTTCGGATCTCCCGGAAGAATCACATATCTTCCCACATCTCCGGATCCGATCTGAAGATGATACTGTACGCCTGCCCCTTCTGTATAATCAATCATATCTCTTCCTCCTGATTCAAAAAAGGAAAAAACAGGAAGGGCATTTCAGGAAACACCCCTCCTCTTTTACACCACAGGAAACTGCCGATGACCGGCACCGGCAATTCCATGTATCATCAGTTTTTTACACTCAGTCGGACTAACGCCCTCTGAAGCTTCGCCTTTGCGACCTTATATTCCTCGTCTGTCAGACCGGTCTTCGCAAGCTGCTGTTCTGCGCGCGTCTTTGCCCTGCCGGCACGTTCCGCATCAATATTCTCCTTCCACTCCCAGGTCGTGGCCAGCAGAGAACATTCTCCGTCCATCACCGACAGCATCCCGCCAATGCAGGCTGCCTCCCTCACACTTCCGTCGTCCATGACAACATGCGCTTCTCCCATCCCAAGAGCGGTACAGAAGTTTACATGTCTGGCCATGATCGCCAGATCTCCGGTAATGCTCCGGCAGACAAGCCGGGTCACTTCCCCCTCAAAAAGAAGGCCGTCCGGTGTTCCGATTTTTAATGGAAAGGTGCTCATAAACAGCCTCCTTTACATGTTCTTAGCCTTTTCAAAGACTTCGTCGATGGTTCCTGCAAACAGGAAGCAGCTCTCCGGAATATCATCACATTCGCCATCCAGAATCATCTTGAATCCGCGAAGTGTCTCCTTCAGCGGCACATACTGTCCCGGCATACCGGTAAACTGCTCTGCCACAGAAAAGCTCTGAGACAGGAAACGCTGTACCTTACGTGCACGGTTCACCGACAGCTTATCTTCTTCGGAAAGCTCGTCCATACCCATGATGGCGATGATATCCTGCAGCTCTTTGTACCTCTGAAGGACTCTCTGCACTGCACGGGCGATTTCATAATGCTCGGTTCCCACAACCTCCGGGGACAGGATACGGCTGGTGGAGTCCAGCGGATCCACTGCCGGATAGATACCCTGGCTGGAAATTTCACGGGACAATACCGTGGTGGCATCCAGATGGGTGAAAGTCGTAGCCGGAGCCGGGTCTGTCAGGTCATCCGCCGGCACATATACAGCCTGCACAGATGTAATGGAACCCTTTCTGGTAGAAGTGATACGCTCCTGCAGAGCTCCCATCTCCGTTGCCAGTGTCGGCTGATATCCAACGGCAGACGGCATACGTCCCAGAAGAGCCGAAACCTCAGAGCCGGCCTGTGTGAATCGGAAAATATTGTCAATAAACAGAAGCACATCCTGATTTTTCACATCACGGAAATACTCCGCCATCGTCAGTCCGGAAAGACCGACTCTCATACGTGCTCCCGGCGGCTCATTCATCTGCCCGTATACCAGGGCTGTCTTGTCGATAACGCCGCTTTCTTTCATTTCATTGTAAAGGTCATTTCCCTCACGGGTACGCTCTCCTACACCGGTAAATACAGAAAGTCCGCCGTGTGCCGTAGCGACATTGTGGATCAGCTCCATGATCAGGACGGTTTTCCCGACACCGGCGCCTCCGAACAGACCGATTTTTCCACCCTTCGCATAAGGACAGATCAGGTCAACGACCTTGATTCCGGTTTCCAGGATCTCTGTGGCAGGTGTCTGCTCCTCATAGGTCGGAGCCGGACGATGGATTGCCCAGCGTTCCTTTGCCTCCGGAGCCGGCTGATTGTCCACCGGATCTCCCAGAAGATTGAATACACGGCCAAGACATTCCTCACCGACCGGAACCGTGATGGGTCCTCCGGTATCCACTGCCTTGCTTCCGCGCACCAGACCGTCTGTAGAATTCATGGCGATGCAGCGTACGGTGTTGTCTCCCAGCTGCTGCGCCACTTCTGCTGTCAGCTTTGCGCCTTTGTTATCAATTTCAATGGCATTGAGAAGTGCAGGCAGTTCATCGTGCGCAAAGCGGATATCCAATACCGGACCGATGACCTGTACAACTTCGCCAATGTGTTTTTCGCTCATTTATGAATCTCCTCTTAATATGGTTTATAGGCCCTCTGAGCCCGCAACAATCTCCGTGATTTCCTGCGTAATACTTGCCTGACGTGCCCGGTTGTAATACAGATTCAGCTGATCGATCATCTCTCCGGCATTCTTGGTTGCCGCATCCATGGCAGTTCGTCTGGCCGCCAGCTCACTGGCCAGACCCTCACAGACACCTCCGTAGATCAGTCCTGCCAGATATTCCGGAACAATTGCGTCAAATACGGTGGTACTGTCCGGTTCATACAAAATCAGATCCCGTACCGTATTCTCCGTCTCCTCCCCCACGAGGTCTGTGAGAGGAAGTATGGAAAATACCTCCGGCTGCTGGGAGAGCATGGACACAAAGTTTGTATAGCACAGCTCAATATGTCCGAATTCTCCGCTCATGAATTTGCTGCAGAGAAGATGTGCTATGGAAAAGCAGTCCGACACCGATACGTCGGCGATTTCCGCAAACTCCTCTGAGACAATGTCCACCTTTTTCCGGCGATAATACTCCAGTGCCTTTTTCCCGATGGGAAGGACACTGTACTCTCTGCCCTGGCAGTCCGCTTCCATGCACTTGAAAACATTTGCATTGTATCCGCCTGCCAGACCTCTGTCACCGGCAATCACCACATAGCAGGTCTTCGGATTTTCAGATTCTCTGGCATAGAGAGAATAGAATTCTGTATTTCCTGCTGCGATATCCCGAAGGGTATCGTGAAGGGTATGAAAATACGGGCGGCAGGTTTCTGCCCGTTCTTTTGCTTTACGCAGCTTGGAGGATGCCACAAGTTCCATCGCTTTGGTAATCTGCATGGTGCTCTGCACACTTTTGATCCGCAGCTTTACCGCTTTCATATTTGCAGCCATAACCTTCCTCCTTCATCACTTATTTCTTCGGTCTGGAATTCACAAAATTTTCTGTATATTCATCAAGAGCTTTTCTCAGCTTTTCTTCCGTGTCTGCTTCCAGCTTGCCTGTGCTGCGGATATCCTGCATGGCTGCAGCTCCGTCGGCATTGCTGTCCAGGAATGTATACAGGCCTTTCTCGTATGCCTTCACATCTTCCACTTCAACTCCGGAAAGAATTCCCTTGGTGACCGCATACAGAATTGCCACCTGTTTTTCTACCGGAACCGGCTGGTTCTGATCCTGCTTCAGGACTTCCACAATGCGGGCACCCTGATCCAGACGCGCCTTTGTATCTGCGTCCAGGTCGGAACCAAACTGTGCAAAGCTCTGCAGCTCACGATACTGAGAATAAATCAGCTTCAGAGTTCCGGCAACCTTCTTCATTGCCTTAATCTGAGCATCTCCTCCTACTCGGGATACGGAAATACCCGGGTTTACAGCCGGCATGACACCGGAATGGAACAGCTCTGTCTCCAGGAAGATCTGACCGTCTGTAATGGAAATAACATTGGTCGGAATATATGCAGATACATCACCGGCCTGTGTCTCTACGATCGGAAGTGCTGTCATGGAACCGCCGCCGTGCTCATCGTCAAGCTTTGCCGCACGCTCCAGCAGTCTGGAATGCAGATAGAAAACATCTCCGGGATATGCCTCACGTCCCGGCGGACGACGGATCAGCAGAGAAAGTGCACGGTAAGCAACCGCATGCTTACTCAGGTCGTCATAGATAATCAGGACGTGTTTTCCTTTGTTCATAAAATATTCGCCCATTGCACATCCGGAATAGGGTGCAATGTACTGCAGCGGGCTGGCGTCAGATGCCGTTGCCGCCACAACAATGGTGTAATCCATGGCACCGTTCTTGGTAAGCATCTCTACCAGTGTTGCCACCGTAGAGCTCTTCTGACCGATTGCCACATAGATACAGATAACATCCTTTCCCTTCTGGTTGATAATGGTATCCGCCGCAATGGCAGTCTTTCCGGTCTGACGGTCACCGATGATCAGCTCTCGCTGTCCTCTTCCGATAGGGATCATCGAATCGATCGCCTTGATACCGGTCTGGAGCGGTTCATGTACCGAACGTCTCTCACAGATTCCCGGTGCCCGGCTTTCAATTGCTCTGAATTCTGTTGTCTGAATCGGACCTGCGCCGTCAATGGGCTGTCCCAGCGCATTCACAACACGGCCGATCATTTCTTCACCGACCGGAACCGATACAACCTTTCCGGTACGTTTTACGGTCTGGCCTTCTCCGATCTTCTCTCCGGAACCAAATAATACGATAGAAACGCTGTTTTCTTCCAGGTTCTGTGCCATACCGAAGCTTCCGTCCTCGAATTCCAGAAGCTCGCCGGCCATACAGTTCAAAAGGCCGCTGGCTCTCGCAATACCGTCACCTACCATAAGAATCGTGCCGGTCTCGTCTTTTTTGATGGCATTATCGTAATATTTGATCTGGCTTCGGATGACCTTGGATATTTCTTCAGGTTTTAATTGCATCTTTCCATTCCATCCTTTAAACTATGATTTCATTCAGCTTTTTGGAAATTCCCGTCAGGCGGCCCTGAACCGTTCCATCCAGCAGTTTGCCTTCCAGTTCCACTCGCAGTCCCGCCAGCACAGAAGCATCCTTCTTCTGTACGAGAGAAATCTTTTTGCCGCTGATTTTCTCCAGTTTTGCCCGCAGTGCCGCCATCTGCGCTTCACTTAACGTGACAGCAGACGTAACCACCGCCTCTGCAATTCCATGGTCTGCATTATAACGCCGTGTGTATTCCTCGGTACAGTTGCCGAATTCCCGGATGTAGCCTTTTTCACACAACAGCTTCATAAAATTCACTAAATACCGCTCTGCCTGTGTCCCGAATGCGTTCTCGATCAGACCGGTTCTCTCTTCCTTGGGGATGGCCGGATCTGCCAGAAGCGTAAGATAATCCGGATTCTCCCGGAAAAGCTGCCGGACCTGTGTCATCTGCTCCAGAATCACATCTTCAAGCTTTTCCTCGGCAGCAAGCTCATACAGGCTGCCGCCATATACTCTGGCAGTCTGCGTCATGATGCCTCACCTACATTCGCAATAAATTCTTCAATGAGTTTCGCGTGATCCTCTTCACTGATCTCCCGCTCGATTACCTTTCCGGCGATCTCCATAGCCATGCCGCCAATTTCATCCTTGATGTCGTTGACTGCTTTTCTTCTCTCCTGTGCGATGTCCGCCTCTGCCTTTTCCTTCATGGCAGTCGCCTGGCGGCCGGCTTCCTTAAGCATTTCCTCGCTCTGGAGAGTGGCCGTTCTCTGTGCCTGCGTAACGATCTCGTTCGCCCGGGCCTTTGCCTCTTCCATGCTCTGTTCATATTCCTGCTTCATGGCCTGCGCTTCCTCATTTGCCTTCACGGCATCCTGAATCTGTGCATCTGCCATGGCTTTTCTCTTTTCCAGCATGGCATTGATCGGTTTGAACAAAAATCTTTTGATGAGATACACCTGGATAAAAAGGTTGCAAATCTGAGCGACAAACGTCCATGGCACAATTCCTACTAATCCCTGTACGTCCATGAATGTAACCTCCTATATTTGTCATTTGCAGCCCCGCCTTTTGGCGTACAGGCTGCCGCTGTCAGATTTCCGATTATTTAATGAGATTCATGAACATACCAGGTGCCACGAAGATCAGAAGCAGACCGGTTACGAAACCGTAGATACCTGTCGTCTCTGCGATCGCACATCCGAGAAGCATGGTGGAAGTTACGTCACCCTTGCATTCCGGCTGACGTCCGATTGCTTCCAGTGCCTTTGCCACTGCGTTACCTTCACCGATACCAGGGCCGATACCGGCGATCAGAGAACATCCTGCTCCAATTGCACATCCTGCCAGTGTAATACCCTTTGCCAGTAATTCGAATTCCATAATTTAATCCTCCTGTTAAAAATTGTTATTTTTTTATATAGTGCCTTTTTAGTTTTCTTCTGCCGCATTTGCAATATACATTACCGTCAGCATACAGAAAATGAATGCCTGCATCACACCGGAAAACCAGTCAAAATATACAGACAGAATCGCCGGAACACCCACATCCAGAATGGGGATCTGCGAGAGGATATCCCCCAGAAGTCCCGGAAGAAGTCCCAGCAGTGCAGAGCTTGCAACCGCCAGCGCACCGTAGAGCAGTGCATTGATTACCACACCGGACAGAATGTTGCCGAAGTGACGGCAGGCCATACTGACAGGTGTCGCCAGTTCCGAAAGAATGTTAAAAGGGGTCAGAACGGGAATCGGCTGGGTGAATCCTTTCATGTATCCCAACACGCCGCCAGCCTTTATTTTCTGATATGTGATCATAATAAAGACAATGACCGCCCAGGCTGCCTCTGTGGATAAATCCGCCGTCGGACTTCGCAGTCCGATCAGACTGATCAGGTTCGACACAACACTTGTAACAAACAGTGCCGCCACAAATGGGATAAAGCTTCGGAACTTTTCTCCCATATTTCCGGTAACAAATTTATTTGCCATCTCTACCAGCATTTCTGCCACTGCCTGCCGTTTGGAAATATTTTCCACCTTCAGGTCATGTGTCAGCCAGATACATAATCCGGTAATGAGAAGCATGACGATCCAGCTGACCACAATCGTCTCGCTGATCTGCAGCTTTCCCAGAATCGGTACATCAATGGGCACGGTAAAAAAGACTTTTGCTCCGGTTATATCTAATTCCATAAGTTATCCACCTCCTTGTCTGGCTTGGAATTATTTATTTACTATCATCAGCCATCCATTTATAGAACAGCTTGATTCCAGTATTCGGGAAAAGCAGCGGCAGGATTCCTGCTGCAAAATGGAAGCAGGGTGCCACGATCGCCGCGATGACCCAGAGGGTCCGGATCATCATTCTCTGCGAATAGCCGGACTTCATGGCAAGACGCGCCTGATCCTCATCGGAAGTACTTACCGCCTTCTGCACGGTGAGTCCCAGCTGCAGAAAGCTGAGCACGGCAACCGCACTTCCTGCAAGCCCTCCCAGAATCACGGTATAATCAAAAGGAACCTTTTCCGGCATTGTCTGATGCAGGATCAGAAAGACCAGCCACATCAAAAGCAGCCCCCCGATTGTTATCACTGTAATTTTTTTTGTCTGTTTCGCCACTTCCGGCTGAATTTTAATCATAGAATTCCCTTCTGTTTCTTTACATATGTCTGTTATATGATATTTTCTGTTTCTTTTTTTTATCCTCTTTCTTCTGACGTCCTGTCACCGAAAGATAAAGCCTGTAGGCAACGGTAAACGAACCGCCCAGGCCGAAAAAAAATCCGGGAATAAAAATCCAGGCTCCGATGGAAAATCTGGCCGTCAGCCACCAGCACAATGCCAGACACATCAATATCGGCGTAATAAAAGACAGTCCAAACTGTGTCAGCAGAGTGAGGTTTTTAATCCATTCATTCCATCGTTTCATTCCGTTTTCACCCTCCGGATCTCACCATGTTACATAGAGGGATTTTACCACAACAGAGCGGGAAAAACAACCAAAATGCCCAAATTTTTTGCAATGTCCGATTACTGTTTCTGCCACAATATACAAATAATAGGGAGATACCGTCCTGTATTCTCCGGTATCTCCCCACTTCTGTTTTTATCTATTTTCCGTATATGTATCCTGCATATGCCGGATCCTCCAGGTTCTGTGCATCGATCCATTCCGGCGGCAGATAATCAGAGATTTTTTCTCCCCCCTGACCTGTCTCACTGCTGACCTGAAGGGCCATCCACATGGTTCTGTATCCCATGGCATAAGGATTCTGGGAAACCGTTCCCACTTCCCCGCCGTTTTTTATGGCTTCCTGCTGACGCGTCGTGGCATCCACTCCCACCATCAGCGGCTGTGCAGCATCCTCTTCCTTTTCCATATTCAGGTAAAGATCTGCTACAACTGCATTGGAACAGAATACCCCGGCAATATCCGGATGACATTTCAGCGCATCCTGCATGGCGCTTTCCATGTTCTCCACCTGATCATCATACAAAACCGATACCACGGACATGTTCTCATATCCGGCGATCACATCCAGGAAGCTGTCCGTCCTTTCTCTGGCACTCTGTGTCTTTTCCTGTGCGGAAAACACAGCAATCTGTCCTTTTTCTCCCAGCGCCTGCACCATTTTCTGCGCGGCTATGATACCTACCTCCACATTGTCCGTCCCACAGTAACCTGTGATCAGCTCTGTCTCACTTACATTTGAATCAAACACGATCACAGGAATTCCATTTTCCCGGGCTGCTTCCAGCTGTGCCTGACAGGATTCCATGTCCCCTGCACTCAGGCAGACAACCGTCGGGTTCTCTGCAATTACCGCATCCAGTGTATTGATCTGTGTCTCTACATCCTTCTCATCATCCGGGCCCTCAAAGGTCATGGTAATCTGTTCATCCTTCTGAAAACCATATGCCTCATTTACATCGCGTACTGCATCCTCCATCCCTGTGCGAAGCAGATCCCAGTACTGGCCGCTGGCGCATTTGCTCACCACTGCGATTCTGGCTCCGGACATAACATCTGCCGTGGTGTCAATTTGCGGAACAAGGGAATTTTCCCCGGCTGTCTCATCTGATGTCTCTTCCTGTTCCTCCGCTGCTACCGGTCGGGGCGTCATCCTGTTTTCGTACATGACGAAGCTTCCCACTGCCGTAAAGATCAGTGCTGCTGCAACTGCCGCTTTTTTCATTTCTGATTTCCTCTCTACAACATGCTGTGATGCCAGGATCAAAAGATCTGATTCCAGCATCATACTATAACAACAGTAAACAATTCTATCATGAACATTATACACACTTTTTACATTCCGTCCAGAGCTTTTCTGTTTTTTTCACACTAATTTCACGGTCCCCAGACATCCAGTTCTTTCCCGATCTCATAAATCAGAGAAAAACTTAACGGTCCCAGAAACACGCCCCAGCCGCCATACAGGAGCACACCCAGATACACCGACGCCAGAATTGCAATGGGAGAAACTCCCAGGCGCTCTCCCAGAAGTCTTGGTTCCAGAAATTCCCGGAGAAGGCTGGTCACGATATCCAGAAGAACACAGCCTACTGCAATCTGGGTTTTTCCTTTTAACAGAAAAACAATGGCAGCCGGATACAGAAAAGTTCCGGTACCGATCACCGGAAGCGCATCCAGCGCGCCCAGCGCTGCCCCCAGAACCAGAAACCAGGAATTTCCCATCAGCCAGAATGCCGCCGCACAGACTGCCCCCACCAGGACCATGATCATCAGCTGTGCCTTCAAATATACCACCGTTGTTTTTTTCAGCCGCTTCAGTACATGTCTTGCACCATTCAGCCCGGAATAATCCAGAAATTTTCTGTGCAGCTTCTCCATGTCTCCCACCATCAGAATGCAGCTGATAAACGCAACAACAACCGCCGATAAAACAAGAAAAAACCCGTTCACGCAGCCAAACAGTTTTTGTGCCCACTCCCCGGCCCCATCCACCAGTTTTCCCTGAAAAGATGATATCTGCTGCATCAGAAATGCCTGACTGTTTCCCTTTTCCAGTCCCAGACTTTTGTCAAACGCCCGGCAGCATTGCCGGAACAGCCCCTGCCCCTGCTCCCGGAAATCCGGAAGGCTTTGCAGCAGCAGCCGGATCTGACGCAGGAACTCCCTTCCCAGGAAAAACAGAATAAGAAGCGCTGCAGCTCCTATCAGAAGCAGAAGAGCAGCTGCCGTAATTTCCTTTTTTATTCCCAGGCGCCTTTCTGCTTTCACGGCAGCCGGATATATCCATTCTGCCAGCAGCCAGGCCGTCAAAAAAGGGATTGCAGCCGGAAGCAGCCACCGAAATCCCGCGATCACTCCCAGTACAATCCCTGCAATTGTCAGACGATGTTTCCACTCCTGCCGCATATTTTCACCACACTTTTTCTGTTCAGTATGGCAGGACACCGGAAAAATTATTCACGACTCCTGAAATGCATTCCCCTGCGGCACCGTCTCAAATTCCATATATTTTTTTGTCTTCGGATGATAAAAGCCCAGCCGGACTGCACATAGTCCCAGCGTAAGCCCCGATGAATCCTCCGGATGATATTTCCGGTCTCCTGCCAGCGGCATTCCTGCATGTGCCATCTGAACCCGTATCTGATGATGTCTTCCTGTTTCCAGGTGAACTCTCACCAGATAGCGCGGCACGGCACCATTATCTGCTTCCCGGCCCAGTTTCTTTACGATCTCATAGGAAAGCCGGGCTGTCTTTGCGCCGGGAGTCCCTTTTTTTACGACATATGAAGTATTGGTCCTTCCGTCTTTTTTCAGTTCATTCTCCAGCGTACCCTGATCAGCCTGCGTTCTTCCGGTTGTCACAGCCAGATATTCTTTTTTCATTTTTCCGCAGGAAATCTGCCGGCTCAGCTCTCTCGCCGCCGTCTGGGTTTTTGCAAACACGATCACTCCCTCCACCGGCTGATCCAGACGATGTATCACATAAAGCTGCGGACTGCCCAGATAATTTTTCAGCGCGCTCTCAAGATCCATCCTCCCGACTCCCGCGCTCTGTACTGCCATACCTGCCGGTTTATGGCAAACGATGATTTCCCTGTCCTCAAATAATATCTGCTGTTCCATATTTCGCATCACCTGTGAAGCTGCCTCCTCCAACGCTGTTTTTGCGGTATGTCCCCATCTTCTGAATATCACCTGCAAACCTCCCCGGGAGCTTCCCTTCGGATACACGACAACAAATAGACGGCCACCATTCTTCACTTTCAAAAAATGATGACCGTCGCTAATGAACTTCAAATTCCAATGGGTTGTACCTCATTTCTGTTAATTTAAAATCATCTGTATTCAGTTTTTATTTGATATAATCTTTATTTAACTATTTTATCAGTTTTAAAGGTTATATTCCATATTCAGTTTTTTTATATATAATCTTATTTATATATAAAGTCTTTTGGATATTTCCTGCTCGTATTTTTTCAACTTAGAAAGTTTTATAGAATTCGGATATTATAAATATCTTCTGTGTTTTATATTTTAATTCATATCTTAAGTAATTTCTTCAAATTCCAAATCCGATATTTTTCGTTTAAATTTATTTGACTTAAGGTTTTTTTAAAATATATTCTGTGATAGCTATTCAATATGAAGAATCTTTTCTATATTACCTATGATACGTTTTCCTTTCATTAAAGGATCTCTCTTCTCATCTTATGTATCAGGTCTTTCTCGCAGGAAATATGATTCCTATCACTTTCATATTGATGGATATTACTTACGTTTTCAACGGATTCACCTCTTTCTTTTTCTTATTTTTAATTTTTTTCTCTTTTCTTTTGTTGAGTATATACTAACACACGGCCTTGTAATTGTCAACACATTTTTGGATTTTTTTGGATTATTTTTTATATGTTTTCTATATGTTTGAAAATTAATTGTTTTATTTTGCTATTTGTATATAATTTTCAGATAATTATATCATCTAACAGCTTCGGAAGCTCCAGAAGATGACGAATCTGATAGTCCGGATGAATTTCAGAATCCACCGGTTTTTCTGACGGCTGAAACCAGATGGTTCGGATGCCGCTGTTGATCCCGCCCTGAATATCCGATGTCAGACTGTCTCCCACAATCACGGTCTCTTCCTTCCGAAATCCCGGGATCCTGGAAAAGCAGTACGCAAAAAATTCCGGAAAGGGCTTCTCAAATCCGATTTCTTCTGAGATAAACACATCTTCAAAATATTTCCGGATTCCGGCACTTGCCAGCCGGCCGTCCTGCACACTCTTCGTGCCGTTTGTCACCAGATACATGCGATATTTTCCTTTCAGAAGCTCCAGCAGCTCCGGTGCCCCTTCTATAAAAAAGTGCCCGATGGCCAGCAGTTTTTCATAACATGCTGCTGTATTCTCCGCAGACGCATCACTTCCAAGCTCCTCAAAGAGGAGCCGGAAACGACGCACCTTCACTTCCGCCCTGGTCAGCTGTCTCTTTTCCAGCAGCTTCCACTGTTCCAGATTCAGCTGACTGTAGCGGCAAAGCACGGCTTCCGTAACCGGAACCTTCGCCTCCTGCAGTGCCTTTGTAACCGCAATCCGCTCTGCAGTATTAAAATTCAGAAGTGTATTATCCAAATCAAAAAGAATTGTTCTGATCATCTGTTCCTCCCAAAATTCATCCCTCTGATTTTCTATGCTCGCCAAAAATGATTTTCTTTTGTACAAAATAATTCACAAAAAACAATATAATGTCCACGATCGGTTTGACAAAGGCTTCATCCGCAAGCAGCGCTTTCGTAAAAAGCTCTACACTCACCGCAGAAACGGCACATTGAACCACACAGAGAAGAAAATATCCCAGACCGGTCCGGACATAGGAGCCGTCATTTTCGAATACCACTTTTTTGTTCATGAAATAATTGTATATGCTGGAAAGAATCCTTGCACATACCGTAGCTTCCACGATTCTCCATTCCATTCCCCGGAACAGCAGCTTCGTTCCCAGAAGGAACAGAAGATAATCAAGAAGAAACGAAGACAGCGAAACAAAGAGATATTTCACAAACGTTCCCAGCAGGAGCCTGTAGATCCGTAAGGAATCCCTGACCGGGTGAAAATGGGTTCCTCTGTTTTCATCCAGATACACCGTATGAATGGTTCTTTCCTCCACCCGTTTTTCTTTGCACGCCCGGATGAGCACCGCTGTCTCATATTCAAACCGGTCTCCCGGGATTTCCAGACACATCTGCATCATGCTGTTGGGAATTGCCCGCAGCCCGGTCTGGGTATCCGTCACGCCATACCCCAGAAGCACTTTGAAAAGTCTGCTGGTAAGCTTATTCCCGAACCGGCTTTTGGGCGGCACATTTGCCTGATTGAAGTCACGCACACCCAGAACCATTTTACCTTCACCGGATCCAAGACACGCTCCCAGTTTTTTCACATCTTCACACAAATGCTGTCCGTCGGAATCCGCGGTCACGATGCCCGCATATTCTTCCTGAGAGAAATGCTCCAGATAATACCGGATGCCGGTCCTCAGCCCTCTTCCCTTTCCGAAGTTTACCTCATGCGTCAGTACCACCACCTGCGGATGCCTGTCGATTTTCTCAAAAATATCCTTATCCCGGCTTCCGTCATCTACGACAATGATATCGCTGATCCCGTTCTGAATCAGTTTTTCCACATATTTGACAAATGATACCGGCGGGTCAAGCGCCGGTATCAGTACAACAAATTGATTGTTCTTTTTCATAAATCAGGTACCCACTTATCTGCGGTTATAGTTGATCAGACATCCCTTCAGAATGATTTCTCTTTCGTCATCCGTCAGTTCTCCGAGTGTCACCTGGAATGGTGTCAGTTTTCCTTCTTTTACCACATAGCCGGTGATGAGATCTTCTTTTTCCGTCACCGCCTTGCGAATCTGCGGGAAGAAAAGGAAATCTCCGTTTTTGAACGGAAGCTCGCCTTCTTTGATCAGGAAGGGCAGCATACCCCAGTTAATCAGATTGGAGCGATATCTCTTGGTCGCATATTCGTTGGCCACATTTGCCCAGCCGCCAAGGACCTTCTGACAGGAAGCCGCCTGCTCACGGGCAGAACCGTCTCCCGGTTTCACTGCAAAGATCGTGCTTCCCACACCTACATTGGTCTTGTCCACATCCGGATATTCTGCGCGGATGCATTCCATGACCGGCTTCAGCTCCGGAAATGCCTCTGCCGGGCACCGGTCTTCCTCGATGGCTTTCTGTGCGGCCTGAACCGCCTTTGCACGTCCCACATATTCCGGATCCTTGCGGGAAAGCGTAAACTCTGCCAGTCCCAGCGGGTTGGAACGGTAAGAGGATGTCTCTCCGGAAGGAATCAGCTCATCTGTCGTGGTAACCGGATCATGAATTTCAGAAACCACCTTCAGGATCATATGTTCCGGCAATGCAGACATTTTCGGCCAGTCCTTGATGTTTGGTCCGAACTGGATCTCCACCGAAGGATCTGCCACACCCTTGCTGTCAAATACCCGGTTTTCATAAATCGTCTTGTCAAAGAAGTATTTCTGGTTCGTAAATTCTCCGGTATACTCCTCCGCAGAAGTCAGGAAGCCTTTATTTGCCGCCGTCGCAGCAATGGATCTGGCATCCATGAGCGCAACCGAAGAAATCTGGCCATTCTGGATCTTGGAGCCTTCACGGTTGGGGAAGTTTCTTGTGGAGTGACGAATGCTGAATGCATTGTTTGCCGGTGTGTCACCTGCGCCGAAGCACGGTCCGCAGAAGGCCGTCTTCACAACCGCTCCGGTACCGATCAGATCCGCCAGCACGCCGTTTTTGGCAAGCTCCATATAGATCGGGGTACTTGCCGGATATATACTCAGGGTAAATGCATCGGAACCGATGCTCGCTCCCCGCAAAATATCCGCTGCCGCACAGATGTTTTCAAATCCGCCGCCGGCACATCCTGCAATGATACCCTGATCCACATACAGTTTTCCGTCAATCACCTTATTGCGCAGAGTAAACGGAATTTTTCCATCCAGACTTACCTGTGCCCGTTTTTCCACATCATCCAGGATATCATAAAGATTTGCCTTCACCTCATCAATGGGATATGCGTTGCTTGGATGGAACGGCATCGCGATCATCGGCCGGATCTCACCCAGATCGATCTCCACACAGCCATCGTAGTATGCCACCTCACCCGGCTTCAGCTCTTTATAGTCCTCCGGTCTTCCGTGAATCGCATAGAATTCCTCAATCTTGCCGTCTGTCTCCCAGATGGAGGACAGACAGGTCGTCTCCGTGGTCATAACATCAATTCCGATACGGAAATCCGCACTTAAGTTTGCCACACCCGGTCCTACAAATTCCATGACTTTATTTTTCACATATCCGTTTGCAAATACTTCTTTAATAATAGCAAGCGCAACGTCCTGCGGTCCCACGCCCTTTCTCGGCTCTCCCTTCAGGTAAATGGCAACCACTCCCGGCATGTTGATGTCATAGGTCTGCTCCAGAAGCTGCTTGACAAGCTCCGGTCCGCCCTCTCCCATTGCCATGGTACCAAGCGCACCATAACGGGTATGGCTGTCAGAGCCCAGGATCATCTTTCCTCCGCCGGCAAGCATTTCACGGGCATACTGATGAATGACCGCCTGATGAGGCGGAACATAGACGCCGCCGTATTTCTTTGCGCAGGTCAGACCAAACATATGGTCATCCTCGTTGATCGTTCCTCCCACCGCGCAAAGAGAATTATGACAGTTGGTCAGCACATACGGAACCGGAAATTTCTCCAGTCCGGAAGCTCTCGCCGTCTGAATAATTCCCACAAACGTAATATCATGTGAAGTCAGTTTATCAAATTTAATCTGCAGTTTTTCCATATTTCCGGAAGTATTGTGATTTTTCAGAATGCCATAGGCAATGGTATTCCGGGCTGCCTCTTCCCTGGACACCGGAAGGGCTGCGGTTCCCTCTTCCACGATCTCTGTGCCTTTTACAAGATACACACCTTTTTCGTACAGTTTCATCATAATCTCCTCCATCATTCTTTCCATTGCATTCCTGCGTTTTTCTGCTGCCTGCCAGACAGGATTCCATGCGTTTTATGAAGTGAAAAAGGTGCCGCAGTCTCTGCGACACCTTCGTCTTCCACGTGTTCTTCATTTTATCATCTTTTTTGCGGTTCTTCAAGTATACATTTCTTCACTTATCTTTTTCTTTCCGAAGTCTTTCTTTCCGAAGCCGTTCACTCATTCCCCAGAATGATCACATCGTTTCCGGCCTGATCCGGATAATTCTCCTCTGCCCATTCCTCAATCAGTTCATTCTCCGAATCATACACGAACATATATCGATATCCTTCCGTATCTTCCAGCTGAGATGCTTCTGTAACAACTCTCGAGGAGATATTCGGTGAATATAACAGATATTTACACAGATAATATGCATATCCCGCATCGCTTTTGGGAATACAGATAATGTATGACGAGCCGTTTTCCACATGGTAATCTCTGATCGCCTGTTCCACCCAAAGCCGCTCACTTGCAGGGCTGGTGTCAAAAATCGTGGAAAATTTCCCCTCCGGACCTCTCCAGTTCACAATCAGCATGACAAAAGCCACTGCCGTACATATCCATTTCTTTTTCACACTCTCAGCATGAGACAACATGACAAGCGACATGAGAATGATCAGATAATAAACCGCAATGTAAACCGTTTTCATATATCTCGTTATCCCTGCCAGCCGCACCGCTTCCGGTTCCGGCATGGAAAACAGATACATAAAAAATACACCAGCCATATACAGCACATAGATTCCTGCCGATGCAGCCGCCATTTTCAGATACTGCTTTTTCAGTGTCGGCAGCACGCAGAAGCAGACCACCCCTGTCACAGCCAGAAAGGCCAGAATAAAATACAGGTTTTTGTCTGTAACCGAGACTTTCACAAGCTGCGTGAAAATGGACTGAATGATGCCATCGGACTTCGACGAAAAGGTATTTGTATAATTTTCCACCGTCATTGCATGCTTTGATACGGAAGCATTGTCAAACACATATCCGCAATGTGCCTGCCACAAATAAATGGTCAGAAGCGGGCTGACGATCGCAGCAATCTTTTGCCGGAAATCCGTCCTTTCGTATTTCAGGGAAAACAGAATAAGCGCAAATGCCATACCGGCAAAGAAAATACCGGAATTCTTTATCTGAACCGCAGTACATAAAAAAGGAACCGCATACAGAATGGATACTTCTCCTTTCTTATCCGCACGGTCAAATCCGCAGCATTCGGAATATACAAAAAACAGCGCTGCCATTCCCTGCAGCGGAAGCAGGGTATCTACCAGCAAATTTACGATCGTAATATTATAACAGAACAAAAAATTTGTAAAAACCGTTACAAAGACCCCGCCGATCACTTTATGTTTCTTCGCATATCTGAACACCGGCAAAATAAAGCAGAGCATCATGAATGCCTGCGCCGTCATCTGCATACATTCTGACTCTGAAACGACCTTTGCAAAATAATAAATGTAGGAGGCACTTCCAAGCGGATATTCCTGAAACAGGATCAGCTGGTCTGCAAAAGACGGATATCGGTTTGTTGCCAGCATATTGCGCAGTACCATTGCCCAGTGTGAAAAATTATCATAATGCTGAAAAACCTGTCCTTTGGTCGCGATCAGCACCGCCAGAAGACTGACGCCGAGAAACAGATATCCTGTATTCAGATAAGGCATGACCGCATTTTTAAAATCCTTCAGGAGATAATATGCCGCCATCAGAAGTCCCGCCCCGAAAAGCACGATTGCCGACGGTTTTAAAATGTTTAAAATTCCTCCGAAAAACAGGATCAGTGACTGCAGTGAAATGGTAAAGGCCGGCAGAAAAAACACATTCATTCCGGCCTTTCTCCGGAAATACTCCCAATAGCCAAAACCGGAAGCCATAAATAAAATCAGCCATCCTGCTTTTATGATATCATCCATACGCGTAATATTCCTCCAGATTCCCTGTAATGGTCACCATTATACACCTTCTGCATTTTGTCTGTAAAGCGAATGCTTCCTTCTGCCTCCAGACATTTCAGCTGTATTTCAAAAACAATTACCCTTCTTTACTTTCACCTCCGAATCCGCTATACTGAAAAGCACTGAACAGGAAAGGAGAAGGCTTATGTTCCGTTTATGGGGAAAGCTCTGGAAAAACAATCACATGATCCGGGATACCGTCTTTTGCGAGGAATCGGAGGATACCCGCACACACAAGGTTTTTCGCGGTCTGGAGCACATCTGCTATGCATTTGATCTTGGTCAGCCCATCTGGCTGGATGCCAACGTGAAAGATTTTCAGAAGCATGCCCGGGCCCGGTTCCGGCAGGATAATTTTATCGAACAGATTGACTTTGATTTTCTGGAAATTCAGGTCATAGAAGAAGACTGAGCTTCTCACCGAAACTCAGTCTTTTTTTATGAGATTCTTTTTCATAAGAACTCATGCATTTTAATTCATAAATTCCCGGATGATCTGTCTCATGATCTCTTCCTCTTCTGCACTCAGCATCCTGCTGAAATGACTTCCGGTCGCCGCAGTCTGACGGATGCTGGATGTGATCCGCTCCACAACCTCATCCTGAAGAACCGGATCCGAAATTTCCTTTTCCGGCAGCTTTTCCACCCAGGTATGTACCTGATCCACATAATCCGTCAGAGAATTCATGATCAGCTCTTCCCGGTAGGAAAAATCCAGTCCCTGCCGAAGCAGCAGAAGAAGAACCGGTATCACGGCACCCACATAAAGATAAACGAGGGGCACTCCCTTTTGTCCGGCCTGTCCCGCATTGATCAGCACCGCCGCCAGAAACATTGCTGTGCTCCCAAGCGCCGGATACCACACCAGCCGGTTCATCCGATGCAGCAGCTGGTCCCGGCTCGCCCAGAGATTCAGCCATTTCTCTTTTAAATTTGTCATCTTTTCCGTACTTTTCAGCATTCTTCGATAAGCAAGATGTGTGGCAAGCATGCCAACTGCTCCCACAGCCCCAAGCAGAGCCATGCAGTAGAGCAGGATGTGAAAATCCATGAGTTTTTCCAGCATAACATCCTCCTTTTCTATTCTATGGATATTATACTGCCAACCTGTCCTGCGGAAAAGAAAATTCGTTCGTCAAATTCCTGCCGGATTTTACATTTCCTGCAGCGCTTTTACCACCTGCTCAAATTTCATAAAATGCGATGCCTTTACCAGAATGGTATCTCCCTTCTGTACATATTCCGGAAGTTTTTTCAGAAGGCTGTCCAGATCCGGCTCATAAAGAACGGTCATCTGCGGGTTCTTTTTGACTGCTTCATCTGCCAGGTGCCGGCACAGGTCACCCACACAGATACATACATCAATTTCACAGTCTGCGGCGTGAGCGCCGACCTCCCGGTGCAAAGCAGCCTCGTTCTCTCCCAGTTCTCCCATATCTCCGAGAATTGCCACTCTTCTTCCGGCACCATCCTTCAGAACATCCAGCGATGCTTTCATGGACATGGGATTCGCATTATAACAGTCATCCACGATCAGAAATTTTTCTGTATCGATCATTTTAAAACGTCCGCTCACCGGTTCCAGACTTTCGATTCCCGCTGCGATCTGCTCTTTGGTCAGACCATAAATTTTCCCAACTGCCGCTGCTGCCAGTGCATTGTAGATCATATGACGTCCCGGCATGGGAATCTGTACCGGAAAGCTTTCTGCGCCCATATGGATGGTACAGCTCATCCCCTTCAGCCCCCGGCTCTCAATGTGATCTGCATAAACCGGCCATTCCGGATTCATCCCGAAAAATACCGGCCGGATTCCCTGGTATTCTTTCACGGTGGAAAGCTTGTCATCATCACCGTTCAGCACAATATGTCCGCCCGGTTTCACATAGGCAAACACTTCTGTCTTGGCCTTCAGCACGCCGTCCCGGTCACCCAGATTTTCCAGATGACAGGTACCGATATTTGTGATCACACTGGTATCCGGCCGGGCAATCCTTGCCAGCCGGCTCATCTCTCCAAAATCGCTGATCCCCATTTCCAGCACCGCGATTTCATCTTCCTCCCGGAGACGGAAGACCGTCAGCGGAAGTCCCAGCTCGTTGTTGAAATTTCCCTGTGTCTTCAGCGTGCGGTATTTTTCCTTCAAAACAGATGCGATCACCTCTTTGGTGCTGGTTTTTCCCACACTTCCGGTGATTCCCACCACCGGAATCTGCAGCTGCTTCAGATAAAACTCTGCAATATCCTTCACCGCCTGCAGTGAGGATTCCACCTGCACATAAGGGAATTCTGTCTGACCCAGATCCCGCTCTGACAGAGTGCCAAGTGCTCCCATTTCCATTACCTGCGGAATAAACCGGTGTGCATCCACCCGCTCTCCCACGATCGGAACAAACAGTCCGCCTTCCTGTACCTTTCTGCTGTCCGTCGTGATGTCTGTCACTTCCCGGTCCGCCAGTGATTCCGGACCGAAATATTTTCCGTTGCATACTTCTGCAATATTGCGCAGTGTCAAATTTTTCATATAGATCCTCCCCGGACAAAAAAAGCCGTGAAAGCTCACGGCCTTTTTCCTATCTGTATTTTTTCAGTGATACCTCGATCAGTTTCTCACACAGTGCCGGATAGTCGATTCCCAGCGCGGCAGCTTCCTGCGGGATCAGACTGGTCGGCGTCATTCCGGGAAGGGTATTCGCTTCCAGACAATACATCTCCCCGTTGTTCTTCATCATGAAATCCAGCCTTCCGTAGGCCTCCATTCCCAGTGCCTTCGCACCTTCCACCGCATACTGCTGCATCTGTGCCGTCAGCTCTTCACTCAGCGGTGCCGGACAGACTTCCCTGGTGGAACCCGGCTTATATTTGTTCACATAATCGTAAAAGCCCTCCAGAGGTGTGATTTCCACAATCGGATAGGCCTCTCCGTCCACAACCGCAACCGTATATTCCTGGCCTTCGATAAATTCCTCTACGACGATCTTATCTTCATAGGAAAACGCCTCATCCAGCGCCTTTTCGTACTCCTGCTGATCCTTTACAATATATACGCCCACACTGGAGCCCCCGCAGCAGGTCTTTACCACAACCGGAAATTCCATGTTCAGCCCGGACAGCTCCCGTATCTGATTCTTCTTTTCCATCACGGTTCCCGCCGGCGTCGGCACATGATTCATCCGGAAAATCTGTTTGGTAATTCCTTTGTCCATGGCTATGGCACTGCCCAGATAGCCTGTTCCGGTATACCGGATTCCCATCAGGTCAAAGGAAGCCTGAATTTTCCCATCCTCTCCGTTTGCACCGTGAAGTGCAAGAAAAACAATATCTGCCATCTCACAGAGACGGATCACATTCGGTCCAAAGAAATTTCTTCGGCATTTTTTCTGTTCCTCTATGGAATCATTAAAGCTTTTGATATACTGGCTTGCCTGATCCACATCATATGTATCCGGAAAGGGATTTTCAAAATCCACATTTTCAAGTCCGCAGAATACATCCACCAGAATGGCCTGATGTCCCTTTTTCCTCAGTGCTTTGCACACATCTGTTCCGGAAACGATCGAAATCGCTCTTTCTGTGCTGGTTCCTCCTGCCAAAACAACTATTTTCATGCCTTCATCCCCTTTCTTGCCGGTATGCTTCTCACTCATATATAACCACCGGAGTTCCGATATCCACACAGCTGTAAAGCAGTTCTGCCTGATCATAGGGCATGCTCACGCTGCCGGCCGAGCCTTCTGTAAGATACAGACTTCCTCCGAACTGTTCTCTCCACGGTGCATCATGGATTCCGGTTCTCTCGCGGAACTCCATCCAGTACGTCACATATTCTTCCGGATAGCCCTCTCCCTCTACTTTTCGGGGAGATTCCATGGCGGTCACCTCATAACAGCCCGTCGGAGTGGCACAGCCGTAATAATTCGGATTTCCGCTGACAATGAATGTATTCACCGTCACGATTCCGTCCTGATAATAGACAAGTACCTGGTTGGTCAGGTCGATTTCCACATAGGTATATCCGATATCCATCACATCACGGCTTGCCGCAGTCTGCCGGTAAACCGGTTCCCGTACCTCAATGCGCCCTTCCGATATGGCCTGACACAGCTCCGCGGTTTCTGCTGCACGGTCAATTTCCCAGCCGTAATCTCCCCCGCTGACCGTAATCTCGCGATTGTCATAGGTGAGAAATTCATGCATGCCTCCCCGGGTATCATAGATATCCGCAAGCTCATCCACATATGCTCCTACCAGCTCCCGGTCCGGTACATAGTCCTGATTTTCATCGGTTTTCAGCCAGCTTTTGATCTGCTCTCTCCCGATACGTTCTGTCCGGTCCGCAAAGTCGTAGGTGATCACCGCCGCCGTCATCCGGTTCAGCTGTTCGCACTGCCGCAGCAGCACCTCATCATCCCGGAAAATCTCCGGCCTGACATAGCAGTTTTCATCTTCCAGACGGATGGTCTGACGGCCGGTTTCCACTGCCGTCTCCACCAACTCCAGAACCTTATCCCGGTCCGGAGCACATCCTTCCTCCTCCGGAAGGATCACATATTCCGTACCGTTATCCGAAAGACAGGCATCTGTGGGTTCTGTTCGGTTCTCCGGCTGCATACACTTCAGTCCATCCACCGCAGCAGCCGTTTTTTCGGGATCGTAGTCTGTCTTTACGGTCATCTCGTAGGTTTCACTCTGATCAAATGCCAGGAACCACAGAAAACGATTCTGCTCCAGCATCCGCTGTTTCACACTTCCGTCAGGAACATAGCTCAGTCCCACCTGACTGGCCGTAAGACTTTCCCGGCCGTTGTTTCTGGTTTCCACTGCCAGGACATAAACCTTCACCTGACTGGCCAGAAGCTCCTCCGTCTCTTCCTCTGTCATATAGGAACAGTTGCATCCGTTCACGACGGAGCCGGGCAGAAAGTGATTGGAAAAGTAATACACTCCATAGGCATAGACTCCGGCTGTGAGTACCAGCAGGAGCAGGATCAGAATGATCGTCACCTTTTTTCCTCTGCCCATCCTTGCCTGGTTATCTGCCATGCATTTCCTCCATTACTGCTGCAGAAGCTTTTCCACACTGGACAGCTTTACACAAAGAACAAACACTTCTGCCGCCTTTTTCAGTTCATCAATTGACGGATAGGTCGGTGCAATCCGGATATTGGAATCTTTCGGGTCCCTGCCATACGGGAAGGTAGCCCCTGCATCCGTCATTACCACACCGGCTGCCTTCGCCTTTGCCACGATATCCTTTGCACAGCCTTCCATGGAATCAAAAGAAATAAAATATCCGCCGTGGGGCTTTGTCCATTCTCCGATTCCCTTTCCGCCAAGCTCACGCTCCAGCGTCTCCAGAACCATTTCAAATTTCGGGCGGATCAGATCCGCATGTTTTCTCATATGCTCATGGATTCCCTGGATATCCTTGAAATAACGCACATGACGCAGCTGATTCAGCTTGTCATGTCCGATTGTCTGAATCTTCATCGTACTGCGGAAGTCCTCAAGATTTGCCCGGGAAGCTGCCACACATGCAATACCGGAACCGGGAAAACTGATTTTGGATGTGGAACAGAATTTATATACCATATCCGGGTTTCCCGCCTTCGCACACTCGCCAAGGATTTCCACCAGGAAATCCTGATTTGTATCGTAAAGATGATGTACACAGTACGCATTATCCCAGAAAATGCGAAAATCCTTTGCCGCCGGTTTCAGTCTGGCGAAGCGGGCAACGGTCTCCCTGGAGTATGTGTATCCCTGCGGATTGGAATATTTCGGTACACACCAGATTCCCTTCACAGCCTCATCTTCACTTACCAGTCTTTCCACCATGTCCATATCCGGACCTTCCGGAGTCATGGGAACGTTGATCATCTCAATTCCAAAATATTCCGTGATCTTAAAATGACGGTCATAGCCCGGTACCGGACAGAGGAATTTCACTTTATCCAGCTTTGACCAGGGAGTGTTTCCAAGTACCCCTTTCATCATACAGCGGGCAATGGTATCAAACATCACATTCAGGCTGGAGTTTCCATAAATAATGATCTCATCCGGATTTACCTCCGCCATTTCTCCCAGCAGACGCTTCGCTTCCGGAATTCCTTCCAGCACACCATAGTTCCGGCAGTCCACACCAGTCTCACACTTCAGATCATCTCCGCTTTTTAAAACATCCATCATTTCCATGGAAATATTCAGCTGGTCTGCCCCCGGTTTTCCTCTGGACATGTCCAGAGAAAGTCCCTGCGCCTGAATCTCCCTGTATTGTCTGTCAAGTTGCTCTTTGAGCTCCAGAAGCTCCTCTTTGCTCATTTCACTATATTTTTTCATAACTGCCTCCTCAAGCTGCTCTTCTGCAGCAATCTGATTCTCCCCAATCCAATATCTCTAACATTTTAGCATGGTAAATTGTCCCTTGCAAGACTTTCATACATATATTTTCGCGCTTGCACTGTCCTGCGTTTTACACTATACTGTAGATACCAGAGTCAAGAGGTCTGATACCACATCGTGCTTAACGTGCTTAAACAATTGTGGATAAATGACCGCTTTTACAATAAAAACAGGAGAACATATTGTTATGTGGACAGCAAATGGCTGGGAGGAATACGAAGTTCTGGATGCCTCCCGCGGAGAAAAACTGGAACGATGGGGTGACTACCTTCTGGTTCGTCCGGACCCTCAGGTAATCTGGGATACCCCCAAAACGCTGCGTGGCTGGAAAAAAAGGAACGGTCATTATCACCGCAGCAAAAAAGGCGGCGGAGAATGGGAATTTTTTGATCTCCCCCAGCAATGGGATATCCATTATCACAGCAGCCCCATCGGCAAAACCCTGACGTTTCATCTGAAGCCTTTCAGCTTCAAACACACAGGCCTGTTTCCGGAACAGGCAGTAAACTGGGACTGGTTCGGAGCGAAAATCCGAAATGCCGGCCGTCCGGTCAAGGTCCTGAATCTTTTCGCATATACCGGCGGTGCCACACTGGCTGCCGCTGCTGCAGGTGCCTCCGTGACACATGTGGACGCCTCGAAGGGTATGGTGAACTGGGCAAAGGAAAACGCTGCCGCTTCCGGTCTTTCAGATGCTCCCATCCGCTGGCTGGTGGATGACTGTGTCAAATTTGTGGAACGTGAGATCCGCCGGGGGAATCACTACGATGCCATCATCATGGATCCCCCTTCCTATGGACGCGGCCCCAAAGGAGAAATATGGAAAATCGAGGATGCCATTCATCCGCTGATCCAGCTGTGCACGCAGCTTTTAAGCGATGATCCTCTCTTTTTCCTCATCAATTCCTACACCACCGGACTTGCCCCTGCCGTCCTGACTTATATGCTTTCCACGGAACTGAAAAAATGGGACGGACATGTGGATTCCCAGGAAATCGGCCTGCCCGTCAGCAGTAATGGGCTGGTTCTCCCCTGCGGAGCTTCCGGCCACTGGGAAAGAAGGAATGATCATGAATAGCTCGGAACATCCGGCAAACGAAAGACCCTTTTCTCTTACACCGGAGTATGACCGGCACGCATGCGGCGACTGTCTGTGCGCTACCTGCTATCAGCAGGAATTCTGCGACCGGTGCAGCCGATGTACACAGCGCTCCATGAAAAAGGAGCAGTGCTGCCGCTACGAAGGCGCGTACAATTACTGAAATCAGAACAAAACACCGGCAGGATCCGGGAAATTCCCGTTTCCTGCCGGTGTTTTATTCTGCCTTTTCCGTACCGGAATTTTTATTTTCCTGCTGCATGCTTTTCTGCTTTGCTCTCATCCGGAATCACAATGTTCAGTATAATGGCGATGATCGCTGCCGGAACAATACCGGAGCCGCCGAAAATATAGCTCACATAAGACGGCATATTTGCCAGAATCGCAGAGTTCGCTCCCAGTCCATAGCCAAGACCCAGTGCCACAGCTACGATCGTGATACTCTTTGCATTGACTGCCTCTTTTGTCACAAGCTGAATACCGCTTACCACGATGGATGCAAACATCATGACTGCCGCGCCGCCGAGGACACTCTGCGGCATAATATTTACCACTGCAGCCAGCTTGGGAAACAGTCCGCAGAGGATCAGGAAAATCGCGCCCATGGAAATCGCATACAGATTTACCACCTTCGTCATTCCGACAAGACCCACATTCTGGCTGAAGGAAGTATTCGGCAGCACACCGAAAACTGCTGCCACGGAAGATCCGAAACCATCACATACCACGCCGCCGGAAAGCTCCTTATCGGTTGCCTCTCTTCCGAGACCGCCTTCTGTGATGCCGGAGATATCTCCCACGGTCTCAACCGCTGTCACAATGAACATGATCATGATAGGAATGATTGCTCTCGCATCAAATACCAGCTTCACAACCTCTCCTGCGCTGTCCTTCAGATTCACACCGATTATTTTCGGAATGGTAAACCAGGATGCAGCCCCCACAGATGACCAGTTCAGAACCCAGGAGCAGGTCTGCTCCACACCTTCTGCATCCACATATGTATGAGGCAGGACCAGTCCCATCACGGCACATACGATATATCCTACAATGATACCCACCAGGATCGATGCGGCACTGGTTGCACCTTTTGTAAAGTGCTTCAGAAGTACGATGGTCAGAAGTACCACAGTACCCACAAACAGATTGGGAAGAGAACCGAAGTCTCCCTTTCCGCTTCCGCCGCCGAAGGAATTGATTCCCACACCAATCAGTGAAAGACCGATTGCCATAACAACCGTACCGGTTACCACAGACGGGAAAAATCTACGAAGAGGCTTCAGGCAAAAGCCGAGAACCATTTCAAACAGACCACCCAGCAATGAAGCACCCATAATTGCGCCATATGCCACAATGCCTCCGCCCATAGACGCAGCCACACCGCTGCAGACACCGATGAAACCGGAGCTGGTTCCCATAACGATGGGGAGCCTTCCGCCGATCGGCCCTATGGTAAACAGCTGAACCAGTGTGATCAGACCAGCCACCAGCATGGCATTCTGGAGGATAGATACACGAACCACATCACTGGCCTCAATCCCACACGCACCAAGGATCAGAATGATCGGGGTCAGATTTCCGGCAAACATTGCCAGTACATGCTGCAGCCCGTAGAGGACTGCCTGTCCCAGAGGAAGTTTCCCTTCCAGGCTGTAGGGACTTGAATAATTATTTTTCTCCATACCTTTCCCTCGCTTTCTTTTCTGCCCGAATCCGATGGTAGAAAAAAAGCAGCCGGCCTTTTTTGTCATTATAAAAAAAGGCCGCGACTGCTTCGTCTTCGGATTCTGAAATACAATTTCATTATATATGATAATTCCCACGGTGACAAGTCGTTTCCTGCAGGATGTCCGGTTTTGTTTCCTGCAGGATGATTTCAAATATCTTTATATGGCTGAACTGTTACTTTTTTAGAAATTTCTCATCTGCTGTCACTGGAATTTCCTGTCTGTTCATGCTAGAATAGGACTGTATCTGTATGCCGCGGCAAATGCAGGCGGCATCCTGCAATCGGAAAACACTTGAAAAAAGGAGAATTTATGCGTCAAAAAACTTCTGACAGACAACCTTCTTCACTGCGCACCTGCATCGCTGCACTGCTTCTGCTGCTGGTGCTCTGCCTGGGCAGTTCTGTCCCGGTTTCTGCAAAAGCATACTATGTAAAACAGTCCGATACCACCGTAAGCCTGACTTCCTCGAAAACCGGCTGGGTAAAAATCGGCACCGGTTACTATTTCTATAATTCCAAACATCGCCTGATCCGCGGATTTTTCAAATACCGCGGAGAATATTATTACAGCGTGAAAAGCGGAAAGCGTTACGGAGGATGGGTCACCACCAAAACCGGAAAGACCTATTATTTCCGGAAGGGAACCGGCGTCATGCTTCGCAGCCGCTGGGCAAGTGACGGAAAGTACTATTATTATTTCGGTGCAGACGGTGTAATGGCCCGCAATACCACCATCGGAAAATACCGTGTGGACAGCAAAGGCCGCCGGATCATCACTTCCTCGGAAAAACCCACGATCAAGCAGAGCGGAAATAACTATTCCTATTCCTCTTCCACTCTGCGTATCAGTCTGAAATTAAAATCCACCCACGGCGTGTCCTACTGGGTGGCACACATTAAGACCAAAAGTCCCAAACAGCTGAAATCCGCACTTTCCTACGGAACCTACGGCGGCACCAGACAGACTACATCCAGCGCCGTATCTTCCAATGGAGGGATCATCGGCATCAACGGCAGCGCCTTTGATTACGGAACCGGCAACCCGTCTCCGAAAGGTATGTGCATCAAAAACGGACGTATCTATGCCGATTACGCCACCAGCTATATTACCATGGCCGTAAAATCAGACGGAACCATGTATACACCCAGAGTCAGCTCCACAGGAAATATGCTGCTGAAAGCGGGCGTAAAAGATACCTACAATTTCGGACCCATTCTGATCAACAACGGTGTTCCGCAGCCGGCTATCGCAGAGACAAACAAATATTATCCCCGCTCTGCGGTAGGTATGGTAAAGCCGAACGAATATGTGATCGTCGTCACCAACACCGGAAATTATTCCGGGCTGAACCATACCGACCTGGTCAGAATATTCCAGACATATAACTGCCAGTATGCTTACAATCTGGACGGAGGAGGATCCGCCACACTGTATTTTAACGGGAAGGTTATGAATAAACTGATTGGCGGTACGCAGCGCCCCTGCGCCGATTTTCTTTACTTTACCAGATGATTTCAGGAGGACCCTTATGACTGCATTCGAAGAATTTCAGAAAATCATTGCCCGGCTGCGTGCCCCGGGAGGGTGTCCCTGGGATCAGAAACAGACTCATTCCAGCCTGAAGGCAGCCTGTATCGAGGAAGCTGCCGAGGTGATCGGCGGCATCCGGATTCTGGAGGATACCGGAAATCCGGACAATCTGAAGGAAGAGCTTGGTGATCTGCTTCTCCAGGTTGTCATGCATGCACAGATTGCACAGGAGGAAGGTCTCTTTACCATGGATGACGTGATTCAGGGAATCAGCGAAAAGATGATCCGCCGTCATCCTCATGTCTTCGGAGAAGCTTCCGTCTCCGATTCTGAACAGGTACTGGAGCGATGGGAAGAAATAAAAAAAGAAGAGAAAGCCGGAAAGGAATGGACGGAAAACTATCTGCCGGAAGCCTTTGAAGAGGCTTCCGAGCTGATCGAAACGGCCAAAAAAAGGAAGGGATTTGCGTGACAGCAGATCTCTTCCTTTTTTGTATCATTTCAGCATTTTATTTTTTCCATTCCAGAATCACTTCTGTTCCTTTATCCACTTCGCTTTCCAGACGGATTTCTCCATTCAGCAATTCCATCCCATGTTTCACAATGGAAAGGCCCAGTCCGGTACCGCCCACTTCACTGGAATGGCTCTTATCCACCCGATAAAACCGTTCAAAAATGCGATTCTGCTCCTCCACAGGGATCCCGATTCCCGTATCCCGCACACCGATCCGCAGGCCTTCTTCACTGTCCGCAAACCATACACTCACAGATCCGCCTTCCCGATTATATTTGATCGCGTTATCGCATAGATTATATAAAATTTCCCCCATCACAGAAGGAATCGTATGGATCTTCATTCTGCCGCTTTCCACATACAGCCGGACATGCTTTTCCTCCGCTTTTTGTGTGAGGCCGGAAAAAATCTCCTTTGTCAGATCATACAGATCCGTTTCCTCCAGCTCCATGGAGGTACTTCCCTCATCCAGCCTGGAAAGCCGGATCGTATCTTCCACCAGCTGTATCAGTCTCTGGGCTTCCCGATAGATTCGTTCTGCAAATCCCTGAACATCTTCCTGACGCACGAAGCCGTCCCGGATCAGCTCGGCATACCCGGAAATGGAAGTCAGCGGTGTCTTCAGTTCGTGTGATACATTCGCAGAAAATTCCCGGCGCAGCGTTTCGCGCTCCATCTTTTCCGTCACATTCAGAAACAGCAGCACCGCACCGGCTGTCTGCCCTGCTTCCATCACCGGATTTGCCACTGCCTGCACCTGCATCTCTCCAATCGCCAGTACGACTTCACGATGCCCGCCCTGAAGCACTTCGGTAATCATCTTTCGAAATTCCTCCGAACGATTCAGAAGATAAACACTGCTTCCGCATGGAATGTCAGAAACCCGGAACAGTCTGGCCGCCCCTGTATTTCCGGAAAGAATGTGCGCGGAGGAATCAATCAGGAGAAGACCTTCCTTCATATTCCCGGCAACCAGTGCGAATTTTTCCTGCTGCTGTCTGGCTTCCTTCAGCTGCTGACTGATCGTTACATTCTGTCTGTGCATCTTGCTGAGCAGCGGGCCAATCTCTGCATATACATCATTTTCCTCCGGATGCTCAAGATCCAGCTCATTCAGAGGCTCCACAATTTTTGCAGACAATCGGTACGACATAATTCCGGACAGAAGCACCAGAAGCCCCAGAATACAAAACACCGGCTGAACCAGCTCCAGCATCAGTGCAAACACCGAATACTGCGTGCTCGACACCCGAAGAATCTTTCCGTCTGCCAGGCGCACTGCATAGTAGATCGTTTTCTCCAGAAGGGTACGTGACATGCGGACCGCCTGTCCGCTTCCGGTGGAAACCGCTTCCAGAACCTCTTCCCGATGTGCATGATTTTCCATGGAATCTGCGTCTGCCTCACTGTCAAACAGTACCGTCCCATCAGAGTCAATATAGGTAATCCGATTCTTTTTCAATGAGGTATTTTCCAGATAATCCATTCCCTGCTGTTCCACACCGTATCTCAAAAAAGCAGCCTCGTTCTTCAGTTCTTCTCCGATCTGTTCCCCGAAATACCGGTACAGAATCCCCATGACGAAAGCCAGTCCCAGCGCCAGAACGGTAACTGAGACCAGCATCATTGATTTTAGTATTTTCTTTGTCACGACAGTTCTCCCCCATGATGACCGGTTATGGAATATTCTACCCATTCCGCAATATTTACCGCGTGATCACCGATCCGTTCAAAATACTTGGCCGTCATCAGAAGATCCAGGCCGGTCTTCGCATCGAGACTTCCCCCGTAAATGGCCCGCGCCAGCCCTTCTTTGACTTCATTAAACGCATCATCCACAATATCGTCATCCGCAATTACTTTCCGGCAAAGCCCAAGATCTGCTTTCACAAATGCATCCACGCTGTCTGTCACCATTTTCACTGCCTGTTCCGCCATATCCGCAATCGCCTGCGGGATCATAACTGCCTTCCGGTCAATAAACACAGACAGATCCGCAATATCTGCCGCCTGATCTCCGATTCGTTCCATATCGGAAACCATTTTCAGAGCAGCAGAGATCTGCCGGAGATCTCCTGCCACCGGATGGTAATGGAGCAGAAGGCTCATACAGAGATTTTCAATTTCCCGCTCCTTTTTGTCAATCTCGTGATCTGTTTCAAATACCTGGGAAACCACCTTTTCATTCTTTTGCAGCACAGCCTGTACGGAAAGGGAAATCACCTTTTCACACAGACTTCCCATGGTAATCATCTGTACATGGAGTTCTTCCAGCTGTTTCTCAAAATGTGTCGCCATATCAGCCAAACCTCCCTGTGATATAGTCTTCTGTCCTTTTATCTTTTGGCATGGAAAACAGCTGATCCGTATCGTCATATTCCACCACTTCTCCCAGAAGGAAAAACGCCGTTTTATCCGATATACGGGTTGCCTGCTGCATGTTATGTGTCACCATGACAATGGTATAATCCTTTTTCAGTTCCATGGCCAGTTCTTCGATTTTAGATGTGGAAATGGGATCCAATGCAGAGGTCGGCTCATCCATCAGAAGTACCTCCGGCTGAACCGCAAGCGCTCTGGCAATGCACAGCCTCTGCTGCTGTCCTCCGGACATACCCAGCGCACTCTTTTTCAGACGATCCTTCACTTCATCCCAGATTGCCGCATCACGAAGAGATTTTTCCACAATCTCATCCAGCTTTGCTCTGGAGCGAATCCCATGTGTTCTTGGGCCATATGCAATGTTGTCATATATACTCATGGGGAAGGGATTCGGTTTCTGAAACACCATTCCCACACGCTTCCGAAGCATATTGACGTCCATACTTCCATAGATATCTTCCCCGTCCAGCTGCACCTTTCCGGTGATCACACAGCTTTCCACCAGGTCATTCATCCGATTCAGCGATTTCAGCAGTGTGGATTTTCCGCATCCGGACGGGCCGATGAAGGCTGTGATCTTTTTCTGGGGAATATTCATATTGATATTTTTTAATGCGTGGAAATCTCCGTAATGAAGATCCATATTTTCCACACTGATCTTTGCATTTTCACTCATACTGAATCATCCTTTCGCGATTCTTTTTGCTGCCATTCCTGACAGAAAATTGATCAGAAGCACAAAGGCCAGAATCACAACTGCCGTTGCAGATGCCTGATCCATATGCAGGCCTTCTCCGGACAGCACATACATGTGCAGTGCCAGCGTACGTCCGGATCCCATAAGAGAGGAGGGAACCTCAGCGACGGTTCCTGCCGTATAAAGCAGTGCCGCAGTCTCTCCCACCACACGTCCGATTGCAAGAATGACTCCGGCAAGAATTCCCGGAACTGCCGATGGAAGAACAATATTAAAAATGGTTCTGAGCTTTCCAGCCCCAAGTCCGAAGCTGGCTTCCCGGTAGGAATCCGGAACTGACTTCAGTGCCTCTTCTGCCGTCCGCATGATCAGCGGAAGAATCATAATCACCATCGTCATGGCACCCGAAAGCAGCGACAGCCCCCAGTGCAGCGTTGTGACGAAAAACAGCATACCAAACAGACCATAAACAATAGACGGAATCCCGGACAGCGTCTCTGCGGTAATCCGGATCAGTCCCACCATCCGGCTTCCTTTTCTGGCATATTCCACCAGATAAATAGCGGCAAAAATGCCAAGCGGTGCCGCAATCGCAAGGGACAGGACCGTCATGATGAAGGTATTGATCAGTGACGGTACCAGAGAAAGATTTTCCGAAGTATACGTCAGGCTGAACAGATCTGCCGACAAATAAGGAATTCCTTTTGCCATAATATAAACAATCAGGAAAAACAGAAGCGCAAACGTGAGCACTGCCGCAAGCAGTGTGAAAAATGCCAGCACACCGGAGCCCGGATGTCTCGCGTAAGCTCTCAGCTGATCCTTAAGCGACACGGAATTTCTTTTTTCTCTCTTTTCTTTTATATATACAGTTTCCGCTGTTGTATCAGTTTGCATTCTCCGACCTCCTGTTCAGCAGGGAAAGACTCAGATTTATGATCAGAATGAAGACAAACAGTACCACTGCTGTCGCGATCAGCGCCTCTCTGTGCAATCCGGTCGCATATCCCATTTCTGTTACAATATTTGCCGTCATAGTCCGCACGCCCTTCAGAATTCCCTGCGGCATACGGGGCTGATTTCCCGCTACCATAATCACTGCCATCGTCTCTCCGATGGCGCGGCCGATACCCAGCACGATGCCTGCCAGTATTCCGGATTTTGCTGCCGGAAGCATCACAAAGAAAATACTTCTCTCTTTTGTTGCCCCCAGTGCCAGGGACCCCTCATAATAGCTTTCCGGTACACTGCGGATCGCCGATTCTGTCACACCGATGATCGTCGGAAGAATCATCATTCCCAGCAGCAGTGATGCTGCCAGCATGCTGGTTCCCGTACCGCCAAACACCTTACGGATCAGCGGAACCAGAAGAATAAGGCCAAAAAAGCCGTAGACGATGGATGGAACTCCGGCCATCAGCTCGATTCCCGACTTCAGCGGCGCATAAATCCTTTTCGGGCAGTACCTTGCCATAAATACAGAAGTAAACAGCGCAATGGGAACTCCTATCAGAATCGCCCCGCCGGTTACATAGATGCTGGCCACGATCATCGGAAGAATTCCGAATTTTCCGTTGGACGGCTTCCACACAGTACCAAAAAGGAACTTCAGCGATCCGATTTTCCCGATTGCAGGAATTCCGTTGGCAAACAGAAAAATACAGATCAGAAAGACAGCCAGAACCGATGTACAGGCTGCTGTGGCAAAAATCACTTTCATGCCCTTTTCTTTTATATGACTCATAATCCCGTATCCCTTTCCGGATCCAAACTGCTGTAAAAGAGGAAACCGGCTTATTCAGCCAGTTCCTCCCATTCTGTAGTTTCCCCTGTAAAGATTGATTTTACCTGTTCGCTGCTGAGCTCTTCTGTATCGTTTTCATTGTTTACGATGACTGCGATTCCGTCTCTTGCAATAACCTGTGCGGTAAGTCCCAGACCTGCTTCCTCTTCCTTCAGTTCACGGGATGCCATACCGATGTCACAGATACCTTCTGCTGCGGAGTTAATACCTGTCGTAGAATCACTCTGCTGAACCTCTACGGTCACATCTGTGTTCACTGCCTCATAGGCCTCTTTCAGTTTTTCCATAACCGGAGCTACGGAAGAAGAACCTGCAACAACAACTTTTCCGGATGCTTCGCCTGCCTCGTATGCCGGCGCTTCTGTGTCCTCTTTGATATATCCGTTGTCCTCAATGATCTGCTGTCCTTCTGCGCTCATGATGTAATTAATAAAATCCTGTGCCGCGTCACTTACTTCCCCGCCAAGAACGATATTAAACGGACGGGATACTTTATAGGTATCATTTGCAACATTTTCTGCAGATGCCTCAGCACCGTCGATCTTCACTGCCTTTACGGTATCATCCAGGGATCCAAGGGAAATGTATCCGATTGCATTCTCATCACCTGCCACCGTTGTCATCATAACGGAAGTACTGTTTGTGATGCTGGCTTCCTCTGTCGTCATATCTACTTTCTCATCATCTACTTTCTCTTCAATTCCGAAAAGCTCGATAAATGCTCCTCTTGTTCCGGAGCCATCCTCACGGGAAATTACATCAATCGTTCCCTCTGCTGCAAAAGCCGGTACGCAAAAAGCGGTTGCTCCAATTACTGCTGCTGTTAAAATTGCCATCATTTTTTTATTCATTTTTTTCATTCTCCTCTTTCAAAAACTTGTTCTGTCCTGTTGACAATACAAACTATAAAAGGGGAATGTTAAATCAAAAGGATGGGTTTTGTTAAATAAATGTAAGAAAATCCCCGAAGCAATGTATCAATGCTCCGGGGATCTCCCCTAAATAATATAATCATTTTCCCTTGTCTTATCCCAGCTCATCAGGTCTTCCAGCGTAATGTGATCCACTACGCCGTTGATGGCATCATTCAGTTTTCCCCATAAAATCCGTGTCACACAGTCCGCCTCCCTCTCACAGGGAGCTGCTCCTTCTTCCACACATTCCACCGGGGTCAGGCTGCCTTCCGTCTGGCGGAGAATCATTCCCACAGTATAATAGGAAGGCGGTTCTTTCAATGCATATCCTCCCTGTGCTCCCCGCACACTTCTCACAAATCCGGCCTTATTCAGAATCGACACGATCTGTTCCAGATATTTCTCGGAAATCCCCTGTCGTCCGGCTGCCTCCTTCAGGCGGATGGGCGATCCGGAATAATGAATGGCCAGATCCAGCATCAGGCGTATCGCATATCTTCCTCTTGTGGATATTCTCATAACTATACCTCCGGCAGGTTTCTGTTTTTCATCAGAAACCTGCATTGAAGAACCGGCAATTATCCAAACAACGGCGTCGAGTAATAGCGGTCACCACTGTCCGGAAGAAACGCCACGATGGTTTTCCCTTTGTTTTCCGGACGCTTTGCAAGCATAACTGCCGCGTGAAGTGCTGCGCCCGAAGAGATTCCCGTGAGAATTCCTTCCGCTTTTGTCAGAGCTCTGGAAGCTGCGAATGCATCCTCATTCCGAATGGCAATCACCTCATCGTAAATTTCCGTATTCAGTGTATCCGGAATAAATCCCGCTCCGATTCCCTGAATCTTATGCGGACCGGCTTTTCCTTCTGACAGAACCGGTGAAGCAGCAGGCTCAACGGCCACGATCTTTACCTCCGGCTTCCGGCTCTTCAGAAACTCTCCGACGCCTGTAAGCGTGCCGCCGGTCCCTACTCCGGCAACAAAAATATCCACGTTTCCGTCAGTCGCTTCCCAGATCTCCGGCCCGGTCGTCTTACGGTGAACTCCGGGATTTGCCGGATTGACAAACTGCCCCGGAATGAAGCTTCCGGGAATTTCTGCTGCCAGCTCTTCCGCTCTGGCAATCGCTCCGCTCATGCCTTTTGCTCCGTCTGTCAGCACCAGCTCGGCTCCATATGCTTTCAGAATGTTTCTGCGTTCCGCACTCATGGTTTCCGGCATCGTAAGGATGATCCGATATCCCTTCGTCGCCGCAATGGCAGCAAGACCGATCCCGGTATTTCCCGACGTAGGCTCAATAATGGTGCTGCCTTCTTTCAGCAGTCCCTTTTCCTCCGCATCTTCGATCATTGCTTTGGCAATACGGTCCTTTGCGCTGCCTGCCGGATTAAAATACTCCAGCTTTACCAGCACTCTCGCTTCCAGCTTCTGTATTCTCTCAATATTCTTCACTTCCACCAGGGGTGTCTCCCCGATCAGATCCAGCATACTTTCATACACTCTGCTCATTGCTGTCCTCCCGCCATTTCCCACTTAATATGTAGGAATTGTATGTTTTTAAGAAAATTATAGCACCGGAAGAAAATTTGTCAATATTTTTCACCGGAAAGACTCCCTGCCGTTTTTCTACCAGTTACTGTTCACTCCGTTCAGTAACTTGGGGATAATGCCGTGTGAACAGTAACCTCTACCACACCTTTATACGGGTATCTGCCGCCGGCGTCCAGTAATGATTGTTGTAGAGGTCTGTGAGACGGTAAACCGCCTTATATTTCATGCTGTCCATATAAATATTTTCAACCTGCAGTTCTCCCTGCACGGTAATCGGATTCCCCAGGGCGTGATCCGTCAGCATCTTTTTATCATACGTATAATAATCACAGATAAGCTGCAGACGATCCCCGTCCTTCAGCTGCCGCAGACCCTTCCGGACAGTGTCTGTCTCTCCCTGCGTGTAGCACATCGATGCTCCCAGCACCTGACCGGCGGGCTTTTCACTGGAAAAGCAAAGAATCAGATCTGCCTTTTCTTCATTGAGCATCACCGGAACACGGCCAAGAATCTCATATTCTTCATCATTTCCTTCCGCAGAAATCAGATAATAGGCTGCAATTTCTCCGTCCAGTCCCACCCAGGTTCCGTCATAAAAGCCTTTCAGGTCTCCTTCTTCATCCAGCTGATAGACATGATCACGTCCCAGATCCAGATAACCGTTTCCGTCATCAGCAAAAATATTCAGTTCCACTTCCTGTATCAGTTCCCACTGGGATTCTTCCAGCTTTAATACTTCTTCGCCGTTCTTGTCACCCCACAGAAGCGCCGACGCATCAAACTGGTTTTCCGTCAGATATTCCAGACTGCCGTCCAGCAGCTCTGTGTCAATAAAATCAGAATCTTTATCATTCAGGCCAAGGGAATCCACGTTCTCCCCTTCCGAAAGCTGTCCAAGAAGCTGCGATACTTCCTCCTCACCTTTTTTGACAGAGGAAGAATGACCCTTTCCGTCGGTGAGCAGAGAAATAAACAGCAATGACTGCTGCTGCGTTTCACCGCCTGCAACCATCTGTCCGGCAGCCTGAAGCGTCGCAAAGCTCTGAATGCAGTCGATATAGGCTTCGGACCATCCACATTTCCGGTAAAGATCTGTCATTTCACTGACCAAAGACAGCTGCCCATACGGGAAATAAACAGATATTCCATACGCATTTCGCACTCCCTGTGATGTCCTGCAGTATTTTACAGCACTTTGCAGCACACCGGACAGTTCCCATCCCTCTGTCGTTTCCATGTTTTCCGCCAGATGGATCAGATCCACCTGATCCATTCCGGTTTCTTCTGCAAATTCCTTCGTTCTGTTTCTGGCCTCTGATACATGACGGAATTCTCCGTTCCGAATCATTTCCGAGACAGAAACCGCAAATGCCTTAAACTTCTTCGGGACCGTACCATACAGTTCTCCCAGATCTGTCACCGAGAGGGTACAGGACTGTCCCGGTGCTTTTGCACTGCAGACATTGATATAATCATCTGCAATATTTTTCCCGATTTCCAGGGTAGACATGGAAGGGTTTTCGGAAAGACGGCTCAGCCATCCCGTATAATACCAGCCTGCTCCCGGTTCTGTCTCTTCCGATGCGATCAGATAATCCGCATAAGGCTGCACCATCCAGGCCGTCTCAAGCGTGGCCATCAGCCCTGCGTCAAAGCCCACAAAGTCAAACGTGCATCCGCCGTCCTTCAGCGCTTTTCGAAGTTTCTCCAGCGTCATGGACCCTTCCTCTGCAAAATTTTCATCATACCCGAAGCCTTTGCCGGAGCCGCCGCCGTGATCCCACAGGATCAGCTCATATCGGTCTGCCGGGAATTTTTTCTTTGCCCAGCGAATATACTGCGACAGCGTATCCGGATCTGTCATGGACTTGCTTCCCACATCACCGATCAGTGAAACCAGACCTCCGTTTTTCACCTGAAACACCTGGTTGGTCCTGCTGCTGATCACATTGTTCTGCCAGTTTTTGCAGCCTCCCGTATACACCAGAAGATTGATATTATCACTGATATCAGCCGCCATCATTTCCTGAAGATCCGCGGTTGCCATTCCATCCTCTGATTCCAGATCCGAACCGCACATGTACACCATAATGGTGACTACATCCGTCCCGTCTCCGCGAAGTACTGTCATTTTTTCTCTGGCTTCCCGGGAAACCTGTGTGTTGACCGATCCGCTGTTCCTTTCGGAACCATCCTGCCCGCCTGCATTCCAGTCATCTGCCTCTCCCCAGCTGCCCTCATAACCATTGTAGGAATTTCGCAGTACATGAGAAGCCGCCATGCCGGTTTCCCGCTGCGGGCGAAATCTGTATCCGATCACAATTCCTGTTGTCAGCAGGATAATCACACATATCACTACCGCTGTTGGAAGTATATTTCTTTTTTTCACCTCTCTGCTCCCTTCACTCCAATACAAGATATGCGTCTTCCTTTTCTGTCACATAGCCCACTGCCTCCGCACAGGGAATTGCCTGTCTGAGATCATCCAGAAGCCCCGGGGCCTCTTCCTCCGGCACGGCCATCAGAAGTCCCCCGGAAGTCTGCGGGTCATAGAGAATATCCTGAAGTGCAAGCGGAATCTCCCCTTTTACCTGCACATATTTTTCTGCAAATTCCCGGTTACGATAGGCACCTGCCGGAATCATTCCCATGCGGGCCATCTCAAATGCCTCTTTATGATAAGGAACATTGGCCGTATCAATATGTATCGTAAGTTCACTTCCCTTTGCCATCTCACAGGCATGTCCCAGCAATGCAAATCCGGTGACATCCGTGCAGCCATGCACATGGTATTCCACCATGATATCCCGGGCTGTCTTATTCAGAAATGCCATCTGCGCATAAAGCTTTTGCAGAAGTGCCGGTTCTGCCAGATCCGCCTTTGCCGCTGTGGTCAGGATACCGATTCCCAGCGGTTTTGTCAGAATCAGTACATCCCCTGCCTTTGCAGAGGAATTCATCAGCACACGTCTCGGATGTACGAATCCGGTAACAGAAAGCCCGTACTTTGGTTCCGGATCCTCAATGGTGTGTCCCCCCGTTATGATCACTCCGGCTTCATATGCCTTCTCATAGCCTCCCCGTAATATTTCATGTACTGCCTCACGGGGCATCTTATTTGACACGCACATAACATTCATGGCCAGTCGGGGCTCTCCTCCCATCGCATACACATCACTCAGCGCATTTGCTGCTGCGATCTGACCAAATAAAAAAGGATCATCCACGATTGGCGGGAAAAAATCAATGGTCTGTACCAGTGCTGTCTGTTCATCAAGCACATATACCGACGCATCATCACTTTTATCATACCCCACGATCAGCCGTTCATCATAATGCGTGGGCAGCCCTTCCAGAAGCTGTGAAAGTGTTCCTGCCCCCACCTTGGCGCCGCAGCCGGCACAGGCTGCCAGCTTTGTCAGTTTTATCTCATCTCTCATTTTTATCTCCATCCATTCCATATTTTTTCTGAAAACTTGTTTTTCCTATTGTAACTGATATCTTTTCATCCGTAAACCCGCTATCACAACATCTGAAAAATGTTTTGTGAAGTTTGCAGATCGTGGTTTTCTCTGGTATACTGTTTCCAGAAGTATGCATCACAGCGTCTTTCCACGCAGGAAAGGAGTTTCCATGAGAAAAAATCAGACCAGACAGACAAAAGGAAAAATAATCGCTGCCGCATGGCAGCTCTTTTACGACCAGGGCTATGAAAACACAACCGTAGATGAGATCATCGCCGCTTCCGGCACTTCCAAGGGATCCTTTTATCATTATTTCAAAGGCAAGGATGCCCTTCTGAACACCCTGGCTTACCTGTTTGATGAAAAATACGAAGAGCTGATCCCCACCATGGACGAAAAAATGAGCAGCTATCAGAAACTGCTCTACCTGAATAATGAACTGTTTTCCATGATTGAAAACAGCATCTCCATTGACCTTCTTGCACGCCTTCTGTCGTCCCAGCTGATCACCAGGGACGAAAAATCCCTTCTGGACCGCAACCGACTGTACTATCGTCTGCTGAGCCGCATCATACTGGAAGGCCAGCAGAAGAACGAGCTGCGCAGCGATCTGTCCGTAAGCGAAATTGTCAAGGCCTATGCCATCTGTGAACGCGCTTTTATGTATGACTGGTGTATTTCCGGCGGAGAGTACTCTCTGCGAAGCTACTCCCAGCGACTGCTCCCCATCTTTCTGTCCGATTTCCAGCTGCACAGATCAGACCTGCAGACACCTGCCGATTAAAAGCAAAGCGAAGTCCTTTTTTATTTCAATAAAGAAGCAGAAGTGGGAGCGATGCAGACATGACCCAAAATCCAGCTATGTCTGTTTCGCTCCCTTACCAACTCACTTATCCGGTACGGAATCAATAATTTCCGAGGCCTTCAGCGCCTCCTGAATCAGGAAACGTCCCTGCGGATCCATATCCTGCGGGAGTGCTTCCACATCAAAGGGTTCCCCCATCAACAGCGCACAGGACAGGCGCATCACATAATTATCATAGCTGTCTGCCGCCTCTTCCGCCATCAGCTCCCCGTTTTCATTCATATCCTGCAGATCCATGTTTTCCGACAGTTTCAGCTTATTCAGCATATCCAGCATGATAATAAAATGCTCTTCATCCCAGCAGGACAGGTACATACACTTGCAAAGTCCCCTGGTAAAAAACGGAGCTGTCACATAGCAGTCCAGAAGTTCCTTGAATCTGGATCTGTGTGCGCTGCTTTGAAACATGTTCTGCTCACTTAATTCCTCTACGACTCTGTCTTTCCACTTCATACGCTCTCTTCCCCCATGTAAACCGTCTGCAGTCTGCAAATAGAATCATATTGGTATTATAATCCAGAAAAACAGCGTATGACAAGTATATTTCCATAAAAACAGAGACAATCCGGCATATACGAAATACCGAAATATCTTTTCAGCGGAGATATTTCACGGCAGTTCCGTATGCGATTACCTCCGCAGCCCCGGCCATAACCTGGGAAGAGCCATATTTCACACCAATGACCGCATCCGCGCCCAGTTCTTTGGCTTCGTCAACCATTCGTTTCACCGCAATCTGACGGGCTTCATTGAGCATCTCCGTATACCCTACGATTTCTCCGCCAACCAGCGTCTTCATGCCCGCCATAAAATCTCTTCCGATATTTTTGCTGTGAACGACAGTCCCTTTTACCATACCCAACGCTTCAATATCTTCTATTCCCGGTATATATTCAATACTTAGCAGCTTCATCCTCTTCTCCTCCTTCAATTTCCCTGACTCTGCCCACCAGTGCCGCGATTGCTCCGATTACCACCGCAACCGGAATCCCGATCAGAAATAACAGAATTCCGATGGGAATGGGGTCCTCCGAATATCCCCAGACCATGATTCCGATCAGCACAGCCATCAGAATCACCATAGCGATTGCCCCCATGACGGCACCTGCCAGTTTTTTCCTGCGCGTGTCCTGTTTCCTCACATCCATAAAATTCACGCCCTCTCTTTCCAGCTGTTCCATTTGTTCCAGACACTGTTCCGCATTCAGTGACTCCATTGAAATCCGTTCTGCAAGCATCTGCAGGCAAAAGCTTCGCATGGACTCCAGATCTTTTTTCTGACATTCCAAAAATTCTGCCTGACGGTCGAGACAATCCGGCAGACTGCACTTTCCCGCAAAGACCAGTTTCATCTCTTCAATGGGAACCGACAGCTTTCGAAGGAGCTTGATTTCCTGCAGGCGTTTGACATCCTCCAAACAATACTCCCGATATCCGTTTTCTGCCCGCTGCACCTGAAGAAGCCCTTGGTCTTCATAAAAACGGATATTCTTCTTCGTAATTCCCACCAGCTCTTCTACCTGTTTGATCTTCAATGTTTTCACCTCTTGTTTCCTGTGTCCTGACCCTACCGTACAGCTTCCACAAGGGGGAAGGTCAAGTGTTTTATTTAAAATTATTGTATATCATGCTTCTGTCCACCCAGTTCTGATTATACCATTGATCCGTATGCCACAGCAACCTTCCATAAGAACTTTGATTTATAACAGATATGGGCAGATGGCTTGACAAAACCACTTTACCATGCTAAAATTTGTTTGATTTTGGAAGGATATTATTGGGAGTCTTTTCAAAGCAATTGTTCTGGACCACTCCATCCGGGAGTTCAGGCCATACGGACAGCCGGGTCCACTGCCGATTGGCGGCCACTGTGCAGCCTTATTGATTGAGTTAAAAGCTCAAATTTTATAAGTTGGTTACTTCATAACCGAAATGCGCCATGCGCAGACTTGTGAAACGGTCAATAAGAGTAGTAAAAGTGTAATTGCTATATAGACTCTAATCATTCCGTCCATCTGAATCATACCTGTATTCTCTGTTTCCCGCAGCATTTCCGGCTGCTTTTCCGGCGATCCTTTTTTCATCGGATCCCCCGGTACCAGACGTGGAAACGGAATCTGACCCGGATTACAGACGCAAGTTGCGCATATCGCGCAGCCTGCGTTTTTTTATTATAAAAGTCCCGGACAGCAGCCATGTGACGAAGCATGCCTGCATGCGCAGACACATGGATATTGGACGGGCTGACCCGTATGAGCAAGCAGGCATTTCCGTTTCGTTATGAAGCAGCCCGCGGGAGGGAAAAACATTGAAAATCATTCGAACTCGTCTGGATCAGAGCCGTGCACCCATTTATGAGGCTCTGGAAACATTTCGAAAAATGAGGGTTGTTCCTTTTGATGTACCGGGCCACAAGCGCGGGCGAGGCAATCCTGAGCTGACCGCTTTTCTGGGTCAGCAATGTGTGGGTGTAGATGTAAACAGTATGAAACCTCTGGATAATCTCTGTCATCCGGTTTCTGTCATACATGAGGCAGAAGAGCTGGCTGCAGATGCATTCGGCGCCGCCCACGCATTCCTGATGGTCGGCGGTACCACCAGTTCGGTACAAAGTATGGTACTGACTGCCTGTAAACGCGGGGACGAGATCATTCTTCCCAGAAATGTTCATAAAAGCGTCATCAACGCTCTGGTTCTGTGCGGCGCGGTTCCGGTATATGTGAATCCGGAAGTGGACCAACGGCTTGGCATTTCCCTGGGAATGCGCCGGGAGCAGGTAGCAAAAGCCATCGCCGAGCATCCGAATGCCGTAGCTGTCCTGGTAAACAACCCGACCTACTACGGCATCTGCAGTGATCTGCGGGCAATCGTAAAAATGGCGCACGATGCCGGTATGCTCTGCCTGGTGGATGAGGCCCACGGCACCCATTTTTATTTCGGTACGCGCCTTCCTGTGTCCGCAATGGAAGCCGGCGCAGACATGGCCTCTGTTTCCATGCACAAAAGCGGGGGAAGTCTGACCCAGTCCAGTCTTCTGCTGGTTGGACCAAATGTCCATGCCGGATATGTCCGGCAGATCATCAATCTGACCCAGACCACCTCCGGCAGTTATCTTCTGATGTCCAGTCTGGATATCAGCCGGCGTAATCTCGCCTTACGAGGCCGCGAAGTATTTCATCAGGTTGCCGACATGGCAGAATACGCCCGCCAGGAAATCAACGCCGTAGGCGGCTACTACGCCTTCGGACGTGAGCTTATGAACGGCAACTCAGTATTCGATTTCGACACCACAAAGCTGAGTGTCCACACGCTGGACATCGGCCTTGCCGGCATCGAGGTTTACGATATCCTTCGGGACGAGTACGATATTCAGATCGAATTCGGAGACATCGGAAATGTTCTGGCCTATCTTTCCATGGGAGACCGCCCCCAGGAGCTGGAGCGTCTGGTCAGTGCCCTGGCAGAAATCCGCCGACGCTATCAGAAAGACGGTACCGGCCTTCTGAGTCAGGAATACATCGATCCCGAAGTCGTCACCAGTCCGCAGGATGCCTTTTATGCCGAAAAGGTGAGTCTGCCTCTGAAAGAAAGCCAGGGACGGGTATGCAGTGAATTTGTTATGTGCTACCCGCCAGGCATCCCGATTCTGGCTCCCGGCGAACGGATTACCGTCCAAATCCTGGAGCACATTCAGTATGCCAAAAGCAAGGGCTGCAGCATGACCGGTTCCGAAGATCCCGATCTGAACCGGATCAACGTACTAATATGAAAGGAGATGTCACAGCATGGAAATGTGGTTTAGTGAATTTCACACCCCTGACGTAAAACACAGCATGCGGGTAACGCGTCATTTTTACTCCAGAAAAAGTGATTACCAGCAGATTGACATTTTTGAAACCCCTGAGTTCGGCCGGGTTCTGACGCTGGATGGAAATGTCATGCTGACCGAGCGGGATGAATTTATCTATGACGAGATGATTACCCATGTACCTATGGCGGTACACCCCGGTATCAAAGACATTCTGGTCATCGGTGCCGGAGACGGCGGTGTGGTGCGGGAACTGACCCGATATGACCGGGTGAAACGCATCGATCTGGTTGAGATGGATCCGCAGGTCGTGGAGGCATGCCGGACCTACCTCCCGAGCAATGCATGCCGGATGGATGACCGCAGGGTACATATTTACTTTGAAAATGCACTGAAATTCATCCGGCGCTGCGAGGCTGCCTATGATCTGATCATTGTGGATTCCACGGATCCCTTCGGCCCATCCGAAGGATTGTTTACCCGCGAATTTTACGGAAACTGCTATAATGCACTTCGCGCAGACGGCATCATGGTCAACCAGCAGGGCAGTCCGTTCTATGCAGAAGACGCCCACGCCATGCAGCGCAGTCACAAGAGGATCGTGAGCACGTTTCCAATCAGCAGAGTGTATCAGGCACACATCCCCACCTATGCGGCCGGATACTGGCTGTTCGGCTTCGCCAGCAAAAAATACCACCCCATTGATCACCTGGACAGCGATGCATGGAATGCCTTAAACATGCATACCCGTTACTATACAACCAGACTGCACGTCGGCGCCTTCTGCCTGCCTGCTTTTCTGGAAGAAATGCTGGAAGAAGTAGAGGAATAAAATATGCTGAAGCCAAATATCGAAACGTTCATCGGCTGTGATGCCGATTACGACAAATCTCATATCGTTCTTTATGGAGCTCCTTTTGACTCCACCACCAGTTTCCGCCCCGGTACCCGCTTTGGCCCTTCTGCCATGCGTCATGAAAGCTTCGGGCTGGAAACCTACAGTCCCTATCAGGATGCCGACTTAAGTGACTTTGCCGTCTTTGACAGCGGCGATCTGGAATTGTGCTTCGGCAGCACAGAATCGACATTAAATGACATTGAAAACCGGGCGGATCATATTCTGAAGGATCAGAAATTCCCGCTGCTTCTGGGCGGCGAGCACCTGGTTACCCTGGGTGCCGTGCGTGCGCTCATCCGGAGATATCCGGAACTTCACATCATCCATTTTGATGCCCATGCCGACCTGCGCAGCGATTATCTGGGAGCAGGCTTAAGCCATGCGTGTGTCCTTCGGCGCTGTCATGATCTGCTGGGCGACGGACGGATTCACCAGTTCTGTATCCGCAGCGGAGAGCGGGAAGAATTCCGTTTTGCCGCTGCCCACACAGATTTCCATCCTTTCGATTTTCAGGGTCTGGAGCAGACCGTTCAGACACTTCGGGAGCAAAAGCTTCCTGTTTACTTTACCATTGATCTGGACTGTCTGGATCCTTCTGCCTTTCCCGGCACCGGCACGCCGGAGGCCGGAGGCGTCAGCTTTCTTCAGCTGCTGCAGGCAATCCGGACCGTCTGTACCGCCGACATTGTGGGCGCAGATGTGACCGAGCTGGCACCGTCCCTGGATCCAGGCGGTGTTTCTACCGCCACTGCCTGCAAAGTACTGCGGGAATTGATCATTGCACTGGAAACGAAGAATAAAGAGAAAGAATAAAAAGAAGGAGAGATTTTATTATGAGCAGAGTTCTTATCATCGGCTGCGGAGGTGTTGCATCCGTTGCCATCCACAAATGCTGTCAGGTAAGCGAGGTTTTCACCGAAATCTGTATTGCCAGCCGGACCAGATCCAAATGCGACAGGCTGGCTGCCGAACTGGCACCAAAAACCTCCACGAAACTCACCACCGCCCAGGTGGATGCCGACGACGTACAGCAGGTGATCGACCTGATTCATTCCTACAGACCGGATCTGGTAATGAATATTGCCCTTCCCTATCAGGATCTGACCATCATGGACGCCTGCCTTGCCTGCGGTGTCAACTACATGGATACCGCAAACTACGAACCGGAGGATACCGACGATCCCGCGTGGCGTGCCATCTATGAAAAGCGCTGCAAAGAAGCCGGCTTTTCCGCCTATTTTGATTACAGCTGGCAGTGGGCCTACCGGAAAAAATTTGAGGATGCCGGCCTGACCGCCCTTCTGGGCTGCGGTTTTGATCCCGGTGTCACCCAGGCCTACTGTGCCTACGCCAAAAAACACGAGTTTGACGCCATTGACACCATTGATATTCTGGACTGCAACGGCGGTGATCACGGCTATGCATTTGCCACAAATTTTAATCCCGAAGTGAATCTGCGGGAAGTCTCCGCACCGGGAAGCTACTGGGAAGACGGTCACTGGGTGGAAATCCCGGCCATGAGCATCAAACGGGAATATGAATTTGACCAGGTTGGCCGGAAAGATATGTATCTTCTGCACCACGAAGAAATCGAAAGTCTCGCCCTGAACATTCCGGAGGTAAAACGGATCCGGTTCTTCATGACCTTTGGTCAGAGCTATCTCGATCACATGCGCTGTCTGGAGGATGTCGGCATGCTGTCCACCAGTCCTGTGGAATTTGAGGGCCGGCAGATCGTCCCCATCAAGTTTCTGAAAGCGCTGCTGCCCGATCCTGCAAGCCTCGGCCCGCGCACGAAAGGCAAAACCAACATCGGATGTATCTTTACCGGAAAAAAAGACGGAAAAGAAAAAACGTACTATATCTATAATGTCTGCGACCATCAGGAATGCTATAAAGAAGTGGGAAGTCAGGCCATCAGCTACACCACCGGCGTTCCTGCAATGTGTGGTGCACTGATGCTGCTCACCGGCAAGTGGAACGCCCCCGGTGTCCATACCGTAGAAGAATTTGATCCGGATCCGTTCCTGGATGCCCTGGACCGGTACGGTCTTCCCAGAAACGAAACCCATAAACCGGAGCTGGTAGAGTAATGGCATCCCCAAAAGAAATCCGCCCTCCCTTTGCCGGGCTGGGCGGACACACTCCGGAAGAATTGTTTCACAGGCTGCCCACCCCATGCTACATTCTGGATGAGGCGGCACTGCGGCGCAACGGAGAAATCCTGGCGCAGGTGGCATCCCACACCGGCTGCAAAATCCTTCTGGCTCAGAAAGCCTTTTCAAACTATGACCTGTATCCGGTTCTGGAGCCTTTTCTGGCCGGGACCGAAGCCAGTGGTCTGTATGAGGCACGTCTGGGTGCGGAAGAAATGCCCGGCAAAGAAGTACATGTCTTCTGTGGTGCTTACCGGGACCGGGAATTTGAAGAACTGCTGCTTTATGCAGACCACATTGTTTTCAACTCTCCCGGACAGCTGGCACACTTCGGTCCCCAGGCAAAAAAAGCCGGAAAAAGCATCGGACTGCGGATCAATCCCGAATGTTCCACGCAGGAAGGACACGAAATCTATGACCCCTGTGCTCCCGGCAGCCGTCTCGGCACGACGCGGGCACAGTGGGACCGCACGATGACTCCGGAGCTGCTCTGCCTGCTGGACGGACTGCATTTCCACACGCTTTGTGAACAGGATTCCGATGCACTGGAAACCACGCTTCTGGCCGTGGAAAAACATTTTGGCCATGTGCTCCCACAGATGAAATGGCTCAATTTCGGAGGCGGACATCATATCACCCGTCCCGGCTACGACATTCTCCGCCTGGAACGCCGTATCCGCACGGCACAGGAAAAATGGGATGTACAGGTTTATCTCGAACCGGGTGAGGCATGCGCCCTGAATGCCGGATATCTTGCCTCCCGCGTACTGGATGTCATCCAGAATGGCAATACCCACATCGCCATCCTGGATTCCAGCGCAGCCTGCCATATGCCGGATGTCCTGGAAATGCCGTATCGTCCACCGCTGTTTTGCGCAGAGGAAGCCGGGATATTGCCGTACACCTTCCGTTTAGGCGGACCGACCTGCCTGTCCGGCGATGTCATCGGCGACTACAGCTTTGACGCACCGCTGCAGGAAGGCGATCTTCTGCTGTTTGGTGACATGGCGATCTACACCACCTGCAAAAACAATACCTTCAACGGAATGCCCCTTCCGGATATCCATGTACTGCACAGCAACGGGCAGCTGGAATGTCTGCGCACGTTTGACTATTCCGATTTCAAATACCGCCTGGGAAGGCCTGATGTCTGAACGACCGGCAGCCATACAGGCCGCTTCCGCGGACTTCTGATCTTTCTTACAGAGCTGCAATATCACAGATCAGACGGTCCGCTTCCTCCCGGGTCGTATTCCAGCCGGTACAGAACCGCACACAGTTCCGTCCATCCGGTGTCTTCATCATATACTCAAAAATATAGTTTTTCTCCAGCTGTTTCATCTGATCATCTGTAAGGAGCACAAACTGCTGATTTGTGGGACTCTCCACATATAGCGGAATCCCCTTCGCCTGAAATGCCTCCCGGATATGAACCGCAAGCACGTCTGCCTGCCTGGTGATCTCAAAATACAGATCCTCCTGCAGGAGCGTATAAAACTGCAGTCCCAGCAGCCAGCCTTTGGCCAGAACCGCCCCGTTCTGTTTCATGTAGCTCCGGAATCCCTTCTGCAGATCCCGGTTGACAACGATCAGTGCTTCTCCGAACATGGCTCCGCATTTCGTTCCCCCGATGTAAAATACATCTGTCAGTCCGGCAAAATCCTGAAGCGTCATGTCATTTTCTGCTGCTCCGAGTCCATATCCCATTCTGGCACCATCCACAAACAGATACATCCCGTATTTTCTGCAGACTGCGGAAATATCCTGCATTTCCTTTTTTGAATAAATCGTTCCCCATTCCGTGGAAAACGAAATATATACCATGCGCGGAACTGTGAGGTACTCCTTCTCTCCGTGGTCATAATATGCAGCTGCCTCTTCTGCAATCTGTTCTGCCGTTATTTTCCCTTCTCTTTGCGGGAGCGCAATCAGTTTATGTCCCGTATTTTCCACCGATCCTGCCTCATGCCCGAAAATGTGTCCGCTGTCTGCACAGATGACACTCTCGATGGGACGCAGTGCTGCCGCACATACAATAAAGTTTGCCTGTGTCGCTCCCGGCAGAAAATAGACTGCCGCCTCCGGACAGCTGACAAGATTTTTTATGTAATCGGAAGCCTTCCGGCACCATTCGTCCTCTCCGTATCCTCCATAGCTTCCGGTACCTGTATCCATTACCGCCTGCAACACCTTCTCATGAGCGGTATGATTGTAATCGTTATTGAACCGTATCATTTTCTTATTCCTCCATATGCAAAGGAGTTTGTGCTCCTCTGTCTGTCATTTCTGAAAAAATCACGCATCCGATCTGGAATAGGAATTTTTCATCTGGTTGCTCAGTTCATACAAAACCTTATCCAGTGTATCCAGCGTAGCCGCCTTCAGCATGTCCGCAATTTTACGGTTGGCTTCCGCCTTCAGCGCCAGACGCTTCTCTTCGTCTGTTTCCTGTTCAAGCAGCGCATCATAGGTATGTATCAGTTCATGCCCCTTTGCCATCACATATTCCTGATATCTTTCAATGTGGAATATGGACTTTCCGTAAGAGGCATCTGCCATGGCCGCGATCATACGGCTGGACCAGTAGAAATTCTCCGTGGAAACAGTCCCGGTCGTATTGGCAAGATATTCCGGAGTTTCCTCCACATCTGCATAAAAGGGTGCCATCGCGTTAAACGCATTGGATGCATAGGCGATCCATTCAATGGCTTTCGTATCATATGTATGATCCGGACGCATCTGAATCACAGAAAGAAAATCATTCCGGTTGATACCGATGGAACGATATGCTCCCCGCATAGATGAATCCCCCGACGAAGAATAGGGATCATAGGGTGTCCCCTGATAATGGGAAGAAAGCACATATTTGACATCTTCCACCGTAATTTTCTTCTCCGGAACCATACACCAGGGCAGATCATCGGAACACGGGGTGTACCGGGCATCCGGACCATCCCAGACTCTCGTGCGCGGGTTCAGGCAGCGCAGCATGTACCATGCCCGGGGTGTATTGTAAACATGATCCGAATCGTCATGACTTCCGAATGCATCCCGCGGATTCAGTTTTCCGTCCATGGAAAGATCCAGATGATTTTTTTCAATAAATTCCCTCATATCCGGCGAACACATATATTCCTTCTGCTCCGTCAGCGCATCCTCCAGATCAAACTGATCCAGCCCCAGCTGATTCGGCATCACGACATATACGTCGTCCGGAACCCTCCTTGCGATCCAGTGGTGTCCTCCGATGGTTTCCAGCCACCAGATTTCATCTGCGTCCTGGAAGGCAATACCGTTCATTTCATAGGTTCCGTATTGTTCCAGCAGAGTTCCCAGTCTCTGCACGCCCTCTCTTGCACTGTGAATATACGGAAGAACGATACATACCAGATCTTCTTCTCCGATTCCGCCCGGAATTTCCTCCCTTCCATCTGCGGCCGGCTGATAAACCTTCAGCGGATCCGCACCGAGAACACGGGGATTGGATGTGAGTGTTTCGGTCGCAGTCATCGCAACCTGTGCTTCATTTACACCGCTGGCCGCCCAGATTCCTTCTCCTTCCACTGCGTTCGGCATGGAAGTATACCGCATCGGATGTTCTGGAAGCGGTATCTCCACATGAGAGAGCACGGAACGGTAAATCTCTGGCTGCTCCTCCGGCTTCACAACGACAAATTTCTTTGCCGTGAAGCGTCCGGAAGCAGAATCATCATTCCGCGCGATCATTGTCGATCCGTCATAACTTGCCTTTTTTCCAACCAACATTGTTGTACATGCCATAATCTGTTTTCTCCTTATCTTTTGATTACTGTTCACTCTGTGCTCAGTAACCTTTGTATTTCCTCATCACCATCTGTTTTCGAATAATAGTGGCTTCCTGTTCATCTTTCTGCTATTATAGTAGAAAAAGGTGTCGTATTCAATACAAAGAAGCACACAGCGGATACACGAACACCGCCGCTTGTCCAAACAACTTAAGAATAACGCCAAAAAACAGGGAGGAACTGCGCATGTATCAGGACAATAAAATTCTCATTGGAAAGTCCCGGGAAGAAAACATATATATCTATCCTCAGATGGCCAACCGTCACGGATTAATTGCCGGAGCCACGGGCACCGGTAAAACCGTCACGTTAAAGGTCATGGCAGAATCATTCAGCGACTGCGGAATTCCCGTGTTTCTTGCAGATGCCAAAGGCGATCTTGCCGGAATGTGCAGCGCAGGCATCATGAATGAAAATATTCAGAACCGGATCAACAGCCTTGGACTGGATCGCTTTGATTTTCAGGGATATCCTTCCACCTACTGGGACGTATACGGGGAAAACGGAATGCCGCTTCGGACTACCATTTCCGAGATGGGGCCTCTGCTTCTCAGTCGGGTCATGGATCTAAATCCCACGCAGACAGACATTCTCACCGTTGTTTTTAAAATTGCCGATGACCAGAACCTGCTTCTGATCGACACCAAGGATCTGCGCTCCATGCTGCAGTATGTGGGAGAACACGCAAAAGAGTTTGCTGCAGAATACGGCAATCTTTCCAAACAGAGTCTGTCCGCCATCGTCCGCTCTGTCGTTGCCCTGGAGGCCGAGGGAGGGGACCGGTTCTTTGGCGAACCGGCTCTGGATATCCGCGACTGGCTTTGCACGGACTGCAGCGGCAAAGGTAAGATTTCCATCCTGGACTGCCGGAGGCTTATACAGAATCCCACTATGTATGCCACCTTTATGCTCTGGATGATTTCCGAGCTCTTCGAAATTCTTCCGGAAACCGGAGACTGCGCGAAGCCTAAGATCATCTTCTTTTTTGATGAAGCACATATGCTTTTCGACCATGCACCCAAAGCACTGTTATCAAAAGTGGAACAGGTGGTCAAGCTGATCCGCTCCAAAGGCGTGGGGATCTTCTTTATCACTCAGAATCCCAGAGACATTCCCGACAGCGTACTCGCACAGCTGGGCAACAAGGTGCAGCATGCGCTTCGTGCCTATACCCCAGCGGAACAGAAGGCAGCAAAAGCAGCCGCCCTGTCTTTCCGGGAAAATCCTCAGTTCGACACTTACGAAACCCTGACACAGCTTGGAATCGGCGAGGCACTGGTTTCGGTTCTGGATGAAGAAGGTGTTCCCACAGTTGTCAAAAAATGTAAAATTCTTCCACCGCAGAGCCAGATGAGCGTCCTTTCTGATGAGGAACGTCAGAAACAGATCCGGGCCGATCTCCTCTACTGCAAATACTGCCAGTCTGTCGACCGGGATTCCGCCTATGAGTTTCTTCAGCGAAAAGCGGAATCCGATCTGCAGGCTCAGGAAAAAGCGGCCGAGGAGGAGGCGCGGCAAAAGCAGCTGAAAAAGGAAGAGGCTGCTGCGCAGAAGCAGCTCGAAAAAGAAGAGGCAGCTGCACAGAAAAAAAGAGAGCGGGAAGAAGCCGCACAGAGAAAGCGGGCCAAAACTGCCGTGACAAGAACCGCCACTTCCGTTGCAGGAACCATCGGACGGGAGCTTGGAAATGAAGTCGGCAAGACACTTGGCGGAAGCTTCGGCAAACGCCTCGGCGGCAACGTGGGTGCATCCCTTGGAAGAGGAATCTTAAACACACTTTTCAAGCTGTGATCTGCCGTTGCCCAGCTTTGATCTGTTCAAATAAGCTGCCCCGGAGTCTCATGGCCCCGGGGCAGCTTTCATCTTCAAAACGCTGTTTATTTTATTCTATTTTACTTTACAGACTGTCCAGATAGGAAACCAGATAGCTTTCTGTGACAGAACTGAAAATAAAGCCGTCTATGTTTCCTTCCTTTTTTGCCTGCTTTACCTGCTCTGCCAGTCCCCGGTCCGCCACCTCATCCACCAGCAGCACGATTTTACACTCCGGGGTCTGCTTCTTTACTTTTTTCTGTATCACCAGCCGTTCCTTCAGCATCCAGGGAACGTTTCCCGTCACCTCCATCAAAAGAGCGTAGGGACGGAAAATTCTACAGCACTCTGCCGTTCTGTCCGGCGCTTCCGAGATTACCACCTGATAATCATCCAGATCCTGAAGAAGTATCCTCCGAATTGCCCTGGCATATAATCCGCTTTGTGTATCCAGCACAATATTACGCACTTTCATTCCCTGCCTTTCCTGATTATTCAGGTACGCCTTTTGCGTATCTGCTGCGAAATACATGTCCTGACTGCATGATCAGAATTTCCCGCCTGATCCGCCATGCCTGGTACCGGATTCACTTGTATGTGTACTGCTGCCTCCCGAATTTCCGTTTCCGGATGAGATGACCCTCTGTGAAACCGTCCGGTTCACAAAGCGGTCCACATTGACCAGAAGTCTGCGGCTGCCCGGAACTTCATAGTTCTGGGCGTCGTTTTGTCTCCGGACCGATTTCAGTCTGGATGCCTGTGACGAAGTGATGATATACGCTGCCGCAAATCCGATCAGAAGATCCAGAAGAATCCATATCGGCCGGACGCCCTCCTTTGGCAGGTTTCCGGCATCATATGGTTTTCCGGCTCTGGCCTTTTCTGCAAATTCACCGCATAGCTCTGCAAATTTCATAAAGGCATCATAATATGCGCCCTTGCTCAGATCCGGAAGAAACTTCTCTGTCATATACGCCTGGCCTGCATCTGTAAATGCAGTGATTCCATAGCCACAGGTACTGATTCCCCAGTCTCTTTCCTCCATACTGACGAGCAGAAGAATTCCGTCACGCTCTTCTCCCATCCCATATCCATTGGCATCATAAAAATCATCTGCATATTCCGTGGCTGTTTTTCCATCCATTCCGTCGACTGTCACGACAACCACATCAAGCTCCTGACTCTCACTGACCTTGTCCAGCTTTTCCATCAGGCTGCTTTCTTCTGAGTCAGAAAGAAGATCCGCTTCATCGATGATCCGCGGCAGAAGTCCGCTTTCCACGTCTGCCAGAGCCGGGCATGAAAGAGCCGCCGTAAGAAGAAACGCTGCAAAAAAAGCAAATACATTCTTTTTCATTTCTCATTTCCTCCCTGCTAAATAAACATGATGATCCACTGCAGCGCATACAATGCTGCCGCAATCAGAATCGTTTTTATCCCAATGCTCTTCCACTTGGCTGAATTATCCACAGGAAGATCTCCTACCATTTTCCCGGTCTGACCATTCATTGCGAAAACATACTTCCGACCTTTCCATGTCGTATTCAGAATCCATACCGGATAAAGAACATATCGGTAATCCGCATGCATCACCCTGATCTGACTGTGCGTGCAGTTCACAACATTATAATTCTGCACGGTTTCCCGAAAAGCATCCTCCGTGCTTTTTCTGATTCGCTCTTCCGCCCGTCCGGCACTCTCCTCAACCGATATATCATATCGGTCTGCCAGATAACCGGCCAGATATGCCGGCTGAAACGGTACCATCTCCTCTGCCTGATAAGGCTCTATCGCCTCCATCAGAGTCTGATCCATTTTTCCGGATGCCTCTGCAGGTATCCTGGAAAAGCTGAGATAACCGCCCCTGTGCACATCAAAAAAGGACCGTTCTGTGTATTCTTTGTTTCCGGTTCTCCATGTTTTTACCTGTTCCGCACGATAACTGATGTCTGCTTTTACCTCTGCGTCAAACAGCCAGAACGGTACATAGACACCCTTGATTTCATCGATATGATTTTCACTTTTAAAAATTCCCGGCAAAAATTTCTTACCTTTCAGATGCTTCTGATACGCTTCCTTTGCTGCTTTTCTGTCCAGTTTAAACGGAATGATCCCATTGGGCTTCCGGTCTCCGGAAAACTGTCCTTTCATCACCACGTGGTTTCCGCAAAACGGACAGGACGTTGCCCCTGTTGTCTCATCTGCCACAATTTCACCGCCGCAGGATTCGCATACATATACCCGCATTCCTGCTGTTTCTTCCTCCTGCCACTGGTCATTTTCTGCCGCTTCCCAGCTGCTTTCGGTTGTCTCTTCCCAGTCGCTTTCCTCCGTCTGCAGTCCGTCCTGCTGTGCTTCTGCAAAAGCCTCCGGTTCCATTTCCGTGTCACAATACGGGCACTTCAGCTTCTGCGTGGAACTGTTAAATTCCATTGCACCGCCGCATGCCGGACATTTATACTCTGTCATTCCAGCCATCACTTTCTCCTCCTGCCAGATCCGCATCTGCTATTTTGTACTTTTCAGAGTCTCAGAACAGATCGCTCTGATTGATCGGATCTCCGCACTCCGGACAGAATTTTGGAATACTGTTCTGATCTTCCGGCATCCATCCACATTTATCACATCGGATAACAGTTCTGTTGACCGGCTGCTGACTGTACATTCCGCCGCCCTGCATTCCGTTCATCGGCTGACCGTACATTCCCCCGTTCTGCATTCCGTTCATCGGCTGACCGTACATTCCACCGCCCTGCATCCCGTTCATCGGCTGACCGTACATTCCTCCGTTCTGCATCCCGTTCATCGGCTGACCGTACATTCCTCCGTTCTGCATCCCGTTCATCGGCTGACCGTACATTCCCCCGTTCTGCATCCCGTTCATCGGCTGACCGTACATTCCCCCGTTCTGCATCCCGTTCATCGGCTGACCGTACATTCCCCCGTTCTGCATCCCATTCATCGGCTGACCGTACATTCCTCCGCTCTGCATCCCATTCATCGGCTGGTGATACACGGTTCCGGTAAGCGCTGCCACGATCTGATTTCCCAGATTTTCCATATCCATCATCTTCATCCGGTCATGATCCTTCACCGAAAACGTATTTAATTTAAAGTCCATATCATCAAACCACGGAGAATTGACACTCAGCTTGATGTTATAATCATAGGAATAAGTATAGCGCGGAGGATTATAACTCTGCATATTTCCGTCCTGATCACGATACTGCTCTTCGCTCCGGCTCTGATCAATTTTCAGACTGCAGGCGGTTACCTGGGAAAACGCCACAATATCCGGATTAATCTGCTCGCTCATCCCATTTGCAGTCGTAATGGCAAACTGTCCTTTCGTGTCATCAATGAAAACACGATAGCTGTCACCGGCCAGTTCTCTTGTCACCTGGAACATCTTTACTTTTTCCCTGTTCTCTTCCCGATAGGCAAGCTGTTTTCTGATATCCTCCACAGTGCTGCGGCGCCGGTCTTCAAACCAGGGGGAAAGCTTTTTGGCACATTCCTTGCACAGATTTCCATCATCCAGCTTACGGTTCCCCAGCAGTCCGATCTCACCACCACAGATATCACATGCTTTTTTATCAAACACTTTTCCGAAAAGTCCCATACTCCTACCTTCCTTTCTGCTTCCATTTCCTCTGCAAAATATTTAAAATGTCTCAGACAATATCCCCGTCATCAAAAGGATCTCCGCACTGTGGACAGAACTTCGGCGGATGCTGTCTGTCTTCTGGTTCCCAGCCACATTTGTCGCATTTGTACTGTGGAATCCCTGCCGGCTTCGGTTTCCCGCACTCCATACAGAATTTTCCCTTATTTACTGTTCCGCAGCTGCAGATCCATCCTTCAGAAGAAGGTGCCGGTTTCGGCTTTCCGCAGTTCATGCAGAATTTTCCGCTGTTCTTCGCACCACAGCTGCAGGTCCAGCCGTCTCCCTGACCGCCTGCCATCCTGCTTTCCTGCACCTGCTGCTGTCTCCTGCTTTCTGCCTGCTGCATCCCCATCTGAAACAGGTTCTGCGCATTCATACCACCTGCCTGTGATGCCATACCCATTCCCATAAAGCCCATCATGGCTCCATTTTCATTGGAGGCCGCCATTTTCATGGCATCTGCCTGGGCACCGGTAAGTGTAGCCGCTGCCATTGTCGGATCCCGCATAATGGCCGTGCGCTGCGCCTGCTTGATCATTTCCGCATCCTCCGGAGGAAGCGTTACCTGATTGACCCCAACCGATACCACTTCCAGTCCGCGAAGCTGCGACCATTTCTTTGTCAGTGCTTCATTCATGGCATCCGCCAGCTCCTGTACATGTCCCGGAATTGCACTTGGACGGATCTGAAGCTCGGATATTTTTGCAAACGCCGGCTGCAGCGCCGTTAAAAATTCCGCTTTCAGCTGACTGTCGATCTCGTCTCTGCAATACGCTGACGCGACGTTGCCGCAGACATTGGTGTAAAACAAAATCGGGTCTGCGATCCGATAGGAATAGATCCCGTTGCACCGCACCGATACATCCACATCGAGACCGATATTGGTATCAACTACCCGGAACGGAATCGGTGTTGCCGTTCCAAATTTATTGTCTACCAGCTCTTTTGTATTGACATAGTAAACTCTCTGGTCCTTTCCGGGATCCCCTCCAAACGTAAACCTTCTCCCGATTTCCTCAAAGGTGCGGCTGACACTTTCTGTCAGATCCCCGGTGAAAATACTCGGTTCTGCAGACATGTCATATACATACTCTCCCGGTTCTGCACAGACATCCACAACCTTTCCCTGCTCTACGATCATCATGCACTGCCCGTCTGCCACGGCGATGACAGAGCCGTCTGAAATGACATTGTCACTCCCTTTGGTGTTGGAAGAACGTTTTCCTGTCCTTTTCGTACCCTTCATGACAAGAACGTCCTTATCCATTGCTTCACAGTAAAAAAACTCCTTCCACTGGTCTGCCATCGCTCCGCCGACTGCACCAAGTCCTGCTCTTATTAATCCCATATTTCTCCTCCACTGCTGTCTTATGCCGGAACACTTTAGATACCATAAAATAGCGCTCTCCTTCGCCCTTACGGTTCCTCCGCTTATTCCATCGTTGTTCTGTGATACCATTTTATAAGTTTTTCCGGTTTCTGTAACTACCACATGTGGTAGTTTCCTGTGAAAGAATAAAGCGGACAAGTCCGCTTCGAACTCCCTGTAGCCCTCAGTCCTTGAGGGACTTGCTCCGCTTTACGCGCCAGATGCGGACTGCCACAGGCAGTCAAAATTCCATATGCATCTGGTCGCATCCTCGCGGAGCGTTTTTGTTTCTTAGGAAATCCAGTTTTTCATCTACAGAACAAATTAGAGTCATTTCCTAAGAAACAAAAAAGACTCCCCTATATCAGAGAGTCTTCTTCAACTGAGATAAAATCCTGCAGCAGTTCTGATGAAGCATAATCGTCTCCATCCGCTGCGTTTTGATCGTCAGGGTCGGGTTCAGGACTGCCATGGGATTCTGAAAGATCATGGCGATATCATTCCCCCTGATCCTGCACATCTCCTTTTCCTACCATGATACGGATAATTTCCTTATCCGTCTCGCACATTCCCTTTTTCGCCAGCTGTCCCACATTGCGGATGGTATTTTCCACTCCGCGGGTGACAATTCCGTCCCCGCCGTAAAACTGCTGTCCCTGTATGTACATCTCATAGCCCATAATTCCCGCATCCACCGCAGCGGCAATTTTCGCCGCACAGGAGGCTTTCGCTCCGTCACAGATGATACCGGAAACAATCGCCAGTGAGTTCACAATGGTATGTGCGATCACCTCATAATCCCCTCCATAGAGATAGGCTATACCGGCGCCGCTTCCACAGCCGGCACTGACTGCCCCGCAATAAGCGGAAAGTGTGCCGATTCCCGTTTTCAGATGGATGGTCACAAGATTGGACAAAACCAGCGCACGGAGCATTTTTTCGTGGGAAACACGCAGTTCTCTTGCAAATTCAATCACAGGAATGCTGGCCGTGATTCCCTGATTACCGCTTCCGGAGTTGATCACCACCGGCATCTCACAGCCGTTCATTCTGGCATCTGAACCGGCTGCCGCCTTGGCCTTCGCCCGGATCTTGATGTTATCCCCATACGCACGTAGAAGCACTTTCCCGATATTGGCACCGTAATTTCCGCGCAGCCCCTCCTCGGAAATAGCCGTGTTGTAACGAATCTGACGCTCCATCACTTCTTTCACATCTTCCACATCCACCGTGTCTGCAAAATCAATAATATCTTCTATATTCAGGATGGAATGATCCGTTTTCTCTTCCTCTTCTTCTGCTGCAGCTGCGGCATCCCTGGAAAAAAGAATCTCCCCGTTTTTCTCAATAAGAACAATATTTGTGTGTGTATCCACGATCCGGACACGCGCCTGCCCTTTCTCCCCGGAAGCCGTCACATCAATTTCAAACACATGATCGGATTCTGCCGGTGTGATTTCCAGCTTCACCTGATCCATATATGCTCTGATCCCCTCTTTCTGGCTGGGCGTAATTCCCGCGATTACCTCCAGAAGTGCTTCCGCATCCCCGGCTGTGACACCGGCACACAAAGCCGCAGCAATTCCACGCATACCGCCCGTATTGGGGACGATCACACTTTTTACATTTTTAATGATATTTCCGCTCACTTTGATGTTCAGCACATCCGGCAGACAACCGAGTACTTTTCTGGCAACCGCACCTGCATACGCAATGGCAATCGGCTCTGTACAGCCCATTGCCGGAATCAGCTCTTCTTTCAGAATGTTAACATAAGCCTGATATTTTCCGTCATTTCTCTGCAATATAGCACCGCCCCTCTGAAACCATGATATCATTTCGAGATTACTGTTATTTCTTTTTGTTTCCGCTTTTTCTTATTTATCCGCCGGAATCCCTGTTCCACTGCTTCATCGCCGGGAAATAGACGCCCGTACCTTATTGAATTACTTTCTGTCCAATACACACTTCTCCGGCAATATCCACCGAAAAATATTCTTTCATTTCCAAAAGGTTGTCGGTCTGTCCAAGTACCCACATCAGTTTTGTCATGGCAGCTTCCGTAGTCATATCGTAAGCCTGAATCACCCCCTGCTCAAGTGCAAGGCGACCGGTTTCATAGACAGACAGATTGCTGCCCTCGTATCGGCACTGGCTGCCCACAAGGACCAGCATTCCCTTCTCAATCACTTCTCCAACTTTTCCTGTAAAGTCGTTTTTCAGGAACGGCATGCCTCCCAAACCAAAGCCTTCCACATAAACCGCTTTATAACCTTTTTCATAATACATGTCCAGAATTTCCGGACTGATTCCCGGATATAACTTCAGAAGCGCAACTCTGTCGGAATATGCCGTCTGCGGTTTAAATATTCCTCTTTTCTCTACAAGATTCTTTTCAAAAACACGAAGCCCCAGTGAACTGATCTCACCTACGTACGGATAGTTAATACTTTCAAATGCATCAAAACTCATCGTTCGGACTTTAGAAGCACGGCATCCGAGCATTACCTTCCGGTTGAATGCAACAAAAATGCCCGGATATCCACTGGCTGCCATATGGATTCCACATCGGCAGTTTTCCAGCGCATCAGCAACCGGGTTTGCAATGGAAAGCTGACTCCCGGTCACAACCACCGGGACAGAAATGTTCTGCAGCATAAACGAAAGCATTGCAGAAGTATATGCAAGCGTATCTGTGCCATGAATCACTACGATACCCTGATAATCATAGCTTCTTTTTGCAATCAATCCTGCAAGTCCAGTCCAATCCTCCGGACCGATATTGGAGCTGTCCAGCGAACAGAAATCTTCTGTCTCCAGATCCAGATTTTTGGAAACCATTCGCAGTTCCTCCAGCATATCTCCGCCGCTCATTCCCGGAACAAGTCCATTGGAACTCTTTACAGAAGAAAGCGTCCCTCCCGTATTAATGATCAGGATTCTTTTAGGCATACCTGAACCTCCATTACTTCTATTCATTTCATTGCATTTTTGTCAACCACTGATTTCATATTAACATAACTTTTCATTCTTTGCCACCACAGGCCTATTTATTGTTCGCTTTTTATTTTTAAAAAAGTTTGTTAATTATTTATCATTCTCACTTGACAAAGCATCGCCCTCATGCTATTTATATTATAGTTATTTTTTTAACAATCCATATGATTAACCAGAACACTAAAGGAGGTCTGTATTATGCGTATTACATTTTTTGCAGCAAAAAATTATGATAAAGAATCTTTTAACCACATCAAACAGCAATATCCTGCACTGGAACTGGAATACTGGGAAACAGAACTGTCCGTTAAAACTGCCGGCTACGTTACCGACAGTGAAGCAATCTGTGCTTTTGTCAGTGCCGATGTCAGTGCACCTGTGTTAGAGGTTCTGGCTGGGCGCGGAGTCAAACTGGTCCTGATGCGCTGCGCCGGCTTTAACAATGTCGACCTGGAAGCAGCCACCCGCTATGGCATTAAAGTCATGCGTGTTCCGGGTTACTCTCCCGAGGCAGTAGCAGAGCATGCCATCACGCTTGCTATGGCCGTGAACCGCCACATTCATAAAGCATATATCCGTGTCCGGGAAAACAATTTCAGCCTTCAGGGACTGTCAGGCTTCAATTTTTATAAAAAGACAGCCGGAATCATCGGTACCGGAAAAATCGGTGCTGCTATGGCACGGATCTGCGATGGCTTTGGAATGAATGTCATTGCCTACGACACTTATCATAATCCGGATCTTCCTTTCGTAACCTATGTGGAGCTGGATGAACTGTTTGCACAAAGCGACCTGATTTCCCTGCATTGCCCGCTCATGGACAGTACCTACCATATGATCAACCTGGAAACCATCTCCAAAATGAAAGACGGCGTGATCCTGATCAATACCTCCAGGGGCGGTCTTGTAAAAACAGACGATTTGATCACAGGTATTCGCGAGCGCAAATTTGCAGGTGTCGGTCTGGATGTATACGAGGAAGAAACTGCAAATGTATTCGAAAATCACGAGGACGATATCATGATGAGTTCCACCACTGCAAGGCTTCTGTCTTTCCCGAATGTAATTGTTACTTCTCATCAGGGCTTTTTTACAGAAGAAGCGTTGGCAGCAATCAGCCGCACAACGCTCGACAATGCACAGGCATATCTGGATAATGTAGCTTCCGGTACAGAACTGAACTGATCAGCGTCCGATTGGTACCGTTTTTCCCGGACAGGGCTGATTTCGGAGACAAAGTTTGATGATACTGTCTATTTGGGAATCAGCCCCAATTCCCAGCCAAAATCTCCATGATAAATCATCTGCTTTGTCATTCCGCCGTCTATGCAGATATTCTCACCCGTGATAAAGCCCGCCTTATCCGAACACAGATACAATATCATATTGGCGATATCCATAGGATTCCCCACTCTTTTTGACGGCTGCTGCCACGCATCCGGTCCGTCGTAAATTCTGTGTTCTGTATCAATCCATCCCGGCGAAATAGAATTTACCCTGGCACGTCCCGCCAGGCTGACTGCCAGTCCATGGGTGAGAGCTGCAATTCCACCCTTGGCTGCGGTATAACTCTCTGTCTGAGGCTGACTCATCCTGTCTCTGGACGAAGAAATCATAACAATGGATGCACCTTCTCCCAGATAAGGCAAAAAAAGCTTTGTCAGATAAAACGGAGCTGTCACTCCCACCGAAAGAGCCTGCTGAAAATCCTCATAGGAACAGTCATTGATTCCTTTCATTACAGGCGGCACATTATGAATAAGGTAGTCTACCTGCCCATACTTTTCTATCACAAAAGCTGCAAATGCTTCAAGCGTATCCTTCCGGCCAATATCACCGGTAAAATCGCTGTCCGGTGCTGTGTCAATGACACAAACCCGCGCGCCTTCTTTTCGGAAGGCTTCGGCAGCCGCCTTCCCGATGCCGTGGCTGCCTCCTGTTATCACTGCTGTTTTTCCCTGAAACATCACTGTTTTCTCCCCCTGTTCTGCCAGTAAATCGATGAAATTATCTTACCACAGTTCCCCGCCAAAAACACTACAGACATCCTTCCAAACGAATAAAGAATGAAAAACGACAGTTCCGAATTGTCCATCTGCCGAATACGTCTGGCAGCTTCATAACCATCCATATCCGGCATCTGAATATCCATGAGAACCAGATCATAATCTCCCGGTCCGGAAGCGGATACTTCTTATTTATGTCGTGTTCTCCTTTGATACTTTTCGTGTGTTTCTCAATCCAGATTCCGTGCAATGGTCTTGATCACCTCATCCATCATAATCGGCTTTGACAAATGCCCATTCATCCCAGCGTCCAGAGAAGCCTGTACATCCTCAGCAAATGCATTCGCAGTCATGGCAATAATCGGAATTGAACGACCATCCGGTCGATTACTGAGATTGCGGATCGCTCTCGTAGCTTCATAGCCATTTTTCTTCGGCATCATAATGTCCATGAGAATCACATCGAAAGTACCTGCCGGGCTGTCTGTGAAAGTCCTTACCACTTGTTCTCCGTCCGCAGCCAGGGTCACTTCCATACCGTATTCCTCCAACTGAACCTGTGCGATCTCAGCATTCAACTCGTTATCTTCTGCCAGGAGAACCTTTACGCCCGTTAGATTTGTATGAAGATTCGGTATCTCAAGTTTCTCGACATTTTTCGCATCAGTCAGTTCCATAGGAAGTTCCACAGTGAATGCAGAACCGACTCCTTTTTTACTCTCAACCGCAATGGTACCGCCCATCATTTCCACATATCGCTTTGTAATAGCCATTCCCAGACCAGTGCCCTTGTACTGGGTTCTTGCATCATTATTTTCTTGGACGAATTCATCAAAAACGTGTTTCACGAATTCCTCGCTCATTCCTACGCCAGTATCTGTAACGCGATAACGCACAACAATATGCCGGTCATCCACTCCGAAGCGATACTCCGTCTCAAATTTGATGCTGCCACCATCAGCAGTATATTTAACGGCGTTACTCAGGATATTCACCAGAACCTCTCGGATTCGCACCGCATCAGCCAGCACATAAGGTTTTTCCAATTTTGCTCTGTTGACAGTAAATTTCAGATCGCGATTGATCAGGAATCCGTTTGTAATATCCAGCACCACATCTGTAACAGCGGTGATGTCCGTAGGAATAGGCTCATACTTGGTTTTTCCGCTTTCAATACGACTGATATCCAGCACATCATTGATGAGGGTCAGCAGGTGTTCGGAACTCTCACCGATTTTTTCAAGGCAGCTCTGTACTTGCGGCCCCGGCTGTTGTTTAAGCGCAATATTGGTAAAACCAATGATAGCGTTCATAGGTGTTCGAATATCGTGTGACATATTGTTCAGGAAAGTGGTCTTTGCAACACTTGCGCTGTGTGCCTCTGTCAGAGCAGCGGCAAGCCGCTTTTTACTGATGTGCGCACGATAGAGCAGGAAAACGAGGAGCGAAACCACCAGCAGGACGATAGCAAACACTTCGGTCATGTGACTTTCCACAAATTCTTTTGCTGTCATTTCGTGCTCCGCATAAGCGTTCTGCATCAGAACAGTGCCATTCAGGACATCCGATGACAGGGAAATACCCTTGCTGCAAATAGAAGCCACTGCACGATTGACCTTGGTGGTTGCCATACAGACCTCAGCCTTCTTTGCGATCTCAGAAAACTGAAGCTCACCCGCGTTTTGAAAAGCCAGCAGGAGGTTCAGCCGGGAGGAGGTACCCAGTGTGCTGCCTGCCTTTCCGGACTCAACAGCATCCAGGCATTCCTCGATACTACCAAAGGAAACGGTCTGTGCCTCCGGAAAGAGAACATTGACCACGTCCGCGGTGAACAAACTGGTATCCGATACTGCAATCAAATCCAGGCAGCTGTCAGGATTGTCCCCTTTATATATGACCACAGGAGTTGTGGAAACCATGGCATTGGTCAAAACATAATCTCGCTGTTCTGCCAGATAAAAATCGCTGTAAACAGGGCCGCAAATATCAATATCATCATCCCTGAGTGCCTGTTCAATCGCACTGATTGTGGCGAAGCAGGTTGACTCAATCGTAATTCCAAACTCTTTCTCCAGTGTATCAACAACGGTATCCATAATTCCAATCAACTCACAATTCCCATCCTGATCAGAATAAGGCAGGTTATCTTTCAAATAACCCAACCGAATGGTGTTATCGTGCTCTTCAAGCCAGGTACGTTCCCTTTCACTGAGCAACAAACCATTGGACAACTCGTTATGATACCGACTGACCAGCTGATTGTTGTAGTCCAGTTCCGAATTCTGGATTTCATATAGTGCCTCGTTTAATTCTGTCAGTAGATCAGGGCGATCCTTGGAAACTGCAAAGTAATAATCACTAAAACCGATACTGATAATAGGCAGATAATCATAGCTCGTCGAAAGGTCGGGGGTAGCGATGGCGTCCAGTTCCCCGGCATCCAGAGAAGCCATCAGTGTTTCATAGCCGTCAAACTTCAGAATTATAGCCTGTATATGGTTGTTCTCCAGCCACTCCATTAGCACACCTTCCTGAAAACTGCCATCTGTCACTCCGATTTTGCAGCCACCCAGCTGGCGAATATCTCCGCCAGTCAGTTCCGTATGTTCCCTCGTCGTATACAGCAGGAAAGTATCTTTTCCCTGTGGGTAGGAGGAGAAATCAAACAATTCCGCTCGCTCCGGTGTATAAGATACATTACCGAACAGATCAATCTCGCCGCTGACCAGCTTCTCGTAGCATTCCTTGAAAGAGCCGTAGACATACTCGTACTTCCAGCCAGTATAATAAGATATCTTCTGGAGATACTCATAGCCAGAGCCTCGTTTATACTCTCCCTCTCCGCCTTCTTCATAAGTCGCTGCATTGACATAGCCTACCCGAACAGTTTTCTGCTCCGGTTCCGCAGCCAAAACTGTCACTGGGCAAATCGTTATCAGCACAATCAGCAGGCTTAGAATGCAAGCCGTTGCCCTTTTTAATGATCGAATTTTCGTCCCCATGTCAAATTTTTCCTCTCTTGTCTGTATTGGGATGATATGTTTGTCTGAAATTCGCTATTTATCACGCAAACGAGACTTTTAAATCCACTTACTCAGTATTTTTGCAAGTGTATTCAGATCAAGCGGTTTGGCAATATGCTCATTCATCCCTGCCGTCTTAGCTGCATGAACATCTTCGGCAAATGCATTTGCCGTCATAGCAATGATCGGAACCTGCCTACAGTAATTGCGGTCCATGGTCCGAATTGCTCTTGCAGCATCATAGCCGTTCATCCTCGGCATCTGGATATCCATAAAAATCATGTCGTAGTATCCATCTTCACACTCTGCCATTTTATCAACAGCTTCCACGCCATCCCCCACATGCTCTACAGCTAATCCTGTCATTTCCAGAATTTCCGTGGCTATCTCAGCGTTTAGCTCATTGTCTTCTACAAGGAGAGCACGGCTTCCCTTAAGATCTATCGCTTCCAAAGCGACAAAAGGAGTCTCCTGCTCTTCAAAATCATCACCACCCACAAGGGAACTGAATGTTTTTACAAGTCTGGAGCGGAACAACGGTTTACTGATAAATGCATCGGCACCGGCCGTGCGGGCTTCCTGCTCAATATCTGACCAGTCGTAAGCGGAAATGATGATGATCGGCACGTCCTTTCCTACTGTTTTTCGGATTGCACGGGTGGTGGCGATGCCATCCATATCCGGCATTCTCCAGTCAATGATGCAGGCGAAGTAGTCCCGCCTCTGCTGATGGTGAAGCACCACCTGCTCCACAGCCTCCATGCCCGTGGAAACCCCTTCTGCTTTCATTCCGAGATCGTTCAGCATTCCGCAGCAGGACTCCAGACTGAGTGCATCATCATCCGCAACCAACACATCCAAATCAACAAATTTTTCATACTGAACCACTTCTGTTTCCTGAAACTTCAGATACATGGTGACGATAAAACGAGACCCTACTCCCAGCTTGCTTTCCACCTTAATATCGCCGCCCATCATACGGACAATATTCCGGCTGATCGTCATTCCAAGTCCGGTACCCTGAACCTTGTTGACATGACTGTCATCACCCGCTCTTGCAAATGGCTCAAAAATGCAATCCTGGAATTCTTCGCTCATGCCGATACCGTTATCTTCGAAGATAACCTCATAGCATCCTACACGTGCCTGATTGCATGGTTTTTCCGTAATGGACAGCTTGATCTTCCCACCATCCGGTGTGTACTTCACCGCGTTGCCCATAAGGTTTGTAAATACCTTCTGAATGCGAAGGCTGTCTCCCACTACCGCCTCATGAGTCACGCCGGAGATATTCACAGAAAGCTCATGATGATGTTCCGCAATCTGGGAGTTGGTCATGGTAAGCAGATTATCGATCAGATCCGAAAGATTGAACTCTTCCTCCACCAAATCAACTTTGCCCGATTCAATTTTGCTCATGTCCAGAACCTCATTGATCAGACTGAGGAGGTGCTTGCTTGCATGGGTAATCTTCTTCAGACAATCCTGTACGCGTTCTTTATCATCAATATGTGCTGAAGCAATCGCGGTCATGCCTATGATTCCGTTCATCGGAGTGCGGATATCATGAGACATGTTGGAAAGGAAGTCCGTCTTTGCTCTGTTGGCGGTTTCCGCGGCATCAAATGCAGACTGCAGCGCCATTTCCTGCTGACGTTCCTTCTTAATCAAGTCGTCCACATTCCGCGTTCCGACCACAGCCACCAGACCGCCATCCTTCTCATGGACGAAAGACACTCTAGCCTGAAGGTAAATGATTCCGTGACCAATCAGTTTTTCATATGTAAAAGAATAGTCTTCGCCGTCTTCCTGTATATGTTTCAAAGACAATTTTTCAAGAAACTCACCACGGCTGGCTTCCGATACCAGTTCTTCAGAATACCCTGCTATTACCTTCGACCAACAGTTGTCCTGTTTACTAATATATTGTGCTATTGCCCGTCCATCCTCTTCCTCAGCACGATAAACCTTAACCGTATCGGCATTTGGATTGACAAGAAGGACAGAATAATATTCTGTTCCAAGACCTTCGATGATTTCTCGCTGTATTTCCATCTCTCTGGTCTGCTTTAGCTGACGCCGTGTTTCCTTGTCCACATCACGCATGCCCAGAATGAAAGTAACCACTCCGTTTTCGTCCACAATTTTTACTGTGTTCATTTCAAAGTAGGAAATTACACCGTTCATGATTCTTCTGTACCCAAGCTTGTATAAGCCCACCTCTGGAACTTTTTCAATCAGGACGGAAAGCCCCGTGGACTTCCTGAGTCGGTCTCGGTCCTCCGGAACAACAAATGAGTCTATATATTTGGATATAACCTCCTCGTAGCCTCCGGTTGTAAGTAGTTTCTCAAGAAGTGCCGGATCAATTCCAATTCCGTCGGTACGATAAAGGCTCATTTTTCCAGTCTGAGCATCAATCTTGAACAGGCTGCTGTACTCTTTGCTCAGTGCGTCGATAATACGGAGCTGCTCTTCCTGAATCGCTCTGTTTTTATGCTGTTCCTCAACAATCTCGTCAACACAACGGAAGCCCAGGATGATCTGGCTTTCCGTACTATGACCAGAATATAAACGAATAAAAGAAGCCTGATAATAGTGCACACCCGTTTCATCGGCAATCACACGATAACTGCAGGAATATGCATCGCTTTTCTCAAGGGCACCCTTCACTTTCTCGATTGAAACAGCTGCATATAGAGCAGCTCTGTCCTCCTCCAGAACATATTTTGAAATATAGTAGTCCCAGGTATCATGATAAGAGCGCCGTATTACACGTTGGTCTTTTGGAATGATACATCCCTGACGCTTAATTGTCACAGCGGTATCATTAACAAGATCAATCAATACAACATCGGGCAAATCTCTGCTGAGCGTACCTGCGATGTCCATTTCATCACGCAAGGTCTCATTCGCCTTCTCTGCTACTGCAAGTGCTTCTCCGACCTTTTTGGATGCTTTACGAGTATTACGGACATACACAACGCCGATAATCACGAATATAGCCGCCAGCACAAATACAACAGCCAGAACGGCAAAAACGTTATCCTTTACAAAATCTGCAAAAGTTGTGTTTTTGGGTGCGGTGGCATAATAGGTAAGGGCTCCGTTGACGGCGGAATCAGGGAGCGCGTCGATCACCTGATCCAGAATATGCAGAAGGTGTACATTTTCCCGCTGCACAGCAAAGGATACGGAGGTATTGCAGGACAGGGTGACGCACAGCAGACCATCGTAATGGTTAGTCTGGATGATATGATCCACCCGGTTTGCGCTGAATACGGTGCAGTCAGCCTCACCCTTGCGAACCATATCGATACAGTCCTGTTCAGAAGCGGCATCGACCACCATCCAGGAAGGATAATTGTTTTCTACATACAAATGCGTTTCCGTACTGCTGTCAAGAATCGCAACAACATTCTCATTGTTCTCATTGAATCCGCCGCTGTTAACCAACGCGATCATGCTGGTTCCGGCAACGCTTTTGGTCACATACATCTTTGACTGTTCCGCAGAATACCGGTCAAAATAGGCTGGGAAAATACAGTCTACATCTCCCGCCTGAAGTGCGGCTCTCATCTCGACTGCATTGGAGAATGCGATGGGTTCAAATTTCAGCGTGGCATTGTACAGGCAGCTTTGCGCTATGCTGAGGAAATCATGTAGAGCACCGGTCAGTTCCCCGGTGGTATCGTCTTTGTCGCAATAGGCCAGATAATTATCCAGATAGCCGACTTTTATCTTTCCGTGTTCCTGTACCCAGCTTAAATCCTCCAAAGGAAGGCTTTTACTGGCATTGTTGTTCAGATATTTCTGATACAATCCTTCATTATAATATCTGTTCGCACTCAGCAGCAAATGCATGGCTTCATCCAGTTCATCTTTCAGATCCGGGCGGGCAGAATTGATTGCAAAATAGAAGTCAGAACTGCCAACCTGAACCATGGGAACCGTATTCTCATAGGCATAGGAATCTACAGCGACTACCGCGTCAAGCTCACCGTTTTCCAGCATTTCCACCATGGCATCATCGCCGTTGCAGGGAATGGTGTTCACCTTGACTCCGTGCTTCTGCGCCCATTCTTGGAACAGGCCAGCCTGCACGCTTCCCGAATTGACACCGATCCGTTTTCCTTCCAAAGTGGAATAATCCATCTGGTCGATGCCGGTGTCCCTGTTACTGACATACAAATACTAGCTCTCCGTTCCCATTGGATAAGAGGAGAACATCATTTCTGTTTCTCGTTCTTGGGTATAGGATACATCGCTCATCAGATCGATTTCTCCATCCTTAAGCATTTGCATCAGTTCCGGCCAGGAGGCTTCCACATATTCGTACTTCCAGCCAGTGTAAGCCGCAAGATCCTGCTGGTAATCATAGGCATAGCCGCTCAAATGCCCGTTTTCATCCTTGATGTTGAACGGACAGGGATAGAAGCCCACCCGAACAGTCTTTTGCTCCGTCTCAGCCGCCATTGCTGTAATCGGACAGAATGACAGCAAAATAAGGAAAAAACAGAGAACCCTTACTGTAATTTTTGTTTTCATCTGCCGAATATCGCACTTACTATTTTTCATTTCCTATAATCCCTTCTATGATCAGGCTTCAACACAATGCGTCATCCCATTATACGAACAAATACCATATTCCTTCCCATAGATCAGTTGATATTCACAATCGCTCAAACGCTCTGCAGGGTATTGGTTACATTGTATGTGACTGCGCATTCAGTACCATATATGCAAAAAATATGTCATTTCATATTATATTATATCATCCCTTCCAATAGAAATTCAAGCCAGGACTAACAATCGTTATTCAACGTGTTTTGACTTTTTTAGTCAATTGATTTCCTCATAAATATTTCATAACTTCTTATCCGTTTTTTCTTTTTAACTACGTTTGGAAAGGAATTTTACACACCCACTGTATGTTTTCCCACAGCCGGCTCACATTCTTTCGGCCCCTGTCCGGAACTGATCCGTAAAACCATTGCTTCACGCCTCCTCTTTTCATGATCGGTTGCTTCCTGCTTTATAATTATTAACGGATTATAACAACGCCTCTTCCTGAACCGTTTCTCTGATCGCCTCCTGTATTTCCCGTCTGACATAATCGATGACTTCTTCTTTTGCAACTTCAACCTTCTCATTTTTAAATTTACAAGGTCAAAATAGGGTCAACGGAATTTTTTCAGTGAAGTGGTAAACTAATTTTGGACACGGAGGGGTCAATTTTTAGACACATATGAGTTATAATCTAAACAGTGAACTCTCATATTTAGTCATGATTGATTCCCAGTTCCACAGGAGGTTTGCCATGAAATACACATTAGAAC
>JALEJS010000039.1 GCA_022769545.1 Blautia sp. | reverse complement strand
TACGCATGGGCGGCCGCAGTCCGGACATTTGCCGTCTACGAGCTGGGATTCTGTGAAGAAAGATTCACATGGTGTGCAGTACATTCCTTCGTAGTGTCCTTTGTAGATGTCACCTTTTGCGTACATTTTTTTGAAGATTTTCTTGACCTGTTTTTCATGGTCTTCGTCTGTGGTTCTGATAAATTTGTCATAAGATGTGTTCATCAGATCCCAGATTCTCTTGATCTCGCCGGATACGTTGTCTACGAATTCTTTTGGGGTGATTCCGGCTTCTTCTGCTTTTAATTCGATTTTCTGGCCGTGTTCGTCGGTTCCCGTCTGGAAGAATACGTCGTAGCCCTGCTGGCGTTTGTAGCGGGCGATGGCGTCTGCTAAAACCACTTCATAGGTGTTGCCGATGTGCGGTTTACCGGATGTGTAGGCAATCGCGGTGGTAATGTAATATTTCTGTTTTTCCATGGTTTATTGTCTCCTTTTTTAATGTGGACGCCCGGGAAATTATTTCTCTTTCTATGCGGTTTCGGGATCTAGTAACTCTAAGTGTCTGAAAATCTACTAAAAGCATTCACAAAAATCTCAAACTCGCTTCGCTCAAACAGTGAGATTTTTGTTCATAACGCAGATTTCCAGGCACTAAGATTTACACGATCCCTGCAAATGCATAGAAAGAGAAATAATTTCCCAGGCTGATTTTTGAAATGGTAACAATTGCTCCTTATTTATGGAAGAAAAACATAAATTCTTCATGGCGGGAAGGAACTGGTGTTGGGGGAAAATAAAAAACGTCTCCTCAGATTATCTGAGAAGACGAGTATTACCCGTGTTACCACTTCTGTTCGTTTCCGGGCTCGCGCGGGGAAACCTTGGGAGGTACGTTGTGATACCTCTACGCTGTAACAGGCGTGCCTGTCGCTGCCTAAAGCTGTTGACTCTCAGCAGTGCCTCTCGGAAGCCATCTTCGATCTGCTCCTTGCATATCCCTCTCAGCCTTGGAACCTTTGGTTATGATCCGCGGGGATCTCTCTGTAATGCGGTCTGCAAATGTACTCTCTTTTTCTCCGAGTTTCACTTAGAAAATAGTACCATAATTCCGGGCATTTGTAAACCGGTTTTATCATCAGAATCACGCGCCAGGTCTCATGTGCATTCGACTTGAATTTCCTCTTGACTTTTGTCGAAATATCAATTAATATACAAATATCAATAATCATTATCATTATTATTGTCTGACACATCCACGCAGAAAGGAGGTATTGTATGGCAGCATTGAAATACAGCCGCCAGAGAGAGGCGATCAAAAATTTTCTGATGACAAGAACAGATCACCCCACCGCCGATGTTATATACGAAAACATCCGGATGGTTTATCCAAATATCAGTCTCGGCACTGTTTATCGGAATCTTTCCCTTCTGGCTGACATCGGTGAGATTCAGAAGCTTCCGAATTTTGCAGGGGCAGATCACTTTGACGGCCGGACGGATATGCACTGTCACTTTCTCTGCAAAAACTGCAGCAAGATCATAGACCTGGATCATACCGGTCTGGAACAGTTTATTCAGACGACGAAGGAACATTTCTCCGGAGTCATTTCCAGCTGCAATACAAATTTTTCCGGTCTTTGTGAAGATTGCATGAAGCTTTCTTCTGAAAGTGCGAATATGCTTGACAAATAAATAAAGATGTGATACCTTATAATAGTAATCATTACTATTATACAAAAGTTAATAAAACTTAAAATATGAAAAGGAGAACAAAATTATGGCAAAATGGGTATGTAACGTATGTGGTTATGTAGCAGAGGGAGACGCAGCACCGGAAGCATGTCCGATCTGTAAAGCACCGGCTGAAAAATTCACAAAACAGGATTCTGAAATGAGCTGGGCAGCTGAGCACGTTGTTGGAATCGCTAAAGGCGTAAGCGAAGACATCCTTGCTGATCTTAGAGCAAACTTTGAAGGTGAGTGCTCTGAAGTTGGTATGTATCTGGCTATGGCTCGTGTAGCTCACAGAGAAGGATATCCGGAAATCGGTCTTTACTGGGAAAAAGCTGCTTACGAAGAAGCTGAACATGCTGCAAAATTTGCTGAACTTCTTGGCGAAGTTGTTACAGACAGCACAAAGAAAAACCTTGAGATGCGTGTAGCTGCTGAAAACGGTGCTACAGCTGGTAAATTTGATCTTGCAAAACGCGCAAAAGCTGCTAACCTTGACGCAATCCATGACACCGTTCATGAAATGGCACGCGACGAAGCTCGCCACGGAAAAGCATTCAAAGGACTTCTCGAGAGATACTTTGGCTAAGCTGAAACGCCTTTGAAAATATAAGACCTTTCCAACAGGGAACTCAGAAATGAGGTCCCTGTTTTTCTTTTACATTTTCCATTCAAATAGTACTTTTCGGACTACCTGCATCTATCTTTAAATTGCTTTTTTTCTTATCCCATGATATTCTCTTTTTACAGAAAACAATTAAAATTCCAGGGGGGGGGAATCATTATGAAGAAAAAGCTTCTCATTACCATTGCAGCACTGTCATTGTTAGGCAATCAGATTGTGTTTGCCGAATCATCCACGGAAGATACAGCGGAAATCCGCACGGAAACTGTGGAAGGGGAAACAGATCCGGTTTCCCACATCTACACATTTACACTGAATGATAATACGTATACCCTTCCATGTAAAGTGACCGATTTCACCCAAAACGGCTGGGATCTTGGAAGCGGCACACTGGATTCCAGTACCTACGCCAGAACAATCGGTTACTATAAAGGCGGTTCGGAATATGTATCATTCGAAGTACTGAATGATACAGAAGAAAATGGAGTTGATCTGGCAGATCTCAAAGTAGTAGCCGTTAATGTCACACAGAGTTTTGTGGATGCAGAAGGAAATAATTTTGAAACTGCAGACGGAATCCATCTGGGTATGACAATTGATGAGATCAGGGAACTTTACGGCGAACCTTTCTCTGAAAATTCTTCTTATATCAGTTATCATTTCCAGGAACGTTACGAAACAGGTGATGGTGGAATGCGTGGATTAGGAGATGTATACGCCGGTGAAGATTCTTTTTATGCATACTGGAAAGACGGTTCTGATATCGTCGAACGTATCGATCTTCAGTACTTTGGAATTGCAGAAAGTGAAGATGCCGAATAATTCATCTGCGGTCATACCCACAGACAACACGCTTATACACAAAAATGGCAGCGATTCCATCACTTGCATGGAATCGCTGCCATGGGGAAGCCGCGTTTTACAAAACCATCAGAAGTGTTCCTGCTCCGATCAGCACACAGCCGATCACCGATTTCACACTGCACTGTTCATGCAGAAATACAAATGCCAGAATCAGCGTAAATACCACACTCAGCTTGTCGATCGGGACAACCTTGGATGCCTGTCCCATCTGCAGCGCCTTATAATAGCAGAGCCACGACGCCCCTGTGGCCATTCCGGACAGAATCAGAAACAGCCAGCTCTTTCTCGAAATCTCTCCGATTCCGCTCTGAGCCTTTGTAAGAAATACCATCGCCCACGCCATTACAAGCACTACCACGGTACGGATTGCCGTTGCCAGATTCGAATTCACCCCGTCGATTCCCACCTTGGCAAGAATGGATGTCAGTGCAGCAAAGATTGATGACAAAAGTGCAAACACAAACCACATTTTTATACCCTCTTTCCTCTTCTGTGTTATTTGCAGACTACTACTCATCTCATCCCATATCTTACCACAGAACAGCCCTCTGTACCATAGATGCACCACAAAAATTCAAATCGAGCGAACCTTTTTTACAAAAAGGCGCACCGCTTTCCGGAAAAATCATTCTCCGAGACCGGGCCAGCGTGTGAAATTCCGCAGAAAGATTTACACCCGCCCCATTCGTGTGATATGATAAGCGTACAGATTTTGGAGGTTTTCCATGAACAGCGCAGAGTTTTCTAATATGGATTTTGACATTGATTTTCAGATAAATACAGACGGACCGTTCTCATCGGATGCCGGGCATCACTTTATATATGCCCTGGAACAGACGATTGAACAGTTTTACAGGGTTCCTTCCATGAATGCCGAACAGAACGTTCCGATATCGGGATATGATCTCAGTCTCTGTTTTCGCGCCTGCGAAGCCGGAGCACATTCCAGAGATCCTGTCATGATGTATCTGTGGGCCGAGGCCCTGCTCTGGGCCCGTCAGGGGCTCTGCCACTGCTGCAGTTCCCCGGGAAACCGCAGCGGATTTGCAGCATTTTCATTTCCATGCATCAGCGGCTTTTTCCGCAATATGCAGTTTGGATTAATGAGTGCTTCTCAGTTTTACGAACATTCTCCCATGGTCTGGTATGAGCGTTCCGCAGCCTCCGGATATGTTCCCGCTATGTACTGGCTTTCCTGGTGCTGCCTCACCGGACTTGGCACAACGCCAGACACAGCCCGGGCGCAATACTGGCTGAGAAAGGCTGCCGCCTGCCCATTTCCCGCTTCTCTGGATCTGAAAGAACTGGATATTTTTACCCGGGAAGCGCTCCACCTTGCGGACGAAGCACTTCAGGCCGATCTGGAAGCCGCCTTTGATTCAGATACAGCCGCATGCGCAAAGCCCGACTGGGAAACCTATCGCGCAACTTCCATCCTGCTGTATGATCTTGGCGCTCTGTTTGGTTCCACCAGCGCCGCCGCCCGGGAACGTACAGCTGTTCCGGAAGATCGCCTGCTTCACCATCAGGAATTTCTGAAGATGCGTCTGGAAAAAGCTTTATGGAAAATCTGGTGCCGCATGAAGGGTGCCCGTACTTCCCCCGCCGTCCTTTTATCCCAGCTTGCCAGAGTCAGAGAAGCTCTGCATGAGCTGCCGGCCCGGGAGCAGAAACGCTATCAGCAGCTGATTCAGCTGCTTCAGGAAGAATGCCTTCCATAATCCTATATCATCCCATAAAAGCCCAAAAGGGAAGTACAGCCATCCTGGCTGCCCTTCCCTTTTCTCTTTCATTCCCTATATTACAATTCTTATACTCTCTTTAAACATAACGGTCTCATCATACCCGTGTATATGTTCTGCCCGCGCAATCAGCTTCATAGGGAACACATCATCCGGAAGCCAGTAAATATTTCTGTCTTCGAGACAGGAGCTTCCTTCCATTTTTCTTTCCGGATCAATCAAAACATACACCGCATCCGTCTTTTCATTCAGCTGCGCCTTATATTCTGCTGCATCGGTCTCATTTTTTACAAACATCACTTCCAACCCGGAAAGGTCTCCCTTTTTCCGGAGATAATATCTTCTCCCGCTCTCCTCTCCAAGCATGTAATATAAGTTTCCGTTAATCTCCGCCACCGGAATCGGCTCATCCCGGTAAGACCTCCTCATATCCTCCAGAAAGATCTCTGCCGCTTTGTTTTTATCAAACAGAACCAATTCCTCTGCCGGGGGAAGATCATACAGCTCAAGCCAGAGCGGGTCCCGGTTGTCCCATGCATAAATTGTGTGATAGCGGGACATTCCCACCATTCGTTCCCACTCTTCCGTCAGAATCTCCGGCGTATGCACGCCTTCCTTATTTTTTGCGCAGGGCCCCAGCTTACAGTAAATTTTTCGCACATCGGGAAAAATATGCTGCATTTTAAATACCCGGTTTTTATCTTCGCTTCGGAACAGAATGGAAAGACTCTGCCCATTTTTGTAGAACTGCATAGCCTTCCAGAATCCGCTGGGCATATTTCCCGGCACGATCCAGAGCTCTGTATCCTGAAACAGCTTCTTTTCATCATTCCGGTCAGCCGCGAGTACCCGGTTCAGAAATTCTTCCATTCCTTTTCCGGAGAAATGCTTTCTTTTTTCTGATGTGAGAAGCTCCAGCTGCCCCATCAGCAACACAAGCGCCTCATCCCAGTCACCAGCCTGCATAAAACGTGTTTCATCCACTGTCGGAAAATATTCCGGAAGTCCGTTTAATCCCGAAATGTAGATACACGGGATTCCCATCTCATATGCGTCCAGAGCATCCAGACGTCGGTCCGTCACAATAGCGCCGGCATTTCCCGCAATTTGTGCAAACGCTTCTTCACTGCTTACGATATGCTTCAGAATCTCCGGTTCATTTTCATCCAGGAACGTACGATACTGTTCCTTTTCCACATAAAACAGGATTTCCTCACCAGCACCGCACAGATAACTGCACTGCTTATATTTTGATTCCAGTCTGGAAAAATCATTTCCCAGCACCTTTTTGGTCAGGGAGATGACAACCGAGGCATCCGTTCCCGGTACAAGCCGAAACCGCAGAGGCTCACCCCGGAGAATCTGAAACGGCATTTCCCCGGGATACCATTGACGGATCCGCAGAAGATTCTGTTCATTATCCACATACAGAAGATCCACTTTATTCAGGGTCGTCTGCCATGCCACGCGGAATTTGCTGATTCCTTTCAGCTCCATGTAATAATCCGACGGAAACACTCCGATTACCGTCTGGCCGTCCCGCTTGACATAGTAAGCAGGAAGGCAGGTTCCTGTGACAATGATTCCGGCACACTCCAGCGCCCTCACAAACCCTCTGGATCCTCTTGCTGCAAATGCAATCCTTGCATCTGCTTTCGCTGCCTGTTCCAGATCAAACTCTATCGAAACCGGAACGGTCCACACAAACTGCCAGTCTCTGAAACGCGGATCCTCCTGCATAGCTGTCAGAACCGCCTTGCAGTTTCCATGACTGTCTTCATCATAGGATTCCATAAACAGTACCATTTTAGCCGAGACGGGTTCCTTTTTCATCTCATATATCGTCGAAGCATAAAACTCATTTGAATTTTTCATCTGTTATTCCCCAAATCTTTCTTTCAGGTACTCCGTAAGCGCAGCTGTTGTCCCCTGCAGGATCCTGCCCTGAGATACCACAAAGAAATTATTCCCGAAGCCGTCGTCTATGATGATTTTTTCAGCAAATACCTCTCCGTCTTCGGTCTCACTTACAAATTCCGACTCACATTTCAGGATTGTCTCATCGATAATGTCATATTTTTCCAGCTTCTCCTGCACACTTTTCTGCACAAAAAACGGAATGTTCAGACACAGCCGAAGCCGGATTCCCGCCGCTTTACATTCTGACACCGATTCGATCAGAATATGGTACAAGCCGTTTTTCAGGCTATTTCCCTCCACCAGCAGCACCGGCTCCCACTCACACGGAAACCCTGTGACGACCAGCAGATCACCTTTTTCCGTCATGGAACCGGTGTACCAGTTCTCTCCATCTATTATCTGTCTTTTCATCGCATCCTACCTACCATGTAACCTCAATGGGTTCCAGGTCCTCCGGCAGAACCTTTTCTCTGATTGTGTCTGCCCGATCTGTCTGACCATTGATTTCATATATTTTTATCACCATCGCCAGGATATCCCGGTCAAAGCAGATAATCACGCCGTCCTTCGCATACGTCTCAAGCGTCTGTATATAATCATTAAGAATCAGCTCTGCTTCATCATAGCACTGTCTGTCCATCAGCTCCTGTACACGTTCTTTTACGGGCATATATTTCTTGCGAAGACGGAATCTCTCCCCGGCCGCAAACATGGATTTCCTCCAGCCGGCAGCTTCCTCTTTTGTCATCGCATCCAGCACTGCGCTGTCCGCTACAAATTTTCTGCACTGCTCCCGGAATTCAGGAGTAACCACCCCGCCTGCATGTATGGCTTCCATATATTTTCCATACGGAAGCTGCGCACTGAACATGCATCGATATGTTTCCTTGGGAATATTCGGAGATGCTCCCGACCACATCAGGCCAAATCTTTTTCTCAGATATGCCGCATAATTTTCCACCGTATAAAAGGAGCATCCCATAAAAGTTATACGCGTTCTCTTTTTCCAGAAACCTGGCGGAAAAGTACAAAAGCCTCCGCCTGCTTCCTTCAGAGATGTTCCCGCGTCCGGATTATGACTTCGGACAGATTTTTCCAGTTCCGAAAGAAAGCCTGCGAACTCCTGTGCCCCTCTGGAATTTTTCATGGACATTACCCGACGCGCGGCAACTGAGTGCTCCATCCGGGAAAGATCTCTCATTCCTTTCTCGTAAGAAGCCAGTTTTTTCGCCGCACCGCTCTGATCACGGATCACATAAATACAGATCGCGATCCCGGGCTTTGCATACATATCAAAATAATCCAGGTTCAGCAGCAATGTGTTCCGGTTCACATATCGGAGATAGCAGCCCGGCATATTTCCCAGATCTGCCACGGTTTCAAATTCAATTTCCGTATGGCGCTCTTTCTCGAGAACCTTCTGAAGTTTTTCCAGCTCTGACGCAAACATGGCAACCTCAACCTCATATCCATGAATGCTTCCATTCTGCGCCGCAAACAGGAGCTGATTGCCGATCAGATAATACCAGATATTGTTCTGCTCGCAGATGCTGTGGAATCCCATCAGCATATCTACCATTTTTTCCTGCTGTTTCGTCATTTTTAAGCGAAGATCTCCTTTAATATCTCAATCAGTCGTTCATTTTCTTCTTCTGTACGGATTCCAATACGTATAAACTGTTTGCCTTCCACATTAACCTTTTTGGTGATGTCACGGACAAAAATATTGTACTCCCGCAGAAGCTTTTTCGTCAGCTCATGCGCCGTCATTTTCTCTGTCACTTCAAACGTAATAAAGTTCGCCTGCGTAGGAAGAAGACGGATTCCCGGAATTTCTTTCATTCCGCGAATCATCTTATTGCGGGTCTCTTTCAGCTTCACCAGAGAGCTCTGATAATCCTTCTTGTATTTTTCCACGATCTGCATATAGAATTCCGCAAAGGAATTAATGTTCCAGATGGAAACACTCTTCTTCATTTCCGCGATGACACTCTCATCTCCGGAAACCATGATTCCCAGTCTGAGACCGGATACTCCCTGAGACTGTGAAATGGATTTGAGGACGATCAGATTGGGATACGTCCCGATGATTTCTTCTGTGATCAGTGTTCCGTTCTCCTCATCCGCAAAATCAACATAAGTCTCATCTACTACGATCTGAATATTCCGCTTTTTACACCAGGCGATAAATGTGAGCATATCTCCCTTCGGAATGTAATTTCCGCTGGGGTTGTCCGGATTGGTCATGACAATGGCACTCACATCTTTATCCTGATAAAACCGCATCAGATCTTCCGCCGTATATGTGAAATTTTCATTTTCCGGTACAAAAATGAATTTCTCTTCCATACCGGAACGTTTTCTGTACTCTTCGAATGTGGGGCGGATAAATCCGATTTTTCCGTTCAGATGCTCCATCAGACATTTGATGATCTCGGATGCACCATTGCCGACCACAATATGATTCTGTTCTACAGCAAAGTTCTTGGATGCAAGAAGACTGTTCACCCGCATGCCGGACGGATATCTGACCATCAGGGTCTCAAAGTTCGCCTTCATCTCATTCATCAGCTTCTGCGTCGGAAAATACGGGTTGCTGACGCCGCAGTAATCCGTCAGACGGGGATATCTCCAATAGCCCCCAAATCTGTGCTGGATCATGGATGTCTGTTCATCGCTGTTCTCCATAAACATACTGGAAGCAATATCCAGGTCCTGAATGTCGTCAATCTCATACCAGAGCTGTCCCGTAAGCTTCAGTGCCTTGATTTCCGGATCATCCAGAAGAGTGATCACACGGAGAACCTGCTCATAATATTCATTATTTCCCAGCGCCTTGGAATAGGCATCCAGGAACGGCACATAATGCGTTTCGGAAAAATGTTTGCTGAATTTGTAAATATTAACGGTTTTGTAATAAAACGGAATATCCTCAAAGACAAATTTCTTTCCCGGAACAAACTCCGTAATATTGTCCTCCTCATCCAGTTTTACCACCGTTCCGTCCATCCAGCTCTCATATTTGTCAACCAGCGCCAGAGTCTCTCTGGGATCCTCCAGAAGCGCCCGCAGCACCGTAGGCTCGAAAATCAGGTCTGATTCCAGAAGAAGTGTGTCCTCCTTCAGCAGATAATCCTTTGCCAGTGCCAGCGAATAAATGTTGTTCGTTCTGTCATAAACCGGATTATTTACGTAAACAACCGGTGTATGGATGTCCAGCGTATTGATATAATCGATCAGCTTCGCACCCTCATAACCGATCACGATCACAATACGGGACAGACGCAGCTCGTCCAGCTGTCCCAGCATCCGCTGGATCAGCGTTTCCCCGTTTACTCTGATCATACATTTCGTATTGTTCTGTGTAAGATTTTTTAATCGTTTTCCCATCCCTGCCGCGAGAATCACTGCCTGCATATTTACCGCTTCTCCTTTCTCTGATGATCCGCAAAATATTCTCTGATCTCCCGGATACAAAATCCATTTTGTGTTTTGTTCATCGCTCTTTCATAACAGTGCTCTGCCTCCTGCTTCTGTTCCATCTTCATCAGAAGATCACCTCTGTATTTCATCAGCTCCCCGTCATTGGGATAGCTTTCCAGGAATCGTTCGCACTGTGCGAGAAGCGTCTGATCATCCTGTGCTTCATCACGGATGTCCAGCGCCATCTTCGCTCTCATAAAATAAACCAGCCGCGGATAACGCGCAAGCCATTCCTCTGTAATCTCCCGCGCCGCCGCAAAATCTTTGTCTGTATAGATACTGGTCAGAAGCCTGTCCGTGGCATTGCACACTGCATCCAGCTCCTCAAGATCTGCCGACAGCGGCCTCTCCAGCTTTTTCCGTTTTCCAAGCACCTTCTTTGCCTGCCCGTAATTACCGTTAAAACAGGAATTGTACACCGCCGCATAGAGATATGCATCCGGAAGATCCACATAGGTTCCCCAGAAACGCACCGGCTCCTGCCCATAAAACACAAAGCACGGAGCAAAGATTGCTTCCAGCTCGTCAAAACGCCCCTGCTCCACCATCGCCTTCAGATCAAGGTGATACTGCTCCACCAGGTGCTGAATCTCCATCGAAAGCTGAAGTGCTCTCATGTCCCAGATCTGAGGCCGTATCACATTCCGATCCCACAAAAGCCGGAACCAGAATTCCTTTTTCTTTACACACTGGCGGTAAAACTTCTTCTCATCAATATGTTTCCCATATTCCGCCGTATATACCGTATACGGAATTTCAAAATCCTCCACTATGGTATGCTGTCCCCGCTCCACATGAGCCGGAATTTCAAACCAGGTCGGACCATACTGCGTACAGAGCAGCTGCTCCGCATGCTCTGCCACCGGAAACTGTGTATCCTCAAAATCCACATACCGCGGAGTTCCCCACCATGCCTTTGGTGTGGTTCTGTGGGTTGGATGAAGAGACCGGATCAGCCATTCATCTGCGTCCTCATCCGGATAACAGAATATTTTCTTTTCCAGCTCTTCCTGAACCTTCCGGAACCCGAAAATCTTTTCCCGTTTTTTGGCTTTGTAATATCTTTTCAGATATTCCCGGTCACGGTTTCTGGATGCAACCGAGACATTACGCGCGCGAAGCTCCAGGTACAGTTCGTAATTGTCCACATATTCCTGTTTTTCCTTTTCGTCCCGCGGAACCGGATACAGAATAAAAATATCCACAAACTGTCCCTGCAGGGCATCCGTCGCTACCAGACTTCGGAGCAGGGAGGTAGTCGCCGTGTTTTCATATCTCCAGTGCACCTGACTGTACTGGCCCTTGGGAGACTGCTTGAAAACCACACGGTTTTTCAGGCCTTCCTTTTTCACTGCTTCCGCAAAGCGTTCCGCGTCATCCCGATACATATGTATGTCCGCGTCATCATCCCATGGCAGAAATCCGCCATGCCGCACCGCCCCTACGAAGGATCCGCCTGCCAGATAATATGGTATATCATATTTCCGGCATATGCCGTCTATTTCTTTTAAGAGTCCCAGCAAATGTTCTTGTATTTCTGTCATTCCCTAATCACCTATACCGTATCTTTTCTCAGAATTTTTCCGTATCGTGCGCATACCTGATTGCCCAGCCGGACAAAGGCATCGTAACGTCTGCCCTCAACGATCATGCAGTACAGCTTCTTCCCCTCTCTGCCAAGATCATTGATCATGTAGGAATCCACAAACGCACCGTATAATGTCTTTTTAAAATCATCGTGAACCAGCGCCAGTCCCTCCACCGCATAGGTGGGTGTTTCCAGCGTCACCGCATCGTGTGCCACGACACGGTCTCCGTCACGGATAATATAACTGCGTCCGATCCCCTTTTCGATTCTGTCACGAAGTTCGTCTTCCATATCTTTTTTTGTATATGTGTATTTATAAGGCTCATGGGCAATCATCAGATCCGCGATTGCCTCCACATCCTTCAGCTGTGCCTTTTCGATCTCAACCGGTGATTTGAGCTCTCTGTAATTTTTCAGCCGGAAAATCCCTCCAAACTTTACATCGTAGGAATCCTCCATGTAAGGCCGGATCATGCGGATAATGCTCTCCTTGGAAGACATTCTTTTCGGATTGATCTCCCGCAGCTTTTCCACCAGCTCCTCCACCTGGAAATCATCCTCCCTGCTGTAAATATGGCCTCCCTCAAAATACTGCATCAGCACAAGATTTATATTTCCGTCCTTCTGGGAATACCATACAGTCATGTTTGGATCATCGATTCCGTAAAGCAGAATATCTCCGTAGAGATACAGACAGTTTTCCAGATCCTCCTTCATATAATCAAGTACATCCTGCAGCTTATCCTCTGTCAGTTTGATCATTTTGTTCGCTCCTCTGTATTCATCATTATTTGTATCATTTTTATTTTGTCCCGGTCACTCATTTCAGGCTTTTGTTGATCACGCGAAAATCCCTCAGCGCATTTCTGCCGATCTTCCAGATCCGCTTCATATTGATGGAATTCACGCCGCCCTGCCGCGGCCGGAAGGTAATGGGAATATATTTTACACGAAGTTTTTTCTTTGCATAGATTACCGATAGAATTACATTAGACAAATTGTATCCGTCCGGAATCAGCCCGATATACTGCCGAAGCGTCTCTGCGCGCATCAGTCGGAACGGCGTATTGGCATCTGTCACCGTCACACCAAAGCACAGCCGGATCACCAGTTTCAGCGTTTTCGTAACAAAAACTCTGGATCCTCCATCCTGCCTGTGGCTGCGATGACCGATTACCATATCGTAATCTGTCCGCTGCTCCCAGAACGCAGCAAATTCCTCCGGAAGAGTCTGTCCGTCTGAATCCGTCTGAAAAATATAATCCGCATTTTTTTTCAGCGCATATTGATACCCATAAAGAACCGTCGCTCCATGACCGGAATTGTTTTTCGTGATCACCTTCAGAAGCGGCATCTCCTTCATCTGTTTTCTGGCAATTGCATACGTCTGATCTTTGCTTCCGTCATCGATAATGACCAGCCGGGACTTACCGTCTCCGTGATATTTTTCCACTACCGGATACCAGTCCCGGATCACCTGACGGATATTCGCCTCCTCATTGTATGCCGGAATGATAATATATAATACGTCCACTGACTTACTTCCTTTCCGATCTTCGTCTTATGCCTAAGTATAAATGTTATTTGAATAAAAGGCAAGCTTTCCCGAAAAGCTTTGTTTACGTTTTCAGCCTCTGCAGCGCCTCTCCCAGTCGATTATACACCATTACGGCATCCTGTATGTGCATAGGACTTTCCGGTGCCCCGGAAGTCACCAGAATATACTCCCTTTTTCCCACTCTGGCAAAGCTTGCCAGACAGTAGCCGGCATCTTCTGTGAACCCGGTCTTTCCACCCAGAATCTTTCCTTCTGTCACCGTGGAATCACTCAGATTCTTAAACATCGTACTGTAATAGGTGATTCCATCCGGATGAATGTTGGTAACACCCGTAGAATGCCAGGAACTTTCGATGATTTCCCGGAAGGTTTCATTTTTCAGGCAGTACTTCAGCAAAACGGCCATATCGTGAACTGTGCTGTAATGCTCCGGATCATGGAGTCCTGTGCTGTCGCAGAAATGCGTCTGATCCATTTTCAGTTTCTTTGCCTTCTCATTCATCAGCTGCACGAACGCCGCCTCGGACCCGGATATATATTCCGCAAGCGCAATACAGCATTCCGCGCCGGAAGGCAGCATCACTCCATACAGCAGGTCAATAGCCCGCACCGTTTCCCCCGGCTGAAAGCCTGCCTGTGTCGCATCCCGCTCATACAGTCCGGCAAACATTTCCTGGTTCAGCGTGATCCCTGTCTCCAGATCTTTCAGATTTTCAATCGCCACAACAGCCGTCATCATCTTTGTCAGAGAAGCCGGATAGATCCTCTCCTCCCCGTTTATTTCTCCCAGAACCTTACCGCTCCTGGCCTGAATCAGAATTGCATTGGGACTGTTGATTCCGGAAATGTCCAGTTCCCGCACTGCGGGTTCATTCAGCTCCTGCATCCAGGCTTCCACACCATAATCCCAGCCGATTACGACAACCAGCGTAAGAATGATCACAAGCTCCAGAAAGATACAGATAAACCATTTCCCCGCATTTTTCTTTTTTCTTTTTGCCGTTCTGCGGGATCCCGTTTTTCGTGCCACCGGTTTGCCTCCTTTTTTGTAAACCGCGCCGCACCGCATTATGGTGCACACGGATTTATTTATTATAACACTGTCTGTCAAGCTTGAAAACCCGGTGAAATGCTGGCAAATCCGTTTCATTCTGGCAAAAATGCCAAAGCCATGATACAATGGAAGCACAAATAAGCAAAAGGAGACTGTCTTTTATGAAATATGACTATCTGATCGTCGGAAGCGGTCTGTTCGGCGCCGTTTTTGCATATGAAGCAAAAAAAGCAGGCAAAAAATGTCTGGTCATCGACAAACGCGATCACATCGGCGGAAATATTTACAGCGAAATGGTAGAGGGAATTCATGTTCATAAATATGGAGCACATATTTTCCACACCAGCAACCGGCAAATCTGGGATTACGTCAATCAGTTTGCAGAATTCAATCAGTACATCAATTCCCCGATCGCGGTATATAAGGATGAACTGTACAACCTTCCCTTTAACATGAATACCTTCAGCAAAATGTGGAATATCCGTACGCCGCAGGATGCACAGGAAATCATCCGCAGGCAGATCGAAAAGGAAAACATCCGCGAGCCGAAAAACCTGGAAGAGCAGGCGCTCTCTCTGGTTGGACGTGACGTATACGAAAAACTGATCAAAGGTTACACCCAGAAACAGTGGGGCCGGAAATGTACCGAGCTTCCTTCCTTTATCATCAAGCGCCTCCCCTTACGTTTCACCTATGACAACAACTATTTCAATGACCGCTTCCAGGGAATTCCCATCGGCGGATACACCCCCATCATCGAAAAAATGCTGGAAGGGGCCGAGGTTCTTCTGAATACGGACTATTTTTCTTTTATTCGGGAAAATCCGGACATCGCGCAGAGGGTGGTCTACACCGGCATGATCGACGAATATTTCGATTTCTGTCTCGGTCACCTGGAATACCGTACCGTACGATTCGAAACCGAAATTCTGGACTGTGAAAACTATCAGGGAAATGCTGTTGTGAATTACACAGATGCCGAAGTTCCCTATACCCGAATCATTGAACATAAGCACTTTGAATTCGGCACACAGGAAAAAACCGTGATTTCCCGGGAATATTCTTCCGAATGGAAGCCTGGCATCGAGCCATATTATCCCATCAACGACGAGCGGAACACTGCTCTTTACGCAAAATACAAAGAACTGGCGGACAGAGAGGAACATGTCATTTTCGGCGGACGCCTTGGCCATTATAAGTATTATGATATGGATAAGGTAATCGCATCCGCTCTGGAAACTGCCGCAGGGGAATTCGGCCGATAGCCGGTATTCTCCGCCTGCGGCGGCTTTCCTGTAACAGAAAAAAGCAGACACAAAAAAGAGCTGTCACATGACAGCCCTTTTTTATTTCATCTATTATGCTAATTTCATCGGGTTGAGTTTCACGCCAGGTCCCATTGTCGGAGCGATGGTTACGCTTCTCAAATACTGACCCTTCAGTGCACTCGGTCTAGCCTTGATGATAGCATCGATCAGCGCCTGGAAGTTGTCGCTTAACTGTTCCTCAGTAAAGGAAGCTTTACCGATCGGAACATGGATGATGTTGGTTTTATCGAGACGGTATTCCACTTTACCTGCTTTGATATCGTTGATCGCTTTTGTAACATCCATGGTAACAGTACCAGCCTTCGGGTTTGGCATCAGGCCTTTCGGTCCAAGTACACGACCCAGACGACCTACAACGCCCATCATATCCGGTGTAGCTACTACTACATCGAAATCAAGCCATCCTTCGTTCTGGATCTTCGGAAGCAGTTCTTCTGCTCCTACGTAATCTGCTCCTGCAGCTTCTGCTTCAGCAGCCTTTGCATCTCTTGCAAATACAAGTACACGAACTTTTTTACCGGTTCCGTGCGGCAGTACAACTGCGCCACGAACCTGCTGGTCTGCATGACGTCCATCGCAGCCTGTACGGATATGAGCTTCGATGGTCTCATCAAATTTTGCTACAGCAGTTTTTTTCACAAGGCTGATAGCTTCTTCTTTATCATATAATGTTGCACGATCAACTGCCTTAGCAGCTTCAACGTATTTCTTTCCTCGTTTCATTTCTATAACCTCCTGTGGTATTTGCGGGGATTGCCCTCCCACTTATCTTTTCTTATTAGTCAACTACTTCGATTCCCATACTTCTTGCAGTACCAGCGATCATGCTCATAGCTGCTTCAAGGGATGCTGCATTTAAGTCTTTCATTTTCAGCTCTGCGATTTCCTGAATCTGAGCTTTTGTGACTTTTGCAACCTTTGTCTTGTTCGGCACACCGGAACCGGATTTGATGTTTGCAGCTTTTTTCAGAAGAACTGCAGCCGGCGGTGTCTTGGTTATGAAGCTGAAACTTCTGTCTGCGTAAACAGTGATTACAACCGGGATGATCAGATCGCCCTGGTCTGCTGTTCTTGCATTAAATTCTTTTGTAAACTGAACAATGTTTACACCATGCTGTCCAAGAGCCGGACCAACAGGTGGTGCTGGAGTTGCTTTACCAGCCGGAATCTGTAATTTGATATATCCTGTTACTTTCTTTGCCATTTTCGGGCACCTCCTATGTGGTATTGGCGGGGGTATTTCCCTCCCACGATTATGATACATTTGCTCAGGCACACGCGCCTGAATTTGTTACATCTTTTTGATTTCTGCGAAACTGATCTCTACCGGTGTCTCGCGGCCAAACAGTTCAACATTGATCGTCACAACCTGCTTCTGTGTATTAATGGCGGAAACAACACCTGTGGTATCCTTCCAGGCTCCACCGGTCACAACAACGGTATCACCCTCTTCGAAATCCACCTGAATGTCTTCTTTCTGAATACCCAGCGGCAGCATCTCCTCGTCTGTCAGAGGAACCGGTTTGGATCCCGGGCCAACAAAGCCTGTCACACCTCTGGTGTTGCGGACAACATACCAGGTATCGTCATTCATCACCATGTTAAGAAGCACATATCCCGGAAACATTTTCTTCTGAACCTGCTTGGCGGTTCCGTTTTTCATCTCCACCACATCCTGCAGCGGAACACGAACCTCCAGAATCTGATCCTCCAGGTGTCTGTTTTCGATTGTCTTTTCAATGTTGGCTTTTACCTTGTTCTCATAGCCTGAATAGGTGTGAACAACGTACCATCTTGCTTCTGACATACAATCACCTTTTCCTTATTTCAATAAGAAATTAATTCCTTCCAGAATTGCCGCATCCATAACGCTGATAATCGCGCAAAGGATGATTGTGATAACCAACACTACGATCGTCTGCTTGATCAGTGTATCCCGGTCTGTCCAGACAATCTTTCTGAATTCTGCTTGAAGTCCCTGAAACCAACTTTTCTTCTGGCTTTTACCAGCAGACTTTCCGTTTTCTTGCATAGCATAACCTCACAATCTTGTGATTACTTTGTTTCCTTGTGCATAGTGTGTCGCTGGCAGAACTTACAATATTTTTTGGTTTCCATTCTTTCCGGATGGTTTTTCTTTTCCTTTGTCATATTGTAGTTACGCTGCTTGCACTCCGTACATGCTAATGTAATTTTAACGCGCACAACTTCCACCTCCAGTGTTTTCATTTGCACGGTCCTTTTTCCATGATGCTTCGCAGCTGATCGACCTTCTCACAGCTGTGCAAAATCATGTATCCGTCATGATTTCGGGCATAAAAAAAAGACCTAACTTCCATGTCGCCTGTCAATTTTAGCATAAAGCAGACACCTTCGTCAAGTCTTTTCCTGTAAAAACCCAGGTTTTTTCCACTCTTTTCCCACTCTGTCAGAGGTATTTCCATACCCCGTGCAGTGCATAAGAGACAAATAAAACCATACTTTTCATCGTTCCAAAGCCCATATACCGGTACACCTGATACGTCATTCTGGCTGACTTCCATTTGTTTCTGGATTTTCCACCCTCACTGAGCCGGTATTTCAGACACGGTTCATTGATCCCCGCTGCATTCCCGTATTTTCTGAGAATCTTCAGCCAGGAAAGATAGTCCTCATGGCTGTCATCATGCTCCATGGGAAATTCCAGCATGGCATCCCGCCGCACCAGCACAGACGAACAATTGATGCTGTTATGCTTCAGCAGGTCCCGGTAAGAAATCTGCTCCTTCACCGGAATATATTTTCCTGTCGGGCTTCCATCCGGATTCATCAGATCACGACCGGTGGAACACAACACACAGCCGGTCCGTTCCATGATCTCCAGCTGCTTTTGCAGCTTTCCACTTTCCCACCAGTCATCCGAATCCAGAAATGCAATATATTTTCCCGATGCTGCCCGGATCCCCCGGTTCCTGGATCCGGCCACGCCCAGATTCTTTTCATTTTTCAGATAATGAAAACCGGCATTTTTCAGATAAGGCTGCAGAACCTCCTCCGTGTTATCCGTGGAACCATCCTCCACGACAAACAGTTCCAGCGGGACTTCCTGCGCAAACACCGATTCCACTGCCCGCCCGATATATTTTCCTCCATTATAGGTTGGCATCACCACAGAAACGATGGGCTGATTCATTCTTCTTCCTCTACTTTGCTCACATCCTCCGCCAGTTCCGAACCGTCTTCCTCTTCCTGCAGTCCCGATACCGTGTCTGACGATTTCAGCGCGTTCATCTGCGTATCCTCCACGCCTTCGGACACCTCTTTCTGGAAAAAGATCTTTACCGTCATAAAAAGCAGTTTCAGATCCAGCAGGAAAGAATAATTCTCGATATAATACAGATCCAGCTTCAGTTTATCATAGGGTGTCGTGTTATACTTTCCATATACCTGGGCATATCCCGTAAGTCCTGCCTTCACCTTCAGGCGATAGAAAAATTCCGGCAGTTCCTTTTCATATTCACGCATGATCTCGCTTCGCTCCGGCCTAGGTCCGACCAGGGACATATCTCCCGCAAAAACATTGAACAGCTGCGGAAGCTCATCCAGATGCAGATTTCGCAGTACCATTCCCACCGGCGTGATCCTGGAATCATGCTTGGATGCCAGACGCGCACCGTTCTTTTCCGAATCCACACACATGCTGCGGAACTTGCAGATCCGAAATTCCCTTCCGTCGGTTGTCAGGCGGTTCTGCCGGTAAAACACCGGTCCGCCATCGTATGCCTTTACCAAAACTGCAATAAGCAGCATCAGCGGTGACGCAATAATAATTCCGATTCCGGATACAAGAATGTCCAGCAGACGCTTCATGGCACGCTGTTCTACAGACAGACCATGATTTCTGGAAAGAAGCAGCGGCGTGTCAAACAGATGGATCCGGTCACTGCCGGCCAGAATAATATCCGAAATTTTCGGGCTGACATAGCAGCGGATGGAATTGGCAAAGCAGAATTTCAGATACCGGTTCCGTGTTTCGGAAGGCAGATCCCAGATGATCACGCCCTCATATTCTTCCATCATACGGTGAATTTCTTCTTCTCCTCTGTCAACATGAACCGTCCCGCATATCTCATATTTGTCTCTGCGGGTTTTCATTTTCTGAATCAGATCCCCCGGGTTCTTTTCCCCGTAAATAACCAGGAGCTTCCGGGCTCCGTATATTTTTGCATAAATGTACTGGGAACCCCAGATCCAGAGAAGAGCCATGATGATCTGCACTCCGGTCATTTCCAGCATCGGTGCAACCGGAAGAAACCAGCGGTTAATCAGCGTGATCTGCAGATAAGTCACAATATTGGTACAGATTGTCGCAAGTGTCAGCGAATAAAAAATATCAATTTTTTTCAGATATCCCACCCGGAGGCCGCCATACAGCTTTGCAAACATCACATCAATCAGGGCATAAATCGCAATCAGCACCCAGTTTCCTTTTCTCCAGAAGGGTTCAAAGATCAGCCCGCGGTAATAATCATACCAGACGTATGCAAAGGCTGCCGCCTGTGCCAGTATGATGATGCTGGCAAGGCAAAAAACTATCAATCGTTTATAATCTTCCCGCTTACTCACAATATCCCTCTCATCTGATACAACAGAACTGTCCCCCGAAAGAAGGACAGCCCGCCATGATTTCTCTTTTCCGAATCAGCTCATAAATTCCTCATACGCAGCAAGTACCTCATCCGGATCTCCCTCCATGCGGATCTCGCCGTCATGCAGCCAGAGAACCCTGTTGCAGAGTTCCTTGATCGTCTGATTATTATGGGAAACAATCACAACCGTCCGGTCATTGTTGGAAATAAGCTGTTTCATTTTATTGTAGCTTTTCTTTTTAAACTTGGCATCTCCCACACTGAGGACTTCATCAATCAGGATGATATCCGCTTCCAGAATCGCTGTGATGGAAAAAGCAAGTTTGGAATACATACCGCTGGAATAAGTTTTCACCGGCATATCGATGAATTTGCCAAGCCCCGCAAAATCAATGATCTCATCGATCTTTTCGTTGATATAGTCCTCTGAAAATCCCAGAAGCAAACCGGACAGATAAATATTTTCCCGACCGGAAAGATTTTTCTGGAATCCGACACCAATGGACAGAAGAGAAATACTGTTCCCGTGAAGATCGATCCTGCCTTCGTCCGGAGAAAAAATACCGGCAATTGCTCTGAGCGTGGTGGATTTTCCGCTTCCGTTCTTTCCGACGATTCCCAGAATTTCTCCCTTCGGGACCGAAAAGCTGATTCCGCGGACAGCCTCGAAAACCTCCACATTTGTTTTTTTCAGATGCAGCAGACTTCTTTTAATTGAAAATGATTTCAGACATTTATACCGAATGTGGAGATTTTCCACATCAATCGCATTTTCCCGAGCCATATTACATCACCTTTACATAACTGTTCTCATATTTATAGATTATCCGGATACCCAATATACATATCACAACGGAGACCACACCCCAGAACAGCATCAGCTTTCTGTACGGCACCGACGAATAAAGCAGACACAGTCTGGCTGATTCAATCAGATTTGATACAGGATTACATTTCAGAAGAATTGTCCGGTACGGATCCTCCAGTCTGTCGCCGATGGAATAGAAGATACCGGTCATATAAAACATCAGCCGCAGAACAACCTGCATGACATTGTGGAGGTCATCGATAAAGACGCCAAAATGGAGCATAAAGCAGCTGACTCCAAACGTAAACAGCGTCAGAACGATCAGTATGGGAATGATGTACAGTACATTAACCGTGATGGGAACCCTGTATATGGCCATCATAATCACGATCAGACCAAAGGACACCATCATTTTAAAGCCATTTACCATTACCTTCTGAAGTATCAGCATATATTTGGGAATATATACTTTTGAGACCACTGCCTGATTATTCCGGACCAGCTTCACGCTGCCCAGAACCGTCTTATTAAAGAAATTCCAGAGCGTCAGACCCACAAACACAAAAAGCGCAAAATACTCTTTTTTGCTGCGGAATACGATCACAGAAATGAATGTATACACCATCATGAACAGCAGAGGATCCAGGATCCACCAGAGCCAGTTCAGATAGGAACTTGCGACTTCATTTTTCAGGTCGGATTTTGCCGAATATTTCGTGTACGTGAAATAACGTTTCACATCTCTGATAAAGCGTTCCATTCGTATTTTTACTCCCTTTTCCCGGATTTACAATTATCATATTATACTCAAAAACGCAATTACTGTCAAGCAAAGACGGCTATTCCCATATAAAATGGAGGTTTCCATGAGGAAGCCTCCATTTCGTGCATTTTTTTGTTGATTCTGCTGTGTTTTTGTTACTTCATGGCACGCGCCACATCCAGCAGCACCTCACCGGAAATGGCCTTCTGTCAAACCTGCCGGAAATAGTACCGGTACGCCTGGTAAGCCCCGGTTTCCAGCGGAAGCGGAAGTCCCACTTCCATCAGAGCATCTCCGTCATAAATTTTTCCGCTCTGTAGATCCTCATATTTTTTACCGGATGTCAGCCCTTTCAGACGAAGATAGCCTGCCGTCATATTTCCGTGAATTTCCTGCATTACCGCGCAGGCAAGGACCTCCCGTCCGTCCCCGGAGACAAACTCCCACGCCCCGATTTCATCCACAAAAGGATTTGTCAGGCGATAATACCGGCCATTGCTGATCAGTGGTGCATAATGCTTGTAATCCTGAATCTGCCTTCGCACCTCCGCTTTCTCCTCTTCGGACAGCTTCAGAAGATCCAGCTCATAACCGAAGGTACCGGCCATGGCCACTACCTCTCTGGTCTTCAGCGGCGTCACTCTTCCGGTCTGATGGTTGGGAACCGCAGACACATGAGAACCGACTGCCGATACCGGATATCCAAAGGATGTTCCATACTGAATTTTAATCCGGTCCAGTGCATCCGTGTTGTCGCTGCACCAGATCTGCGGCGTATAGTACAGCATTCCCGCGTCAAACCGACCGCCTCCGCCGGAGCATCCCTCTATGAAAAGTTTGGGGTACCTTGCGATCAGACGTTCCAGAAAATCATAGACTCCCAGAACATAGCGATGGCTCACCGTACCCTGATCCTCCCCGCAGCGGGAAAACACATCCGTCAGGCTGCGGTTCATATCCCATTTGATATATTCAATGTTGCCCTGATCCAGGACATTACAAAGCTGTTCAAAAATATGGTCCACCACTTCTTTTCTGGAAAAATCCAGAACAAGCTGATTTCTTCCCCGCACCGGCTTTCTTCCGGGCACTGTCAGCGCCCAGTCCGGATGCTCCCGATACAGATTGCTGTCCTCATTCACGCATTCCGGCTCAAACCAGATGCCGAATTTCAGTCCCAGACCGTTGATTTTTTCAATCAGTTTTCCCAACGGTTCCCCCAGCTTCTGTTCATTTACAAACCAGTCTCCCAGACCGCTGTTGTCATCATCCCGTTTTCCAAACCAGCCGTCGTCCATAACCAGCATTTCCACTCCCAGCGCGGCTGCCTCCTCTGCCAGACACAGGATCTTTTCACCGTCAAAGTCAAAATACGCGGCCTCCCAACTGTTCAGAAGGACAGGGCGAACGGCTTCCTTCCAGATTCCCCGGCAGACATGGCGACGGATGCAGCTGTGCAGATTCTGTGAGAGTCTTCCCAGTCCGTCTCTGCTGCAGCTCAGGATCACCTCCGGAGCTGTAAATTCTTCTCCCGGCTTCAGCGGCCAGGAAAACTGCTCCTGTGAAAGCCCCATCAGCACACGTGTCTGATTGTACTGATCCATTCCGGCATCACACTGAAATCCTCCGCTGTACACAAAAGACAACGCATAGCATGTCCCAAAATCCTCTGTCGTGTCCGGTTCTGTCAGAATCATCATCGGATTGTACTGATGACTGGACGTTCCCCTTCTGCTCCCAATCCGGAAGTCTCCATGCAGCAGCGGAACCCGCTGATACTGGCGCTCCATGGCATGACGTCCGTAAAAGCTGATGCAGTCATATTTTCCCGTCAGGAAATCCAGACAGGCACTCTGGACCTTCAGAAGACGAACCTTCTGTGTTCCCGCATTCCGCACCCGGACTGACCTGGTGATTACATCCAGTTCCGGAAGGACTCCGTACAGCAGGCATACCTGCAGCCCGCTGACCGGATCTTCCAGAAGAATTTCCAGCGTCTGCGCTTCTTCCTTCTGTGCGTAAACAGCCGGAAGACCCTCCAGTCCGTATTTCCCGTCCCGGATTATATGCGATTGATATCTCAGATCACAGCCATAGGAGCCGTCCTCATTCACCACTTCTATGGCAGGATTGCGAAAATCGCCACTGCCGCGGCAGGGATATTCCTGCGGCAGCGCGTCCATGGAATACGCTCTGTCATTCCCCGTATCATAAGGATTTCCGGAAAATCCCCGATCAGCAAAAGTCAGGAGATAATCCATCACACCGTCGGTTCTTCTTCCGTAATACAGGTGAAGGAGAAACCCATACGGGTCTGTCTGCATCTGGTATGTAGTCCGTTCTGTATGAAGTGTAAATGTATTCGTTTTGTCATCAAAAATAATTGCCATTGTACAGCTCCTTTATATCTTTATTATTTTACTGCTCCGTTCACCACACCATTCAGGATCTGTTTCTGACAGAAAATATAGAAAATAAGAATCGGCAGCAGCGCCAGCAGATACGATGCAAATGCCAGGTTGTAATTTGTGCCGAACTGTGTCTGGAAAGTCAGCTGTGCCAGCGGCAGAGTGTTTGCTCCGCTTCCGGACATGATGACCAGAGGTGTCATGACATCATTCCAGGTACCCAGTGCTGTCAGGACAGCCACGGTTGCATGCATAGGCTTCATAATCGGGAAGATAATACTCCAGTAGGTTTTCCATGTACTGGCACCGTCTACTCTTGCCGCTTCCTCCAGGGCAACCGGAATGTTGGTCAGGTATCCGGAATATAATAACACATTCATAGGCATATAGAAAACCACATAACAGATAATTACACCGACAACATTCGCAATATGCCATTCCGCTGTCTGTTTTACCAGAGGCATCATCAGAATTGCGAACGGCACAAACATACCGCTGACAATATACAAATATGAGAAATTATAAAATTTACTTTTCGCTTTATTTCTCCCGATGGCATATCCCACCATGGAGTGCAGGAGAATGGAAATCACAACTGTGATCAGTGTAATCTTCACACTGTTAAACAAAGAGCGCCAGAAATCTGTCACACGCATTGCCTCCGCAAAGTTTGAAAAGCTCCACTGCTTCGGAAAAGACAGAATTCCCGCAATGCTGTTGGTCATTTCACTGGGCTGCTTAAATGCGATCATGACCGTCATATAAAGAGGAAAAACAATGGTAATTACCGCCAGAATGATCAGAAGGACAGTAATCGGCCAGTTTACTTTTTCTTTTACTTTTGTTTTCATTACAGCTGTTCCTCCTTCTTATTCATAAATGTCATCTGACCTACCGAAATCGCAACAATCATAATAAAGAAGATGACCGCATTCGCACTCTGGAATCCAAACTGACCGCCGGACATACCGTTGTTATAGATCAGATAGGAAATGGATTCTGTACTCTGCGCCGGACCGCCCTTGGTCAATGCCATAATCTGATCAAATACCATCAGGAAATTTTTCATACAGAGTACCATGTTAATCGTTACAAACGGAAGAATCAGCGGCAGAGTCAGATTCTTAAACTTCGCCCAGCCTGTGGCACCGTCGATCGATCCCGCCTCATACACATCCTCCGGTACCGTCTGCAGTCCGGAAATATAGATGATGGTATTCATAGCCACCGACTGCCATGCACACACAATCATGATCGCTACCCACGCCCATTTTGTGCTGGCCAGCATACTGTTCCCGCTTCCGCCCAGCATTTTGGAAAATGCCGGAAGAATGTATGTAAAAAAGTAATTGAAAATATAACCCACTACCAGCGCACCCAGAATATTCGGAACAAAATAAAGTCCTCTCATGGCACTTTTGAATTTGATCTTGCTGTTCAGTCCCAAAGCCAGAACCAGACTGACGATATTCACCACGATGGTTGATGCAAGGGCAAGCTTAAACGTAAACAAATAGGATTTTCCCACACGGGCATCGCCAAACAGATCTATGTAATTCCTCAGGCCGACCCATTCAAAATCACCGTAGCCCTTAAAATTCGTAAAGCTGTAAATCACACCTTTGATCAGCGGCAGCGTATTAAAGCAGAAAAACAGTATTAATACCGGAATAGTCATCAGCAAAAATGTGCGCTGCTGATTATTTATTTTTTTCTTGTTCATTTTGTCTCCCTTTCCAGCCAGGGCCTAATGTCCGGCTTCGTATTTTTCGACCTTTCGGATGATGTCCCGATTATAGCGCAGCCAGTCCTTATCGAATTTCTCCAGGAACGCATCCACATCCTGGTTGATGAGGAAGGTCTGAATCTGCGCATCCACAGACATTTCCGCCGGATAATAGTGGTCCTGGTAATCGGCCATTCTTCCTTCTTCGATATATGTTTTCATACCGTCAACCTCCGGAGCCAGACTGAACGTCTCATTCTTACAGGGAACCGCATTCTGCTCATCCAGATAAAACTGAATATTTTCATGCTCCAGAAGGAAATCCAGCACCTCGTAGGCGGCTTCCTTATTCTCACACTGCTCTGTTACACAGAACACCAAATCAATTCCGGAGTTCAGGATGTTGTCCTCTGCACTGTCACACCCCGGCATTACAAAAGAATCAATATTCATCTCCGGATTTACCGACTTGATCTGCGGCACCGCATAGCTTCCGATCGTATACATCGCCGATTCTCCATTGGCAAAGGCGGTACACGCATCATTATATCCATATGCCATGGGACTGTCCTGACTGTACTGTACCAGTTCCAGCATTTTTTCGGCGGCCTCCCGGTATGCTTCTGAAAAATTTGCCGTTCCGGCATTCACCTGACGGCAGATATCTGCATCCGCCAGGTCGACCGCCAGCGCATTCCATGGTGCCAGACAGGTCCACGTATCTTTAAATCCGAAATACAGAGGCTGGATTCCTTCGGATTTGATCTGTTCGCAGAGAGCCAGCAGTTCATCCCAGGTTTCGGGAATCTCCCATCCGTGTTCCCGGAACATGTCACGGTTATACAGGATTCCGGCTGCATTTGCCACATACGGGACACCGTAGGTTCCTTCCGTGGGCACATATTCCAGATTGTCCAGCATATCAATATATGCCTGTTTGACAGACGAAAGCCCCTCATAACCGGACACATCCGCCAGGATCCCCGCATCCACAAATCCGGAAAAGTTCACATCTCCGCCGATTCCCAGAATATCCGGATATTCCTCCCGGATGAATCTGGTTTTCATGATCGTCATTGCATCATTTGGCGATTCAATTTTCAGTTCAATGTCATCATGTGTGGCATTAAACTCCTCCTCCAGAGCCTCAAATACGCTGACTGCTTCCGGTTTGTACTGAACAAGCTCGATGACGGTCTTGCCATCCTCTGCCCCTTTGCTGCCGCAGGCTGTAAGTATGGCACAGGAAGACAGAACCGGTACCAGAAGCGTGCAAAAAAGCTGTTTCCTCTTCTCCATTTTTTCTCCTTTCCTTTTAAAAAATGTATTTTTTGAAGCTATCATCACTATATCATGTCTTTATGCGTCCCATAAATGGCTATATTTTTCATGTTTTATATCAAAATGCGATTTTTTCTGTTATTTTCATATTTGAAATAGCATTTTGGCATATTTCAGGATATAATCAGTTCAAACAGAAACCCTTTATCCTCATTTTTACGTATTCAGGAGAATTTTATGCAAAACTGGATTTTTTCTATTTTTCCAAATGAGACGTTTGTAGATCTCGGGCTGTATCAGTACGGCTGGGAAAAATGTACCCCCTTACACTCTTTTGGCCCGGCCGCAAGAAACCATTATCTGTTTCACTATGTTCTGTCCGGAACAGGGACGCTCCAGGCAGAAGATTCCAAGAAGGAAACCCACGAATATCAGATCAAGAGCCGGCAGGGATTTATGATCTTTCCAAATCAGATCACAACCTACACTGCAGATCCCAGGCTTCCCTGGGAATATATATGGCTGGAGTTTGACGGACTGCGCGTGAAGGAAGCTCTGGAAATCGCCGGATTTTCCAGAAGCCATCCGGTTTATCATGCCCGTTCAAAGGATCTGCAGGAAGAGCTGCAGAAAGAAATGATGTATATTATCCAGCACAAGGATGCCTCCCCCCTTCACCTCATCGGACATCTGTATCTCTTTCTGGATTACCTGACCCGTTCCTCTGTATCCATGGTTCCGAAGCAGAGCAGCAAGCTGCAGGACTTTTACCTGAAAGAAGCAACTACTTTTGTGGAGCAGAACTTTCAGAACGACATCTCTGTAGAAGATATCGCTGCCTTCTGCGGACTGAACCGAAGTTATTTCGGTAAAATATTCAAAAAAGCGGTAGGCAAGACTCCTCAGGAGTTTCTTCTTACCTACCGCATGATAAAGGCCACCGAGCTTTTAAAGCTGACGCGTCTGTCCATCGGAGACATCAGCAGTGCCGTCGGCTATCGGGACCAGCTTCATTTTTCCCGGGCATTTAAAAAAATCTATGGCGTCTCACCGAAGGAATGGCGAAGACAGAACTGCCTGCCGCCAGCGATACAAAATCCCCAGCAGCACCGCTGACACCAGCATCACGCCTCCCAGAACCCCGAACATCAGCTGCATCGAATAGTGGGAGCCCAGATATCCTGTCACCGGACTTGCGATGACCATCAGCACCGAATAGAACAGCGAATCCACACTCACCAGCGTGGCCCTCTGATCGCTGGTAAAGTCACGGTTTACATTTTCACTGACCATAATTTCGGAGAAGCCTTCACAGATCCGCACCACACAGGCACCTGCCACAGAGACACCCAGCAGAAGACTTCCGGCGAGACAGGTTCCCACTCCTCCCAGGATTCCGCACACCAGCATCGTATAGAAGAGCCTTCCATGACATTTTCCGGCCAGCCATGCTCCGAAGGCTCCTGACAGCGGGATCAGCAGCATGGGAATTCCGATCCAGCTTTTTGGCCATCCGCAGCTTACCAGATGCTCCTGCAGATACATCATCGTCAGATAGCAGGGGCATGCTGCCGCTGCTCCTGCAAACACCTTTGCCATTGTCCGCGGATGCCGCATAATAAACACAAACGTTTCCCGGATATGGTTCTTCATACGGGTGCCTGTCTTCCGAAAGCTGTACTCTGTCCGCTCTTTCTGCGTTTCCGTAACGACCGGTTCCTTCAGTCCCAGCACGGTCAGAATCCCACAGCCGTTCACAACCACGGTGAGCCAGTATGTATACCGGTATCCCAGCGCAATCGCCACCGGGCTGAGCGTACAGGAAAGGGCGCTGAACACCCTTCCCAGCACACTCATTCCGGATTTCACCCTCTTAAATTCTCCTTCACACCCGGCCTCCAGCAGACTGTCATAGGTGAGCGCTTCATCCGTTCCCGAAATCAGATTCAGACTCAGCGCAGAAAAAATCATTCCAAGATAAATCCATCCGATAAATCCGTCCAGAGACATCAGAACTCCGGACACCATACCGGCAATTCCCGACAGTACAAGGCTGCGCTTCCGGCCAAACAGATCTGCCGCCATACCGCTCGGTACCTCACAGATCATACTCGTGACATGATAAATCCCTTCTGCAATCCCTACCTGCGTCAGAGAATATCCCCGGTCCAGCAGAAACAGAACCCAGACCACATCCACCATCCGAAAGCAGATCAGCGCTTCGTACAGATACAAAAGTCCTGTCTGCTTCTTTATATTCATTTTTGTTTCCCCCTGCATTACAGTATGTTATTCAGAAGTCCCAGAAGCAGTCCGATGACCGCACCAAGATTCACGATCGTATTCAGCTCTTTTTTCATAACGGTAAATACCAGATTCTCCAGTTCATCCACGCTCATCTCACGAATCTTGTCTTCCACCATCTTCTGAATATCCAGAACCGCAAATAGCCGGTCGATTCCGCGGTGAAGCAGTCTGTTACAAACCGATTCCGCCAGTTCCTCCATATCACGTCTCTGAATTTCTGCCTGCTCCAGAAGCCCCAGCAGCGATTCTTCCTCCAGTGCTTCCAGTTTTTCTTCCACCTCCGGCTGTATATACTCTGCTCCATGCTCTGACAGCATCGTCTGAATCTCAGCTCCCACGGGGCCTGCCACCGACGCGATCAGATCATCCGACAGAAACATGCTGAACATGGTTCCTTTGAGCTTTTCCTTAATCACTGCGGTACCCTTCTCGGTAATCAGCCCTGTCAGGTCCGCCTTTCCCAGTGCATCTGCAATCATTTCGCTGAGCCGGCCGGCCAGAAGCTTCTTCTTTTCGGCATATTCCTCCTCCGGAACCTTTGTCAGCTCCAGGATTCCCTGCCGCACAGGCGTCTCCATCCCCTCACACAGAAATCCGGCAATCTCTTTTCCCACCGCTTCCGACTGCAGCCTGTTTTCCACATCCTCCTTTGTGATCAGCGTGTTTCCAACAACCGCCCCGACCGCTTTTGCCAGACGTTCCTTTCCTTTCGGGATCGCTCCCGGTGTAAACGGCAGTCTGTGTCCGAACAGCCGGATTTCTTTTTTGGGATAAAACAGCATTTTTACTGCAATATAGTTCGTACAATACCCGATGAGTGCCCCGATCACCGGACCTGCAAGGTACTTTATCATTTTTCCATCCTCCCGAAATGTGTGTTGATTTTCATGATGTTTTGGGTTAAAAGATGCCACACGGATTGTTCCGCATTTCATGCTCCCACAATCCTGCAAGCACGATGTGGTCTCAGACCTTTTGGCCCTGGTTTCATTTGCATTCAAAAAAAGTCGTATCCAGCTCCGGGTAAATCCGGTTCAGGGAAATCGTCCTTCCGGACCGATTCATAAAACAGTGTGAGCTCGTCGCCGTCGCACGGACCTCGTTGGTCTCCTTATCCAGAATCGTATATTCCAGATTCATCTGATGCCCGTCATATTTTACTACCTTTGTCTCAATCACCACTGTTTCGTCAAAACGAATCATAGTAATATAGTTGATGGATTCTGAGAGAAGCGGACAGATGATCTGCATCTGCTCCCGCTGCTTGTAACCCAGCCCCATCTGCTCCATGAGATCCATCCGCGCATCTTCCAGCCACTTAATATAATTTGTCTGATGGATCACCCCCATCTGATCCGTTTCGTAATATCTTGTGTGGTGTTCATAGGGATGCACTTCTATTTTTTGTGTTCTCCCATTTAATGCGATTTCCTGTTTTGCCATATTCTGCTCCTTTCATTATGCTGTATGAGATTTCCGGCAGGGGCTTTGCACCGCTGCCAGCTTCTGAAGAATCTGTTTTTCTTCATAAGACGGATGTCTTGGAACCTGAATCTGTACGGTCACATATTCATCTCCGTACACATGACTGTTTTTCATCGAGACAACTCCCTTGTTTTTCAGCCGGATCCTGTTTCCCGGCTGAATTCCCGCAGGTATCTGACATTCCACATCTCCGTACAGCGTATGCACGGTTGTGCTGCCGCCCAGCACCGCTGTTGTATAAGGGATACGGATTGTTGTATAAATATCCTGACCCTTCCGATTATAAACCGGATGATCGCGAATGTGAACCCTCAGGAGCAAATCTCCCGGAGGCTCTCCCCACATTCCTGCCCGTCCTTTTCCATTCAGACGGATGCTCTGTTCCTCGTCAATTCCGGCCGGAATATGCACCTGTACCACACCGGTCTGCGCAGAAGCGGTTTCCAGCCGCAGCATTTTATCACACCCGAACACCGACTCCTCCAGAGAAATGGTAATATCTGCATGAATGTCATTTTCCATTCTGCCGCCCCTGGAAAAGCCGCTGTAAAACGACCTTCCAAATCCACTGTGCCTTCCAAATAAATCCGAGAAAAAATCATCCATATTCTCTTCCGATCCTGTCTCCCCACCGGAATCATACTGTTTTCTCTTTTCCGGATCACTCAGTACCTCATAAGCTTCCGTGATTTCCCGAAAGCGCAGTTCCGCTTCCCTGTCTCCCTGATTTGTATCCGGATGATATTGTTTTGCAAGCTTCCGATATGCCTTCTTAATCTCCTTCTCATCTGCATCCTTATTCAGGCCAAGGATCTCATAATAATCTTTTTTTGCCATATCGCATCATCTCCTCTACAGGCCGCTAAACGGAGAAAACTCCCGGCATAACACCAAAACAGGGATGCCTGCTGCATAGGCATCCCTGGACATCAATCTATATAAAAGCCCTGTTCAGTCTTCATCTATGCAGGAACCCGGGCTGCCTGGCCTCTGCTGTATATCATCGGATTATCCCTCAATTTTTATGAAATGATTTTCTTCTACCTGCGGCTTTGCATCTGCCTTCGGAACGATCAGCGTCAGGATTCCATCCTCAAATTTCGCCTTAATATCGGACTGATGGATTTCCTTGCCCACGAAAAAGCTTCTGCTGCAGCTTCCGGAATATCTTTCTCTGCGGATATATCTGCCGTTTTCATCTTTCTCATCCTTTTCACTGTTTCTGGCAGCGGTAATCGTCATATACCCGTCCTTCAGCTCCGCCTTGACATCTTCCTTCTTATATCCCGGAAGCTCAATGGCAAGCTCATAAGAGCTTTCGTGTTCTTTCACGTCGGTACGCATTACCGTTGTTGCCGGAGTGCTGTATCTGACCGTGCTTCTTGTCGGACGTGCAAAATCATTAAAAAATTCATCAAATAAGTTTTCTCCAAAAATACTGGGCATTAACATAAGTCATTCCTCCATTTCAACACCAGGCATTCTGCCTTGAATCATTTTCCCGGAACAGGTTCTCTGTTCCTTTGTTCTATAAATGTTATAACACTTTTATTAGCACTCGTCAATAGTGAGTGCTAATAAAAGTGTGAACATTTTGTGAACTTATTTTCATGCAAGAATGCATCCGTTGGCGCCATGACGTTTGCCATTACCTCAGAAAAATCATTCCACTTACAATTCCTCCCAGCACCAGAACGCAGCCCAGCCAGTCATACCAGTGTATTCCTGGAACCGAATAGCAGGTTCTTGGTGCCTCCGGACAGAATCCCTTTGATTCCATTGCCATGGATACGCTCTCAGACCACCGCACGCTGTTCACCAGCATGGTAAACATGGGCCGCAGAGAAAGAAAGCCTGCATGAACGCCCCTCACCCGAAAGGCGATCCGGACATTTTTGAATTCCCGTACCATATTCGGCATCAGATGAAACGCCGCCAGAATGCCATAGGCAAATTTTGGCGACAGACGGCACTGGTGCATCAGACTGTAGATGAAAAACTCTCCGTCTGTGGACAACGCGAAAAAGATCCCCATTCCCGCATAAGCCAGCAGTCTTGTGGACAGCTGAAGCGCCGTCTCCAGATTCTGAGACATGGCTGCCCGCACTGCATACGGAACAGCCGACAGGCTTTCCATTTCCACATTGGTAATACTGTTTCCCCTGGCATAATACAGCCCCATCATGAAAAGTCCAAACGCCGCAGCCATCGCCGGTGTCAGAATCGCCAGGATACTCTTTGGCTTCGCATCGGAAAAAAAGAGCAGCAGAAAAAGGGAAATTCCAAAAACAAGAACATTCAGCCGCACCACATAGGAAAACGACAGCAGGATGACACTGACCAGAATCGTAAAAGCCTTTACACACGGATTCCATTTTTCAATCTTCATCGATTCACCTCACATTCTGTCAGCTTTTTGTCTTTCAGAAGATAAATCTTATCCGCCCAGGTATGGGCAAGCATTTTATCATGGGTGATAAAAATAACCGTCAGATTTTCTTCTTCCATTTTTTTTCGAAGCTGCATCATAATTGCCATGGCAGAACGGTAATCCTGCCCGTAGGTAGGCTCATCCAGGAGCAGAATCTTCTGCCCTCCGGCCAGAACAGACAGAACAGCCAGACGGCGCTGTTGTCCCTGACTCAGCATATACGGGGAATACCGGTGATACATTCCCAGCTGGTAGCTCTCCAGAAGTTCTGATGCGCGCTGACTGCATTCCTCCTCTGTGATCTTCCGGTTCCAGACGCGAATACTTTCCGAAACTTCTTCTCTCACATTCTGCGTAATAAACTGATTGGCGGGATTCTGAAACACGATTCCAATCTGCCGATACAGTTCGCGGGACCTTATTTTGTCCAGCGGCACTCCGTTTATCTCGATATTCCCGGTACAGGGATGCTGCTTCAGCACAGCCAGAAACGTCGTTGTCTTGCCGGTACCGCTGGCACCGAGAACCGCCGTCATACACCCTTTGGGGAAGTCCGCATCTGCATGCTCCAGCAGATAAGGAGCTTCCGGTACTTTCTTCTTCCGGCCCTTTCCGAAAGCCGTTCCGCGGCGGATGCTAAGGTCACGGAAAGAGACTGCCGTCTCCTCCTGTCCGCTGCAGCCTCGCGCCTGACGAATACACTCCCTCGGATAAAACAGCCCATGTGCTTCAAATACAGCAGCATGCTCCGACAGGTTTCCTCTGTGGATGTTTCTTGCCGCCGGAACGCCGCCCTTTCCCAGTATCACAATCTCATCTGCCACATCCATCCACAGATCTGCCTGATGATCGATGGCAATCACCGTTCGTCCTTCCTGTTTCATCCAAAGAAGCATCTGAATCAGTGCTTCCGCCGCCTCCCGGTCAATGTTGGCAAAGCACTCATCCAGAAGAATACACCTGCTTTCCATGACGTAAAGACAGGCCAGCGCCGCTTTCTGTTTTTCCCCGCCGGAAAGGGTGTGCAGATCCTGATCCAGGAGCGGTTCCACCCCTAAAACCTTTGCCGCATGCCGTATTTTTTCATCCATCTGTTCCACCGGCACGCAGATATTTTCCATGCAGAAACGAATCTCTTTTCGAAGGGTATTCATGCAGAACTGCAGATCCGGGTTCTGAAACATCATCGTAAGATAAGCAGCCCTCTGCTGCTGATCCATCTCCTTTACAGAATTTCCATACAGCTCGATCTCTCCGCATTCCAGATATCCGCCGTTTTCCGGATACAGACCTGCAGCAACAGCGGCCATGGTACTTTTTCCACAGCCGCTGCTCCCCATTAAAACAGTGATCGTCCCCGCTTCAATATCCAGCGAGACATGATCCAGAATATTTCGTTTTCCCTTCTCCAGATACCGGAACACCACATCCTCCAGATGCAATGCAATTTCCCTGCGCATACGATCAGTCCTCTAAATCCTCTGTCAGTCCCTGTGCAACCGCATAGCCCTTAAGCACGCCGGCCTTTGCCAGCCCATCTGCCAGCACAGGCGTTACAAAACCGTCAAAAATGATCGCACTCACAATGCGGACCGCCAGCATCAGAAGCAGTACCGGTACCGCAATCTGGTTGTATCCGCTGATGATAAGGTTATAGATCATCGTCACGACAGAACAGATCACAGCGCCTTCCACCATGGTAACCTTGTCAAATTTTCTGTATTTTTTCAGCGCAATGATCAGCTCAAAGCCAAGCCCCTGAATCAGACCGGACAGAATGATGATCGGCCCGAAATAGTTGCCGAACAGACACTCGAGAACTGCTGCCAGAAGCTCCGCAATCACTCCGGATCCCGGTTTTCTCATCACATACACCCCGAATGCACCGGCCATAAAATAAATCCCGTAAAAGGGCTCATAGCCAAGAGATCCCATTCCTGCCGGGGTCAGTGCTCCGTACAGGATTCCTCCCGCGTAGGTACATCCGAGATAAATCACTCCAAATAAAACCGCACTGATTGCAATCAGCAGGACATCCTTTAACTTCCAGGTGTTTTTTGTATTCATTTCTTTTTCTCCTTTTCCTTTTTTCTCTTTTTCTTCAGGTGTATGTACCCCTGTTATCTCTCACTCAGCCGTCGGGCTGTTGCAGTTCATAGTGAAATGCAGAATATAATGCGACACCTTCTCTGATTTTTCCATCAGCTCGCAGACAGATTCCAGATAATCAAAGCAATCCTGTACATCTCCGTCAATCCTGGTCGCATAATGAATGGTTGTCGGATTCAGACCGGCATCCTGTGCCATATACCATACCTTCGCAATCTCATCAATGTACTCCGCATCTCCCATGGGGTACAGCGCAAGCTTACAGTGTACCGGGAAGTGTCTGCCTTCCAGACTGCTTTTGTTCGGTGCCTGTCCTTCCCATTCCAGCTTGCTGTCTCCGGAAATGTCGCCGGGACACCCTTTGGAAAACTGACCCTCAATGGCCATATGGACCCCTTCCTGGTAGGCATTGATGAATAGTGCTTTTACCGCATCCGCAACATATGGGAGCTTTCCGCGATACACTGTGGACAGTGCATCCGTCTCGCTCCACACGGCCGAGGTATCGGTCTTTTCCAGCGCCCCCAGAATGATGTCAATAAACTTGTCTGTCATGGGATACAGGGTAAATCGGCACCCGGAAATGGGAAGGCCGGTTCCTCTCCCTGCCCACGGCAGATCTGGTCTGCTGCAGCCGCTGCAGCAATCTGATGATTCCATAGTCATTCCTTCTTTCTTTTTTCAAAACAAAAAAGGATCTTCTCCCACGGGAAAACATCCTCCAATATCACATTACAGAATATTCAGAATTGCTTTCCTACGCTGGTATTACCCAGATCAGGTTCGAAGGGTTAGGCTCTCGCCCTCTCAACTTAAAAAGTACCCCTAGAATTCAAAATCCTTTATTGTATATTTAATTGATAAAAATAAAATATATCTCTTTTTGCCATATGTCAATACTATTTATTATAAAAGTCCCGGACAGCGGCCATTTCGTTTCGGGAAAGTGTCTGACATCGTGTGCTGATATTGCCGTAAACATGCAGGCAGCCCGACCGAATATTTTCATCGACCGGGCTGCTTAATGAATTTCCAGCAATTTCATTGTCTACACCTTCCACTTTCTTAGATTATGAGGCAAATCGTCAGGTTTTTGTTGGACCGTACCTCCTGTTTGTATTTTGTTTTCTTTTGTTTTTCTATGATAGTATCATAGCACATCTCCTCTTATTTGTCAATTATCTTTTTACATTTTCTTAAATATTCAGAATATTCTGATATTTTTTCCTATTTGTCCATGCATTATTTTTGTAAAACTGCTGTGCCAGTGAGTGTTTTGTCCCCGCTGGCACAGACATTCCATTCACCTGCTGCCCCATCACTTCTCTGTCATGACACTCATATATGCCGGACGGATGATCTTGTCAGCCGTTATCATTTCCTCAATACGGTGCGCACTCCATCCCACAATTCTCGCAGTTGCGAAAATCGCCGTATAAAGTTCTGTCGGAATCCCCAGCATCTCATAGACAAACCCGCTGTAAAAATCCACATTGGGGCTTACCGCCTTCTGAACACGGCGTTTTTCCGATATCAGAACCGGTGCGATTTCCTCGATGTTGCTGTATAAAAGAAGATCCTTTTCTCTGTGCTTCTCCACAGCCAGTTTTTCCACATATTTCTTAAAGACGCGTTCTCTGGGATCCGACAGTGTATAAACGGCATGTCCCATTCCGTAGATCAGCCCCTTTCCGTCAAACGCATCTCCGCTCAGAATTTGTCCGAGATAATCCGCGATGGCTTCCTTATCTTCCACATCAGAGACATGCATCTTTATATCCTTCATCATTTCCATGACCTTGATGTTTGCCCCGCCATGTCTTGGTCCTTTCAGCGATGACATGGCCGCAGCCATTGTGGAATAGGTGTCCGATCCGGAAGAAGTGACCACCCTTGTGGTAAAAGTAGAATTGTTTCCGCCGCCATGCTCCATATGCAGAATCAGTGCCGTATCCAGAACCTTTGCCTCCACCGGTGTATATGTCTTGTCCGGCCGCATCAGAAGCAGAAGCTTTTCTGCGGTGGACAGCTCTGCTCCCGGATGATGGATAAACATACTTTCCTCATTTTCGTAATAATTATATGCGTTGTATGCATACACAGCCAGCAGCGGGAACTCGCTGATCAGCTGTATGCACTGCCGGAGCGAATTGCTCACACTGGTGTCTTTTGCCTTTTTATCATAGGATGCCAGGGTAAGAATACTTCTCGTCATGGAGTTCATGATATCCTCTGTCGGCGCTTTCATAATGACATCCCTCATAAAGTTTGTCGGCAGTGTAGAGCAGCGCCCGATGATCTGCTTAAATTCTGCCTCCTCCTCTGTGGTGGGCAATTCTCCCATCAGAAGCAGATAAGCCGCCTTTTCAAATCCCAGCTCCTCTTCTCCCAGACTGCCGATCAGCTCCTCCACCCTGTAACCGCGGTACCACAGCTCCCCGTCACAGGGTACCTTTTTTCCTCCCTCATTTTTGGAAGAAACGATTTTGGAAATATTGGTAAGTCCGGTAAGAACCCCGTTTCCTTTTTCATCCCGCAGCCCCTGATTTACTCCATATTCCTCGTAAAGGCGGGGTGCAATACTGTCGTTCGTTCTGCACACCGATTCTTTTTCTTTTGCATACTCATCTGCAAAATTCATCATACTCATCCTGGTCCTGACCTCCTTCCAGTTCACTGCTCATCACAGATTCCAGCTGTTTCATCATCTGCAGCAGCAAAATCAGATTCTCTTTTCCGTATTTTTCAATGACCCGGCCATAGTAATTTTTCAGCATGGTTTCCTGTCTCTCCAAAAGCTCCTGTCCCAGTTCTGTGATGGTGACATAAGTCCCTTCACTTCCGTTTCCGTCATGGGACCACTGAAGCAGCCCTCTGTCCTGCAGTTCTCCCACCATCTTGGATGTCTGACGCATGGTAAGCTGCATTTTCGCTGCCAGCTCATTTAAATAAGTTCTTCCTCCATAAATCTCAGAGGTTCCTCCGATCACCGAAATACTGTGAAGAGCCACATACTCTGCCAGCTTCATTTCCCTAAAAATCGTGCGCATCTGCTCCTTATTCATGATGTATCTGCGATACGTCAGCTCATTGGACAGATCTGCAATCTCGTCTTTTATGTTTCTGTTTCTTTCTTCTTCCATTCTCATCATCTCCACTTTTTCTGTTCCATTTTTAAACTGTTTGTTTTCGAACTATTATAAAGAAAAAAACAACTTTGTCAATAGAGACGCCGTTGTTTTTTCTTTATCTGCCATTCCGGCCGATGATCCGTTCCATATTTTTTCCAATCTTCCCGGCAACGTTTTTCAGCGTTTCCAGCTCCTGCGGAGTCACTCCGGCAAACAGCTCCCGGTTCAGCTCCTCCCATTTCTCGGTCACCTTTTTTACAATTTCCATCGCCTCATCCGATATGCGGTAATGCACATACCGGCGATCGGAAGTATCCTGAACCGCCGTGAGGTAATTCTTTCTGCAAAGATGATCCATCGCCTGGGAAATATGCCCTTTGTTCGCCCTCAGAGACCGGCAGATATCTGCCGACGTGTTATGCTCATCCGCTTTTGATAAGACATACAGGATTTCAATCTCAATCCGTTTCAGATCATAATACTTTCTTATCTCGGAAAATTCATATTCCCGCAGCTGTTTATACTGACTGCCGCGAAGCAAAGCTTCAATTCTGTCCTCCACCACGTATCTCCTTCTCTACCTTATTCAGATACCTATGTTACCACGACAGAAGTCACTTTACCAGTGTTAGTTTTCATTTTCTGTTTTTATCCCTTTACCGACACTCAAATCCCCAGCTTTTTCGCCAGCTTCTTCGTCAGTTCTTCCGGAAGCGCCCCCATATTCAGCAGCATTCGAAACGGCTCCAGCACTTCTTCCGGCATGTTTTTCACATCTTCATCGTCCATCTGAAGCAGCAGCTCTGCCATCATCAGGAGTTCTTCCTGTTCCTCTTCCGGGGAAGTATCCAAATGCTCCAGAAGACTCTCCTCGGCGTCATCCAGTGCCGGCAGATCTTTTTGGATAATGATGGAGACCCCCAGCTTTTCTGCCAGTTTTTGAAGCAGGACACAGGTTCTTTCATCCCGTACCAGAAACATTTCCGGCATCATTTTCTGCCCGATCAGCATATCAATAAAATGATTTACCATATCCTCCGGATGTGTTTCATAGTCCGCTGTCAGCTCCGGCGGAAGAATATATTGTGTCCTGCTCTCCACTGTCATCAGTGCGTGCGAAAAGTATGGCGCTTCCTGTGGGGTATCCTGAATCGGGCCTGGAAACAGGATCACTTCGCACTCCCAGACACCCCTTTTCGGAAATTTTTTCAGGCTCCGGATCCCAATCTCGTTCAGGCTTCGCGGGGCTGCATATGCTTTCTTTTTCTCCTTCGGAAGCACAGCAGAACCCGTAAACCGATACCGTCCATCCACCAGTTCCATCAGTGGGACACGGCTGGTTTTCGCTGTCACCTCACGAATTCCCAGCTCAAAGGGAGCCGTATCCACCAGCAGATCTGCCAGTGTAATGGCTGCCATCAGAGCCTGATATACGTATTCTTCATCCTGTCTGCTCTGCAGCTTCCACGGATATCTGAAGGGTGTATGCTTCACAAACTGGGGATAGGCATTTTTTCCGGCGAGCCGTATTCCGTTCGCCTTTGCGTATCTGCGAACATCCGCGAGCTCCTCCTCAGACAGCTCATCCTTCTGGCACAGGACCATCTGACAGCAGTTCTGGGACAATGCAAACTCATGCTGCTGAAAAAACGTCATCGTTTCCGGTCTTTCTCCTGCAATCTTCCGGAAGCTCTGGTATCCTTCCTCGCCAATGTAAACACCCAGTGCGCAATACTCTCCCGACATCCCCATAATACTGATGTAACCAGTTTCCCCATCCTGCATTTTCACGGCAAACAGCTCGGTATCCCAGAGATCCTTCCACAGTTTTGTTTTTTTGTACTGAAATGCAGCGTCATATAATCTGTCTGATATCATTCCCTACTTCCTTTCTCCTTGAGCAGTTTTCACTGAAAAAGCCAAACGCTTTCCATGGACAAAAAACGTCCTTTACAAACAGCTTCTGATAAAATCCGCAACGGCTTCCGCCAGCGCCCTATGACCCTCCGGAGTCATGTGTATGCCGTCTTCCTCACTCGGCGCTGCACTGGCTGCAGCATCCAGATAAAGGCAGCCGCAACGCTGTGCAATCTCCGGATACCGTTTCTTTAAATCCTTCATTTTCTGCACACTTTCGCAGTCAAAATCACAGCAGTTCTCTTTCTGTTCAATATCCTCCGCAATATCAATGGGGCCAAGAACCAGAATCTGCGGCACGGGCTCTCCCTCGCAGAGGAAATAATCCTGTGTGGTCCGGATCAGCAGCTCCATTCCTTTTGCAATGGCATGGCCGCTTTTTCCCAGATAGTTTTTGGTATCGTTTGTTCCCAGCATAAACACGATCAGATCCAGCGGCTCCGTCACCATAATTGCAGGAATGATCTCCTTCACACCACTCCTGTAAGGATCATAATCATCTTCAAAAACCGTGGTTCGTCCGTTCAGTCCATTTTCATACACATGATATGCATCCCCCAGCAGTTTCTGTAAAATACAGGGCCAGCGTACCTCCTCCGGATACCGCCTGCCTGTCACGGCCTGATATCCCCATGTATTCGAATCTCCATAACATAAAATCCGTTTCACGATTTCATCCCCCTCTCTTTTTTCTTCAAACAGGAAAATCCTGTTCCTTCAATGTCACTCGCATCTCATGCCACAGTTCACCGCCCCAGGAGGACTCAGACACTCCATAATCGGTATATCCCATCTTTTCATACATTGGAATTTTTTCCGGCAGGCAGGTCAGGATAATCTGTTCTCTTCCTTTTTCCTTCTCCCGGCTCAGATACCGGCGCATGAGCTCTGTGGCCAGGCCCTGTCTTCGGTACTCCGGAAGCACATCCAGCCCCAGAATCATGATATTTTTTCCTTCCGGATCATACAGCTCTGCATTGGTAAAGAATTCATCCCGGAGAACTTCTTCCTCTGTGGAAAGCCCGTTCAGAAAACCGGCAATCCGTCCAGTCTCTCTGTCCACTGCCACAAGGAAAAGCTCCGGAGCCTTTTCCACACGCCGCCGCATCATATCCGGCTTACACGCCTCGTTGGGCGGAAAGCAGATCGCCTCAATGCGGGCAGTCTGCTCGGCCTCTTCCAGGTGAACACTGCGAAATTCAAATCGTTCTTCTATATTCATCGTATTTTCCTCCACTCTGCCATGCTGTCATCTCCGGAAACGGAAACTTCTGTCTGAATTTCCGGGAATCTTCCATATTCTTCCGGCATATATCTCATTGTTCTTTATTATAGCCGATTACCGTCTCAAAAACAATTACCGGCCGCCGTCCTTTTGCACTTCTGTATCCCGTCCGTTTCCTTTCCGGTAATCGGAAGGTGTCTGTCCATATTTTTTCTTAAACGCGCGGTTAAAGTTGGAAAGATTCTGAAATCCTGTCTCCTGTGAGATTTCCAGAATACTGTCCCCGGAAATGCGGAGCAGACGGGCAGCCATCGTCAGCCGGTAATGATTCAGATAAGTGACAAAGGACATTTCCATAATTTCTTTAAAAAAGCGCATAAAATGAGCCTCCGAAACGCCCAGTTCTCCCGCAATGTCCGAGACCGGAATTTTTTCCGGATAATGGCGCTCGACGTATTTGAGCACCGGTTTGATCCGTTCCAGATCTTTCTGATTTTTTCTTCCGGGTGCCGTACCCCGAAAGCAGCTGATAAGTGCATAGAGAAGCTGAAACAGCTGCCCTTTGACAAACAGCTGAAATCCCTTCGGCTTTTGCCTGCAGATCTCATCACAGGCATCGATGGGCGCAGCAATCTGCCGGTACTGCGGCATCTTTGGAGTCAGCACCGCAGGAATGTCATACGCGCCGCTCAGAACAGGCTCGACAAATTCCCTGCTGACAAAGTCGGATTTCGTTCCGTACAGCAGATTCGGATGAAAAATAATATTCTCATATTCCATGGAATCCTCCCCATACTGCCGGATTCCGTGAAGGCAGCCGGGAAGGATCAGAACGATGGCAGGACCCTTTACCGTAAAGGATTTCAGATTGACATATACCGTTCCCATCCCTTTTTTTACATAAATGATTTCCACCTCATCATGCCAGTGTACCGGAACCTCCGAAAAATCCAGCGGGATGGAACAAAGGTATGTGACATACGGAAACAGCGGACTGCCGTGCTCTTTCTCTTCTCTGTAATTTTCATATTCAATCGTATTCATATCCGTATCATATAACACGGAAACAGGATTTGCAAAAAAAATAGGGGGTTTCAGGTGATTTTTTTCATTTCTCTGCATATAAATGCTAGAATCGTATCATTTTTTGAGGGGATAGCGCAAGACATCCGCCGGATTATTTCTTATACTGTGCCCATACAGAAACAGCGATAACACAAACCACAGCTCTGTAGCGTCAGTAATCAAAGGAGGTAACTATCATGTTCCAGGAATATATCAGAAACGAATATGGCAAATCCGCTGCTGACTGCAGCAATGAAGAATTATACCTTGCTCTGCTGCACATGACCAGAGACCTGGCCGCCGCACGGGTAGATCACAGCGGCAAAAAGACACTTTATTATATATCGGCAGAATTTCTGATCGGAAAGCTTCTGTCCAACAATCTTATCAATCTCGGAATCTACGAGGATGTGAAAAAAGAACTGGAGGCGGCAGGCAAAAGCCTTGCCGAAATCGAGGAGCTGGAGCTGGAGCCCTCCCTGGGAAACGGCGGTCTCGGACGTCTGGCAGCATGCTTCCTCGATTCCATCGCCACACTTGGCCTGAACGGCGACGGCGTCGGGCTGAACTACCACTATGGTCTTTTCCGACAGGTTTTTGAGAATCATCTGCAGAAAGAGACACCAAATCCATGGATGACACAAGACAGCTGGCTTCACAAAACCGACACCTGTTATACGGTTTCCTTCGGCGGCTTTCAGGTACAGTCCCGGATGTACGACATCGACGTGGTTGGCTATCACAACCGTACCACAAAGCTTCACCTTTTCGACATTGCTTCCGTAGATGAAAGCATCGTCGGCGATACGATCCAGTTTAACAAAGAACTGATTGAAAAAAATCTTACTCTTTTCCTGTATCCGGACGACTCCGACGAGAAAGGCCGTCTGCTTCGTGTGTACCAGCAGTATTTCATGGTCAGCAACGCAGCGCACCTGATTCTGGATGAAGCCGTCGCAAAAGGCTCCAATCTCCATGATCTGGAGGAGTATGCCGTGATTCAGATCAACGACACCCATCCTTCCATGATCATTCCGGAGCTGATTCGTCAGCTTCAGGAACGAGGTATTCTTATGGACGAAGCTATTCGGATTGTATCCGGAGTCTGCGCTTACACCAATCACACCATTCTCGCGGAAGCACTGGAAAAATGGCCGGTTTCCTTCCTTGAGAAAGCGGTTCCCCAGCTGATGCCTGTGATTCTCGAGCTGCACAACCGGATCTGCCGGAAGGTTGCCGATCCCAGCACTTATATCGTCAAAGACGGGCTCGTCCACATGGCACACATGGACATTCATTACGGATTCAGCGTAAATGGGGTAGCATACCTTCACACCGAAATTCTGAAGAATACAGAGCTTCATAATTTTTATCAGCTCTATCCGGAAAAATTTAATAATAAAACAAACGGAGTCACCTTCCGCCGCTGGCTGATGTCCTGCAATCCGGAGATGTCCGGACTCATCACCAGCCTCATCGGTGAAGGCTGGAAGACCGACGCAGGTGAACTGAGCCGCCTGGCTGCTTTTGCAGATGACGAAAAGGTACTGGATCAGTTTCTTTCCGTAAAACATCAGAAGAAAAAAGAGCTGGAAGAATATTTATATAGAACACAGGGCATCCGGATCGATTCTCACTCGATTTTCGACATTCAGGTAAAACGACTTCACGAGTACAAACGTCAACAGATGAATGCCCTTTATGTGATCCACAAATATTTTGAAATCAAGGCCGGAAAGAAACCCAGGCGCCCCATCACTGTCATTTTCGGAGCCAAAGCCGCACCAGCTTACGTAATTGCCAGGGATATCATTCACCTGATTCTGTGTCTGCAGGAACTGATCAATCACGATCCGCAGGTCAGCCCGTATCTTCAGGTTGTCATGGTTGAAAATTATAACGTAACCATGGCAGAGCGTCTGATCCCGGCATGTGACATTTCCGAGCAGATTTCCCTTGCTTCCAAGGAAGCATCCGGCACCTCAAACATGAAATTCATGCTGAACGGTGCGGTAACTCTTGGCACAAGCGACGGCGCCAACGTGGAGATTGCGGAGCTTGTGGGAAAAGATAATATTTTCCTGTTCGGCGAGGACTCCCAGACTGTCATCGACCGGTACGCACGGGGTGATTATCGCCCGCGGGATTACTATGAAGCAGATAAAGATCTGAAAAAAGCAGTGGATTTCATCCTCAGCGATGAAATGACTGCCATTGGCTGCCGGGAAAATCTGGAACGGCTCTATAACGAGCTCCTGAATAAAGACTGGTTCATGACCTTCCCGGATTTCCGATCCTATGTCGAGACCCGTGAGGCCTGCTATCACGCCTTCGAGGACCGCAGGAAATGGGCAAAAATGATGCTCATGAATATCAGCCAGGCCGGATTTTTCTCATCCGACAGAACGATCGAACAGTATAACAACGATATCTGGAAACTGTAAGTTCTGCGCAGCGACAATGCGCAGCCCGGACAAAAGGGGCTGTAGAATAATTCTACAACCCCTTTCTCATTGAATACGGTCTTCATTTATATCCGCACGAAATCCTTATCGTCTACTCGTTTTTCTGCACATGATGGCAATGTCCTCCGCAGTGGCTGCAGTTCTGTCCGCACTGCAATGATTTCCCTGCCTTTCTATCCTTCACCATGCTGCGGATCGCCAGTCCGATCACCCCTGCCAGTATCAGAAGGACAATCACGGTTCCCATATCATCCACCTCCTGTCGGCGCCATACCTTTTCTCTTCATGAGTTAGTATACGCTTACAGCTATTTTATGTCAATAACTTCTTTGGTGAAATCAGGAAAACGCTTTCGAAATCAGCATGACAATTCCCATAACAACCAGAATCGGCAGTGCAATGGACATAAATCCGGCAATCACCAGTCCGACCAGGAACAGCGGAAGCAGAACAATACCAAATATAATTTTTGTCAGCCCCCAGGTTGCCCGAAATGCCAGACCAATCATCTTGCCAAACACCCATATCATCAATAGTACAAACAGCAATGTAATCATTCTCTTATCACGCCTTCCGTTCTTTTAATTATTTTCTGATACCGCCTATTCTTCTGCCCCCACAAGCATTCTTGCGACAGCAGACACAGCCACAAACAATACGCCCGCTACAGGCCACACGATCCAGGTGAAATCCCAGCGCATGGTCCAGAAGCTCCAGCCCAGATAAATGGCTGTCGCCGTACACCAATAGGCTGTGTGAAAAGCATCCAGCTTTCTTTTCATCCGTTTTTCCGTTTTGGAGTAGTCGCCCTCCTGAAGCAGCGTATCGTAGCTGCCTTTAATCATACCAACTCTTATCATTATGTCAACCCCTGTTGCCACAATGACAAGAAGAAGTGAAACAAACGCACAGCAGACATAATCCGGTGCATCCATGATTCCCACCATCAGAAGCGGAACCACCGCCAGAATGCAAAGTACCACGCCAATCGCAATCCCTCTGGTAAAGGTCGCTTCATAAGCATTCCGCTTTTCCTTTACCATACCGGAAACACCATATTCCGTCTCAAAAGCTTCTTTTTCCAGATGCTCTGTACGGCTTTCTCCGGAACCGCAGGTTATAAACATAAACACCGCTGCAGCTACCACACCAAACAGAAAGACGAGGCCGGCTCCCGTCGCAAAGGCTTCTGAAATATTCCAGATATGAGAGTCCGAAAGTCCGGCAAGCAGAATCAGCAGCGCCGGGCTGATGATGCACAGAAACGTTGCATTTGCAATTTTCGGCGCATTCCTCTGCTTCATTTCAAGAAATGCATTTGCCTCCTCCATGGAAACGCTTCGCAGCATCTCGCTTTTTTTCGGTTCCGAATAGGGCTGGAGTTCCTCCAGCTCTTCCATCTCATCTTTTAAAAGATAATCGGTACTGACACCGAACAGCTCTGCCATTCGGATAATCCTCTGAAGATCGGGAATCGACTGTGCGCTTTCCCATTTGGAAACGGCCTGCCTGGAAACAGAAAGCTTTTCTGCCAGTTCTTCCTGTGACCATCCGTTTTTCTTTCGTTCAGCTGTTATTTTGTCTGCTAAAATCATAATTTCCCTCCCTGAAATAATTTTGCCTGACCGGCAGGTTTATCGTAGCAGTTCATGCAGTTGCAGGCAACCAACCCAGCCTTTCAATCTGTCAATCTGCAGTTGCACGGACCTGTTTTTCTCTTATCTGAGTATGAAAACAGTATACAGGGTCTCCTTTCAAATCGATAGGTGTTTTCTGCATCAATATGTGTCAGATTTATAGATGATCCCTTCTTTCTTCTCATTTTACCTCACCGCACAGCGCAGGCGCTCCATAAATATCACAGTCATCGCATTTTCCCATGCCGCGCCTCAAAAATATTGATGTACTCTTCATTTCCGGTTCTCTCCCGAAACGCCGGATAGAGAAAGCCGTACTTTGGCTTCCCCGGTTCGTACTCTCCCTCCAGAGGACTTACGGTGCACAGCAAATAGGTATAGACCTCCTCGGATCCCTCCATCCATTCCCTGTCACTTCCTTTTGCCGGAACATCGTACTGTCCGAAATACAAAAAGCAGGCCGCAGGGTGTCCCGGATGCAGCTTCTCGCTGACGATCTCGTAAAAAATATCCAGAAATGCATCATTTTTCAATGCAGATTCTTTTATGCCATCCAGCAGCTGCCAGACACTACCCGGTTTTCTGGACTCTTTCGGAATTTTATATTCTTTCAGCTCTTCGTTTGTTTTCGAAAGTAATATCGACTTTGCATTGTTCAGATTTCCGGTCCGTTCCGATGGAGACAATTTCAGAAAATGGATGTTAAACGTCCCATCCACATAACCGTCTTCATCAAAATACGCCCCGGCAACCCGGGACACCGATGACCTGGCAGATGTCATCCTTCGGGTCAGTTCCAGCATATCCTCACGGTTAATCATCCAAGAATCACTTCCTGAATGGTATCGTATGCGTCTTCCAATGCATCCAGGGCTTCTGTCAGGACATCTGTCTCCTCTTCTTTGGACTCATCGAATTCGTACTCAGCGATCAGCTCTGCCAGTTCATCTTTCAGCTGTTCCAGATCACACGAAATCTGCTCCAGTCGATCTCTTTTTTCTTCCAGCGATTCAAATTTTGTTATCTTTTCCATATTTTATTTTTCCTCCTCTATTTCACATGGCTTTCCCCTGTCGAATAATCAATTTCGATTCCCGGCTGGTAATTATATACAAATACATGAAAACAGATTCCTTCTCCACTGTCTTCCACAGAATATGCTTCCATCTCCACACCGCGTGCCACCAGCTCCTCTCCTCTGAAATAAGGTGTCACACGATAAAGCACATGATTCTCTGACTCATTCAGATAATCTATCACCTTCCTCTCAAAGGGAAGCATGGATGAAACATTAAAATATCGGGTTCCTGTGATCAGATTCAATTCATTTGCATTCTGACCGGTCAGTGCATATGCGATCAGATGACATCGGTTATACAAATACGGCGGATTTGAATCTACATATCCTTCGTACTTCGCCTGAACCCAGCCCGATGGTTTCATATGTCCGATGGAACCGCGTTCTTCTTCCGGCATCATTGTGCGATCCAGCATGGCAGCCGCAGTCCCGCACCGTCCCAGTCGGTCCAGCCTGCCAAACGACTCTCCCGTGATACATCGGAAATCCTCCTCATTGAATTCCGGAATATTGTCATTCAGCACCACATAATCCTCTCCGAAGAATTCCGGAATCCTGTCCGGATTTTTTTCCACGATGCTGTTGGAAGTACCCGCTTTTTTCTGGCTGTTTTCATAAAAAAGCCCATTCCTTCCTGCCGCCAGTTCCACAATCAGAAGCAGCAAAAAAATGAGCACTCCGCCTTTTAATGATTTTTTTCTCTTCCTGCGTGTTCTGTAAGCCGTTGAAATCCCTCCTGTTCCGCTTTTCTCACAAGACTGACCCATTTGATGATTTACCTGATCAGATCCGCCGGAATCAGATTATAATCATACATCACTTCGGAATGATTGTCACGGATCAGCTGCTTTTCTATCACCTCACCGCTGGTTTTCTCAATAATATTTCTGTAAATCTTTGAAATCCTGAAGAATTTATCGCCTTCTTTATGAAAATGGTGATTTTCTTCCACAATTTCATATCTCTGTGGAAATTCTTTTCTGCTTCTCAATTCTCCATACAGTTTTCCGTTTTTACACCACACAAAAATCTGAACATCCTGATCCGTATTATTTTTAAATCGAAAATCGATATAATTGTAGCTGACGGATGTACCCGAACTGAATGGAACTCTTTCGCCATGCTCCGGCGCAAGGGCATCGGAATGCTCATGAGATTCAATAACCGTAAGCGGACTGTGAAGGACCAGAAGATGAATCGTATTCCCGAGATTGCACAGGCCGCCTCCCAGTCCAGGCATGAGCTTGTCTCCCGAAATGATACGTCCATCGCGATAACCTTTTCTTTTTGTCGTCTTTCCGACGGTTTTCCAAAACGAAAAAACTTCTCCCGGGCGAATGATGATCCCATTAATCCTTGCCGAAGCAAGTCTGATATTTCGGGCTTTATTATGCTGAAGTACCGGATCAATACCGTCTCCCTTTTTTATAAGTTCACAACTGTAGCTGGATACAATATTTTCCAGCTTTTCTTTTTGTCTGGTATTGGCAAACGTTTCTCTGCTCAGAAAATCCTTTATATGGCGTTTCCATTTTTCTTTTTCTCTGGAAATGAAATAGGTAAAAGGGGAAATTTCACAAAAAAGCCTTCTCTCCTTCTTTTTCATTCGCCCATGACTGGTCCCTTCCCTGCAGATATTCCCAAGTCTTTTGTAATACTTTCTGTTATGCTTCCAGAATTCCAATATCAGATATTCCAGATATCTGCGTTTCCCGATTCGCATTTCACTGTCCAATTTAATAAATTTCACGAGAATACTGGCAATTCCGCTTTTATTGGCACCCAGAATATCTGTAAAAATCTGGTCACCAATCATTAACACCTCTTCTTTTTTTACCCCCAATATTTCCGTCGCTTTTATGTATCCTTTGGGATCCGGTTTGTCTGCATCACATATGTAGAGTGTATCTATGTTTTTTATAAAGCGTTTTACTCTTTCTTCATCATTATTCGTTAACAGCAGCGTTCGCAGTCCCGTTTTCTGAATGCTCTGAAACAGAGCATCGATTTCCGGAGTGGAATCGTCCCCGTGATGTACCAGTGTATTATCGATGTCAAAAAGAATTCCCCGATATCCTTTATCGTAAATCTTCTGATAGTCAATCGCAAATACACTGTCTGCATACGCATAAGGATAGTACTGTTTTAACATTTCATATCCTCTCTTTTTTATCTCTCTGTTTTTTTCACCAGACGGCAATCTCATTATACCAGCAAAACGATATCCTCACCACAGTAAATTTTTTCCGTCGGAACAAATGGCCTGCAAATAGAAAGTCAAGGCTAAGAAATAAAAAGGACCAGGCATTTCTGCTTGATCCTCCTGACCGTCTTATCTGTCACTTCTTCTGTGGCGTTTTTCATAATCTTTGCGAATTTCCTCAGACCACGCTTCCTCCAGATCCATCTTCTCAAAAGCGACTGCCGCAGACATGGCATCGCATGCCCGAACCCTTGAAACCGCTTTGCTCAGCACTTCATAATTCAGCTGTGTGCCCTGTCTGTCACATTCATAACTCACTGCCCGGTTTGCGCTGATTCCAAATCTGCCGGCTACTTCGACGGCATCCATATTCGCACCGAGAAACAGGAATTCCCATCCGTATTTCTCTTTTTGCCTCTGTATCATCTGTTTCACTCTTTCGCAGCTGTACCGGCAGCTGGAATTCTCCATACCATCGGTGGTAATGACAAATAATGTCTTTTCCGGCCGGTCCTCTTCTCTCGCATATTTATGCACATTTCCGATATGGTGGATTGCTCCGCCGATCGCATCCAGAAGAGCCGTACATCCTCTGACGTAATATTCTTTTTCTGTCATTGGCTTCATATCTGCCAGAGGTACGCGGTCATACAGCACCTCCTGACGGTCATCAAATAATACCGTCGAGACAACCGCTTCTCCCGCTTCCTCTTTCTGTTTTTGAATCAGAGAATTATAACCACCTATCGTGTCTGCCTCCAATCCTCTCATAGATCCGCTTCTGTCCAGAATAAATACCAGTTCTGTAAAATGCTCTCTCATGATTTTTCCTCCTGTCTCATGCTTTTTTTGTTTGCTGAAGTTATCATATCATGAGAGCCTTGAAAAAAGGTCGCATCACAGGCGACCTTTCCGATCATTCAATAAAGCAGGGAAGTCCGTGTTCTTCCAGCGCAATATCAATCTCAATCATATCGTATACCTTATGCTCGATAAAAAATGAAAAAATGATATCTCTTTTATCACAGGGCGAAAGGGCATAGCCCGCCCTGGCAAGCAGATCTTTCGTCTCATCCAGGCTCAGCTTTGCCCCGACACACAGCCGCATGGCGGTCGCCTTATCCGGATGATAGCTGCGGTTCAGCTTAATCTTTGAAAACAGCTGTTTTGTCACAATCGCTCTTTTATACACCTCCGAATTACTCATATGTCTGGATTGAATCAGATACATAAAGTATTCCTGAAAGGTATCTGACAGATGCTCCATTCTCTCCTGAAGTGCTTTTTCATTTTCTTCCAGGAATGCACTGTAATCTTCACTCGGTGCACAGGGTCTGATCCATCTGGGACTAAGACAGGCATCTCCATATTCCTCTTTCTGCCTGCTTCTGACATAATTCTGATCGATATATGCTTCCAGCTCCGGATGCAGATTCCGACCCAGCCGCGTTGCCTTCTCATCAAATACCACCAGATAAACGAGCATTTCACTTTTCAGCAAAAAGGCATTAATTTCATCTACGGCGATGCGCATTCCCTCTTCCTTCGGATAGCCGAAATTCCCTGTTGCAATTAACGGAAACGCCAGACTTTTGCACTGGTATTCCAGTGCCAGCTTCAGACTTTTTCTGTAGCAGGAACGAAGCTTTTCCTCTTCCTTCGAGTTTCCGTCAATATAACGCGGACTGACTGCATGAATAATATACTTTGCATCCAGCCGAAAGCCCGGCGTAATTGCCGCATCGCCTTCTTTCATATATCCGATTTTTTTCCTTGCTTCCAGCAGCTGCTCCTCACCGGCTACATGATAAACTGCAGCATCAATTCCGGAAGCATACAGCGGTCTCTCATTCGCTGTGTTGACAATGGCATCTACCTTCATTCTGGTAATATCATTTCTAACGATTTTTAATGGCATAATATTCTGTCTCCTCCCGGTTTCCCATCCTTCCGCATACCTTCCGACCGTTTTCGATTTCTGCCACGAATTTCCTTCGGAATAAGCTTAATCGTCAATGCCGCCAGCATCGGAAGCTATCTCTTTATCCGGTTTTTGCCCGTTGTGCGCCAGCCATTTGCACTCGCTCATCTCCATATTTGTAAAGACAGCCTTGAATGACGAATCTTCCGGACTGCAGGCGTAAATTCCAAATTGGATCGTACCGCTGCCATTTGTCATATGACAGATCCGCATCTGTCTATAGACCTCTCCGTCATCAGAGCATTCTATACAATAATCATCTTCTCTTCGGCTAAATCGATACCACATCGACTTTATCGAAGCATCAATTTCAGTGGTTGCCCAATCAGAGTATCCATTATTTGTAACAACACTTCCTAAATGCTGAAACTTTTCGTTTTCATATTCAATTGAGCCTTTCAGCCAATTCTCGCTGTCAAGATACATTACAATACCACATTGGTCAAATCTGTGCTTGCTTTCAAACTCTGTTTTCACTACAAACGAGAAAAACTTCTGATCCGTTTTCATCTGTAAAACAGGTGCATTGTCGTTTCTAAAATGATAATACGTTCTTTGCCACAGATCCGTATGGGGATTTGTAATGATTTCTATTCTATTGTCGGTAATGGAAAAATCAGACGGTTCCCTTGTCCACTCTAATTTTTTTACATCAAATTTCATTTTCTTTCCTCCGCAATTTTCAATCTTTCAGTTCGTAAGCCCACTTGAGAACTTACAAATAATCTTCTAACCGTACGAGTATCAAATTTTTTCTGTATTCTGTTGAATCAGTCATTCCTGATCATCCATAACCGTCCACGGATGCTGTCCGCCTGCAATATTCCACATAAGCGAGGTCAAAACGCTCTGCATATCCATTGGACCATTCAAAATCATTCATCAAAGACCACTGGAAATATCCCCTCAAATCCACTTCACCAGCTGCTCTCTTTCATTCGTGAAGATTCCGTTCCGGAAAATTGATCCTGTTGGGATCATGAACTTTTCCGTCCAGGGAAATCACATCATGGCAGGATAGTCCGTTTTCGCCAACAGTACTACTGATGATTTGTTCCATCAATCTTCAAAATATTTGGCAACCGCTTTCAAATGAGAAATGATCGGCAGACTCTGCGGACAGACCTCTTCGCACTGGCCACAACCGATACAGTCCTTTGCCTTTCCGAAGGTCTCCCAGAGACTTCTGTAGTTTTCTGCCTGCGCCTTCCACTCTTTTTCATCGGTTTCTATTTTTGCCGCATTATAAAGAGCAAAGTATTTCGGAATCGCAATCTTCTGCGGACACCCATCTGTGCAGTAGGAGCATCCCGTACAGGGGATCGTGATGCTTTTATGAATTTCCTCTACAGCCTGTTTGATAATTTCCAGCTCTTCATCATTCAGCAGAACAGGCTCCGCCATATATCCGGTGTTATCCAGAATCTGATCCATATTACTCATCCCGCTTAATACCATCATCACGTTAGGCAGACTTGCCGCAAAACGGATGGCCCAGGATGGAACCGACATATCCGGATGGTACTCCAGAAATGCTTTTCTTGTTGTCTCTGGCACGTTTACCAGCGTACCGCCCTTCACCGGTTCCATTACAATCACCGGCTTCTGGTGCTTCACTGCCACCTCATAGCATTTCCGTGACTGAACCTCTGCGCTTTCCCAGTCCAGATAATTGAGCTGAAGCTGTACGAATTCCAGTTCCGGATGCTCCGTCAGTACCTGGTCCAGGAACTCCGCATTGTCGTGGAAGGAAAATCCTATATGCTTTACAAGACCCTGTTGCTTTTTCTCTGCCAGCCAGGAAAAGCAATCCAGCTCCGTATAAATCTTATAATGCTCTTTTCTCACATCATGAAGCAGATAATAATCAAAATATTCCACACCTGTTTTTTTCATCTGCTCCCGGAAAATGCGGTCCCTGTCTTCTTTTGTCTTAATAAATCCTGCATGAAGCTTTGTCGCCAACGTATAGCTGTCTCTTGGATGACGGCTTACCAGAACCTCCTTTACGGCATTCTCACTCTGAAAGGCACAATACATCCACGCCGTATCAAAATAAGTAAAACCTCTTTCCAGAAACGTATCCACCATTTTCTTTGTCTGCTCGATGTCAATGCTTCCGGCATTCTGCGGGTCCAAAAGCGGCAAACGCATTAATCCAAATCCCAGCTTTTTCTGATTCATCATCATTATATTCTCCTTTTTCTTCTTTATTTTTATCTGTCATACCACTCCCGAAGTACAGAATATACATACTGTCTTCCAGCCTTTCCATCCATTTTCCCAAAAATCCCCTCGATTCGTTTATTTATTCCAGTATAACACAAACATGCTGGATATCCTATGGAAAATAGAGTAGGCGGCGATGATTAGCCGATGTCCTCTCACACCGCCGTGCGTACCATTCGATACACGGCGCTTGCAATAGTCGACATGCACAGACTGATGGGCTGTGGCTAAATTATAAAATCCACTGTTTATCAGTCTTTCTTTTGACCTTGAATTAGTTTATCTCTTTTCCGGTCAAGGTTTTACGCTTATTTGGTTGACTTGCACTAGTCAACATATTTTGGACACGAATTTCAAAAAATTATTCAGTTACATCGTAAGACTACACAAGCCGTACGACACCCTTGACATCGCTCCAAGAAACGCTGGACAGCTTTCGCCGACGGTATGAACTCATGAA
>JALEJS010000035.1 GCA_022769545.1 Blautia sp. | reverse complement strand
ATGATCCATATAGTCTTTTTTTCTTCCCGATTATCCATATTTCACTTGTTTTTCCTCCCGTTTTCGTTTAGAATTGGGATAGGTATTATTACCTATCAGTTGGTTTGAGCCTTATGGGTTGCCGCCCTGAGGCTCATTTTTTTCTTCCGCCCAGATCGTAAATGCCAATACCGCGATCCCGATCGCCAGCATTCCGAGCATATGCTCTGCTGCCCCGGATATATCAAATACCGGAAGATATGTAGTCAGAAGCCCGATGATCATCGAATTGATTACGTCTTTTTTCAATCTTTGTCCTCCTAGTACAAATCTATCTGTAATTTTGCTACTTCCGATGCCGCGCGAAACACAATTGAATATTTGCTATCTCCGTAGATATCTGTTATTTTTTTTAAGAATTCATCAATATTTCCAAGAAAGCATCCCCACTTTACAGCAATTCCCTTTTCTTTATTCCGGTAAAATGTTATAAAATTGTTTCCGCTGCCGATAGCTCCAATCGTCAGGATGTGGCTTGCGGAAAAAATCATAGCATCGTCGCATACCTCGGCATTTCCGCCTATCCTGGCATTGCCGCAAACCATGGCATTTCCGCTGATGCTAGCAGTGCCGCCGATTATCGCATCGTCGCAGACCTTGGCGTTTTCACGGACCGTGGCACGATCGTAGACTATGGCATTGCCGTAAACCTTAGTATTGCCGCTGATGCTAGCAGTACCGTCGATTATCGCATCGTCGCAGACCTTGGCGTTTTCATGGACCGTGGCATAATCGTAGACTATGGCATTGCCGTAAACCATAGCATTGCCGTAAACCATGGCATCTCCACTTACCCAGGACTCGTTTTCACGAGAGAGATTCTGTTCCTTTTCAATCCATCCTCCAATATCGCCAGCCTTCACAAATCCGAATTCTGCCACGGAGCGTATTCTTCGTAGTATTACTATCCTTTCGCAATCATTGATTACCTTTGTTTCTCCAGTAAACTCATATTTTTTCACTCGTTTTTCCTCCAATTTTTCATCTAAAACAAAATATCGCGTATATAAACGATTCTGCTGCAATCATCTGAGGGTGGCGTATTCTGCAATTGTCTTGCTCCTTTTATCATTTCCAATCTCTCCTTTTATGCTGTTTTTTCTGCCTGCATTTCCGCTCTTTCTTTCTCTCTTCTTTTCCGGAGCTGGTTCAGACAAGCTTCTGTAAATCGCTTTTCAAATCCTTCTGTATATCGGACTTCAATTTTGATCTCTTCCTTTTTCTTCATGAACTCCTCCTCTTTCTACTCACCGTTTCTTTGTGATATACTAAAAAGAAAACGGAGGTTTTTCATATGACTGATATCTCACGCACCCAGTACATACTTATGCGCAAAATGAATCGCAAAAAATCCATGTCGTTTGTTTCTATGAATCACCGGCAAAAAGAAGATCTGTCTTTTCTGAAAGACAAAGGTTATGTCTGTATTTCAAAACCGTCAACTGCTGCCTCTCCTGCTCATTACAAAGTAACTGCTGCAGGTCGGGCTGCTATGTACATCTTCTTAAGCACTTTTTGCAAGTGGTGGATACCTGTCGTTATCTCAATCTGTTCTCTCATCGTGTCAGTAATAGCACTACTATGCTGACAAACATCACGATCGTTGATAATATGAGTGGCAGATCCGGATATCTCGCTTGGAGAGGAATCCTATCCCCATACTTTTTGAGTATTTTGTGGATTTCTCTCAGTTCTTCCGGCGTGTGCTGTCTGGAGTTTAATTCATCCAGCTCTTTAAAGTACTCTGTTCTATCTTGCTTCTCTTTGTTTTTCATTGCATCACCTCCATTTCCGTTTTTAAAAATCTATCCGGCGACACTTCCAGGGCTTTGCAAAATATAAGCAATTCATCTCCAGACATTTTTCTTTTCCCCGTTGCAATGGCACTGAATTTGCTTCTGTCCATTGCGATGTCCGGTTTTAAAGAGTTCATTCTGTTAATTACCCACGTCTGTGTTCTTCCCTGTTCTTCAATTATCATCTTTACCGTGTCTGCTACAGGAACCATATCCCTCGTCTCCTTTCATTCAAGTTTTTCTTGATTTATTGCAATATAAATCAGATGTTCTTTATTGTCAAGAACTTTTTCAAGATTTTCTTGATTTTAATTTATTTATATAGTATAATTTGATTACATTTTAAGAAAGGAAGTGATTTCTTTGTCTACTCTTGGCGAACGTATTAAATACGCTCGAGAATCAAAAGGATATCTTCAAAATGAGCTCGCTAAACTTATTGGTGTAAAATCTGCTGCCGTTATCAGCAATTGGGAAAAAGGACTTAACAAACCTGATGCAGAAAAAATTGTAAAGCTTTGTAATGTTCTTGATGTTTCTGCTTCGTTTTTATTGGATTATTATGGAAAATCATCTTTTGAATTTACTTTTCCTGAGGAAGAATTTATAAAAAAATACCGCTCCCTTGATTCTTACGGCCAGGAAACGGTTAATATGATTCTCGATAGAGAAATATGTAGATTTAAGCAACTTCAAGATGCGTCTGATTCTCCTGTTGTTGAATTCCATGATCGTTCAGGCAGCCAGATGCGTATATATAGTTATATGCACAAAATAGCATCTGCCGGAAACGGATTTTATTTTGACGATATCCCAACAGAGACTATGGAAGCTCCGTATATTGATGATGCCGATTTTATTATCGGTGTCTCCGGTGATTCCATGGAGCCTACCTATCATGATGGCGATCTTGTATATGTTCATAAGTGCCAGACTATTGAAATCGGCGATATTGGAATATTCATTGTAAATGGAGAATGTTACATTAAAGAAGCTGGTGAATATGGGCTTGTTTCACACAATCGCAAATATCCTATAATTCCCGGATCAGAACACATTATTTGTGTTGGTAAGGTTTTAGGGAAAGTAGATCGTTGAGTTTTGGTGTTGCCATGAAAAAAATTGTATATGAATTATCTATATCCATAATGGCTGCTGCATCTGTTATGTTTGCCATTATGGATATATTGTACGGTTTACCGCATATACTTCGCATTTTAGATTTTGTTATATACATAATTTTTGTTTTTGATTATTTTATTCGTTTCTTTTTATCGAAAAAGAAGAAATCTTTTTTTCAAAACAATATCTTTGATTTGATTGCAATTATTCCGATCAGTTCCGCGATGCGTGTGTTCCGTACATTTAAAATATTTCGCCTATTAAAACTATCAAAAATTACAAAGGTGACACGCTTTTTAGCTGTAGTTTCCAGGTTATTTAAGAAGTTCCAACGATTCCTAAATACCAATGGCCTAAAATATATCATTTTTTCTTCTGGTTTACTAATAGTTATTGGCGGAGCTTTAATATGTCTTTTCGAGGACATATCTTTGATTGATGGTATCTGGTGGTCTTTTGTCACCGCAACAACCGTTGGATATGGTGATATATCTCCATCATCTATCCCAGGAAGAATCATCGCTTGTATTTTGATGATAACCGGAATTGGCGTGATAGGTTCATTAACCAGTGCTCTTACCTCGTTTTTTATTTCCGGCAATGAGCATCAAGTAAGCAGTGACAGGATTGATATGGTCGTAAAATTATACAATCACCTGAATGATTCCGAAAAAGAAGAATTCAAGAGAATAATAAGATAAAAATATCCTTGGATCATAATGCCAATCGGCTTTATATAGATCGCAAATCACTATAACAAATCGAAGGAGAAAGTACTATGAAATCGAAACGTAGAGGAAAATTATTTTCACTGCTAGCATCGCTACTTATTGTGTTATCAATGGCCCATCCTGTTTATGCCAACGACGCAAGCACAACAATGGCAGTGCATTTTATCGACGTTGGACAAGGGTTATCAATTCTTGTCCAGTCCGGCGGGCAAAATCTTGTATATGACGGCGGCGATCAAAGCCACTCTGACCAAGTCGTATCCTATTTGCGGCAGCAGAATGTTCAGACAATTGATTACATGATTGCATCGCACTACGACGAAGACCACATTGGCGGTTTGATCAAATGCATGAATGTATTTTCTATTGGTAACATAATCGGACCTGATTATGTCCATACATCAGATCTGTATGATACATTCATGAACAGTGCTTCCGAAAAAACTATTACAATACAATATCCGAAAGTCGGAGATGTATTCGATTTTGGAACTGGAAGTTTTACGGTTCTGTCCCCAGATGGAATAAGCCAGGACAGCAATGAAAATTCTGTTGTTATCAAACTAGAAAACGGTTCGAATAGTTTCATCTTTACCGGTGACGCCGAAGAAACCAGCGAACAGGACATGATCAGTACAGGAATGAATCTTGATTGTGATGTTCTCTCCGTCGGCCACCATGGATCAGAAAGTTCTACTACCTGGGATTTCTTAGCTGCAACATCCCCGTCCTATGCAGTTGTAAGCTGCGGTGCCGGCAATCAATACAATCACCCGTCCGCAGAGACAATGGAACGTCTGTCCGATATGGAAATCCCTGTATTTCGTACAGATAAACAAGGATCTGTTGCTGCAGTATCTGACGGAACTTCCATTACATGGACGCAGAGCCCATGTAATGATTACACATCCGGTAATTCATCCGATGAATATTTGGAAGAGCAAACATCCGTTGTTTCTAGTCCCGATCCAGAGCCAGAACAGCCACAAGTTACCGACACCTATGTCTGGTTGTCCGCTACCGGAGACAAATACCACAGTATACCCAACTGTGGACGAATGAATCCGGACAAGGCAAGGCAAGTTACGAAATCGCAGGCAGAATCTAGTGGATACGGAGCATGCAGTAAATGTTGGTAACAAACAATTAAATACAAAACCGGCCCCTGCGGCAACAGGGACCGGTTTCATGGATACTATTGTCAGGATTGTGCCTGATGAATAATATCAGTCTCAGCAACTCATATTATATCATCCAGCACCCGTTCTGGCAATGGGTGTATTTTTTATACTTTTTTTGGAGGATGATATTATGCGTTTTTGCTCTTATGGCCGAAAATCAGTCTACTCTGATCATTCTGATTCTATCGATAACCAATCCCGCATGTGCCGCGAATATGTGGATCTGAAATTTTCCGGAAAGATTGATTCCTATGTTGAATATTCCGATGAAGATTTTACCGGCGCTAACACGAACCGCCCAGGGCTTAAAAACATGCTTTCCGATATTCAACTTGGATTGTATGATGTCCTGGTTGTGTATCAGCTGGACCGCCTTTCCAGAGATGTCCGCGATTTCGCAAACATCTATGCCATGTTGGAAGACTGCAATGTGATGTTCGTTTCTATCAAAGAAAACATCGATACCGCCACGCCGATCGGCCGCGCCATGATGTACGTCACCGTCGTCTTCGCTCAGATGGAACGAGAAACCATCGCTTCGCGCGTCACTGATAATATGATCGGCCTTGCGAAAAAGGGATACTGGGTTGGCGGCAATCCGCCTGATGGCTATATTCGTGCACGTATTGTTGTAAATGGCAAACAGCACTGTACCATCGAACCGGATCCGGAAGGCGTTTCCTATGTCCAGTGGATCTTCTCCACGTTTTTGAATAATCATTATTCTCTCCAGAATATGGAAACGGAATTCCGGAAACAGGGAATCCGCACCCGGCGAGGTGCTTTCTTTTCCACCACGCAGCTACACTCCATTTTGACTTCTCCATATTGTGTCGCGGCCACTCCCGAAATATATGATTATTTTTCCGAAAAAGGATGCCAGATGGACCCGGATTCCCCTCGCGAAAAATGGAACGGTTCTGTTGGCGTTATGGTATACGGGCGTACCACCGAGCGGAACAAAAAGCATCAAAAGCAGCCACCAGAAAAATGGCTTGTGTGTCTCGGCGTTCATAAACCATTCATTTCCGCCGATCAGTGGTTGGAAGTTCAAGCCCGTTTTTCCAGAAACAAATTCGATAAGACGATGAAATATGATATCCCACTCTTGAAAGGTGTTCTCCGCTGCTCCTGCGGATCTATCATGTGTGCATCGCGTAAAAAGAAAAAGGAAGGCGTTTCTACTTGGTATTATTGTTTGAGGCGAATGCGCCAGGGCCGTGATGTTTGTGATCGCAAACAGATTAAATCGGATGTTCTGGACGAAAAAGTCCTGGATGTTCTGCGATCCATTGATAAAGATCATGCTCTGATCCATCAGTTCGTTAAGGAGGAGCATCCGTTGTCTGCTGCTCCTGATCCGCAGAAGATTCTTTCGAAAATTCACTTGTGTGAGCAAAAGATTTCCCGCCTTGCATCCTCACTTGCTCTTGCAGAGAATTCTCCCGCACAAAAATACATTCTATCCGAGATGGAACATCTGGACGTCGAATTGCAGGCATTGAAGCGCGAGTATCACCTGGCCCTTTCCGCAAACAAATTACGATCCGCATCCGTTAGATCTGCAGAATCCAAGGCGCGAGAAATTTCGAAAACCATTGAACAGTTTGATTCTTTCAGCGCTTCTGAACGTAATCAGATTATTCGCGATATTGTTAAGGAATGTACCTGGGACGGGGAACGTCTTTTTCTTGTGCTGTAATGTTCACCACTTTATCATGCGTCCATCCGGTCTCATGCGAAGCGCCGAACGGATCAGCTCCCGGATGGTTACCGAGACCGCACCTTCCATGTTTGCCATTTTCGCTTCCAGCCGAACCAGGTTTTCAATCCCCTGGATCTTCAGCTCCGCATTGTCTTCGATGGTGATCACCCGCTCATCCCCGGGAATATACTCCGATAAAGCTCCAAGAAAAGTAGTCTTTCCGCTTCCGGTGCCTCCGCCGATCACAATGGAATAGCGTGCTTTCACCAGTTTCTCCAGAAAATGGGCACATTCTGCCGGAACACTTCCAATAGCGATCAGCTTGTCCATGGTAATCGGGTTATCTGGAAAACGGCGGATCGTCAGAATCGGCCCGTCCAGCGCCACCGGATAGATGACCGCATTTACCCGGGCACCGTTTTCCAGTCTGGCATCCACAATGGGCATGGATTCGTTCACCACCCGGTTGCATCTTCCGACGATCTGCTGAATCACATCCTCCAGCTTTTCTCTCGAAGTAAATGTGCGGTTCCATTTTTTCAGACACCCTCCTCTCTCCACAAAGATTGCATCCGGCCCATTCACCATGATCTCTGTCACTGTCTCATCCTCGATCAGCTCCTGAAGAACATCCAGTTTCCTCACAGAGAAAAAAAGTTCCTGCCGAAGTGCAATTTTTTCCTGCAAAGAACAGCATATTTCCTGCATCTGATTCACAATCAGATCATCAATGGCTTCCAGAATTTTTTCATCTGAAAGCTCCCTGGAAAGATCCATCTGTTCCATCAGCCTGTTTCTTATTTCCATAAACAATTCCCGGTTCATTCTCTCTCCTTTCGCAGAATTTCTTTTACATAATCCCCCAGTTCACTCCAGACCAGCTGGCTGATATACTCCTCTGCCGTGCCGGCGGAATGAAAAGGCGGATGAAGCTTTGTTGTTTTCGCCAGGATCTGGGGAAAATCCCATATCCGGAGCAGATTTTCAAAATGCGCGATCTTACAGACAGATATCTCGTCCGACAGCACCGGCATATAGATTCTGCTGCATTGATCCAACAGTGAAAACAGCTCATCCACACCCTGGCCGATATCCAATATGACAACCTCATAGGAGCTGTACCGGACAATCTCACTGATAAGCCGCTCCCAGTCTTCTCCTTTTGTGCTGTAAATATCGGAAGGTGTCCGCACCGGCGGTATGAAGTCAAGATTGTTCACCGTCTGTATCATTCCATTCATTTTATGGATCAGATTCTGATTTTCCTGCCGTACATAGTACAGAAGATCGCTGAGATTGTGTGCATAGCTTGTGCCTGTAAGCTCCTCAAATCCGGAACAGCCTTCCAGATTCAGATATAATACCGCCTGACTGCGGGCAAGAATCTGCCCCATGGCAAGCGCAATGGACGTTTTCAGGCAGCGTCCGAGAGGAGAATAAATTCCCAGTACCTCTGTCGTCTTCTTCAGCACCGGAAACGGTACCGGAACCACCGCCTTTTCCTCCCCATAGCAGGCCATCACTTCTCTCACAACATTTGCGGAAGACTGATATTTATACACACTCGGATAATGATCCAGCTCCGGCGAATGTACACCCTCGGATAAAATCACAATTTTCCCGATATCCATTTCCCGGATTTCCCTGCACATTGCTTTCCCGGATATCAGCAGCAGTTCAATATGCGTTTCCGCTCCGAATCGCAGCAGGCCCTCGATTGTTGTAAATGCCTGGATCTCAAATGGAATATTTCGTTTCTGGTTGATGTATTCCATAAAGTTCCGAGCATAATCCACCTCCAGGTCACAGACCGCAAAAATATTCTTTTTCATCTCAGTACACACCTCCCGCATGCAGCAGTACACTCATAAAAATCGGAACCGTAAAATGAAAGTTCTCCGGTTGTTCCATCCCTTTCTTCCGGTAAGGCTTTCGCACCCCTGTTTTGATATACTCTTTCAGATAGCAGATTAAAAATAGGATTCTCTGGCAGAAAATGCCGCATGAAATAAGAATGGTCAGAGAAATTGCCGCACCAAGAAAAAATGCAGCCAGAATACATTTTCCCACCGTCTCCATTCCCATAAGAAAGCCCAGAGCGCAAAATAATTTTATGTCTCCGGCACCGATCATCCGAAAGCAGAACAGACCACCCAGAAGTACCAGCGGAAGCAGCAGCCCCGGCAGGCCAAGCCAGATTTCCCTGAATTCTCCATTTACCGCCCTGTAAAACAGCACTGCAGCGATAGAGAACAGGATCCAGCCATTGTCAATTCGTGCTGTCCTCAGATCCATGATCATTGCCACAAAGGAAATCACTACCGAAAAGGCAATGTCAAAGGACATGTGTTCACCTCATTTTCTTTTTTCTATTCCTGAAACTCATATGGGATTCGTCGCCAGACCCGGCGTTGATACCAGAAGATCTCTGGTGAATATTATTATAGATTCCGCCAGAGCATTTGTCCATTTGTTTCTGCCGCAAAACTTCGGGAGAATTCGACCCCCGCAAAGGCTCTGCTGTCTGTACTTTTTGATACTGCCATGGTAAAATGAACAGAAAATACCGGACACACAGGAGGATGTTCCATGAAGCTTTTATGTCTTGGCGACAGTCTCACAGACTGCGGCCGCCTTTTTGATGCACCGCCTCTCGGCAGCGGATATGTTCACTTCCTGTCGGATCTGCTGAACACTCCGCCTGCCGGCAGCAATACGGATATACTTCACCAGGAAAACCAGAAGCAATCCTGGGAAGTCCGGAATCTTGGCGTAGATGGCTTTACCGTGGCAAGACTTCTGGAAAATGCCCCTGGCCGCTATCTGGGAGTTCCCGCAGATCTGATCACAATACTGATCGGCATCAATGATATCGGCCTGATGATGAATACAGACCGCACAAAAACACAAAAAGACACCATGATGCAGGCATTTTTCCAAAAATATGACCAGCTTCTGCGTATTTTATCCACCAAAAGAGTCCCTGTTCTTTTGATGGAACCCTTTCTTTTCCCCTGCCCGGCAGAATACCTTTCCTGGTTTCCTCTGGCTGAAGAAATGTCGCAGGGAATCTCCTGTCTCGCGAAAAAATACAGCTGCCCTTATCTTCTGCTTCACCGGGATTTCAATGAGAGGTACCGGGAGTCGCTGCCACATTCGCTCACCACAGAAGGAATTCATCTTACCGAAGCAGGCCATCGGATCCTTGCCCACAAAGTTTATGATTGCATCTGCCGTTTAAACTTAGTATAATAGCTCACATATTCTGACAAATGAGGATTTCTTATGGAAACAACAATCAAACAAATTGAGGACATGTCCCTGAACGCATGGCCTTCCCACAAAATGGAGCTTTATGACGGATGGATACTCCGTTTTTCCTATTTTTATACACATCGTACCAACAGTGTGGAACAGTTCGGCACGGCGGTGCTTCCCTGGAGAGAAAAAATCCCTTACTGCGAAAATGTATATCGCCGCCTTGGAACACCTGCAATTTTCAAAATCAGTCCGCTGGTGTCACCGGATTTTGACTATGTTCTGGAAAACCGGGGATATCGTATTGAGCATACGACAAACGTGATGACCATGGATCTTTGCGGTTCTGATCCGGAAGTATCCTGCGATCTGGTACAGTTTTCAAACTGCATTTCCGACAAATGGATTTACAGTCTTTTTGATCTGAAGAAAATGACAAACCCCATTCACCGTGCCGTAGTTCCATCCATGTACCACGCCATTCTGAAAGAAACCATCTGTGCCTGCATTGTGGATGGGGATGAGATCATTGCCACCGGTCTGGGGATTCTGGACCGGGATTATATCGGCATTTATGCCATTCATGTGCGGGAAGACCATCGCAGAAAAGGGTATGCAAGACAGATTTGTTCCGGACTTTTGCAGGAGGGAAAAAAAATGGGCGCACAGAAGGCATACCTTCAGGTTGTGGAGGGAAATACCTCCGCACGCACGCTCTATGAATCCCTTGGATTTTCGCAGATGTATTCCTACTGGTTCCGGGTGAAGGAATAGCATATATTTCACAGGTAAATTCCATATGCATCTGGTCATATCTTCGCGAAGCTTATTTATCGTATCGGAAACGAAGTTTCCGATACGATAAAAGAACCACCGCATGGATTCATGCGGTGGTTCTTTTTTGGGGAATCGTTCGATATTCAGTTTTCTGTTCATTTCTATTCTATATCAGCTTCTGCTATATTCTGTTTTTCTTTTTATACTGTCTTGTTTTTCAGCACCGGAGAGGCAATATTACCGGCAATCATACTGGTCAGCGGACTGAAGTATAAAAGACTTGTCAACACACAGTACAGTGGCATCATAATGACAAACTGCACCAGCCGTCCCGGCATAATGGCATAGAAATTATATCCAAGAATGAGAACCAGTCCAGCTGTGGTTGTAACCAGAGAGCTGAGAGCACCGGTAAGCACAACACTGACGCTCAGCCATGCAATTCGTTTGTTCTTTGCTTTTTCGGAAGAAGAAAACAGTCCCTTCATCAGAGCCGGAATCACGCCCCACATAACTGCTGCCAGCGTGATTAAAGGATTTACCGTATAACCCTTCATAAAACATCCGATAATGTCTGCTCCGAAACCGCAAATACCGCCGGCAACGGGACCAAGCCAAAGTCCTGACAGAATCAGAACCACGCTTCCGAAAGAAATACGATACGGTCCCAGGTCAACGGACAGAAGCCGTCCTACTACCAGATCCAGTGCCACAAAAAGCGCCATAAAGACCAGCGTTTTTACATTCCAACGCTGGCTGTTTCTGCTGTTTTCATGCATAATAAAAACACCTCCATAATGTCTATACAACAGAGTATCCAGATAAATAATAATCCCTCCACATTATGAGATGTTCTCATATGTAGCAACGGGTGCGGAAAATGCACCGCAAGCCATGTGTGCACAGACTTTTCGGTTCAGGGCGACTCCCCAGCCACTGACAACTTAACGCGCAGATTCCTACTTCGCTATTATTTATTTAAGCCGATTATAGCATATCCTGTAGAATTTTCAATCTCTTTTTGATATAATTATTTCCATATATTCCAGTATTTCGATGATTTCGGAGGATTCTATGAAAAAAGCACTCATCCTACTTATTTGTACCTGTCTAACCTTTTCTCTTTCCGGATGCAGTCTGGGCGATCTCATCGAGCGCTTTTCTCCCCGTGAAAAAACACAGGAGGAAGTTTCCTCCACCCCAAAGACCCGTGTATATATGGACGAAATTTCCGGAACACTTGTCGATTTTGACGGAAGTACCATCACCATGACCAGCGATGACGGAAAAACATATCTGTTTGATGTTTCACAGGCTACTCTGGAGTGTGAAGTCGGATTGATATCCGGCGATAAAATCAGCGTCATCTACGAAGGCCGGCTCTCCGACGATACAACAGACACCAGTATGGTAAAAGCACTGAAGGTCGCTGACGAATTTCATAAAGACGTACAGCTAGAAGAACGGACCGCATATGTTCAGATCACAGCCATAACCTCCAACACCATTTCCGTCCGGTCGAAGAAGGGAAAAACTGCAACTTATCCCATTTCCGGAGTGGAACAATACTACCAGAATGGTGTTCAGACCGGAAACTGGGTTTATATCCATTTTAAAGGGACGTTCCCCCCAGCCGAAAGCAGTACCGATTCTCTTTCCATGGACGGCAGTCACATAAAAGTTCTCAGTATTTCAGATATTGATCCGCTTGTTGTGCCAACTCCCACACCCACTCCGGCAGCCGGCACCCAGGCCGAAGAACATACACCTGAAAACATTTTACACGCTGAAATACAGAATATGAACGGAAACCTTCTTACCGTCATTCCCGACGGAAAGACAGCCGCTCTCAACATTGATCTGTCTGCTGTTCAGACTTATCTGGCAGGAGGATCTGCCCCCGGCTCCTATGTCAATCTTTTCTATGAGGGAGAATGGAACGGAACCACACTGGAGGGCATCACCATTACGCGCGTGTGCAGCGACGATTCCGGTGTTTCCGGAAGCCGTCATGTCACTGCCACGATTACCGGTACGGTCATAGGAACCACGTCCAATACCGTTACAATTCAAACCGCAGAAGGTGCGGAAATCATATGTGATACCCAGGGGGCTGAGAATCTTTCTTCCCAGGGTCTGGAACCAGGAAATAGTATCCGCATCACGTTTGATCCGGATGAATCCCGGGAATCCAATATTTATCAGTGTCTGAAAATTGAAGATGCGTAAAAATCGAGGTTCCCCCACATTGGAGGAACCTCATTTCGTAAATGCATCACCGGCGAAATCGCTCCCGGATCTGTTTTTCTCCGGCGGCCAGCCACTCTCTCACTTTTTCATTTTTTCCCAGAATATCATAAAACGCCTTTTCTTCATCCAGAATTCCCTGTCCATGCATAACCCGGTAAGCTCCTGCATCACTGCCCAATGCAACTTTGGCTCCCATCTGAAACGCATATTTTACACACTCCTCGGCCTGACGGATAATCGGAAGAAGCACCTCATCATCGAACCGCCCGCATCCAAGCAGATTTCTTACGGTCACCAATGTCGGAACCCATACACTCTCACTGTCTGCCAGCATTGCTATCGTCTCTCTGTCCAGAAAATTTCCATGCTCAATACTGTCCACTCCCGCTTCCACAGCCGTCTGTACACCATAGGTTCCGTTTGTGTGGCTCATCACTGCCATTCCTTCTTCATGGGCAATGTGAACCATCTCCTTCACCTCATTTTTATCCAGCGGGACTCCCGTGATTTTGCCATGATTGGTAAAATCCATCAGTCCGGTAGTCATAATCTTAATAAAATCGGCGCCCTGCGCCTTCGCCTCCATTACAAGGATCACATATTCCTCCATGGTAGAAAAGCTCTTTCCCACAATCCCACCATAATGCCCCTCTTTATGAATGGCAAACAACGGTGTCCGATAATCAATTCCGTATTCGGCGGCAATTTCTCTGGCTCGCGCAGATACTCCACAGTTATCTCCTCCGTCACGAACAAAAGAAATTCCCCTGTCCCGGTATTCCCTGAAATGCTTCCGGATCACATCCTCCTGCACACCATCCTTATGCAGATCCACCGCTTTCCTGTAATTGCAGCCATCCATGATCACATGGGCATGGCATTCTCCAAACATATCTCTCCCCCCTGTTTCCAAAAACAGACACCGAATCTGTCCTGACCGTTCTGTATTACTCAATCCTGCCTCAGTCCTGGCAGCTCCAGCTTCCGGGACAAAAAGCTTCGGATTTCTTCTTCCGATGCCTGCACCGAGCCCTGAACAAAGAACGGCTTTCCGCCTCCCCGTCCATTCAGTGCGGCATTCAGCTCCTTTGTAAGGCTGCGCAGATCACCGCCAGTCTCCCCGATTGCATATTTATAGCTTCCATCCGGATTTCCGGAAAAGACCGCACAGCATCCGCCGCATGCACTCATAACCACATCCGTCAGCTTACGCAGACTGTCCGCCTCCAGTCCTTCTTTGATCAGAAGGACATTCCCGGCATTTTTCCATTTTTCCGCCTCCTGTGCAAACAACGTCTCTTCCATGGACATTACCCTGCCCTTCAGGCGGAAATTTTCATCATACATTCGTTCCACCGCCTGAAAGGTCTTATCTGCCTTTGCCGAAAGCTTTACCGAAATTCTGTGATTCTGATTGTTGACCATATTCAGATATGCCAGGACACGCCCGCCGCAGATCATTTCCACTCTGACACCTTCACGGAATTTCACACAGGAAAGGATCTTCACCATTCCGATTTCTCCGGTATGTGTTACATGCGTTCCACAGCAGGCACACAGGTCCGCTCCCGGAAAACGTACGATCCGTATTTTTCCGGTAAGCTCCTTTTTGCTTCTGTAGGGAAGCTGCTCCAGCTCTTCTGCAGACGGATAGGAAATTTCCACTTCTGCATTCTCCCATATTTTCTGATTTGTCTTCCGCTCGATCTCTTCCAGCTGCACTTCCTCCAGCGGTCCGTTAAAATCAATCGTCACCACATCGCTTCCCATGTGAAATCCCACATTGTCATAGCCATATGCCTCATGAATCAGGCCGCTTACCATGTGTTCCCCGGAATGCTGCTGCATCAGATCAAACCGTCTGTTCCAGTCGATCCTGCCGGTGACCTTTACCCCCGGTTCCAACGGTTCCTCTGTATAATGGAGAAGTTCCCCGTCTTTCTCATGAACCTCCCGCACCGATATGTTTCCGAGAACTCCGGTATCACTGGGCTGCCCGCCGCCTTCCGGATAAAATGCGCTCTGATCCAGCAGAATGTGATAACCCTTTTTTCCTTCTCTGCACTGGAGTACCGTTGCCTCAAATTCCTTTATATATACATTTTCATAATACAATCGTCTGGTCTGTATCATATTATTCTCTTCCTCTGTTTCATTTTCAATATCATTTACTCTCTCTTTTCTCCGTTCCCGTCCAGTCGAATGGAAACTTCACCATAAGACAGTGCAGTACGGCTTCCATCCTCCTCCTGTACCAGAAGGCGTCCGTCCTGACAGATTTCCAGTGCCAGTGCCTTCCGGCTGCGCTCTCCGTCCAGAATCCGGATTTCATGTCCCGGTATCATATTATGTGCCACATATACGGGAGAAAGCTTCAGGTCTTTCATCTCTTCCATCAGGTTATTTACAATTTCCGCCACCAGGCGGTTCAGATCTGCCTTCTCCGCTTCTTCCCGGCACTCAAAAATGCTGCCTGCAATTCCCTTTAGCTCCTCCGGAAGCGTATCCGGGTTCTGATAGAGGTTGATACCGATTCCCACTACCGCAAACTGTATGCTTCCGCTCTCAAAATCCGTGACCGCTTCTGTCAGAATACCGCAGACCTTCTTTCCGTTCCGGTACAGGTCATTGACCCATTTGATGTCCAGAGATACTCCGCACAGCTTTTCCACAGCCTCATATACCGCTGCCGCCGCCGCTGTCGTCAAAAGCAGACTCTCCTGCAGTGTTTCCCATGGTTCCAGCACAACACTGAGATAAAGTCCTCCTTCCGGCGAAAAGAAACTGCGCCCCCGCCTTCCGCGTCCTGCGCTCTGACGGGATGCCGCCACAACAGAACCATGAGACGCCGCATGATCCATCGCTTTCTGCTTCGCCGCGCGGTTGGTGGAATCCACTTCTTTATAGACCCATACCGATGCTTCCTGACAATTTAAATAAGGGCGGATCCCTTCTGCGGACAGCCGGTTTGTTTCCGCCGAAAGCATATACCCTTTATTTGCTCCTGCCTCAATCATATATCCATCTTCCCGAAGCGCGTTCACCGCTTTCCACACCGCCGCCCGTGTACAGCCAAGCCGGCCGGCCAGCCACTCTCCGGAAATGGTCTCGCCCTTATGCTGCTCCAGTATCTCCAACAACCCTGATTTTACTGTCATAATTCTATCTCCCATTTTACAAAGCGAATACCGCTGCACCAGATCCCACGCAACACAGACTCTGACGCGGCAGTCTTTCATTGATATCGCACGAATTCATAACGCCATTATAGCTCAAACAACAATAGGTTTCAATTCTGTTTTCCCTGCCGGATCACGGATTCGCCATGAAAATGCATCACCTGATTTCCCGAAAAATCACAGATAATTTTCCAGAGCCTTTCTCAGAAAATCTCTGTATTCTGTCCGGACCGATTCCGGAGCAATGATCTCAGCCCCCGCTCCCAGTCCGGTAAGCCAGCCAAAAAACTGACTGCTCACATTTACTTTTACAGACACGGTAAAATGCTCATCGTCCTGCTTTCGTATCGCCGCATCCTGCCCGAAACGGTCAATAACCACACCCACAAAATGATTCTGAAAAAGCAGACGGACCGTTTCCTCTCTTCCGCCGAACATTCCAAATGTCTGTGTGGCAAACTGTGCTGCATCAAAATCTTCAAAAATCTCCCTGCCGTTGCGCGGGGTCTTCTCCACCCGCAGCTGCAGCATTTTGTCCACCCGGTAATGCTTTACAATACCGCTTTTCTCATCCAGTCCAACAAGATAGTAATTTTCATCCTTCCAGATCAGTCCCCAGGGGCTGATCCGGTAACGCTCACCGTCTTTGCGCAGTCGCATCTGTCTGGATACGGTCCACTCATAATACTGGAAACTGATCTGCCTGTTTGATGCAATGGCCTTATGGATTTCATCAATATTATAATAAATACTCTCATTCATCGTCTTCACGCGTTTCTCCACAAACACCTGCCGGTGGAGCTGCTTTGCCTCATAGACGCTTGTGAGTCCCTCCAGCTTCCGAATGAGCTGATGCGATTTTTTTCCGGTAATAAACCGGGAAGACTGAACCGCATCCACCAGAAGCTTCAGTTCCGGAAGTTCAAAATCTCTCCTTCCAAGGTAAAAACCCGATGGCTGCATCCTTCTGTTTACAATATCCAGGCCGAACAGACGAAGTACCTCAATATCGTCATAAATCGTCTTTCGTTCTGCTGTAATACCATACTGTCCGAGGTACGTGATCAGTTCCTGAACCGTCATTGGATGCTGCTCATCGGTTTTTTCCATAAACACACGCATCAGATATAATATTTTCAATTTCTGCTGAGATGATTTTGCCATATGCCGTCTGCCATTTCTATTATTTATTGGTCAACGCTGCCACCACACTGAAATAAAGTACCAGAAATACAAGAAACAGTGAGATGACATCCGCTCCATGAAAATCATAATTCAAAATCATTGCTCCGGCAACCATAATTTCCAATGTAACGAGAATTCCCAGAATCATGGCTCCCGCACAGGACAGTTTCCCTTTTGGGTTCTGTCGTCTGTCACAAGCACCATACCCGCCATGTGCATATGCAACTTTTCGTTCTTTTACTCTTTCATCTGTACTCCACATAATACTCCCTCCAAACCAAACATATTTTCTGTATGCATTTACTATACCACAATTTCGGTCCATTAAAACGGTATGAACTCTCATTTTTCAAATATTTGTTCGTTTTTTATATAGAAGGAAATATTGTCTATCTCAGGCAGGCGGGATTATTTTCCCCTATAGTAAAAGCTCGAGCAAAAAGGCCCAAAATAACCGGCGAAACAAGAACATTTTTTTCTTTATAAAAAAGAGTAAACGAAAAAGTCCAAAATATCTGAGAAAACAGGGATTTTTTTCTCTTTTGAAAGAAACGTGAACTGAAAAGTCCAAAACGACCGGTAAAACTAGAATTTTCTCTCTTTTGAAAGAAAAGCAAACAGAAAAGTCCAAAGCGACTGGTAAAGCAAGCATTTTTTCTATTTTAAGGGAAAAGTAAACTGAAAAGTCCAAAACGACCGGCGAAACAAGAAATTTTTCTCACCGGGAAGAAAATCCCATATTGTGGAATTCAAGGCGAGCACACGCAAAATACGGCGGGATTATTCATCCCAGCCGTCATATAATCTTATATTTACAGAGATATTTCGAACAATATCTCCCTCTTCCAGCTCCAGATCCGAGGCATCGGATACCGGCGGAAGCTCGCAGTCCTCCTCCGCAAGCTCGGAAGAAATCCACTCATTGGCAGCATAATTTGCATTGTCAATGGCATCGTCAAGAGTATCGCCCTTCGCATAACAGCAATCCAGATCCGGGAACCAGGCATTATATCCGCCCTCCTCGTTTTTTCGGAAAACCGCAGGATAAATAAATTTCATAAAACAACTCCTTTCCAAATTGATCTGCACAGATCTGCTGTAATTCAAGTCTCACTTGTGTTTGACCTGAACAGCTTTATAATCAGGATACCCCATTCTTTTTACAAATATCACTCAAACAGCACCGGTCGCAATACGGCTTCGTCCTGGCAGTACAGACATCCCGTCCGTGAAGGACCAGCCGGTGGCAGAAATCATTGCCTTCTTCCGGCGGAATGATTTTCCACAGTGCCATCTCCACCTTTTTCGGTTCCCTGATATTGTCCACCAGACCAATACGGTTGGTAAGGCGGATGCAGTGCGTATCTGTTACAATGGCAGGCTTGCCGAAAACATCCCCCATGATCAGGTTTGCACTTTTGCGGCCTACCCCGGGAAGTTTCAGCAGCGCATCAAAGTCTTCCGGAACCCTGTCTGCATATTCCTCATGGAGCATTTTCATACATCCGCTGATATCCCGCGCCTTGCTGTGTCCCAGGCCACAGGGCTTTACGATTGCCTCGATATCCTCAACCTCTGCATCTGCAAGCGCCGCGACGGAAGGATATTTTTCAAAAAGCCCCTGTACCACAACATTTACGCGGGCATCGGTACACTGTGCGGCAAGACGCACACTCACCAGAAGCTTCCAGGCATCATCATAATCCAGTGTACAGACCGCCTCGGGATATTCCTCCTTCAGACGCCGGATCACTTCCAGGGCACGTTGTTTTTTCGTCATAGCTGACACCTCATTTTTCAAAAAATTCCAGTAAAATGTCGGATTTCACAAGCTGAGCCAAGGGACAAATGGACATAAAATACATGCTTGCATGTGTTTTTATGTCTATGGGTTCCGCAAAACATGAGCAAGTAGCCATTTTTCACAGAAAAATGAGCGGATTGCGAATGTTTTTGTCGATTTTGGGAGTGCTTGGCACGGAAAAATCGACGTCAGGCTCATTTGTCGGGTAGCTTCATCACATGCTTCAGTGTATCACGATTTTTTCGGAATGTCCAATGACATTTATGGACGCTATGCCAGAAGATTCACAGCGATGATTCCTCCGCCAAGGATCACCAGCACCACCCCGGTCGCCCGGTTCAGAATCAGCGGACTCGTCTTATTCGCAAATCTGGCTGCAATTCGTGCCCACAGAAGCGTGGACAGCACACAGAAAAGCAGCGCATAAAGATCCGGCATGCCGCCGATGGCAAAATGGCTTACCGCACCGGTAAACGCCGTGAACGCCATAATAAAAACACTGGTTCCGACTGCTGTTTTCAGCTCATATCCAAGCACACTGGTAAGGATCAGAAGCATCATCATTCCACCGCCGGCTCCCACAAATCCACAGATAAAGCCTATGACCGTACCGCACACAATCGACTGGATCAGCCGCTTTTTCGGATCTGCAGCCTGCATGGCCTCCTTCGTAGTCATCACCGGACGAACGATAAATTTGATTCCCAGCAGGAACGTCATGAACACAGAAAAATTTCCCATTGTGTGGCTGGGCACCTTGCTGGAAACCCAGCTGCCCACCATGGTGAAACATAATACAGTGATCATCATCACAATCCCGTTCCGGATATCCAGATTTTTGTTTTTTCCATAAGTGTATGCACTGACTGCACTGGCAAGAACATCGCTGGCAAGCGCAATTCCCACCGCCTGATACGCCGGCATATGCAGAAACGTAATCAGCATGGGGCTGATCACCGCTGCGGCACTCATCCCTGCAAAGCCGGTTCCAAGGCCTGCGCCGATTCCGGCAATAAAACAGATAATAAATTTAAAAATCATGACCCTTCCTCCTTTAATGCTTTCTGAATATTCTCATTGATTTTTCCATAAATGCGCTCCATCAGACAGGATTCCTCCTGCGAAATCCCCTGAAACACACAGGAACAGAAGTTTTTCTGTGCATTCTGACCATCACAGACGCTCTCTTTTGCTTCCGGAAGGATTTTCAGATGTATCGTCTTATGATTTCCCGGATAAAATTCCCCCTGCAGGTATCCCCTGGCCTCCAGCTGTTTGACAGAAGAAGATACATGAGACTTTGTAAAATGCTTCTGTTCAATAATGTCGGTAGCCGTATCAAAACCCGGATTGTTTGCCAGAAACAGAAGAACATCCAGCTCCATCCGGGTCATATCATGTCTCAGACATACCGGCTCCAGAAATCGGTCATACAGTTTTTTCACCAGGATCGCATTGTTGTTAAATTCTGACAGTTTATTCATAGTCCGCCTCTTTTAGTTCTATTTTGAACAAAATCATTTTACCACTTTATAATTTTTTGTCAATACCGGCCAGGAATGTGATATACTTTCTGATAACAGCCATGCAACGATATTTGAAAGCAGAATCTATCCGTTTGCCTGTACCAGGCTGATCTCAAATATCCATATATGGCTGAACGGTTACACTTTTGGAAAAACTCATCGAAAGGAATGGCAGAATATGAAAAAAATTGGAATCTTATCGGATACCCACGGACTTCTGCGGCCGGAAATCACAGAGATCCTCCGATCCTGCGACTGTATCCTTCATGCCGGAGACGTAAATAAAGAAGCCCTTCTGGATCAGCTCCGATGGCTGGGTAATCTGTATGTCGTTCGCGGAAACAATGACAGAGACTGGGCTGAAAATCTTTCCCGGACACTTCGTTTTACCATTGAAGGTGTCAGCTTTTTTATGGTGCATAACAAAAAAGATGTCGACTGGGAACTTGGCGATACCAACGTGGTTATTTTCGGCCATACGCACAAATACTATGAAAAAATAATTGACGGAAGGCTCTGGCTGAATCCGGGCAGCTGCGGGCCAAGACGATTCAACCAGGAAATCACCATGGCTGTCATGACCGTCGATAACGGTACTTACCAGGTGGAACGATTGGATATCACCCCCTGAAAAAACAAAAAGCGGCAGGCTTCTCTGTTCCGTTCATAAGCAGAAAAGGAGTAAGATATTGGAAAATCAGGAAAACAACACCACAAAAAGAGACTGGAAATTTATCATCGGTATGACCGTGATGATCCTGGCACTGGCTGCCATGGGCGGAGCCTTCTGGAAAACCGTGGCAAAGCAGGCGGAACTGGTAAAAGAGGAAGAAGCGCGGGAAGAAGAAAATGCCATACAGGCAATCTACGTAGAATGCGGGGAATACCTGAAACGGGGATATTTCGTGGATATGAAAGAAAAGACCATCTTTACCGCAGACATCCCGAAAGAAGGAATTTACAACCGGAAAGGTACACTGATCCAGGGAGACGTCCTGGAAAACGGCGATACCGTAAAAATATACGGCGACGGAATCATGACCCGGTCCCTTCCGGCCCAATACCCGGGTGTGACAAAAATGAAGCGGCTGGACCGGGCCTCTCTGGAAACCACGCAGACCTATATTGATCTGGTGGACAGTGCGCTCCGCTCATAGCCCGAACCGCCGCGTATTTTTCATTTTTGATAAGTCCGACAAATGAGCCTGACGTCGATTTTTCCGTGCCAAGCACTCCCAAAATCGACAAAAACATTCGCAATTGGCTCATTTCATCTCACACATATATATACCATATATGCCGCATAAACAGACAGCATAACGATTCCTTCCTTTCTCTCCAGCTTCCGCTTCGTCCCGGCAAAATAACAGGCGAGAAGGCTCATCAGAATCAGCAGAATAATATCAATCACATTTTCCATCACAAAGTTGATCGGACTGATCGCAGATGCCACGCCCAGAACCAGCAGAATGTTGAAAATATTGGAACCGATCACATTTCCCATCGCCATGTCCACCTCGCCCTTCCGTGCCGCCACGATCGAAGTGACAAGCTCCGGAAGGCTGGTTCCCATGGCAAGAATGGTCAGACCGATGAGGTTCTGGCTAAGTCCCGCCATCTCCGCGACGGAGGATGCTCCCTCAACCACAAAATCGCCGCCGAATTTAATGGCAATTCCGCCGCCGAGAATAAACAGTACACACTTCCATGCCGGGAGGATCTCATATTCTTCCACTTCAATTTCCTCTCTGGAATGCATCGCAGATCTCACCATCATGATCAGATAAATGATGAAAACAGCCATCAGCACCACGCCGTCCCCATGTCCCAGACTCATTCCCAGATATCCCATGACCAGCAGAAGCACTGCACAGAGAATGGAAAAGGGCATTTCCCGCTTCAGTGTCTTCTGGTGTATCGCCAGCGGCATAAACAGCGAGCAGCTTCCCGCAACCACCATCAGATTGAAAATATTCGACCCCACCGCATTGCTTACCGCAAGCTCATTATTGCCTGCCAGAGAGGCCGTCACACTTACCGCGCATTCCGGAAGACTGGTTCCCATGGCCACGATCGTCAGGCCGATGATCATTGCCGGGATCCGAAGCATCTTTGCAACCGATGAGCTTCCCTCCACAAAAAAGTCCGCTCCTTTGATCAGAAGCACAAAGCCTGCCGCCAGCATAACAACTGCAATCATCACTTCTCTCATAATACACCTCTTTCTTTTTTACAGAATGCCCAGACCACCCAGAAGGATCTTCAGTCCGATCAGAATCAGGATCACGCCTCCGCAGAGCTCTGCTCTGGACTGGTATCTGGTACCAAAAATGCTTCCCAGCTTCACACCCAGTGCGGAACAGACAAATGTAACCACACCGATAAAGCTCACTGCCGGAATAATCTGCACATCCAGAAGAGCAAATGTCACTCCCACTGCCAGCGCATCAATGCTGGTGGCAACCGCCAGGAGAAACATGTTCCCCGGGTCCATGGAAGCATCCATCTCTTCCTTTGGCCCGAGTGCTTCCTTTATCATATTTCCTCCCAGAATGAGAAGAAGGATAAACGCGATCCAGTGAGAATAACGATTGATCAAATCTGCAAAAAAACTTCCCAGCAGATATCCGATCAATGGCATCAGGGCCTGAAAGCCTCCGAACCACAGTCCGGCAATACACATGTGTTTCCATTTGATTTTTCCCAGCGACAATCCCTTGCATACCGATACGGCAAAGGCATCCATCGACAGTCCCACTGCCAGGATAAATAATTCCGCCAATCCCATTTTCTTTTTTCCTTTCCAAATGAAGTATCCCCGTTATAGGAAATCGCAATTTCCTGTAACAGAAAAGACTCACAGACAGCTTCTGTAAAATAAGCTGTCCATGAGTCTCATCGTTTAAAGTAATACCGGATGCATCTGCACCGTTATGTCGATAGAACCACACGCATCTGCGTGCCGACTACTCCCCCGCGGATTAAGTGATGCCTATTATAGCACCTGATTCTCAGATAATCAACCATTTTCTGATATTTTTTCTCACTTCTGTTCCCCCGCTTTGACTGCCCAGCGCATTTTTGTCGAACGGGCTCTGGGATTTCTCTGGCATTCCTCTGCGGTCGGGCGAATGACATCTCTGGAAACCTCGCTGTATATTCCTTCTCTCTGCATTTGCCGGAAGGCTTTTTTGACCAGACGATCCTCCCCCGAATGGAAGGTCAGAATGGCCACCCGCCCACCCGGTGCCAGTGCATCCGGCAGCTTTTCCAGAAATTCCTCCAGCACCTCAAACTCACTGTTCACATCGATCCGAAGGGCCTGAAACGTCCTCTGGCAGGTCTTCTTCAGAATTTCCTTCTTTTCTTTATTCTCCGGCAAAAAGCTCAGTGCATCTGCAATCGTATCACGAAGCTGGAACGTTGTCTCCGTCTTTTCCCCTCTGCGGCGGCGCCGGATGATTTCCCGTGCGATTCTGTCCGCATATGGTTCATCCGAATTTTCCACAAGCATTCCCTCAATTTCTTCCAGACTCATCTCCTTAAGCCGCTCCGATGCCGGCTTTCCTTTTTCCGGGTCCAGCCGCAAGTCCAGCGGCCCGTCTGCCTTGAAGGAAAACCCCCTCTTCGGATCATCAATCTGCATGGAAGAGACCCCCAGATCCGCCAGCAGAAAATCAAAGGGTCCGTGTTCCTGTGCCACCCGGTCAATATTCCGGAAATTTTCCCGGATCACCGTGAGAAGCTCCGGCCCAAATCCCGCCGCTTCCAGGCGTGCCTTCGTTTTCTGTATCTCAACCGGGTCCACATCCAGTCCGTAAATGTGTCCTTTCCCTTCCAGACACTCCAGCATACGCCGGGTATGCCCGCCGTATCCCAGCGTGGCATCCAGTCCGGTCTGTCCCGGCTGAATCTGAAGAAATTCCAGTATTTCATTTACACAAATCGAAATGTGCATCCCGGCAGGAGTACTTCCTTTGCGGATCACTTTTTCCACCGTCTCCGCATATTTTTCCGGCTGATGCTCCTTATATTTCTCTTCAAATCTGCGGGGATGTGTTCCCTTATATCTCACACGCCTCTTATGGGTTTTTCGCATCTCTTCCATATTCACTCCACCTTTTCGTCTCTTCTTCTGCCTTATCCGGATGCAGAATATAATCTGCCAGATGTCCGGCCAGATCCTTTAAAAGCTCTTCCGTCACTTTCCGGTTTTCCGGTTTCAGCTTCTCCACTCTTTTCAGCATGGCCCGTATGCTTTTCCAGCCTCCGTTCTGCAGCTCCGTGAGCGTCTTTACGCCTGGCGCTTCAAGCACGGCAAACACATCTTCAATAAAATCATTTTTCTGCTCCCGGTCCATCGTATCCATCCAGTCATGGAGTACCTGCGCCAGCCCCACTGCCATCCGGCTCAGCTCCCGACTGCGCAGAAAACGGTCTCTGCTCACCTGCCAGGTGAGTCCGTCGTGCTGCATCACACCCTTCTCACTGCTTTTTACAATTACCGGATCTGTAAAATGCTCCAGCAGCAATCCTACCACAGATGACTCCGGAATGATACGTACAATCCGCTCCCTGACTGCCTCAATTTCCGGTTTTTCCAGAAATTCCGCGGTAAAGCCGGGACCGTCGTTATCGTAAATGGTCACAATTCGCTCCCTTACCTCCGGATCGCAGCAGACTGCCGCATAGACAGCCAGATTTCCGCCCTTGGAATGTCCGCCGATCAGAAGCTTTCTGTCAGACAGACCTGCCACCCGATTCAGATACCGGACCGATGCCTTCTCCGCCTCCACAGTTCCATTGCTCAGAAGGAAATCTTCCTTCCAGCCGGTAATCCTGTCATCGGTTCCCCGAAAAGCAATATAGGAAGTTTTCTGATCCAGAACAATTTCCATCGCGGAAAACTGCATGGCCCGTTCGTGGCTGATCTGATTCACATAATTCCGGATTTCCAGATCTCCAAAGCGGGGCGTATCTGCCATCGCTTTCATTCCGTAAGGGGCATCACGAATCAGAGATTTGTCCTTTTCCAGATCCTCCTCCGAATAGAGCCGGAAAAATTTCCCGGATGCTTCCCGGGTCGTCATACGCACATCCGGACTGTCGATCACTTCATCCAGATTCACATACGAAAAATAAGACAGAATCAGGTTATCTACTTCATTAAAAGGAGCCTGCTCCCATGTCAGATCTCCTCTCCATTCAAGATAATCTATAAAATTTGCCATTTACACTGCTCCTTCTCATAACCACATTCCTTTTCTTACAGTATAGCATGAGATTTTTCATCTCTCTACCCTTTCTTTTCGCTCCGGAAAACACGTTTTGTTCTTCATTTACAATTTTCCCGCCATCTGTTAGAATAGTGTGTGCAGAAACGCTCCGCGCCGCGATTCTGAAAAGAAAGAAATCGATTGAAATACATCTTTGGAAAGAAAGAGGAATTTATCACTTATGAACAGACATTACCAGGCGATTGCCCTTGATATGGACGGGACCGTCCTGAACAGCAATAAGGAAATTGATCCTCCCACCAGACAGGCAATTCACGAAGCACTGACAGCCGGAAAGGAGGTCATTTTCTGTACCGGCCGTTCCTATTCCGAAATGGAAGAAATTCTGGAAGATTTTCCGGACATGCATTATCTCTGCGGAGAAAGCGGTGCTCTGATCTTCGATCTGGTAAAAAAAGAGCCGCTTGCCTGTCGGCGTCTTTCCCCGGAAACCTTCTCTTTTCTGATGGATATCTCCAGACAGAGAAATCTGATTCCGTTCTATTTCAGTGAAGGCCGTGACTATATTGACCGAAAGGATTTTCCAAGGCTTGCGGAATACGGAATGGAAGTCTACATTCCCATGTTTTCCAAGGTTTCAAACCAGCTGGATGATATTTATGAAAAAAGCCGGTCCCGCAGCCACATGATCGAAAAGCTCCTGCTTTTCCACAACAGCGCCGAAAGCAGAGAGGAAACCATGAAACAGCTGCAAAATGCCGGTGTAAAGGCTGCTCTGGTTTTGGCAGAGGAGTCTAACATCGAATGCTCTGATCCGGATGTGTCCAAGGCAACCGGTCTTTCCCTTCTCAGTGAAAAAACCGGCATTCCCATGGACGAAATCATCATGGTGGGAGATGCGGACAATGACCTGGCTGCATTGCAGGCAGTAGGGCTCGCCGTCGCCATGGGCAATGCAAACGATCATGTGAAAGCCATCAGCCATGCGATTGTTGCCGACAATGATCACAACGGCTGCGCGGAGGCTATCTACCGGTTTCTGTTAGAAAAGTCACTCTGAACCGGAGATTGGACTCCCACTGAGATGAATTTGTTATTACACACCACTTATGGAAGCGGATTTTTCTTCGGATGAGATAAAGGAGCTGTCTTGCGACAGCCCCTTCATGGCATCCATCCTCTTTACTTCCCGTCCCATAATACAATTTTCCCCTGCCGAAGGGTTTCCGGCAGGCAGATCAGCCGCTGATTCCGGCTTCCCCGGAACCGCAGCGTCAGATCTTTTTCTTCTTCCACAAATTCCCCGTCTACCAGAACATCAATACAGGCGAGCATTTCCTCTGTCACTTCCGTATATGCCTTTCCCCCCGGAGCAAGATCCGTCTCAAGAGTATAGCCGGAGTAACACCACAGACTCTTCTTTGGATACCGCTCACGGATCCTGTGAAAAAGCTTCACCAGCTCGCGCTGGTTTTCCGGCTCGAAGGGTTCTCCTCCCAGTGCCGTAAAGCCTGTCACATAATCCGGCTCCATGGATTTCAGGATTTCCTCTTCCACTGCCGGTGTGTACGGCTGCCCATACGTGAAGCTCCACGTAGCCGCATTAAAACAGCCTTTGCAGTGATGCCGGCAGCCAGACACAAACAGACTTGTGCGCACTCCCGGTCCGTTGGCGATATCATATTTTTTAATATTGCCGTAATACATCTCATTCCTCCGCTGCCGTATCAAAAGGAGCCGCAGAAATCAGCACCGCGGCTCCCTGATATATTTTCTTTATTACAGATGTAATACCCTGTCTTTGATTTCCTGGGTCCTTCCCTGATTCCAGTACTGCGTACCGATATATCCACAGGTTCTTCTCGCCACAAACATCTTATTCTGGTCGTGGTTTCCACAGTTCGGGCACTGCCAGATCAGCTTGCCGCTTCCGTCCTCCTTAATTACCATCTCTCCGCCATATCCGCATTCTTCGCAGTAATCGCTCTTGGTATTCAGCTCTGCGTACATGATATTGTCATAAATAAATTTCATGACAGAGAGTACTGCCGGAATATTATTCTGCATGTTCGGCACTTCAATGTAACTGATGGCTCCGCCGGGGGACAGCTTCTGGAATTCCGCCTCAAATGCCAGCTTGTCAAAAGCGTTGATCTCCTCTGACACATGCACATGATAGCTGTTTGTAATGTAATTCTTGTCCGTCACTCCCTCAATGATTCCGAATCGCTTCTGCAGACATTTTGCAAATTTGTAAGTGGTGGATTCCATCGGTGTTCCATATACGGAATAGCTGATGTTCTCTGCCTCTCTCCATTCCTTGCACTTGTCATTCAGCCGCTGCATCACTGCCAGTGCAAACGGTTTTGCTTCCGGATCGGTATGTGATTTTCCCAGCATGCGCATGCACATCTCGTAAAGTCCTGCATACCCGAGAGAAATGGTCGAGTATCCGTTATACAGAAGCGGATCGATCACCTCACCCTTTTTCAGACGGGCAAGCGCCCCGTACTGCCACAGGATCGGCGCCACATCGGAAATCGTTCCAAGAAGTCTTTCATGACGACAGCGGAGTGCCCGGTGGCAGAGCTCCAGTCTCTCGTCCAGGATCTCCCAGAACCGATCCATGTCTCCTTCTGAAGAACAGGCAACATCCACCAGGTTAATGGTAACCACACCCTGATTGAATCTTCCGTAGAATTTATGCTTTCCATCCGGCTTTCTCTGGGAATCTTCCACCGTCAGGAAGGAGCGGCAGCCCATACACGGATATACCTCGCCCTGCTTCAGCTCCTTCATGATCTTTGCGGAAATATAGTCCGGAACCATGCGTTTGGCAGTACACTTTGCAGCCAGTTCTGTCAGATACCAGTATTTTGAATCCTCTGTGATGTTATCCTCATCCAGAACATAGATCAGCTTGGGGAACGCAGGGGTGATCCAGACACCCTTTTCATTCTTCACACCCTGGATTCTCTGTTTCAGTGCTTCCTCGATCACCATCGCCAGATCTTCCCGAAGCCGGCCTTCCGGAACCTCATCCAGATACATAAATACCGTCACAAACGGTGCCTGTCCGTTACAGGTCATCAGAGTGATCAGCTGATACTGAATGGTCTGGATTCCACTCTCGATTTCTGATTTCAGGCGTTTCTCAGTCACCCGGTTAATAATCGCCTCATCCATGCTTTCCCCGCATTCCCGGCGCTCCTCGATGACGCTCTTTTTGATTTTCTGACGGCTGATATCCACGAAGGGAGCCAGATGTGCCAGCGTAAAGGACTGACCGCCGTACTGATTGCTGGCAACCTGTGCCACGATCTGCGTCGTCACATTGCATGCGGTAAAAAAGCTGTGCGGCTTCTCAATCAGTGTGTCGCTGATCACCGTGCCGTTCTGAAGCATATCCTCCAGATCGATCAGGTCACAGTTATGCTCCTTCTGCGCAAAATAATCCGAATCATGGAAATGGATGATTCCCGCCTCATGCGCCTGAACCACATCCTCCGGAAGCAGGACACGCCTGGAAAGGTCCTTGCTCACCTCACCGGCCATATAATCTCTCTGTGTAGAATTGATCACCGGATTTTTATTTGAATTTTCCTGATTTACCTCCTCGTTCAGATGCTCGATCAGTGCGAGGATTCCGTTGTCTGTGGTGTTTGACTTGCGGGCCAGCTCGCGCTTATAACGATAACGCACATATTTCTGTGCCACCTCATATCCGCGCATCCCCATAATGCTGGTCTCAACCATGTCCTGAATATCTTCCACATTTACTGCATGAGGCGTCTTGTTTACCTGCTGGGCAATATCGTCCGCTATCGCACGTATCTGATATTTGTTCATCCGGTAAATATTTGCGACCTCATTGTTTGCCGCATTTACCGCATTGATGATCTTATCCAGCTCAAAGTCCACCTCTTCGCCGTTTCTTTTAATTACTTTGTTCTTCACTTCTGTTTCCATATTACCTGTCACTACTCCATAAAAAAATAATACACATTTCTCACGATATGTGGGTCATCCCCAGGGCAATAACTATATATTGTGTGTCCAAGAACTATATTACCGCAAAATATTGTTTTTGAAAAGCCCCTATTTCCTTTTTTTCTTTACAATTTTATGACACCTCACAGGAATATTTCATGAATATGTACCAGTTTTTTAATGATTCCGGGGCTCTGAAACATTTGCCATGCAGAATAAAAGAGGGCGGAATTCACCACCCTCCAGGCTAAATCATGGTTCTGTTTTCAAAATAAGCCGTCTTTTCTGCGGCGCATACGCCCCGCTGCCAGCCAGATCACATACAGAAGGATTCCCGCTGTGCTCAGCGCAATACCGGCCTTTTTGTGCGGAGTTTCATAGTGAAGCTCCACTTCATGACGGCCGCCTTCCAGCTCCACACCGCAGAAGCCTCCGTTGATGTCATAAATCCGGACTTCCTCGCCGTCCACAGCTGCGCTCCAGCCGTTTCCATACAGAAGCGGGATACAGAACATTTCTGTGTCATCGTTGTCATTGACAACCGTAGCATGGTATGTCTCATCCGACCATGTAACATTTGTCACCGGACTGGCCGCCAGCTTTTCCATAGCCGTGTGGTCATCCTCACAGGAATACACCTCCAGCCTGCAGATCGTCAGCTCATCCGTTTCCGAGCTGGGGTCGATCCGGAAATCTGTCACATCTCCCGGAATCACATAATTCCACTCCGGATTTTTGGGGTCCACCGTAAAGGTGAGCACCTGATCTCCCACAAAGTCGTTCTGGCCCTCATATTTGTAATAAAGAGCCATATCCACTTCTTCCTCCACAGAAAACTCCATGGAAACAAGCGAAAAGCCTTCCTGACCGGCCACCTGATCCACATCATTCATGACAATGTAAGGATCCTCTCCCATATCAGAAAACGTGATTCCCTGATCTGTGCGCACGGCCTCACAATTGCAGGCCTGAAATTCCTGATCCAGCAAAGAAACACCGGTTCCGGAAGATCTTTCTGCACGGCCGTATCCGGTTCCGCTTTTTTCATCTGTGAAATAAAAGCCGTGAAGCGCCGCCAGGGCACGCTGATTCACATCCATATCCAGAAACTCTTCCGCGTCCCATTCACAGTCATACAGGTAGCCAAAGGGCAGCGTATCATTGTTCCGGTAGATATTGTGTGTACCCATGGTTTTCACAAATGTGTAGGTATCCTCTGATACGATCTCCCCTGGCCTTGCAATAAGATATTTTACGCCAAGCAGAGTGTTCAGCACAAAGTTTTCCTTCTCAAAGGCAATAAAGTTCACCGTCACGCCGGTCCCTCCGAAAGCCGCCTTCAGATTCACCAGCGCACCCGGATTGGTCGTCATATAGGCTGTCACGCCATTGTAGCCCTGTACCAGCGCATCATTCATGGATTCCGACTGATAGGTCTTAATCACACGATACAAAGACGGATCCTCCTGTTCCAGCTGATCGTAAGTCTCTCTGGTCCCATCATTGTAATATTCCGATGCGACCTGATTTCTGGTAGGCGTATCCCGGAAATTGATGGTAGGAAAATTGGTCACCGCCAGCTCGGCACAAAGCACAAGCGTAAAGATCACCGGAAATGTCTTTTTCATTTTTCCGCGGCAGCCGCGCAGAAGAACCAGAACCGCCGACACGACCAGAAAAACGACAAAAATCACCACATAGGGAATCTGTATCTCGTAGTATTCCTTCGTCTGTCCCCAGATCAGAAATGCGAGAAGCACTGCTGTCAGTCCCGCTCCGGACAGCACGGATCCCTTTACCTTTTTCCGATCCGGATTCTCTGTGAGCATTTTCAGAAACAGCCCTGCTGCCAGGACCTCCATCATACAGATGATCAGTGTCCAGCGGTGTGCCTGCTGATTCAGGTTAAACAGCTTTCCGCTGAACGGAAACAGCAGGAACAGAATCGAAAGAACCGTCAGAAACAACGTCTTTCCCCGGGTCTTTTTTTCCGTCAGCAGATATGGGAGACTGAAGAAAAACAGGCAGCTGGTAAACAGCATGGGAATTTCATAATAATTTTTGGAACCGGTATAATCATCTGCAATCCCAAGAAGATTGTTTCCCATAAGCCGGGACGCTGCCGAAAGCATTCTCTGCTGGCTGTAAGGCCGAAACAGCGCACGGACATTTCCCACTCCGGCAGAGGATACCCTGGCACTTTCCGTAAAAATATCGTACGTAGAGACAAGGCATCCGCCGCCGATGCACATTCCAAGAACAGCCATCAGACCCAGACCCACTGTTTTGCGCAGAATCACCTTCCAGGATTCCTTCTGAAAAGCCAGATAGATGACCACATACATGGCACACATCAGACCGCACATATACAGGAAATAATAATTGCTGAACAGCATCAGCGTGATCCACAGTACCAGAAGCCAGTTTCTGGACTTTTTGTCCGGCGCAATGTACAGATGCACCAGGTAAAAGAGCACCGTAAACAGCATGACAGAGGTGCAGAAGCCATAGTGCTGTCCCCACAGCATCACATAACTGGAAAAGGTCCACAAAAGAGCCGCCGCGGCGGAAGGCCAGGGACTGCCGATCCAGCAGTAAAAAAGGCGGTATCCCACAAGGCTGATAGTCAGAAGCTTCAGGTAAGTAGCCAGAAGCACTCCCCAGGGAATCAGTCCTGAGGGAAGGATCACCACCAGAAAATTGATCGGATTCAGATACTGATACAGGTAGGACGACATATCCATCCCCAGACCCACGTTCAGGTTATAGTCGGAATACCCTTTTCCGTGAACCACATCCGCAAAGAAACGATACAGCGGATAATTGATATCAAACGTATCCCTTCCCATATCGGTATAAAAATAGGCGTAATCTCCCAGAATAAACCGGATAAACAAAATCCCGAACAGCGCACTGGTCAGAAAGAACAGCCAGAAATACGGATTGTTCCGGAGGTTTTTGATGATGGAATCATTTTTCTGTCTCATACGCATCCTCGTCTTCTTCCTCAAAATTCAATCGTTCCTCCTCCACAACCAGAGGACGGTCCAGCACCCGGGTATTAATGCTCAGCACATACTCTCCCAGAAATCCGATAAAAAACAGCTGCAGAGCCCCCAGGAAGAACACGCCGATCATCAAAGGTGCCACACCTGCTGAAAAACGGTCCCAGTACATCAGCTTCAGAATCAGATAAATCACACCTACAATGAAGCTGCAGCCCGCAATAAAAAATCCGAAGAAGGTTGCCAGACGCATCACTACCTTGGAATACGAGGTGATTCCGTTCATGGCATAGTCATACAGACTGTAAAAATTATTTTTGCTTTTGCCGGCCTTTCTCTTCTGCTGCGTATATTCCATTGCCTTGTAATCAAAGCCCAGCTCGGCAATGATTCCACGCAGATACGGCATGGGGTCATGCAGCTGACGTACCACATCCACAAACGCCTTATCGTACAGCCCGAATCCGGTAAAATGTTCAATATGATCAATATCCGTAATCTTTTTGATCAGTTTATAATACACAGTCCGCACAAAATACATAAAGCGCCGTTCCTTGCTGGCACTCTTAACGCCGATGACAATTTTATGTCCTTTTTCCCACTCCCGCACAAAAGGCACGATCATCTCCACCGGATCCTGAAAATCCGCACACATACGAATGACACAGTCCCCGTAAGCCTGCTTCATCCCGTAAACCGGAGATCTCGCCTGTCCGAAATTTCTGGCATTGAAAATGGCCTTGATATGCTTATTCTCCTTACAGAGCCCGCGCAGCAGATTCTGGGTCTGATCCTGCGAATGGTTGTCTATAAAAAGGATCTCATAATTGTATTCCGGCAGATCCCGTTCCATGACCTGGGAAATTGCTTTTGCGAGGGGAACCACATTTCCCTCTTCATTATATGTGGGAATTACCACTGATATTTTCTTTTTGCTCATGTATTCCTCCATTACTGCCAGGTTTCCTCGATCCAGTCAATTGTTTTGCGGATCCCCGCTTCAAACGTCCATTCCGGTGTAAAGCCGGTATCCCTGTGAAGACTCTCAATATCCGCACAAAGATGCATAACGGTTCCCGGCGGATACGGCTTTTCCCCGATTCCCGGAGCATCTGTGCCGGTAATATCTGCCATCACTTCGATATATTCCCGCAATGGCCGCGCCGCCCCGCTGCCCACACAGTACACCGAGCCGGCTTTTCCTTTTTCCCCGATCAGATAATAGGCACGTCCCGCGTCCTCGCTGAACAGATAATCCCAGAGCTGCTCCGCCGGTGTGAAGGATGTCTTCTCCTTTTTCAGCATCTGCCGCAGCCCGGATGCGATCATTGTTGTCTCTTTTTCATTGATTCCGTATACGCTGAATATTCTGGGCCAGATGCATTCCAGGCCCAGCTCCCGGCAAAGAAGCATGGCCAGCCTGCCGGCTGCCAGCTTACTCACCCCATAGGGCGTGGCAGGCCTTTCCGGTGCATCCGGTCCGGTCTTCCCCGGTTCCATCGGTCCGTATTCTGCCTGTGAACCCGCACCGATAAAGCGTCTGCAGCCCAGCCTGGCGGCCGCTTTTACCGCTTCCATCGTATAAGCGATGTTGCGGCTCTGCAGCTCTGTACTGCGGTTACGGTTTTCCCCGGTGTTTCCCCATGCAATGTGATAAAACGTGTCACATCCCTCCGGAATTTTCTCCGGAAGCTGTGAAAGCTGCTCCAGATCACAGTCTACCAGGTGCAGCTTGTCGCTGCAGGGAAGCCTTCCAAGCTTTGGAGAATTCATACGGACCACCGCGTAAACCTCCACATTCTCTTTCAGACATTCCCGGATCAGCGCCGTCCCGATCATACTGGTGGCGCCTGTCACAATTATTTTTTCCATGATTCCTCCATAAGCGGAATATACATATTTTCCTCCAGCTCCTCGCGGGGCAGGAAGGGATACAGATCCTCCAGGGGTGCAGATACCATCCGGCCGTCATCCAGACGTCTGGACGCCGCTTTCGGCTCCGTCTTCTGGTATTTGGTGACAAACACCTCACAGATCACAGGCCCCTCCTCCCGGAGTACCTTCTGAATCATTTCAGACAGCTGTGCAGCATGATGACAGCAGTAATAGGGAAACCCATACGCCGGCACCAGCTTTGAGAGATCCGGAAAGCTCAGATCCCCACTTTCCTCTCCGATTCCGATCAGCGGCTCGCCAAAGTAGCTCTGCTGCGTCTGCCGAATAGAATGATAGCCCTGGTTGTTGATCACAAACAATTTCACCGGAAGCCGGTTCTGACGAATGGTCTGCAATTCCTGTATATTCATCTGAAGACTTCCCTCTCCGGTCACCCCCACAACCGTCTCTCCCTGTGCCGCCACACAGATGCCTGTGACCGCCGGAAGACAGAATCCCATAGATGCCGTATTGGGATTTGTGAGAAACCTCTGTCCCTTTTTCACCTGAAATGCCTGGCTTCCCGCCACTCTTGAAGTTCCCACACTGACCATGAGACGGGCATCCTCCGGAAGAGCCCTGGACAGCTCCGCATAAAACGCATAAATGTTGGTACAGCCTTCTTCCGCCTCACGGTAATGCACATCCGTTACCACGGGATATTTTTCCCGCCAGATCAGGCACTGCTTTCGCCATTCTTCTCTGCCGGACAGCGGTTTTTCCGGCGATGCGCCCCGCCGCTTCGCTTCCTTTATCAGCTTTTCCATAAATTCCCCTGCGTCGCCAACCACCGGAAGGCTGACATGCAGGTTCGGTTTTTTCAGTTCATTTTCGTCAATGTCATTGATGATCGTGTAGGCTTCCCTCGCCCAGCTCTCATACTGAAATCCGGTCTGGGAAAACCCAAGGCGGTTTCCCACCGCCAGCAGCACATCACTGTTCTGCACAGCAAAATTTCCGGAACGGTTTCCCGTTCCTCCGCTTCTTCCTGCATACAGAGGATGGTCCGACTCTATGGCATCCACACTGCTCATCCCGGTTACCACCGGAACACCCAAAAGCTCCACAAGCTCCCGGAATGCCGCATAGGCTCCGGACAGGCGCACACCGTTTCCCGGCATCAGCACCGGCCGCTGACTGCCGGCGATACGATCCAGCGTCTGTCGGATCAGATCATCCGCAATTGTTCGCGGCTGCACTTCCGGATCCTCTGAAGGGTCATAGCCTCTTAGCTGCCCGGTCTCCACCATGGCGCCCTGAACATCCAGCGGCACATCCAGCCAGACCGGACCGGGACGTCCGTTCACCGCCAGATACAGTGCCTTCTCCAGATGATAACGGATCTCCTGGGGATTCGTAATCATCACTGCATACTTGGTCAGAGGTGTCACCACCGGCACGATGTCACATTCCTGGACTCCCATGCTGCGAAGCTTCAGACCCGTGCTGCGCACCGTCGTTGCATATCTGGCCTGGCCGGAAAAAACAATCATGGGAATGGAATCCATCCATCCCCCCAGCACACCGGTCACTGCGTTGGTTGCTCCCGGCCCCGTCGTCACACACACCGCTGCCATATGATTGTCCAGACGGGCATACGCCTCCGCTGCCATGGCGCAGGCCTGTTCGTGATGCTGATAGGTGCAGTGCAGCTTTTCATGATGGCCAAAGGCATCGTTCATGTGCATGGCGCCTCCGCCGGTCACCGTAAACACATCGCGGATTCCCCATTCTGCTATATAATCTGCAATATAATTCGATACTTTCTGTTTCATTGTTCTGTTCACGCTGCGACAGCGCTTCCTTTCCCTGCCTCTTTGAATGACTTCTTCAACTGAGATAATCCGGGCAGCGGTTTTCACATACCATACGTTTTCCGGATGCCTGCACCGGAATCTCATCCACATAGGTTACGTCGATCGTGGCTTCTTCTCCCAGATAACGGCGGTAAGAGGCCACGACCTCCTCCTCGTTCACCTTGTCACGATCTGCATTGAGAAGCAGCTCATAGCGTTTCTTTTCCCACTGAATGCATTTCGCCTGATGAACGATTCCCTCCAGATTCAGCAGCACATTCATAAACACATGGATCGACAGCGGCTCACCCTTACAGTTGTAGAGCATGGAGCCCCTTCTTCCGTAAATCTCCGTAAAATAGCCGTGCAGTCTTCCCGCATGATCCTCGACGATCTCAAATTTTCCGGTATCCCCGGTGTCATACCGGATCATCGGAAACGCCCGGTTATAGTAATCGGTCACCACGATTCTTCCCAGTTCTCCCGGCTGTGCCGGCTCGTCACTGTCCATCTTCAGGATCTCTATATAAAAATTGAACAGATCCACCGTATAGCGTTCTTCCTCGTTCAGCTGTATGGCAATAAATCCATTTTCATTATTCCCGTAAGAGCGCACCGGCGCAAAGCCGAAAATTTCCTTTACGGCATCATACGTTTCCTGCGGCAGCGCCTCACCCATGGTGAACACCATTTCCACAGCCCATTTGGATATATCATATCCTGTTTTCCGGATATAGGACGTGATTGCCGTCACCGCACTGGAATAACATACCAGCACCTGGATCCGTTCCCGGCGAATTCGATCACAGATATTCGCCAGAGCCTCATCTCCCATGTTGGAAATATCATACATCATCAGATTGTTTTTAAAAGAACGGAACGGGGACAGTGCATTCTTCCCCTTGATCCATACCCGAAATTCCGCACGCTTCATGCCAAGGCGGAACCCATTCAGCTCCATCACCGACATGAAATTCATATTGACACGGTTCATCTTGTCCCCGTCACAGAGCACGGTGAAAGGTGTTCCCGTAGAACCGCTGGTACTGAGCCTGTGCAGCTGATCTTCTTTGCCTTTCCAGGCATCCGTCAGAATCCGTTCTCTGTTCTCATTATAGGAGGCCTTGGTCATCACCGGAAATTCTTTCAGCGATCCGGCCTGTGCATATCCCTCCCGGTAAAATGCCGAATGCTCCTTCGCAAAATCCATGATTGCCTGAAGGCGCCGCTCCCTGTATTCCGGCGTGATTCCATTCACGATTTCCCGTTTGTTTGCTTCCTTTAATTTTTTCAGCCTTCCGCCCTGTATGGTATCCAGCGCATTGAAAGCAACCCTTCTCAAAACCTCTCCTGCCTGCATTTTTTCTTCCTCCGTCTGTCACTTCTGTCTCCCGGTATCACAACCGGCCTTCCACAATCCAAGGCAGATCACTGCTGCCACGCGCAGGGCATTCGCTGCCAGCACTGCCTGGCAGAAGCCCGTAATCCCGCCGGACGGCGTGCGCCACAGAATCAGTACCATGATCACTGCCAGATGCACTACCTGAAGGATCAGCTGCCATTTTTCCTCTGTAAATGTGAGAACCACAATAAACAGATATGCGGAAAACAGTCCCAGAATCTGCGCCAGGTTTACAATGGTTGTCATCCCTTTTACCGATGCATACAGGTCGCGGTAAAAAAGCCACACAAACAGTGGCGTACCGATCTGTGCACACAGGAAAAAGGCAAATGCCATCCCTCCGCCGATGCCGGCAAATTTTAAAAACTGTCTCCGGTTCAGACGCTCCTCGCGTTTGGTCAGATACGAGATAATAATCGTATTGACCGGCGCAATGAGAAGCACCAGCGTCTTGCCGATCAGCGATGTGACATAATATTGTGTCACCGCCAGGTCTCCTATCATATTTTTCAATACCAGACGGTCGATGTTCAGCGTCAGGTTTGTGATCAGATAGGCCACCGTCAGAAAGCCTCCCCGCAGGAAGGCCGTCCCGAAACAGGAGCTGCGTCCGAAAAAGTTCTTCAGAACCGTTCCGGTAAGCGCCAGATACAGAATCGCCGCTCCTTCTCCCAGAATAAATATCAGAAACCAGATATGTGTCACCAGGTATACACCGAACCCGACCACATATCCGGCCGTCAGTACTGCATAATAAATAAAGTATTTCCGATAATCCAGATTCAGACGATATTCCACGTCTCCGTAATAGCGGAAAACAGTCAGTATCAGCAGAACGATCGTCAGCAATGCTTCTCCTGCCGAATCAAAAGAATCGGAACAGATCACCAGAGCCGCAATACAGCCTGCCCCTCCAAAAAGAAGCAGCAGAAAATCATAGTCCCCGTTTCGGACCTCACAATCTCTGCGCACCACAAGACGGCTGTTGTTCAGGGCCTGTCCCACAGACGGGCAGACAATGGCAGCCACTCCCATAATATACAGAAGCACACCCAGCTGCTCCCCACCCATAATCCTGTTCAGAAGAGGATAAATCAATGCCTGAAGAACTCCGTTCATCAAAAGAGCTCCTCCAATGGTATACCCCATATTCGACACGATTTTCTTTTCCTGCTCCTTTGCCGCCAAATTTCCACCTTCTTTTCTGTCCGTCATGCGGGTCATACCTTCCGGGCAATCTCTGCCCCGTCCGATGCAGTCGGAACACGATACTTCGCACAGCGGTTTTCAATATATTTTCTCTTTCCCGAATTCAGGACCGGAATTTCATCCACAAATTCAATACTCAGCTCCGCGCGGTCCCCCAGATAAGGAAGAATCCGCTCCCGGATATTGTCCACATTCATCTTTTCCCGGTCTCCGTTGAGCCAGAGCGTATATTTCGTCACATCCTCCTGAATAAAACGGAACTGTGCCACACCCTCCACATCCCACAGGTTATTGGTGATGATATACGGAGTGAGTGCATTTCCGTCGCAGTCGTAGATCATATCACTCCTGCGGCCGTACAGTTCTGTAAGATACAGCTTGTAACGCCCGTTTTTTTCCTTTTTCCGGGCAATTGCCAGATCCCCGTTGTCATACCGCAGGATGGGAAATGCGTAATTGTAAAGATCGGTGATCACAATTCTTCCCAGCTCTCCCGGCTGCGCAGGCTCATCACGGTCCAGCTTCAGGATCTCGTAATAATAGCTTTCGGTGTCGATATGATATCCCTCGTCATCCGGATTCTGAATTCCCATAATACCGTTTTCTTCATTGGAATACCAGGCTCTCACCGGACAGCGGAACTGCTCTTTCAGAGCCTTCCGGACACTGACCGGCATGGCTTCGGAAATCGGCAGAATGGAACGCACCCTGCATTTCGAGGTATCAATCTGATATCTGGAAATATAACGGCTCAATTCTCCCAGTGCAGAGGAATATCCCACAAGACATTTCACTTTCTTTTTTTCGATCATAGAAAAGATTTTCCCCAGAGCCTCATCATCCATGGAAGAGCTGTCCACCATGATCAGGTTTTCCGCCAGCAGCTGAAGCCTGCTTTTTTTCACATTGTTTACCCACACGCGGATAAAGGCTTCCTTCATACCGATGTAAAAGCCGCCCACCGCGCCAAGGAAAATGCTGGCTGCCGTATTGTGATCGATTTTATCCCGGTTCTGAACCATGGAAAGGGGCGTGCCCGTCGAGCCGCTGGTGCACATGATCCGGTTGTCCTTCGCATCCCGGTATGCCGCGGAAGTCATTGCCTCATAATTGCTGCGGAAGGTATCCTTATTCACCACCGGAAGCTGCTCCAGAGGAGTGTTCTCATCAAAGTCCTTATAGAACTCCGTCGTTTTTACTGCATGTGCGATCAGCTTCTGCAGCTTTTCCTGCGTCTTTTCCACGGAGGTTCCCTCCCGGAAGCTTTCGCGAATCTCCTCATAATATTTTCTGGTGATTCCGCCTTTTTGCAGACGGTCCACCGTCCAGAATCCGTACCAGCGCAGTTTTTCGTCAAATATCATGTCTTTCCTCCAGGCTCAGAGTGCCGCTGCTTCTCTGATCACCTTCGCCATATAATCAATCTTCTCATCCGTCATTCCCGGATACACGCCCACCCAGAAGGTATCTGTCATGATCCGGTCTGTATTTTCAAGGCTTCCGGCAACCCGGTAGCCGGTTCCCTTTTCCCGCATCTGGTCAAAGCAGGGATGCTTCGTGAGATTTCCTGCAAACAGCATCCTGGTCTGAACACCTCTGCTCTCGATGTACTGCACCACCTGATTGCGGTCCACACCCTCCCGGCAGGTGATCAGGAACCCGAACCAGCTTGGCGTGGAATTTTCACAGGGCTCCGGAAGAATGTAGCTCTTTTCACAGCCCTCCAGACCCTTTCTCAGCCGATCAAAATTATGGCGTCTTTTCTGTACAAATCCCGGGAACTTTTTCAGCTGTGCACAGCCCACCGCCGCCTGCATTTCCGTTGCCTTGAGATTGTAGCCGAAATGGGAATATACATATTTATGATCATATCCCAGTGGCAGCTCTCCATACTGCCGGTCAAAACGGTGACCGCACAGGTTATCCCGTCCGGAGGGGCAGACACAGTCCCGTCCCCAGTCACGCAGCGAACGGATGATTTTATGAAGGAGGGGATTGTCGGTATAGACAGCCCCGCCCTCTCCCATTGTCATATGATGCGGCGGATAAAAGCTGGAGGTTCCGATGTCCCCTATGGTTCCGGTCAGTTTTTCTTCACCGTCGATGATGTAGCGGGAACCCAGCGCATCGCAGTTGTCCTCCACAAGCCACAGATTATATTTTTTGCAGAAATCCTTTACGGTCTTCAGATCAAACGGATTTCCCAGGGTATGTGCAAGCATTACCGCTTTCGTCTTTTCGGATACGGCTGCTTCCAGCTTCTCCGGATCGATATTGTACTGCGGGATGCTCACATCCACAAAAACAGGCACCGCACCATACTGGATCGCAGGCGCCACGGTAGTCGGAAATCCTGCCGCCACGGTGATCACCTCATCCCCCGGAAGGATCTGACGTTCCTTCAGAAGCGGGGAGGTCAGGGTCATAAACGCCAGCAGATTGGCGGAGGAACCGGAATTAACCAGGGAACAGAAGCGGATTCCCAGATACTTTGCAAATTCCTTTTCGAACTGATCCGCATATCTTCCGGCCGTCAGCCAGAATTCCAGTGCGGAATCCACCAGATTCACCATCTCTTCATGGTCGTAAACACGGGAAGCATACGGAATTCTGTCCCCTTCCTGAAACGGTTTTTCCTGATTGTGGTATTTATCGCAATAAGCAGCCACTGACTGAAGGATCTGCTCCTTCACCTGCTGCTCCGTCATATTCTCAAACATTTCCTGTCTCCTTGTTTCTTCATTATTCTGCTTTTTATCTGGCTTCGGTCATATACTCCCGGATCTGCTCCTCCATCACCCGGTTCACGTCCTCTCCGGCCAGCCATGCCCTGGACCACTGAATGGTTTTTTCTACCGCCTGCGTGATCCCCCAGGTGGGTCTCCACCCAAATGTATGTTTCATCCTTGAGCAGTCCAGCTTCAGAAAATTCGCTTCGTGGGGACCGCCTGCAAAATGATCTTCCCAGGTCTGCCCTCCGCCCCAGATGCGGCAGAACAGTTCCACCAGCTCACCGGTCGTGACACAGTCGCATTCATCCGGTCCCACATTGTAATATCCGGCGTATTTTCCGTCCTCGTACTGCTTTTCGGCGATCATCAGGTACGCCCCCAGCGGTTCCAGAACATGCTGGAAGGGCCTCGTAGAATGAGGATTTCTCACAGGAATGGGGATTCCCTCCTGTGCTGCCCGGACACAGTCCGGAATGATACGGTCGTTGGCAAAATCGCCACCCCCGATCACATTTCCCGCTCTTGCCGTGGAAACCGCCACTTTCCCGTCCGCAAAAAAGGAGTTTTTATAGCTGTGGGTCACCAGCTCCGAACAGGATTTGCTGTTGCTGTACGGATCAAAACCATCCAGAGGATCCGTTTCCCGGTATCCCCACTCCCATTCGCGGTTCTCGTATACCTTATCGGTTGTCACATTCAGAAAAGATCTCACACAGTCCGTCTGACGGACGCATTCCAGAACATTTACCGTTCCCATCACATTGGTCTCATATGTATAGACCGGATCCTTGTAGGAGTCTCTCACGATGGGCTGCGCAGCCAGGTGAAAGACGATTTCCGGCCTTACTTTCTCAAACACTTCCCGCAGATGTGCCAGATCCCGCACATCGCCCACGACAGAATCCATCTGCTTATCCATGTCGGAAAGCACAAACAGGCTGGGATCTGTGGGAACACCGCTGCTGTAGCCGGTCACTTTGGCTCCTGCCATTACCAGCATTTTCGTCAGCCAGGTCCCCTTAAATCCGGTATGCCCGGTAATTAAAACACGTTTTCCTTTATAAAAATCAAGATTCATTCTTCTTTTCTCCCGATATTCTTCGGCTGCTGTCTTTTCAGTCCCAGATCTTCCAGGGTGCTGTTCCGCTGTTCCACATTGCTTCCAGCTGTTCTTTTTCCCGCAGGGTATCCATACACTGCCAGAATCCTCTGTGCTTGTATGTATTCAGCTGGCCCCTTCTGGCCGCTTCCTCCAGCGGTTTTTTCTCAAACACAGTATCATCTCCGTCAATCAGATCCATGATCTCCGGCTCCAGCACCATGAAGCCGGCATTGATCCAGCCGCCGTCGTCCTTTTTCTTCTCACGGAAGTTGGTGATGGTTCCGTCCTCCAGAATATCCAGTGTTCCGAAACGGCCCCCCGGCTGCACGGAAGTGATCGTTGCCATCTGTCCATGTTCCCGGTGGAACTTCAGCAGTGCCCGGATATCCACATCCGCAACACCGTCCCCATAGGTAAGCATAAACGGCTCCTCGCCCAGATAATTTCTCACCCGTCGGATGCGGCCGCCGGTCATGGTATTCAGACCCGTATCCACCAGTGTGACTTTCCAGGGCTCCAGCGCCGTATTGTGTACGATCATTTTGTCTTCCTGTGTAAAATCAAAGGTGATATCACTGTTATGCAGATAGTAATCCGCAAACCATTCCTTTATGACATGCTGCTTATAACCGCAGCATACCACAAATTCATTGAATCCGTAATGGGAATAGATTTTCATAATATGCCACAGTATCGGCTTTTCCCCGATTTCGATCATGGGTTTCGGCTTCAGATGACTTTCTTCACTGATTCTTGTGCCAAAACCGCCGGCAAGAATAACAACCTTCATCCAACTTCTCCTTTGTTCCTGTCTTATAGGCTCTATTTTAATCGTTTCTTTGCAATCTTGCAACCCGGGAACACCGGAAATTGTCACAGCATCCTTTCCATCTGCTCCAGGTTTTCGTCGGAGTGCTCCAGTTCTCTGGAATAGCGGTATACAATTTCCGTCATATCCTGTATGTTCAGGTTTTTTCCGTTTTTCAGCCAGCAGGCCATCCAGAATTCCTGCAGAAGAAAGACACTCGCCACAGCCATCCGGACTTTTTTCACAATCCGCCCGTCGTAAACGGCCCCGCAGAAATAGGCGGAAATAAAATAAACCAGCAGCTGTTCCCGGCAGATTTCGTAATCAGGCCTGTATTCTTCCATCCACCTGATAAATTCTGTCCGGCTCCTCCGGTACTGTGTCTCTCCCTTTCCATAGAGAAGATACATGCTTTCCCGCAGGAAATTTTCCCAGTCATCCCGCAAACGCTCCAGCCGATACGCAAGTCCTGTCATCTTTCTCGAAAAATCAAAAGGCGATTTCAGATGACGCAGAGGCGCCGTTTCCTGCGCGGTACGATAGGCCGCCAGTACCTCCTGTCCGGAAAAAAGCGCATCCTCATCCACACACCGCTGAAGTTCTTTTGCCAGGTTCAGTGCTCTGGATATCCTGACGTCCACCGGGCGGCTCCGGTCCTGCAGAATCTCATATAAGACCTCTCTGCCGTCCTCAAGCAGAGAATACAAAAACGGATCAAAGTCATCGAATTCCTCTTCCCCGTCCCGCTCCACCGAAAAAAAGGTAACCGGTGTCTGCCGGTTCATCAAAAGAGCGGCCACTTCCGGACAGGATACCGACAGCGTCACCTCGCGTACATTCTCAAATTCCTCCACATGGCGGGGATATCGCCGGCAGGTCCTGCACAGACTCTTTTCTCCCAGATTCGTGTACAGATCACAGAGGTTGCGGTCATTCAAAAACGCACAGCGCTTCTCTTCATTCTGACAAAATATCCCGTTCTTCCAGTCGATACCCTTTTTCAGTCTTCCGGCAAAATCCGGTGTGATCCGCTTTTCCTTTCTCCGCCTTCTGTTTTCCCGAAGCATTCCCCGGTAGTATTTCTGCGCCCCCGGATCGATCACGATCTGCCATCCGGCGCAGCAGGTATCCTCACACTGATCTGCCGTGCAGTGAAATTCTTTATAATAATCCGGAAATGTATACAGCATTTTTTCTGTCCTTTCTGTCTTTTCTGTCAGTCTCTCCGTCTTACGGCAGACATCTTTTACGATCTGTTCAGAGGCAGCACGGTCACCCTCCGGTTCACCGGTCCTTTTTTCCAGATCATCAGATAGACCTGGTAGGTGACAGAATCCCTTGCCCGGACAAACGGCTCCTCCCGCAAAAGCTCTGCATGAATGCCTGCCTTCTGAAGCCGTTCCTGCTCGGCCTTTCCCATCTCCCACAGTTTCTGATATTCTGTATCCTGCACCGTTCCGAAGGATCGATCCGGATAGATCGCTGCCGCCTGCCGCAGCTTTTCCGCCAGAAGATCCACCGTTTTTCCATGCGCGTTCCTTCTGAGCATCCGCGCAATCTTTTTCGCCCTTCCCGCAGAAGGCCTTTTCTCATATCGTTTCAATATCCGCTCCAGGCTTCGGTCTCCCGCCTGTGCCGCCAGTCTCCGGTATTCCAGAATCGTATCCCGCTCTACATACCACGGGTCATCGGGAATGTTCCGGTATCGGTCCGGTACCGCAGGATAGCATTGAAGCGGAGGAAAATCTGCCATTTTCGCCAGGCGGCGCTCCTCATCCGAAGCCGCCTCCTCCCCCAGATAGCAGCACTTGTCCCTAAGAATCGCCAGACGATACTCCAGCTGCCGCAGATATTCATACCCTTTTACCCAGAAATGGCCGATTTCTCCATAATTATAGAAATGATCCTCCACCTCCAGATTTTCAAAACAGATGGTAAAAACATTATCCGGCCCCTGGCGCACCGCCAGAATATAATGGTTCTCTCCCAGCTCCAGCCAGATTTCCGGTGTCCCGGAAAAATCCGGCTCATATCTTCCTTTTATGCGGAAGTTCTGAAATACGAGAAAGCTTTCCGCCGCATCGTTCATCATATATACCAGACGACATTTTCCTTCTTCACACACCAGCTCAAACTGCTTCTGTTCAATAAGCAGGGAAAGGCGGTAAAACGCTTCCAGCTGATTTGCCTCCCGATCCACGTCCTGCTTTGCGTTCTCACAGTCCTGCGAAAAACAGTTCATAAAAGTCATCCTCTCCCTCCAGCATAGGAGAATTTTCTCCGCCGCCATTGGTGCTGCGTTTCATTGCCGCATAAAATTCTTCTCCCGCACCGATCAGATCCATTTCATACACCGGATATCCCAGCTGACGGCACTTTGCGCAAAATGCCGTCAGCGGATTTTTCTCCTGCCGTGTTTCCAGCAGCTCTCTGCGCAGTTTTTCGTCCTGATGTGCTTTTCCTTTCAGTTCATCCAGCATCTCTGCGATTTCCATGATCCTTCCTCCCCCGGCTTTTCTTTCATTGCTTTTTATTGTATGAGTTGCCCGACAAATAAGATAGACACAAAAACATATGCAGGCATGTATTTTATGTTTATTTGTCCCCTGGCTCATAGTATAATAAAATTACATATGAATGTAAATCACCGAAAGAAGGAATTCCTCATGAGCATCAGCTATCACGCTTACCTGAACCGCGGCTATCGTTTCTCCGTACACGAAGCCCTGGCCGAACAGTGGACGACCAGCTTTACCGGCTATGACCCGGCCCCCGCCGCCGGAACACTTCATCTGAAATATGATTCTCAATACCTGTATATTCCCTACCTTTATGAATTGTACCGTCTGAGACTTGCCGACGGCCTTCTGGAAAAAGAAGCTCCGGACGGTTGGCAGTCAGACCTGTATTTTAACGAATGCATGTCTGTTTATCATCTGCTTCACTATGTCCGGGAACAGGCGCAGCTTTCCGGGATCTGGGTCCCTTTCGAATCTCTGGAGGGTCACGGATACCGCCAGCAGACACCGGATCCTCTCCTGGTCCCCTTTTCCCGTAAGTTCACCGGAAAAACCCGTGAGCTGGACGCTGCCTGCCAAAAGCTTGGGGGAATTCGCCTTTCCCGCGGAGATGTGCCGTACCAGTTTGAAATTTTCCCCCGTATTTCCATGCAGATGATCTTCTGGGATGCCGATGAAGATTTTCCCGCACAGACCCAGATTCTTGTAGACAAAAATATCACGGATTTTGTCCACACGGAAACCATCGGCTGCATGATCTCAGATCTTCTGGAAAAGCTGGAAAGCATCCTGCCGTAACCGTCTTCCTGTGCGTCCTTTTTATTTCATAGAAAAACGAGGGAGTCTCGCTGATATAACTGCCTGATCAGTTAATTTGCGACACTCCCATAAATTTCCGGAACAGTTCTCCGGCTTTTCCTGTTATCTTATCCATTCCCGATTCACACCATGCGGCAGCTCCCAGCTGCGTCACCGCACCGGCCCCGCACACATTTGCGAATTCTGCACATCTGCGAACCTCCCAGTCCTCTGACAGTCCAAATAAGAAACCTGCAGCAAAGCTGTCTCCGGCTCCGGTGGTATCCACACATTTCACATCCGGAACTGCGGGGATCCGATATGTTTCCTTTTTGGAAGCCACCAGGCATCCCCTGCTTCCCAGCTTCATGACAACCGTTCCCACGCCTGCCGCCAGCAGTGCTTCTGCAGCCTCTTCTGCGCCCGCACAGCCGGTAAAAAGACAGGCTTCCTCCTCATTTGGCAGAAGATAATCCACATATCTCAATGCTTCTGCCATGTCTTCCGGCCGTTCCTGATTTTTTCTTTTTGTCATATCTGCACAGACAATTTTTCCCTGCTGTTTTGCCGCAGAGAAAATTTCTGCCAGCTGATGGCTGCCAAGCTCCGGAAAAACAAAAATACTGGCAAAGCTCACCACCTTTGTACTTCGGGGAAACTGCAGTTCCAGATCTTCCATCGTGAGTCTTCGCAGAGAACCGCCCCGGTCTGTGAGAAAGCATCTTTCCCCACCCGGCTGAACCAGCACTACATTGATACCGGTACGCAGTGCGTCTCTCACACAGGACTCCGGCAGGGAAATCCCCAGTTCTTCGCATTTCCTTCGGATCATTTCCCCCTGCATATCATCTCCCAGCACCGTCTGCAGCTGCACTCCTTTTCCCAGATGAGAAAGGACCATCGCCTCATTCAGAGCATCTCCGCCAAAGCTCATGGAAATCCGGTCCGCCGGCGATGATCCGCTCTGAAATACACCGGGATCTGCCGGAGATACCAGCACATCCAGAATCGCAGCACCGATAATCGTTATCTCACTGGTCTTCATTTCGAAATCACTCCATTTCATATACCTGATCCAGCACGGCTGCTATGCGGCTGATTGTCTGAAAGCATCTTTCCTCCTGGCTGAAAAACTGCGGTTTCAGATGCTTGCATTCCTCTGAGCCATACGTCTGGCGAACCAGGCGAATATAAGTCCGCGCTTTCTGCATCAGAAGCGGGCTGGTGTGCCCGCCGTCACCCTCCACAAACTTGCAGCTCAGTGCCGCAATTCCGCCGGTCACAGCACCGCACACGCTTCCGCAGCCCATACCGCCGCCGAATCCGGCCATAGCCTTCACGGTCTCCTTTGGCATATCGACGTCCCAGGCTTCCATCGCCGCACAGAAGACAGCCTCCGCACAGTTATAGTTTGTATCTTTGTAATATTTTTCCAGATAATCCGTCACTTTTCCCATCTTTCTTCCATCCTTTGCTTTTCTTTGTCGTTTATCCCGGATATTTCCGGGTCATCTATGAAAGCATTCTATCACAAATCCTGCCGGTTCGTCCACTGCTGCGGAGGATGAATTCCGATTCGATTCTGTCACTGGTTACTGTTCACTCCGTTCAATAACGCACTTCGCGATATCAGCGGTGAGCAGTACCCTATTCTTCCTCATCTTCCCAGAACAGTTCGTCCAGTGTTTTTCCTAATATGCGGCAGATGGCTCTGCACAGTTTAATCGTAGGATTGTAATCGCCCTTTTCTATGGCATTTATGGTCTGGCGCGAAACCCCTACCGCGTCCGCCAGCTGCTGCTGCGACAGATCCAGTGCCGCTCTGGCAGATTTTAATCTGAGATTTTTCATTTGCCATCATTCTCCTGTCTCTTCCTCTTCTCCATCCTTTTCCGGAACCGCCATACGGAGAAACAATGTGAGGAAAATTACAATAAAAAGTGCTCCGCAAAACAGATTGGCACTCCGCACGTTCAGCACACCATTGGTAATGGAAGCGCCATGAAGAATCCCGGAAACACCAATAAAAAGATTAAATCCCCCGATCAGGGCAAACCCGATCAGCACACGTTTCCGGTTCTCATTCAGCGAAAAATATGCTCCGTTCCAGATACAGTAAACCACGTCTACCGCAACCCCCAAAATGGCAATCAGAAAACCGGCAGCCTGCACATCCAGAGGAAATCCCTCAAACGATACTCCCAGACTACAGTACAAAAACAGAAGAACCAGCACAGTGAAAAAAGCGTACTTAAATCCGTTTCCGCGAATCAGAAGCTGGCGCTCATCCCACTTGCACCGAAGGCTTCCATCCTTTTTTGAATATTTCAGAAAAATAATTACCAGAATCACTCCGGCGAGGATTCCTGTCAGAATCCCGAGACGATATGCATTCACAGTCATTCCCATCCTTTCCTTTTACTGTCCCGAATTCTTTCGGGCTTTGTTTTTACATTACATTATGTAAAATATATCTTACATTTTGTATCATAACCCATTTACCTCGTCTTGTCAACTATATTTTACATTTTATCATCAAAAAACAGCCAGTGTCTGAGTCTCCAGACCGCCGGCTGTTTTTTATCATAAAAGGAAAAGCGAAAAAATATGTTATGAAATATGCTCCTGCTGCAAAACCTGATTTTTGTTTATGATTCAGAAGAAAGATCTCCAGAAATATCTTCCAGCTCTTCTTCTGTCAGAAGCAGAGTGATGGAAACCGGCGAATCTGTGTCATCCAATTCCAGAATCACCAGATCATCTATATTGACATCTGATATCTCCATGTCATAGAGATATGCATTTTCATCCACGATTTTTGAATAGATACCTGATGAATCTGAACTATTTTCCGGAATATCAGCACTTTCCTCTGCGTTGTCTTCCGCGTCACCTCCCGCAGCGTTTTCTGCTTCTGTGTCTTCTGCAGCCTCCATGCTGTCTTCCGATGTTATCACCTCCAGATACTCGGGTTTTGTTACTGCATATACGGTCAGTCCTGAAGGAATATCATAAACGGTCGTCGTATCCTGCAATTGAAGTGTCATACCAGAGTTACCGGATATCTGATCAGAAGCAATATCCACAGTATCTTCACCTGAATCAGTTTCACCTGCTGTATCCTCATCTGCCGTGTCTTCATCTGCCGTGTCTTCATCTGCCGCCTCTGCGCCTGACATGTCAGTATATTCAGAAATGTCTTCTGTTGTATCCGTCAGACATCCGACTTTGATTTCCAGTGTGGTATCTGTGATATCAGTCACCTGACCGATTACATATGTATTGAAAGATTCATTTTCATCGGTACCAGAATCCTCTTCCGAATCTGATACATCATCAAATACCGCATCTGTATCCGCAGTGGAATCCCCGGAAGCATATATGCTTACCGGATTCAATGCCATGATCAGAGCAATTGTCATTACCGCGTATTTACGTTTCATAATTTACACATCCTTTCTGTTTGATTTACAGATACTATGATAATCCGGATCTGTGTTTATACAGTGATTATAAAGTGATTATCCGGTGACCATATGGTGTTTATTGTGTGAAAAAAGTGCTGCATGCAGTCAGGACTCCCTCACCCAAACCGGCAAGTCTCCTTCTGCTTTGCAGCACTTCAACAATCCTTATTTTATCGCCAGGTCTCACATACATTCGGCTTAAATACTCTGTTCTTCCTGTTTCAGAAAATAACAATCCTCCCGCGCCCTCTGTCCTTTGCCTGATAGAGCGCCTTGTCCGATGCTTCATACAGCTGATTAAATGTCGCATCCGCCTCCGCGATCACTGCGCCCATGGAAATACCCGTTCCGCCTTCTGTGGCCTTTACTCTCATATTTACCTTGTCAAAAATCTGCTGTGCCCGCTCATGCATCTGCATTTCCGACGCATCCTTATCAAAGAAAAGAACTGCCGCAAACTCGTCCCCTCCCATACGGCAGGCACGGTCCTCTTTCCGAAGAGACATAATCAGTGTCTGCGCAACCAGGATCAGAAATTTATCTCCATTATGATGTCCGAAGGTGTCATTGTATTCCTTAAACTTATCCACATCCATCATCAGCATCATGATTTTTGATTTTCCTTCCAGAAGCTTCAACTCCACATCACTGCGGAAAGCAGCATGATTTAAAAGTCCTGTAAGAGAATCCCTGCGATACGTGCGTTCCCAGTATCTCAGCCTCATCTGCGCCTTGCTCTGTTCCGCATCTGTCAGCATCCTCATGGAATAGGTGTTGCTGATATCGGTAATGATAATTTCGGATCGTTCCGCACGGGCTGCGGAATCAAAATACAATCGGCCAAAACAGAACACATAGATATCTGTCCCATTCTTGCGGCGGAGCCTGTGTTCCTGAAAAACCAGGGGACTCATGGCAAGACTGGCATTGGTCTGACACAGATACTCTGTTCGCTCCTCCTCCGGAATCAGATCCGACTGAAGCATATGATTCTGACGAATATCCTCCATGGTATATCCTGTCAGCTTTTCAAAATTGTCATCCACCGATATGATCCTCATGGATTCATCCAGCAGGTACCGGCTGTAGGGAACCGGATGGACACTGATTCCTTTTTCCTTTTCCTTATCGTCATCGCCCCCGGAATGCTCAGCACGTTCATTTCCGGACATTTCATCAGACTCCGTGATTTCGGCGTTCCCTTCCACCCTTTTTTCCTTCAGCATTCTGAGAAACTCAGATACAATAAAGGGGTCAAACTGGCTTCCCGCACACCGTTTCAGTTCCTTCATCGCACTGGCCGGAGACATGGATGCTCTGTATGCACGGTTATTTGTCATGGCATCATACGCATCTACCACCGCAATCACTCTCGATAAAAGTGGAATGCTTTCCCGGCTCAGCCCGTCCGGATATCCTTTTCCATCCCATCGTTCATGGTGATGACGGATCTCTTCCGCAATCCCTCTCAATTCGTTGTTGCTGTTTGCGATCTCATATCCTTTTTCCGTATGTGAACGGAGAATATTCCATTCTTCCTCAGAAAGCTGTCCCGGCTTGTTCAATATCTCCAGCGGAATTCCAATCTTGCCGATATCATGCAGAAGACAGAGCAGCGACAGCTTGCTCTGCTGAATATCTGTCAGTTCAATTCTTTCTCCCAGTTCCGCCCCCATCAGCTGTGTACGGCGCACATGGCTCTCCGTATCACTGTCACATTCCTGCAGTGCCCGGATCAGAGACGAGAGCATCTCGGAATGAATCGATTCCCGGTCAAGAAGCTTCTTCGCACGCATCGCCTTCGATGCCACCTCAACTGCCTGCAGAACGTTCGGCATTTCCTCCGTGGTAACGCTGACCGCATACTGGATATTGCCGTCAAAATGCTTCTTTACCTGTGTCAGATATTCCTGCATTTCCATTTCTGTGCTGCGTCTGCACAGCGCAATCAGATTCGCTTCCAGGCCGCGTACATAGTAAGTCTGTTTTGGAAAATACTGCCGCATGGTATCTGCAAGCAGTCGGATTTTCTGATTCCCCACGCTGTTTCCATGGGTGCTGTTAATCACCGACAGGCTGTTGATATCACAGATCGCCACTGCCGTCGGACAGGCAAAATGCTCTCCGCCTTCCCTGGCAAAACGCCGGAAGCTCTCCCAGTTCTGGAAACCGGTCAGCAGATCCGTTTCCAGTGCCGCATCAGAAAATACAAACAGCTGTCCCAGCTGCTGCTCTTCTTCATTCTGCAGCCTTCGGATATCACAGCGCAGAGGTCTGTCTTCCTCCCCGTTTTTCACATAACACTGCAGTGAGATACTTTCACTCTCTGTCTCCGAATTCAGTGAAAGGTTGTAACAGTTCAGGAACTCCTCCAGAACGGAACATTTTTCCGAAAGATCTCCGCCCAGCAGGTAGTCTGCCTTTGCATTATGGAGAATCAGATTGTCATTATAGTCAAAAAGAACAATTCCCTGATCGATATTCTCAAAAATACTGGTTTTGAGACGATTCAGCATTCCGTGGGTAGAATAGTTGAAACAGCTCCAGTACAGCAAAAACGCCGTAAGGCTGTATCCGCAGATGGAATAATCCAGAAGATTATAGACATTTACTCCCGGCCAGAACAGAAATACCGCATTCACAGAAACGATGGCCAGAATTCCCAGAATCACATATCCATACTGTGCCCGGTATTCTCCGGGGATCCTGTACATTTTTCGTATCAGCAAAATCAGTATCACCGCTACCAGCGAATAGGTAAAGACCAGATGCATCCAGTACAGCGGGCGCATCTGATATGCGTATTTTGCGATAAAGGTATCCCGCCGGACATACCGGATCGCAATTTCAGAAAACGGATTGACGGAAAAAACGACCAGCTCAAAAAACGCATACAACGTAACCAGACCAACGGCTGTATTCCCGATTTTTGTAAATTTTCCTTTCGTAAAATACACAGTAAATATGAGAAGACACAGCAGCATAAAATCAATGCTGACAAAATAGATACTCGACATAACAGACATGCACATATAGCCGTCATTCAGAATACTGATCAGATAACTGATATCCACCACAGCCGCCCCGGCACAGGCAAATCCCAGAAACCTTCCTGTGGTTCTGTTTTTCTGAACAGATTTTACAGCCAGTATCACATCCATCAGAGCAATCAGGATGGATACTCCTATATAACAATTCAGAAACGATTCATGCATAGCCGTCTCTCCTTCCCCTGCGCAGAAATCATATCATCTGCACTTATCTATAGTATAGGGAATTTCAGACGGAAAATCAATTTATTTTCAAGAAATTCAAATCGAACGCACGTGTGACTTGGCGGGTATTGTCTGAAGAATAAAATATTAATGAAACATCCCCTGCGTGCAGCCGTTTCCGGCCGACGCAGGGGGCTTTATGACAGGAACGAAATGATGTTGAGATCAAAGAAGATACAGGAAGTATGCAAGATAGGATAGCAGCATGCAAATGCCCCACTTTCTCTGCAGCTTCCTCGTCCGGAACACAGCGATCCACAGCAGTACCCCTGCCGCCACTGCGATCCATCCATCTGTAATAAATCCTTTTTCATAGGGAACCGGCGTAATCAGAGCGGAAGTCCCAATCACAAACAGAATATTAAAAATATTGCTTCCCACAATATTTCCGATGGCAATGTCTGCATTTCCCTTTCGCGCCGCCGTCACAGAGGTGAACAGTTCCGGCAGAGATGTTCCGAGAGCCACGATCGTCAGGCCAATAAAACGCTCACTCAGTCCTGCCGCCGCTGCTATTTTCGTGGCTGCATCCACCGTGATGTCGCTGCCCCATACCACGATCACGCCTCCGGCCACTGCACTCAGCAGAAGCAGCCACACCTTTTTCTCCACCGGCGCTTCTTTCTCCGTCCCTTTTCCCGCAAGACGAAACAGGTACCCCAGATACAGAAGAAACAATGCCCAGAGGACCAGGCCCTCTGTTCTGGTCACACAGCCATCGTTTTTTCCCATGAAGACAAGAACTACAGTAATCACAATCATATAGGGGATTTCCACCCGCAGCGTGGATTTCTGAATCGCAACGGACCGAATCAGCGCTGTCAGCCCAAGAATGATCAGAATATTCAGAATGTTGCTTCCGACCACATTTCCGATAGCAATATCGGCATTTTTCCTCAGCGCTGCCGTAATACTCACCGCAGCCTCCGGTGCGCTGGTTCCCATCGCAACGATCGTCAGCCCGACCACCAGCTGCGGGATTCCCAGTTTTGCAGCAATTCCGGACGTTCCGTCCACAAACCAGTCCGCTCCCTTTACCAGCATCCCAAACCCCAGTGCCAGTAATAAAATCTGTACGAAAATCATATTTTATCTCCCTTTCATAAACATAAATTGCCCGACAAATGGAGATTTTCAGCAGAGCAGTCTCTGTCCAAAAGCCAGAACGTCAGCCGTACATTTCGGATGCACCGTCCATCCATCTGCAGGAAAAAATTTCCGACATATTCCGGAATGATTTCTGCAGAACATATCGGATCCTCCTCTGCTTCCATATCAGAAAGACATACCTGTTTCACAGGTGTGCGCAGATAAGAAGAATGTGCCGGGGCATCGTCCGGGCACATTCCTGCCGCTATCATAAACCATACCAGTATGAAATAAACGGTTCTCTGCCTCCGGCTCCGCACTCTGCTCACTTCTCTTTCTCTCAGGTTCCGGCGATTGCTGCGCTTTTCTCATTATATGCCCGCCCCGACGGATTGTTATCATTATACCTTCGTATTTTATCACTGCCAAGTATTTTCACAGCTGCGTTCGGCTTGAATTTTACAGAATTTCCGTGATCACACCTCCCCCGACCACTAGATCATCATCATACAGTACCACCGCCTGTCCTTTGGTGATTGCTCGCTGCGGCTCATCAAACCGGACATGCAGTTTTCCATCCTCCGTCTGCCACGCCAGTGCAGGCTGCTCTGTGTGTCGATAACGGACCTTTGCCTTTACCCGTATGGGTTCCGTGAGCTTTTCACAGGAAATCAGATTCACCTGCTCCGCTGTAAGTTCCCTTCGAAACAGCTCCTGATCGGTTCCGAGGATCACCAGGTTTTCTTCCGGCAGAATATCCACCACATACAGTCGTTCTTTTCCCGAAATGCGCAGTCCCCTGCGCTGCCCGATGGTGTAATGAATGATTCCCCGATGCTGCCCCAGTATGTTTCCGCTGCTGTCTGTAAACAATCCGGGAACGGCACTCGCTCCGGTAATTGTCTCAATGACTTTCGCATAATCTCCATCCGGAACAAAACAGATATCCTGGCTGTCTCTTTTTTTCGCGTTGACAAATCCATGCTCTTCCGCCATCTTCCGGACCTCATCCTTGCTGAATTCCCCCAGCGGAAAACGGATATGCGCCAGCTGCTCCTGGGTCAGCATATACAGCACATAAGACTGATCTTTATTCGGGTCCTTTCCCTTTTTCAGAACATACCGGTTCCTGCCTGTCTCATACTCTGTCCGTGCATAATGTCCGGTCACAATATAATCCATTTCCAGCTGCCTCATTCGCTCCATCAGCTTTCCGAATTTCAGATAACGGTTACAGTCAATACAGGGATTGGGTGTCCACCCCTGCTGATACGCATCTGTAAAGCGGTCAATCACGGCTTCCCGGAAGCAGCCGGTGAAATTAAACACATAAAACCGCATTCCCAGACGCCAGGCAACCGTCCGGGCCGCTTCCACATCCTCCAGAGAACAGCAGGTCTTCTGACGATCCACGCCGATATCCTCGTTATGATACAGTTTCAGATTGATCCCGATACAGGTATCTCCCGTCTGCTGCGTGAGAAGGGCAGCCACCGAGCTGTCCACACCCCCGCTCATGGCAATCAATGCTTTTTTTCTCATAAATATTCCCTCACTCTGAAATGAAGAAAATGCGGGGTCTGCATGATCCCGCATTTTCAATTCTTTCTTTTTTATTCATCTGACGCGTTCCCCCGGATTACTCCGTCACGCCGCCTTCTACCACCAGTTCTTCTTTATATTCCTCGCCGTAGGTATCCACAAGTGTTGCATCATAATCTGCATGGAAGAACTGTTCTTCTCCCAATGCTTCGATTTCTTCATTGAGCCATGTCAGAAGGGTTTCGTTTCCTTTGGACACTGCCGGTGCAATGGTATCCTGACTGCCAAGAGACGGAATTCCCACGGTGTAGCCTTCATTCTGAAGTGCAAATGCGATAACCTCTGTGTTATCGTTTGCCCATGCTGCTCCGTTTCCGTTTTCCAGTGCATTTTTGGCTGTTGCATAGGAGTCATATTTCTGCAGTGGAATATCCGGATAATTTTCAATCAGATATGTCTCCGCTGTCGTTCCGGAAATGACAATCATCTGATCGTCTTCCTTCCAGTTATCCAGACTCTCAATCACCTTGTCATCCGGAGACACCACCCCCAGAGCCACATTCATGTACGGAAGCGCAAAGTCTACTTCTTCCGCACGCTCTTCTGTCACGGTAAAGTTTGCCAGGATCAGATCCACCTTGCCGGTCTGCAGATATTCAATACGGTTGGCTGCCTCTGTAGATACAAAGTCGACTTCGACGCCCAGATCTTCTCCGATGCGATTGGCAAAATAAACATCATAGCCCTGATACTCTCCGTTTTCATCCACATAACCAAATGGATTTTTATCGGAAAATACGCCGATGTGAATGGTTCCATCCTCTTTGATCTCATCCAATGTACGGAACACGTCATCCCCTGCATAGGTGACAGATGCAAATACGGTGGAAAGTGCCAGGGTTGCTGCTACTGCAATTGTCTGTAATTTTTTCATAATTCTGTTCTCCTCTTCTTTTCCGCTGTTTATCCTGCTTCTGCGGAATTTTTTATATTTTTAAAAGTAAATACATTCAAAAACTGCTGCGCCCGTTCCGTTTTCGGATGCTCAAAAAAAGTTTCCGGATCGGAATCCTCCACAATTTTCCCGTTCTCCAGAAACAGGATCCTGTCCGCAACCGCCCGGGCAAACTGCATTTCATGCGTGACGATCAGCATGGTTCTTCCCTGTGCTGCCAGATCAAGCATCACGTCCAGAACCTCCCGGACCATTTCCGGATCAAGTGCCGCTGTCACCTCATCAAACAGCATGATTTCCGGATGCATGCACAGAGCCCGCACAATCGCCACTCTCTGTTTCTGCCCGCCGGAAAGCTGTCTCGGAAAGCGGTCTGCCTTTTCCCGCAGACCAACTCTTTCCAGAAGGCGCTGTGCCTCCTGCGTCACTTCTTTTTTCTCTCTTTTCTGTACCTTTAACGGTGCCAGAAGAATATTGTCCAGTACCGTAAGATGGGGAAACAGCTCGTAGCTCTGAAATACCATCCCGATTTTCTGCCGAAGCCCGGTAAGATTTTTGCCGTTCCGGTCGATGGCTTCCCCATCCAGTGTGATTTTGCCGCCCTGAATCTGCTCCAGGGCGTTGATACATCGAAGCAGCGTACTCTTTCCGCAGCCGCTTGGGCCGACGATCACAACGACTTCTCCTTTATGTACTGTGAGATTCAGGTCATCCAGAACCACATTCCCGTCAAATTGTTTTTTCAGATGTTCAATTCTCAGCAATTCCTCTGACATGAATTCTCACCTCCATCTCTTTTCCAGATATTTTGCCAGCAGGCTGATGGGCCAGCAGGCCAGAAAATACATCATAAATACCATCAGATAAATTCCAAACGCAGCATTGGGGCTGGCCATCCGGTTTGCCTCAATAATCTGCTGCGCCACCTTCAGAACTTCCACCACACCGATCATAAGAATCAGGCTGGTCGTCTTGATCATTCTCGTAATCAGGTTGATGGATAGCGGAATCAGTCTCCGGACCGTCTGCGGAATGATAATGTACATATAAGACTGCATTTTATTCAGTCCCAGTGCCTCACTGCTTTCATACTGATGTACAGGAATACTGATCAGCGCTCCCCGTACCAGATCACTCATTTCCGCTGTTCCCCAGAGAGTAAAAACGATCACCGATGCCGTCTCTCCCGACAGATCCCAGCCAAACGCCCTCGTCGTCCCAAAATATACCAGAAACAGAAGAACCATCTGCGGCATGATCCGGATGAATTCCAGATAAATTTTCAGTATGGCACGAATCAGCGGATTTTTCCAGGTCATCAGCACTCCCAGCAGAATTCCCAGCGGAATGCTGACGGCCACGGAAATCAGACTGATTTTCATCGCAATTCCCAGCCCGCCCAGAAGGCGGGCCATATTTTTCCCTTTTAACAGAACCTCAAGCCCCAAATCCGGCATAGCGCAGCCTCCTTTCCAGCAGACTGCCCAATATGGATACCGGCAGCAGGATCAGAAGATAAAATACGACCAGCAAAAACAGACTTTCTGCCGTTTTATAGTACAGGCCGATCAGATCCTTTGCCGTAAACATCAGATCCATCAGACTGATCGCACTGAACACACTTGTCTCTTTCAAAAGGAAAATCACATTTGCCACAAATGCCGGGACACTGATCGATACCGCCTGCGGAAGAATCACATACCGCATCACCTGATAATGGTTCATGCCCAGACTCAGCGCACTCTCCTCCTGGATCACCGCCACTGCTTCCAGGCCGCTTCGAAAGGCCTCTGCCATATAGCTTCCGCCGAGAAATGCCAGCCCTGCCACACCGCAGGTCTGTGCATCTGTCTGTATGCCTATTTTTGGAAGCCCGTAATAGATAAAGAACAGCTGTACCAGAAGCGGTGTGTTTCTGCTGAGTTCAATATATACCGCAATGATTCTTCTAAGAATCGGGATTTTATAATACTGGATCACTGCGCAGCACAGTCCGAGAAGGATGGCACATATTACACCGGCAAGCCCGATACGAAGTGTGAGCCATGCAGCTTTCTCATAGAGCGGCAAATATTTTATGATAAATTCCCAGTTCATTGTTTCTTCTCCCTGTCAGATATAATACATATCTCCTGTAAGCGCCTTATATCCTTCGGAGCTCTCCACCAGAGTCTGCAGGGTCAGCGTATTTAAGAACTGATGGATATACTGATTGATGGGATCAATAATATCTGTCTGCACTGCAAGTGCTTCTGCTTTTCCTTTTTCATCATCCTGACATTCTTCCTTCTCCAGAAAGTAACTTCCGTCCAGCGCGAGAATCACATCCGCAATTTTCAGCTTCGAGGGTTCCTTTGCCAGCAGATAGCCCCCCTGAGGGCCCTTAACGCTGCGCAGGATTCCGGCCTTTCGAAGGCCTGAAAAAATCTGTTCCAGATATTTCACGGAAATACAGTTTCTGTCTGCAATATCACTTAACTGCACACAGCCCGCCTCTGTATTCTGCGCCAAATCGATCAATGCCCGGATTCCGTATCTGCTTCGTTTTGAAAAATTCATTCTTTACATTCCTTTTAATCCGTAAAAATGGGGGTGGAGTAATATCTGTCTCCGGTATCCGGCAGCAGCGCCACAATGGTTTTTCCTTTGTTTTCCGGGCGTTTTGCCAGTTCGATGGCTGCGTGCAAAGCAGCTCCGGACGAAATCCCCACCAGGATTCCCTCTTTTCTGGCAAGGAGTTTCGCTGCCGCGAAGGCATCTTCATTCTCTGCCTTAAATACTTCATCATAAATTTTTGTGTTTAATACATCCGGCACAAATCCGGCACCGATTCCCTGAATTTTGTGCGGACCTGCTTTTCCTTCTGACAATACCGGAGAGGCTGCCGGTTCCAGCGCAACGACTTTTACATTGGGATTCTGTTCCTTCAGATATTCTCCGGTTCCGGTAACCGTACCGCCGGTTCCCACACCTGCAATAAAGATATCTACATTTCCGTCGGTATCTCTCCAGATTTCAGGACCTGTTGTAGCTTTATGAATTGCCGGATTTGCCGGATTTACAAACTGTCCCGGAATAAAGCTGTCCGGAATTTCCTTTGCCAGCTCATCCGCCTTCGCAATGGCTCCCTTCATTCCTTTCGCACCCTCGGTCAGAACCAGCTCTGCACCATATGCTTTCAGAATATTTCTTCTCTCCACACTCATAGTCTCCGGCATGGTGAGAATGATACGGTAGCCTTTCGCCGCTGCGATGGACGCCAGACCAATTCCTGTGTTTCCGGAAGTCGGTTCAATGATTACCGATCCTTCTTTGAGAAGGCCTCGCTCCTCTGCGTCCTCAATCATTGCTTTCGCAATTCGGTCCTTCACACTTCCGGCCGGATTAAAATATTCCAGTTTTACCAGAATGGTAGCTTCCAGTCCCAGATCCTTCTCAATATTTGTCACTTCCACCAGCGGGGTATTTCCGATCAGTCCTAATGTACCTTTGTAATAATTTGCCATAATTGATTCCCTCTTTTCTTTCTTATTTGCAAGACCCTTTATATGGCCTCTTTCCTTTTTCTTATGTTATGCATACTATCACTATTAACCTAGTATGTCAATGGGTTTATTGGTTTTTCTTGAAACTTTTTTCTGTATGAAATATAATGATACCAGGGTCAAAAGGTCTAAGCCCACATGAGCTTGCTCATAAGTGGGTGAAAGACCTTGGGACCCGCCCCAATATGAGCATAAAAGTGGGATTCTAATCCCACGATATGCGAATAATGGGTAGGATTGTGGGAGTGCAAAGCACGGAACAATCCGAAAGTATCATAGTTGGGGGCTTTTGACCCCAACATCATATAATAATACCAGGAGCAAAAGGTCTGACACCACATCGTGCCTGCACGATCGTGGATGAATGACCCCGGAACCCGCCAAAACAGGAGGTAATCTCATGATTTCAACAAAAGCACGCTATGCACTCAGAGTTCTGATTGATCTGGCCCAGCATCCCCAGGACGAATATGTACCGCTGAAGGATATTGCCGCCCGCCAGGAAATTTCTGAAAAATATCTGGAAATCATCCTGAAGATCCTGGTAAAAAACAAACTGCTGAAGGGACTTCGCGGAAAAGGAGGCGGTTATCAGCTTACAAAATCGCCAAAGGAATACATCATCGGTGAGATTATCGAGCTGACGGAAGGGCCTCTTGTATCTGTGGCCTGTCTCATGCCCGACGCCGAACCCTGCAGCCGGAAAGAGCACTGCGTCACTCTGCCGCTGTGGAAGAAATTTGATCAGCTGGCACATGATTTTTTCTTTCACATCACACTGGAAGATCTCATCAACGGAACATTCTGAGAACATAACGAAATTCTTTCCTAAACGGAAAAAGGATCTCTCCCTCATCGGGAAAGACCCTTTTTCCATTTTTTTATTTCGTGATTTTCAGCTTCTTCGCCGCACTCCAGGAAGAATAGTAGTATTTTCCGGAAACCTTCTTAAAGGTTCTCACGCGAACGTAATAAGTCTTTCCTTTTGTAAGACTGCTGAAATATGCAAGCACCTTCGATTTTCCAAAGACGGTATAAAGCTTTGCTCCCGAGAAGCCGGAGGACGTACCGTACTGCACCTGATAGCCATCCACTGCCGTATTCTGCTTCCATGCCACAGTCAGACGTCTGGAAACAGTGTTTGCAAGTCCTAAAATGGTCGTTCCTTTCGGGCGGACAGTCACGGTAATCTTCTTCGTCGCCTCATTGTAATTGGATGTAGCTGCCGCCTTAATGGTAATGGTCGCAGCCCCCACACCCTTCACCGTAATCTTTCCGCTGCTGGAAACCGTTGCCGCAGCCTTGTTGCCGGATGTATAGGACAGCTTTCCTCCGCCGGATGTCGTCTTCGCGCCCAGCGAGAAGCTGGCAGCACCCAGCGTCGTTGTCTTGTCAGAAGCCGTAATCGTCTGATTTGCCTTTGTGATCTTGTACGTCAGACTCTTGCTTCCGGAATAATTTCCTTTCAGGGTAACCTTCACCGTATAAGAGCCCACATTCTGGCATCCCGACGGATATGTTACCGTATAATAGGACGAGGATACGGTCTTGCCTTTGGAATCCACCACCTTCACAGAAGGCTTCTGCACCTTTCCGTTGTATGTATAAGACGTTTTGGATAGCGTGATGGAGGACACACGATAAATCTTATTCTGTTTTACCAGTGTTTCCTGGCACAGTTCACAGTGGCTTCCTGCGGTCAGACCATCTGCTGTCAGGGTTGCTTTTTTCAGCGGATCCGTCACCGGGCTGTGATGATCCGGATCGATCGGAAGAATTTCTGTCTTCACTGCCGCACAGCCAGGTTCCACACAACGGAAGCGCTTTTCTCCCTCTGCAATACAGGTTGCTTCCTTTGTCACTCTGCCGTTATCCCAGACATGATCTCCGAGAACGAAACTCACATCGGAATAGCATCTGATTTCTTCCTGTCCATCCACGATCTCAATTGTCTGAAGACTTACCGGCAGCACATGAACGCCATCCGGAATATCCTCCGAAATGGTAATACTGCTTCCGTCTTCACTGATTGTCATATACTCTGGAGACTCGCAGAATCGGAACACATGACCCGGCAGTTCCATTCCTTCCGGACATTCCTCACTGTAGAATACAGCCTTCGCACCCAGATCAGAAGCATAGATGGTGCCTCCGCGCTCTGCCGGATAATTACTGTCCACAAGTGTCGTTCGGAAGCCAGAACCCACCCAGATATTCACATCTCTTTCGACCGGATAAAAGTCTCCGTTCTTATCCGGAACCGAAATGGATACCGTGATACATGTATCTCCTGTATGATCTCCTGCGGTGATGGTTCCATCCTCATCCACGGTAATCAGTTCTTCATCATAACCAAAGAAGCTGGCCGGATACTGTGCCGTCACGTTTTCTGCCTGCAGATCCCCTTCTGCGGAATAGTTTTTCCTTATGACATAGGGCAGCATATCCAGTGACTGTCCCGGAAGCATAGCGCCTCGTCCCTGTTTCATATATACCAGCAGGGCATAGATCTCGTCCCGGACAGTTTTTGGATAAGTAAAAGGCTTTTTACCGATCGACTCATGCTCCACGGTGACGGTAATTTCTGCATAGCCTTCTCCAACCGCCTCGGCCGTCCACGTTCCGTCTTCTGTCTGTTCACACCGGATGACCATCTCATCGGTGCTTACCATGGATGTGATCGGTGCATAGATGTCTTCCCCGTCCGGATAGCTGGCGTTCCTCACCCAGAGGTTCGGCTCGTCACTGGAAAAACGGATTCCGGGATCACCCAGCAGCATATCTTTCTCTTTCGGGAAGTACAGGTAACACTCCGGCTCGCGGATCTCACACCAGATCTCACCGCCGCCCAGGTCTGCCTCTCCCAGCCGGAAAGATACCTGAAGCTGACATCCGTACCGTCCGTCCAGTGCATCCAGGATCTTCGTACCGTCGATGACGATTCCCATCTGATCCTCGTCCACGCGGAAGCAGCCGGAGGCTTCCTCTGCAAATGCCTCAAATTCGCCTTCTTCGTTGTAATCCCCCAGTCTCCATTCTGCCGCAGCACCCTCCGGGAGCATTACCTGCTCGCTGTTCAGTCTCACAGAAACTTCTGTCTCATCGGTGAAGAGCCATACATAATCTCCTCCCCGAAGCTCCGAGAACAGATCCATTTCCTCTGCATCATAATACAGGGCAGCCGGGAACCAGTAATCTCTGCGGGCGATTTCCTGCCAGTCCTCCCGGCCTTCCTCTTCCGCACAGTCTGCTTCTGCGATAACCGTAAAGCCGGTATCCCAGCGGTTCAAACGTCTCAGAACCGGAATGGTTCCTTCCTCTGTCTCTTCCACAGCTTCCCAGTCGTCCGGCCCATACTCCAGTCTGAAACGAACCTCCGATGTTCTGTCCCTCTCTTCCGGCCCGTTTTCCGTAAGGTTCCGTTCCAGAACCCGGATGTCAAACGCACTCAGATCCAGAAGGCTGTTCAGATAAGGATTGACCGTCTCGCCGTTTTCATCCGTCAGCTGTCCGGGAACGATCAGCGTATAGCCTTCTTCCACATTTACATGCAGACGACGGATGGTCATCGGGTACTCCCCATCCAGATATGCACCGATATAAATATCGGTCGAGCCCGTTTCTCCTTTAGAGGTCACCCTGACCACTTTGCCGGATTCCTCCCCGGGAACAAATTCCACATCCACAAGTCCGGTATCGTAAAGAGGATTCCCTTCTTCGTCCGTCAGAACCTGAAGCTCGTAATCGGCGATATCCTCTTCCGTATAATTTCCGTTTTCATCGTCGTAACACCGGGTCAGAGAAGTCTGAATCTGTATTTCTCCGTTCACCAGAAGGAAGTCAAAATCATCCGGATAATATGTATTCAGAACATAAACTACATCCGAAGAATTCATATGGAAAGAGTATTCTTCTGTCTCTTCCCGGTTTTTCGCTGATTCATGGGTAAGGATTACTTCGGCATATCCCGCACCGACTGCGCGGATCACCCATTCTCCGTCCCGTTCTTCGATTTCGCAGACCGGCTCCTCCTCCGGAGCATCTTCCCACTCTCCGTTTTCATTCAGACGCTTCTGCTCTCCCAGACGAACATCGATCACCGAAACCGCATCCTCTGTTCCATCCGGATAATCTGCATTCTGAAGAGAGTACCCCAGCTCGTTTCCGATCGTATATTCTCTGCCATAAAGCAGCTGGTTTTCTCCCGCTTCCTGACATGGATAATGGTAGTCGCAGACCGGATCCGATACCCAGATCCAGCACTTTCTGGATGCCTGTCCGACTTCCTGATCCCCATACCATACCGCTGCCTGCACAACGATCTGTTTGTCTTCTCCAACCTCCCCGGAGGCGGTAAGCTCCAGAACACCAGGGTCTTCATCGGATACCTGCGCCGTTACATACGTGCAGTCCACACGTCCTTCTTCGGTCTCTTCCTGCACACTCCAGCGAATCTCACAGCCCTCCGGCAGAGGATGACTGCCTTGGCCATTGTCCCGGAATTCCACCGTCAGGGATGCATCTGTATACAGACGATCCGTTTCCTGATCCTGATAGAAGGAACGAATTTCCACATCATACTGCGGTTCCTGGAACCAATAGTCGCGCTTCGTCAGTTCCTCCCAGTTCTGATTTCCTTCCTCATCGCCTTCCCCACATGCCCGCTCTGCAACCAGTGTCACACAGGTATTCCAGTCGCCTTTGCGGAGCAGAACCGGGATCAGATCGTCTTGGGTTTCTTCCCCGGTTGTCCATGCATTGCTGTCATAACCGCCTTCTTCCGGCCTGGGCAGACGGATCCGATATGCAGGATCATCCGTCACATCTTTTCCATCCGGATTCTCAGAATTAATCCGAATCAGATGAAGTCCTAATCCCTTAAGATCCAGCTCTTCTCCCAGATTTGGATTTCCGACTTCCGTATCCTCCCAGCTCACCGGAAGAATATTGTAATACTCGTCTGTCACATTGACATGAATTTCGTAGGATATCACTTCCTGATCATCCACCATAACGCGGGTATGGATATTGGTATCCCATGTATTTTCTCCGGAGGAGATACAAAGCTTTACGGTTCCGTCTTCATTTTTCTCTGTCGTCACCTCAAGCAGATTTGTATCATAGCATGGTCCGTTTTCATCGGACACCTCCAGCGTATAGCCCTCGATTTCTTCCTCTTCCCGGTTTCCTTCCCAGTCATGCCATTCCCGGAAAAGTCTTGTATGAATTTCCATTCCACTGCCTGGAAGCATACAGTCACTGTCATCGGGATAGTAATATTCCAGACGATATCTCTGATCACAGATATGGAGATAGAAGGTATGACTTTCCTCCTCTTGGGTTGCTGCGGAACGATATGTCATCTCAATCAGGGCAGATCCGCCGCGATCGCCTGCCTCCAGCGACCAGCCATTCTGGACATCACCCTCCAGACGGAGCCGTTCCTGGCCATCATCGATCAGCTCGTCCTCCTGCCATTCCTCTCCCTGCTTCAGAATACGTACATCGGTAACCTCAACCTGAATATTCTCTCCCCAGGGATGCTCTTTATCCACGGCAAACGCTTCCATGCCGTTTGGAATATCCAAACGGTCTCCCGGGAACAGCTGATCCTCTCCCGGTCCGTTTGCCGGCCACTGATAATCATACCAGGAGTCCACCATCTCTACATTGGTGTCCGCCCGGGATACCTCATCTTCTCCGGCCGTCACCACTGCCCGAACGCTGATCCACCGGTTTTCCGTCTCCGGATCATAAACCGTTCTTAGCGCCCCGCCGTGAAGTGTGATGCTGTAGGTATCCCCGGAAATTTCATAATATGCATCTGCCCCTTCTGTCATAGGATTTGTCAGAATCTGTGTAAAGTTTCCGTTCTCATCCTGCGTTCCTACCGTCCACTCTGCCACAGCCGGATCCCCGGACTTATTGCTCAGATTCTCCTGATTCAGGTTCAGCGTCAGATCTTCCTCTGAAAAGATCCATGTATGATCTCCGCCGCGCTGTTCCTCAAACCATGTACCGTAATCTACATCCTGCAGATTCCAGCTTCGTCTGTCTGCCTCCTCGCCGTTTCCTTCCTCATCTACGAGCTCTGCAACCAGTGTAATGTCTGTTCCCCAGTTCCGAAGCTTTTTCACAGTAAAGGGAGCCGTTCCCACTGCACCGCTTCCGTCCTCTGTATTGTTTGTAAGAACTTTACCATCTGCGTCGGTAATCTCCACCGCATTGGAATCCCACTCCCAGCGATAACGCACGTTTTCCGTGATCACCCGATACGTATCCTCGGAACCAAGTTCAAAATACTGAAGCTCCGGCTCCCACACGGTGGTTTCTCCAACGGCCAGATCCTGTTTTACCTCGTCATCTCCCGGCATCAGTCTGTAGTAGCCGTCCTGCACATGTACCCAGAAATCCGCACAAGCGACTTCATCCGGTTCCGAATCCTCATCGTCCCCATCCGGAATAAATGCTCTTGCTTCGAACTGAACGCTCCTGCGCGCTCCGTCCGGATTGGCCGCCACGTGTATGGTAAACAGATCCTCCGGATCTGCGGAATAGGAAAGTACGTCCTCATACGCTTCATCTGTCACATTCCATTCCACCCACAGATTGCTGATGTCACCCTGATAGTGCCCCCGTTCTTCCTCATAGCAGTCCATCCAGGGATGTGCCGTAAGCTCCAGAGATGCTCCCGGCAGAAGCTGTGACGCATAGGTACTGGAAGAAAGATACATATCGTAGGAGCTTCCGCTCACCCACACATCAAAGCTGTATGTATCCGTTTCATCCTGGCCATCTATCAGCTGGTAAGTCATCGTCACGATACCATGTCCATAGCGGTTCATGTGAATGTTCCAGCCGTTTCCATCCTCATACGGCTCACATACAATGGCATCTTCTCCGTCGCTGTCTTCCGCAACGACTTCCAGTTCCACATCTGTAATCTCATAACCGACGGAACCGCCCCAGGGATGCTCTGCGTCCTCCACATAGCATTCCTGATACCGGTCAATACCAATATTCCAGTCCGGCAGCTGTGCCTTGAAGGAAGGCCTCCAGTAATCACGCACGATTGGCCTTTCCTCCACATATGTGACGGTTTGCGCTGCCACATCCTCACCCACCGTTACAAGCACTTCCAGGTGGAACCAGTTTCCGCCATTGTCTTCGCAGAAACGCTCTGCCAGAGCCGCTCCGTAAAGGGTAATAACACCTGAATCCGGATCATAGGAAAAATAAGTGCCTTCCTCTTCTTCCGGAATCATATCCCCAAGCATGCCTTCCTCATGATTCCAACGTCCGGCCTGAATATCCACACTGACATTTTCGATATCTGAAAGACTGCTCAGATCCAGCGGAATCTCCAGGTTTTCATCCGGAAAGATCCAGGTATGATCCCCGCCGCGCAAATCTCCGAACGAAATATTGAAGCCGGATTCTTCATCTGCTGCCAGCACAGCCGCCGCTTCTGCTGCAGCATCTTTGTCGATCCAGCCGTCATCTGTGAATGCAGCTTCCTGTGAATCCGTCTCTGCATTCTCGTCCTGCTCCTGCGCGGGCGCAATTTCTTCTGCCCCCGTCCAGGTATCCTCCTCTGCAAAAAGCGGTTCCTCCGAAGAGATATCCTCTTCCTCCGGAATTTCTTCTTCCGGATAAGCTTCTTCCGGTACCGTTTCTTCTGCAATCTGCATATCTTCCGAAGGCACTGTTTCCACAGGCATTTCCAGTGTGTCGTAATCCTCTGCAGATGCTTCCACCGCATATTGTTCTGTCATTGCTTCTGTCTGCGCCTCTTCTGCCAGCACGGAAACAGAACCGTTTCCGATTACCATGGCAACAGACAGCATCCAGGCAGTCATCTGCCGCATCCGTTGTTTTCTCCTCATAGGTCTCCTCCTGTCTCTCCTTTTTCTGTTTCATCCATGATACCTTCCTGTAAATTGGTAAAAAAAGAACAGCATCCATCGAAACATAAGTATCGGCATCTATGTCTGCCAACTCCATGCTGTTTCGATGCTGCTGTGAATTTTGCCTTACATATACAGTATCCCGACTTATATTTTCATTATATTGCCGAATTCTGCCTTCGTCAACAAAAATACGGATTCTGTATCTATTTTTCTCTTTTTCTCCTTCGGTCCATGCCGGACTGTTCATAATATCTCTGTTTTTCCGTGTACATGGCTTCATCCATTTCCGCAAGAAAACGTTCCATATTTCCGGACAATTCATCAAATCTGCTGTATCCCATGGCAAAGGAAAGCGTATACGGCGCCTCCCCGGACACATTGAAAATCTTCAGGTTTCGTTCCACCCGTTCCATAATTTCCAGAACCGCTTCTTCCTGTTCCGCCTGCACCAGTATCATAAATTCGTCTCCTGCGTAACGGATTGCAATTGCCTTTTCCGTCACGGAATCTGAAAGGATCCTTCCGATACTCCGAATCGCATCATCACCATTGGAATGTCCATAAGCATCATTTATCTTCTTAAAATCATTCACATCGATCATAATTCCGTAAAGCTGCCGTCTTGCACTTCGCTTAAACTGGCTCAAAATACAGTCGAGATATCGGCGGTTAAACAGTCCGGAGAGGGAATCTACAAAAGAATTTCTCGCCTGGATCTGGATATGGACAAACAGAAATGCAATGGCAACCGATGTCCAGCCCACAGAAATTCCATACAGCATCCCCTGCACGATCGTTCCTACCATACACGGGACCACAAAATAGAATACCGGAAAGAACTGAAGATACAGGCTGTTTTTTCCGGAACGTTTCACCGTAGCAATGCTGTAAAAAAAATAGAAAAACAAAATCAGGTATGCGATCCAGGTCATGCTGCCTCTCTGATACACATTGCTTTCTGATACAGTAAAGATCAATCCAGCTCCACTTAAATTAATCAGAAGCATAACACTCTCCACGATCAGCGGCATCACCAGAAGCACTGCTATTTTCCGCATTCTCCGGATATTATTATAGATTCGGAAATCCACATACAGGCACCACAAAAAACCAACACTGCAGGTACCGAGAAAACACAGACTGTTGGTTAAATAAGAAATCACTCTTCCGCCTGGAAAAAGTCTCCCGTCGATCAGAAAGGTGAGCATCTCTGTCAGACAGCCGCCAATCGTGATCCAGATCAGAATATCAAACAATTTCTCGCCGGCATAGCGGTTTTCCATATTATCGATCCTGGTCATCCTGAGATAAATCATCAGCAGAACACCAATGCTGTTTACAATTACAATTTCCGGAATATTCACTCCATTCAAAAAATTTTCCTCCGAAAGTCTGGCAGATGTTCATTTTCGCCGCTTTTCCTATTTCACACATTCATTTCAAACATTTGTTTCATATTCCCGATTTTACCAAATCTGCCAGGAAAAGGAAAGCTTTTTTCCGGTTTCCCGCAGGAAGTTCTGACCGGATTTCCTGAAAAGCTAAAAAAAATGCTTGCTTTTTGTCAAAAAAAGGTGTAAAACAATTACATCCTTTAAAATGTTAATGCATTGAAGGGGACACATCGCAAAAGGATTCTTGATTACAGAGAGCTGTTGTCCGGTGAAAAACAGCAGAAAGACTTTTTGATGACATCACCCCGGAGCATCTCTTTTGAACGCAGTTCTGTCAGTAAAAAGAGACGATTTCTCCCCGTTACCGGAGAGGCTGTTATTTTTATGACGGCTCTGAGAGGCTGCAGTTTTTTGCAGCAAGCAAAGTGGTACCACGGAAAAATCCGCCTTTGCAGTCCGGAAGGACTGCAGAGGCGTTTTTAATATATTATGATACCAGGGTCAAAAGGTCTTTCACCCACATAAGCTTGCTCATAAGTAGGTGAAAGACCTTGGGACCCGCCCCTATATGAGCATAAAAGTGGGATGATAATCCCACGATATGCGAATAATGGGTAGGATTGTGGGAGTGCAAAGCACGGAACAATCCGCAGGTATCATAGTTGGGGGCTTTTGACCCCAACATCATATAATTATACATAGAAAAAGAAAGGAAGAGAAATCATGAGTGGAATTTTAATGATGGTCATCGCCCTTGTCGTACTCGGAGGAGCATACCTCCTGTACGGGCGTTACCTTCAGAACAAATGGGGAATTGACCCAGGCGCAAAGACCCCTGCTTACGAACTGGAAGACGGAGTCGACTATGTACCGGCGGATACCAATGTGGTATTTGGTCATCAGTTTGCCTCGATCGCCGGAGCAGGTCCGATCAACGGACCGATCCAGGCAGCCATGTTCGGCTGGCTTCCGGTTATGCTGTGGATCCTTGTCGGCGGCGTATTTTTCGGTGCGGTTCAGGACTTCGCCGCAATGTACGCATCGGTAAAAAACAAAGGACGAACCATTGGTTACATCATCGAAGAGTATATCGGCAAACTGGGCAAAAAGCTTTTCCTGCTGTTCTGCTGGCTGTTCTGTATTCTGGTTATCGCAGCTTTTGCAGATGTCGTAGCCGGTACCTTTAACGGTTTCGCTGCAGATGAAGCCGGAAATGTCTCCAAAATCCTTGCAAACGGTGCCGTAGCCACCACCTCCATGCTGTTTATTCTGGAGGCTGTCGCTCTCGGTATGATTTTAAAATATGCAAAACTGAACAAATGGGTAAACACAGCAATTGCCATTGTCATGCTGATCGTCGCTGTGGCAATCGGTCTGAAATGCCCGCTGTATCTGGAGCGCGGAACCTGGCATCTTATCATTTTTGCCTATGTTCTGATTGCCTGTGTCGTTCCGGTCTGGGCACTGCTTCAGCCGCGTGATTACCTGAACAGCTATCTGCTGATCTTCATGATCGCAGGCGCAGTCATCGGTATTTTTGTGGCAAATCCTGCCTGCAACCTGGAAGCCTTCAACGGCTTTAACGTGGACGGCCAGTATCTGTTCCCGATTTTATTTGTCACCATCGCCTGCGGTGCTGTTTCCGGATTCCATTCTCTGGTATCCTCCGGTACTGCATCCAAACAGATCAAGAGTGAAAAGAGCATGCTTCCGGTTTCCTTCGGCGCCATGCTTATGGAAAGTATGCTGGCAATCATCGCGCTGATTGCCGTGGCTTCCTTTGCAAAGGGAGAAGCTGCCGCGCAGGGTCTGACGACACAGCCGCAGATTTTTGCCGGTGCAATCGCAAACTTTCTCACCGTCGCAGGACTGCCTCATGATCTGGTATTTACACTGATCAACCTGGCGGTTTCCGCATTTGCGCTGACTTCCCTGGACTCTGTAGCCCGTGTGGGCCGCCTTTCCTTCCAGGAATTCTTCCTTGACGATGATGTGGACGAGAAGAACATGAGCCCGTTCCTGAAAGTCATGACCAACAAATATTTTGCAACGGTTATCACTCTGGTGCTCGCATACCTTCTGGCCAAGGTCGGCTATGCGGAAATCTGGCCTCTGTTCGGCTCCGCAAATCAGCTGCTGTCGGTACTCGCCCTGGTTGCCTGCGCCGTGTTCCTGAAAAAAACAAAACGTCAGGGCTGCATGCTCTGGATCCCGATGGCATTCATGATGGCTGTCACTTTCACAGCTCTTTCCATGACCATCGTGAAGCTTTCCAAAGCATTCATGACCTCCGGCCTGAGCCTCGGAAACACGCTCCAGCTTGTCTTTGCTGTTCTGCTCCTGATTCTTGGCGTCCTGGTAGCTGTACAAGGTATCCGGAAGCTGCTGGAGAAGCCACAGAAAAAGGCTTGCTAGTACATCAAAAATGATGCATCAAAAAAGAGAGAAGATATCCCCACATTCGGGTATCTTCCCTCTTTTTTTGATCATTCCTGCTGATTATCTCAGCATATCCCCTTTTCTCTCAGAAAGACCAGCAGAAAAATCTGCACCACAAGCATCGCAGGAATTCCCACGAAAAAGCGTGCTTTCTTCGTCTTATGGCGAAAAAGATACATTCCCGCCCATCCTCCGGCTGCACCTCCGGCCGCAGCCAGAAGCAGAAGGGTTCTCTCGCGGATTCTCCATTATCCGCGGACCGCTCTGTGTTTATCCAATCCAAAGAGCAGACATGTCACTATATTGATCAAAATCAGATAGTATATCATTTTTACCTGCAGCAGAAATTCTGCGGCTCTTATCCTTTATGGAATCTCATGTTCTTTACGGAATCTCATATTCTTTACAGAATCTCACATCAGATGTTCAGCAGGTCGCTGAACTCCTTCAGTGCACCGTCTGTCTCATGGGCAAGCACTCTCTTTGCCAGCACTTTGCCAAGCTGTACACCTTCCTGATCGAAGCTGTTTACATTCCACAGGAATCCCTGGAACATGATCTTATTCTCAAAGTGTGCCAGAAGTGCACCCAGCGCTTTCGGATCCAGCTGATCTCCGATAATAATGCTGGAAGGACGTCCGCCTTCGAAGTTTTTGTTGCGGTTCTCATCTGCCTTGCCGCATGCAAACGCCACGATCTGTGCAACCACATTCGCACAGAGCTTCTGCTGGCTTGTGCTGCCCTGGATGTCTACATCTGTACCGATCTGGCTGTTCTTAAATCCGACAAACTGAAGCGGCACAATATCCGTTCCCTGATGAAGCAGCTGATAGAAGGAATGCTGTCCGTTTGTTCCCGGTTCTCCAAAGAGCACCGGTCCGGTGGGATAATTTACCGGCTCGCCAAAACGGTTTACAGATTTACCGTTGGATTCCATATCTGCCTGCTGCAGATGAGCCGGAAAACGGCTCAGAGCCTGGGAATACGGAAGAACCGTCGTCGCCGGATATCCCAGTACATTACGCTCATAAACGCCGATCAGCGCATCCAGCATCTCCGGATTCTTTAATACATCTTCATTTGCAGACAGCTTATCTTCCTCTGCCGCACCTTCCAGAAACTGTGCGAACACCTCCGGTCCGAATGCCAGAGACAGAACCGCTCCGCCTACTGCCGAAGTCGAGGAGAAACGTCCGCCGATATAATCGTCCATAAAGAACGCTGCCAGATAATCGTCACTCTTGGCAAGAGGAGAAGTCTCACTGGTAACCGCGATCATATGTCTGGATGCATCCAGCCCTGCATTCTTCAGAGCATCCTTCACAAAGGACTCATTTGTCAGCGTTTCCAGTGTTGTTCCGGATTTGGAAACCAGAACAAAAAGAGAATGTGCAACATCAATGGAATTCAGGACACCGGCTGCATCGTCCGGATCCACGTTGCTGATGAATTTTGCTTCCATTTTGAACAGGCCGTTTTTCTTTGCCCAGTTCTCCAGTGCCAGATACATCGCACGCGGACCAAGATCGCTTCCGCCGATACCGATCTGAACTACGGTTGTAAATTTCTCGCCGGCTGCATTTGTGATCTCTCCGGCATGTACTTTATTTGCAAATGCTGCAATCTTGTCCTGCTGTTCCACATAAAAAGCGCGTTTATCCACACCGTCTGCCACAACTGCATCACCCAGCTGTCCACGGGTCATATGATGAAGAACCAGACGTTTTTCTCCCGTATTGATCACTTCCCCATTATAAAGAGCCTTGAATTTCTCTGTAAGCTGTGCCTCCTCTGCCAGCTTCACAAGTGCTGCCAGCACCTTATCATCCACCTGTTTTGCAGCATAATTGTAGGAAAGTCCTGCTGCCATCGGAACGCTGTAGTTTTTCACACGCTCTGCACCGTTTTCGCCGGACATTACGCCCGCAAGGTTGACACGCTCTGTCTGGAAGAGATCCTGATAGGAAGCAAGTGTGTCCAAGTTTTTCCAGGTAACCATAATAGTTTCCTCCTTAATTCATTCTTTGACCTGTGAAATCTCACTAATGAATTAATTATACTATTATTATTCCCCAAATTCAAGACCGCTTAGCCATACAAGCTCCGTCAGTCCGGAATTTCTTTTATACTGTTCGAATCATCAAAGCGCAGCGGAAGGATCAAAGAAACCGTCGTACCAAACCCTTTTCTGGAGCTGATCTCCATGGAGGCATTCTCATGATAAATATATTTCATTCTCTCACGTATATTCCGGATCCCGATATGTACCCCCCGCTCCCAGTGCTTCATCGGACGGCTGATTTCCTCTACCTCCTCCTGTGTCATCCCAACTCCATTGTCTGTGATATTGATATGAATAAACTTCTGATCTTTATAAACCCGAATCCGTATACATCCGCCCAGCGGCTCCCCGTTTTCATCCTTATTCTGCAGAAGTCCATGAGACAATGCATTTTCAATCAGCGGCTGTATCATGTTTTTGGCAATGTAGCATTGCATGCAGTCCTCTTCGATCTCATATTTCACCTTGAAAATATCTTCATACCGATACTTCTGAATGGTAAGATACTGTTTTACCACATTGATCTCCTGCTTCAGCGAGTCAAACACGTCTGAGTCTTCAATTCGTAAGCGATCCTTCAGAATTTCGATCATCGCCTTATTCACAACGATCACATCATTCACACGGTTTTTCTGTGCCAGATAAGTAATCGTATTCATCGTATTATATATAAAATGCGGATCAACCTGTGAGATCAGCAGTCCGTATCGCATTCTCTGTTCCAGTTTTTCTTTTTCCACTATTTTTTCGATAGAATCTTCCAGGCGCTCCGCCATCAGGTTAAACGCGTCCCCGACCATTCCGATCTCATCACCGGATATCACGTGGACCCGGGCCTTGAAATCCCCCGTGGAAATGGCCTTCATCTGTATCGCCAGATCACTGAGGGGTCTTGTAAACCGCTTTACGATCACAATCATTGCGATGATCACAATCACACCAAACACTGCCACAAATATCAGAATATTATACTGACTTGCCACATTGTTTGCCACCACTTCATCTTTACCCATATAGGTCAGAAGTTTCCATCCGCCGTTTTTCAGGTAACGGATCGTATAGATTCCATCGTACTCAATGGCATACCGTTCCCAGTAGGAATCCCCGTATTTTGTTTTTTGAAGTGTGTGTGTATAATCCATTTTCGCAGAATCCTTCGGGGAAATCAGCTCCTCCTGTGCCGAAGAAAGCAGTGTATAATCCTCACAGATATCCGAAAGATTTCCCGCAATATACTGGATTTCATCAAACGAAGAGATAATAATGATCTTTCCGGAGAGATCGTCCCTGCTGTAGGAGCGCACAAACCCAAACGCTCTTGTGAAGGTATTCCCAAACAGCGAATTTGATTCCTTATCCCGGTAATTGAACGGTGTCACATACAGGGCTTCGCTTTCCTGCGCCTCATACGCAGGACTGATTTCTTCGTCGATATAGCGTTTCAGATCATCGGACAGCCCCACTGTATTGGTGTAATACCCGCTGCCCTCAATGTCCACATAAATCCCCAGGACCTTATAGGAGGAAACCGCGTCCTTCTGAATCAGATTGGACAGATACAATCTGAGAGATGCCTCCTCTCCCGGATTCCTGCTTTCTTCCACTGCTTTCAGTTTCCGATACAGCGCCTCATCATTGGACAGAAATTCCGAAAAACGTTCAATCTCATTCAGCCGCTGTTCGATTCGCATGGCGACCTGTTCTGTGTACCGCATAATTCGTGTCGCTTCTGTCTGATCCACCAGATCGTACATGATCTCCGGAATGATCAGAAGAATCGCACCATATACAATGATAAATATTGCGATCTGTGATAAAAGCAGTTTTGTGGAAAAAAGTATCTTCTTCATATCTGTTCTCTCTCGGATTTTTTACTCAGCCTTTTATACTCATTCGGTGTCAGACCTGTGATCTGCTTGAAAATTTTACTGAAGTACTGACTGGAGGCAAATCCGGTCTTCTCGGAAACCTCATAGATCATATATTCCCCCTCGTCAATCAGTCTTTTCGCCTCGTTGACCCTGACCTTGTTCAGATATTCAATAAAACCAATACCCACTTCTTCCTTGAATTTTGTGGACAGCCAGGAGCTGCTCAGGCCCACGCTTTTGGACACCTCTGTCATGGACATCTCTTCGTCCCCGTAATGCTGATGAATATAATCCAGCGTATCCTTGATCGGCTTCGAGTACTCCCCGGCTTTATGGCTGTTATAAGCAAGCTCGATTTCATCTATTTTCATTTCAATAAATTCGGTTACACTTAACGGATTGCTCATATCATATTTCATATATGAGCTTGCCAGACAGAATGCTACCCCATTGGACATCTCCCGGTTCTTCTGCTCAATATAGTTCATCGCCTTCAGGATTTCTTTCAGACACCAGAGGTACGTAATATAGTCCTCCTGTGCAATTGCGATCTTTAGTGTCTCCACATATTCCGTAATCAGCTCCTGTTTCTGCTCAGACAGTGCCCGGTAGACTTCTTTCCATGTGAAATTTGATGTCCCGGAACTGATATTCTGATGATCGGCTCTTCCCGTTTCAAACTCAAAAATATAGGGTTTTGCCTTCACGACCTGTTTGTCCAGCTGTGCCCGGTTCAGATAAAACAGATCGCGAAACTGCCGGACCGCACAGCCGTGAGGATAAAAAAGCACATTATATCCATGCATGTCCATCCGGTTCAGCTCTGTGTAAACCTGACTGGCAAACTGGTAAAAAGTTTCGTATATCTCTTTCTGGGAAACATAGCTCTGAGACATTTCACAGATAATCACCAGTGTGTTGCCGTTCACCTTGAAACCGGACACCATTTTCATTTCTTCCGGCATACAGCTGTCCTGAATGAGTTCATAGATTCTCTCTTCATCCAGATAATAGGGTTCCAGTATGTTGTTGAAAAATTCTTTCAGGAATCTGGGCGCCTGCTTCTGCGTCACAAGAAGATAATAATATTTTTTATGAAGCCGGATATATTCTGCTTCTGAGAGAATATTTCTGTACTTTTTTTCCTCTGTCCTGTTCAGGAAGAGTTCCTTAAAAATCACATTCTCCGTATACAGTTTTTTCTGTTTTTCCTTTTCAATCTTATCTTTGATCTTCAGGATTTTCTGCAGAAAAACCTCTTCATCCACATCGCTTTTCAGCAGATAATCATCGGTTCCCAGACGAAGTGCTTCCCGCACATAATCAAAATTTTTATAGCCGCTCAGAAACAAAATGTGGGTATTCTGGTCTGTCTCGCGTATCGCCGAAGCAAAATCAAGGCCGTCCATTCCGTACATACAGATATCACTGATGATCAAATCCGGCCGGTTTCTGCGAAAAACCTTTAACGCCTGCTCCGCATCCGTCATAGCTCCCACGATTTCAAACCCATAGGTTTCCCAGCTGATAATATTTTCAAGGTACTCTAATGCAAGCTTTTCATCGTCCAGTAAAAGCACTTTTATCATCCTGTTTCTCCTCTAATCGGAATCGTCTGCCCGCGCAGACATCCTCCGTCACATGACCACTGTCCGTGATTCATCATATAGCAAAATATCATCCAGACCAAACCTCACAAATGACACAGCAATCAATTGTCAGTTCTTAATCCGGATGATATTAATAAATGGTCAGGCAATAATACTCTTTTCAAGCTCTTTCTTCTCGCGTGACGCTTTGATATGATCCAGCACACGGTCGTTGTTGTATGTATAGATCATAATCAGAAGCAGAAATGCCCCCGAAGCAGTATCCTGCAGAGAAGAGGACAGTCCCATATTCATCAGGCCGCTGGTCAGCATGTTCAGTATCAGATTACCCACAAAGATTCCGACTACAATGTTACAGTATCTTTCCAATGCAATTCCCACGTAGATTCCCAGCAGACAATTAAAGATAATATTGGTGCTGGACATGTACTGCGGCGTATCGATGGAGCCCTGGATCGAAATCCTCAGAAGAGATGCAACTCCAAGGAATACAGCCGAAACAACATAGCACAGAAACGCTGTCTTTCTGGTATCCACACCTGCACTCTTCGCAATCTGCTGAGAACTTGCACAGGCTCTTACATTATATCCGAATTTTGTGTTGTTGTACAACAGATAAAATGCAACCGCCATAATCACAAAGATGATCACACAGTACGGATATCTTCCAAACAGTGTTGTGTCTCCGCTGATTGCCGTAACCCAGGAGATACTCGTAAGATTTGAGAAGGTCTCATAAATCATACACACTCCAAGAGCCGTCACAATCGCAGGAACCTTTAACAGCATATAGGCAACTCCTGAAATAACACCCAGGACAATTCCAGAAAATATAACAAGCAGTGCGAACGGAACAACACCTATATGGTATACGTATACCGCTTTTGCTCCAATCATACTGGACAGCATGACCACGGAACCGGCACTCAGATCCATTCTGTTACAAAGCACATTACAGCACATCGCATAGGAGATGAGAGTCGGAACAAGTGTCTGCTTAAAATTCATTATTACAGTTGTCGGTTTTCCATATTTCCCACCAGATAATATAAAAAAGAGAAGATATACCAGTACTGGAAGAAGTATTACAACTCCGGCATTTTTTAATTTTTTTGCTGACAATTTCATTTCGTTCCCCTTTCTGGTTCTTTCTGACAGAGCCCGGAAGCTCTGTCAGAACTGTAAAACTCAATGATTAATTACCATGACGGGCCATTGTATCTTCTGTACTGTAATTTGCACCCATTTCAATCAGTGTATCTGCAGATGCATCCGGGTTGAAGGATACGATTACATCCTGAAGCTCTTCTGCGGTCCATGCGTATACACCGTCTGCATGAAGGTAATTTGCATAGTTCTCAAACTCTTCTGCAGATTTGCAGGTAATGAAGTTCACCGGTACAGAAACCTTCTCCAGAGGATTTCCCTGAAGTGCATTATACAGCATAGTAAATGTGAATGCTACATCCACATACTGTCCGCCGACAGCACAAACGGTATCACCTGTTGCAAGAGCATCACCGCAGGTCTCGGAAAGGTCTACGAATGCGATCTTCACTTCGCCTTCTCTTCCGGCAGATTTGATCGGTTCTGTACAGTACTCAATTCCCAGAAGTGTGATTGCGATACCATCGATGGTTTCATCGGAAGCAAGATAATCTTCAACAGCCTGTGTAAATTCAAGACCTCTGTACTCACCTGCTTTTTTGATTTCCGGATGATCTTCAAATGCAGCCATCATACCAAGCCAGCGCTGATCGTGGCATGTGATACCAGGTTCATAACCGATCGGAGCAATGTTTGTACATCCTGCATCGATCAGGCTTTCGATGATATCGTAGCCAGCCTGATAATCGGATTCATAAGAGCAGCCTACAAAATAGTCACTTGCAAAAACCTGTTCCTGAATTTCTTCTGCGATCGGAGCCCATGAAACGCCCATGTACACGCCGTTTTCCTCACAGATCTTCAGACCCTGAAGAACTGCAGTTCCTGAGAAGTTTGTGGTGATGATTCCATCCACGCCCTGTGCACAGAGATTTTCGATACCTGCAAGGTATGTCTCATCCGCAAAGTTCTCAATAATGTAATATGTAAATTTCACACCGAAATTTTTTCCAAGATAATCTGTATAAGCTTTCAGCTTGGAGCAAAGATAGTCGGTTGTTGTGTGGATAATGACACCGATTGTATATTCACCGTTTTCATCACCACATACTTCACCGCTTTCACCGCCCCATACAGCCTCTGTAGTCTCATCCTCTGCGAATACAGAACAGGTACACAGTGTAAACACCATAATCACTGCTAAAAATAACGACATTATTCTTTTTTTCATAGTTTTTTCCTCCTGACATTATTTCCAGATACCGTCTTTATTCTTCACATAAGTCAGCATTACAATTATGAGAAGAACCAGACCCTGGACACCCTCGATCACTCGTTCATTTACTCCTAAAATTATCAGACCATTACGCAAAATGATAACGGAAAGGCTGCCGATCAGCGCGCCAACCATCTTGGCGCGAGAACCACCGGACAGGGGAACGCCTCCCAGAACCAATGCGGTAATTACGTTCATTTCCAGACCCTGTCCCGTGGAAGTGCTGACACTTCCGGCACGGGCCATCAGAATAAATCCTCCTATACCTACGGTAATGCCGCTGATGATATAGGCAACCATTCTTGTAACTTCCACATTGACTCCTGCCTGCTGTGCTGCCAGAGCATTTCCTCCGATCGCCTTGTTTGCCTTGCCGATCCAGCTCTTCTCAAACAGAAAATAGCAGACAACAAAGGTTGCAATCAACAGGCCGATTTTTATGGTCCAGTTATCATAATCATAAATATATACGGGAACACTGTACTTTTCCTTCGCACATACTGTGTTTAAGATACCTCGACACATATACATAATACATAATGATGTAATAAATGGAGACACTTTAAGGTAAACTGACACAAAGCCATTAAACACAAACCAGATTACAGCAGAAAGGATATTTGTGATAATGACCACCGGAAGCGGAGCACCTGCCCGTCCGATTAATATGCCGCACAATACACTGAAGCCGATCACACTTCCGTATGAAAGGTCCATACCGCCGTGAGAATATACAAAGATCGCACCAAAGGCCATAATCGCCACATATACTGACTGGTTTAAGATACTTTTGATATTTGCCTGGGTCAGAAGCTTTCCCTCACCGAAGTACTGAAAAACTACAATCATGATCGCCAGTCCAAGGAATGGTACTATCTTGTTTAAAATCTCTGAAACAGAAACATTTCTTTCTGCACTTTTTATCTTATCCGTCAAGACTGTTCCCTCCCTTATACCATTTCTTTTATGAGTACCGATTCGCTCAGCTGCTCTGATCTCTCAAATGTATTCTGAATTTTTCCGTCTTTCATAATCACGATCCGGTCACTCATACCGATCAGTTCGGGCAATTCCTCTGAAATCATTAAAATAGCCTTTCCTTCTTTTTTCAGCCGGTACATCAGATCATACATAAACGCTTTTACTCCGATATCAATTCCACGGGTAGGGCAGTCCAGAATAAAGATTTCCGACTGATTTCCAAGCCACTTGCTGAACACGACCTTCTGTTTGTTTCCTCCGCTCAGGTCCCTGACGTCCTGCGAGATTTCTCTGCATTTGATGCTCATATTCTGAACCTGCGCATTTGTAAATGCTTTCTCCGCGTGTTTGAATACAAGTCCTGCCTTTGAGATCATATTCAGGGAAGGAAGAACCGTATTATCCATAATACTTGCCGATAAGATCAGCGCCTCCTGATCCCTGTTTTTCGATACATAGCCGACCTTATGCCGGATGGCTGTTTTTGCATTTTTCACCTCTGTTCCGTCACTGAAAACCACCTTTCCGAACATAGGCTTCTCAATGCCAAACAGTATCCTTCCAAGATCGTGCATCCCGCAGTCCGTAAGCCCGCCGATTCCAAGGATCTCACCCTTGTGAAGTTCAATGCTCACGTCCTCCAGAATACCGCTTTTATAAATTCGCTCCGCCTTCAGAACCACATCCGGCTGGAAACTGCCGTCATAATCGCTTCGATAATAATTGCCGGTCAGTTTTCTTCCAACCATCAGTTCCTTGATCCGTTCCTCTTCAAACTCATCTTTCTCCAGCTGTGCAATAAAGTCTCCGTCCCTGAGGACGATCAGCTGGCTGCAGACCTCCATGATTTCTTCCAGATCATGTGAAATAAAGATAACCGCCTTATTCTCATCCTTAAATTTCCGGATCAGGCGATAAATAATATCACGACCCTTCTGCGACAATGCAGTCGTTGTTTCATCCACGATAAAAATTTCCGGATCACTGTAAATCGAACGCACTACCTCGATCAGCTTTCGGTCTTCCAGACCATAATCTGTGATGGGTGCTTTCGGATCAATGTCTGAGATTCCCGCCTTCTCAAGTGCCTTCTTCGCCTCACTGTACATTTTTTCCCGGTTGATAATCCCTCTGGAAGAGAACAGTTCTTCTCTTCCAAGGAAAATATTGTCTGCAACACGGGTACCTGGCAGTGTTCCCATTTCCTGCGTAACCATGCTGATTCCATGCTGCTGGGCATCAATCGTACTGGAAGGTTTATAGGCCTTTCCATTTAATTCCAGTGTTCCGGAGGTGGGAGGATATACCCCCGAAACGATGGAAGAAAATGTTGATTTACCAGATCCGTTCTCACCGATCAGTCCAATTACCTCTCCCCGTTTGATTTCAACGGAGATTCCATTCAGTGCATGTGTCTGACCAAAGTGTTTTACGATCTGATTCGATCTCAAAATCACTTCATTTTTCATATTTTCCCCTCTATCACCGTGCGATGTTATGCATAAATAATGACATTCCAGGACATCTTCGGCAAAATCACATTCTTATCACCGGATACTTCCAGTTCTTTCATAACAACATTATCCGGATTCTCCAGTGTGTTTCTGGCTTCCGGATCATCTCCGTTCAGCACGAGATGTTTCACCGGCTTTTTGTCGCCATAGCCCTGCAGCTCCATCTCAAATTCCGTATCTTCCTCCTGGCTGCAGTTCAGCACAAATACCCGCACCTCATCGGTTTCCTCGTTGTAAACAACCGCCGGCTCCACAATGGGCAGTTCGCCAAAGTCACAGGAATATGTCTCTGCATCCACAATGGCTTTCATCGTCGTGCCGTGCCCGTATTTGCTGAGCATATGGAACGGATGATAAATGGTCTGTGTAAACACGCCTCCTCCGCGAACCGTTGTGATCGGTGCAATGACATTGATCAGCTGTGCCAGACATGCGATTTCAACCACATCCACATTGTTCAGCAGCGTAATGCCAAGTCCGCCTACAACCAGTGCATCCAGCAGAGAATATTTTTCCTGCAGAATGCTGGGCGCGATTTCCCATTTCTCGGCAGATGTCATCTCAAAGGTGGTCAGTCCTGCCAGATCATCCAGGGAGTCCAGCTTGATATCCTGGAAATTCCACACATTCCATTCATCCAGACAGATCTTGATGTCTTTATCAAAATGGTTCTTTGCTTTTACAAATTCAACAGCTCTGGCACTGTTTTTAATGTGATCATCCAGCTGTTTGTAAGCTGCCAGGAAATTTGTCGTGCCCTGTCCGGAATTCATGGTATAGTTGTGTGTGGAAATGTAATCCACCTGATCATACAGCTCGGTCAGCATCACACGATCCCAGTCCATATAAGTCGGCAGCATCTCATAGCTGCTTCCGCACGCAACCAGCTTGATGGATGGATCCACCCATTTCATAATCTTGGCCGCTTCCAGCGCTTTCTTTGTATAATCTTCTGCGGAAAGATGGCCTGCCTGCCAGCTGCCCTCCATCTCATTTCCCAGACACCAGTATTTGATGTTATACGGTTCCGGATGACCATTCTGTGCCCGGAGGTCGCTCCAGTATGTTCCGCCCGGATGATTACAGTATTCCACCAGATCTCCGGCATCTTTAATATTGCCGGTTCCCAGATTGACAGCGATCATCGGCTCAACACCTGCTTTTTCCGCCCACTGGCAAAATTCATCAATACCAAATTCATTTGTCTCAATAGTTGCCCACGCATAATCCATTCTCTTTGGTCTCTTTTCCTTCGGACCGATTCCGTCATGCCAGTCATAGCAGGATACGAAGTTTCCGCCCGGATAACGGATCACAGGCACACCCAGTTCTTTCACAAGATCCATGACATCCTGACGGTATCCTTTTTCATCTGCAGTCGGATGTCCGGGTTCATAGATTCCGGAATATATGCTTCTTCCAAGATGCTCTGTAAATGAAGAATACAGCTTGTCATCAATTTTTCCGATTGTATAATGCTTATCGCTGAAACATTTCGCTTTTTTCATTTTGCCATCCTCCTTAATTTGCATACGTTACTCTTTTGTTTATACTAATTTTATTCAACACCTTTCCTTATTTCTTTTAAAATTTATATTCATTTGTACAATATTTTTTGTTTTTTGCAACAAAAATTATTTTTTGTAAACTTTTTTTTGCTACGAAGCAGGTTCTCAAAATCTGAATAAAGCGGCCAGGTCCGCTTTGGACTCCCTGTATCCCTCAATCCTCGCGGAGCGTTTTTGTTTCTCAGGAAATCCGGTGTTTCATCTGCAGAACAAATGGAAGTCATTTCCCGGAAAACAAAAAATATCAGCGCTCCCTATTGGCGAGCGCTGATGTGTGTTAAAGCATAATCTCATCACCTGCTTTTTTCTGTCCAAAAACCGATTGACCAGGCCGCATAAATCGTTTAAGCTCATATATACAGACAAAAACCATCAAAACCTTTCAGTCAAAATACAGGAGAAAAACATTGGATAATAAAGAATTTTACATTCAGAATGATGGAATCCGCATTCATGCAAAACTGGATTTTCCGAAAATGCCCGCCGGCAGCATTGAACGCTTTCCCCTTGTAATTATCATTCACGGTTTTACAGGCCACATGGAAGAACGACATATCATCGCTGCTGCAGAGGCAATGAATGAGGTGGGATACGCTACTTTACGAGCTGAAATGTATGGTCACGGAAAAACCGGCGGCCATTTCTGCGACCATACTCTTTATAAATGGGTGACCTGCGCATTAGCCGTGGTGGATTACGCCAAAACACTGGATTTTGTTGAAAGCTTATATCTCTGCGGGCACTCCCAGGGCGGACTTCTGACAATCCTTGTCGCTGCTATGGAAAAAGATCTGTTCAGAGCAATCATTCCTATGTCCCCTGCAATTTCCATTCCGGAATGTGCCCGAAGCGGAGAGCTCCTCGGCTGTCATTTTGATCCGGAACATATACCGGAGATTCTGAAAATGGACAACGGAAGAACTCTTAACGGAAATTATATCCGAATTGCCCAGACCATTGACGTTGACCGGGCAATCGACCGATATAACGGTCCCGTTTTACTTATACACGGATCCAAAGACGAGACAATCCCTATCAGGTACTCTTACAAAGCCGCCGAAAAATACAAAAATGCCACACTTGTCGTCATCCCGGAAGATACCCATTGCTATGATCACCATCTGGAACTGGTAACAGAAGCAATCCGGAAGTTCCTGCTTCAAATAGATATTCAAGTCGAACGAACGTGAGAATGATGGAAGAATATTCCCTGAACATTCCCATGCTCTGCCGCATTTTTAAGCCGTATGGATAAATCCTGCAGGGCATATTCCAGATACTCCGCCACTCCGCCGCCGGATTTGCAATACTGTTCCAGAAAAGCTTTCAGCATCTGCTGCAGCAGTGCAGTAATCTCACCCAGCTCTTTCCGGCACAGCATCTCCTGCATCCGGCGGCAGTCTTCCATGGAGACCGGCTCCTGCAACGATTTTCTGACCAGAATATGCCCCAGTGTATCTGCCAGAACAATCTCACAGATATTTTCAATCATCAACCGGTATTTTTTATCATATCTGTACAGTATATTCCTAACATGATCATTGGGAAAGATCCCCAGGAAACGCTGTTCCAGTTCCACACACCGGATATATTCGTAAATCCTGTCAATTCCCTTATACGCGGAAAGATCTTTCAGCACCGGATAATCCAGTGTCAGAAGCGTATTCTGCGGTTCAAATACCGGATCATACCATTTGAAGAATTCCGGCAGGCCTTTTATCACTGTGTCATAAAAGCATCGGTTCTCAAAAGCATCCAGTCCCGGCAGCATTTCATTATAAAGCCCCAGCGCAGTTTTCACTTTTTTCTTTACGCAGGCAAGGCCAATTTCATAAGCCTGCTGTGCAGATCCTTTCTGCACATTGGAAAGCGAATTCCGGGCAGACTGTTCCCCCTCACTGATGCAGTATATCACCGCTTCCATCAGCTGCTCCGCTTTTTCATAAGTAACAGAGGTACTTTCATGTCCTGTATATTTCTCTGCCAGCTTTCCCACAACAGGCACCAGCTCTTCCATCTCATAATTCATTTTCCAGCACCTCCCTCAGAGTTCCTTCAGCGCCTCAAGGTACCATTCATAATTCCATCCGTTGCCTTCCTGAAATCTGGAGTACTCTCCATATCCATCTGTCCTTTTATATTCTCCATATCCGGCCCGGATGGCCTTTGCAAAATCAGAAAGACATGTCCCCTCCAGATAATCAAGATCTCCAAAGCATACCTTCTCAAACTGTTCCTTCATCAGATGAAGCAGTTCATCATCTGTGATCTCATCCTGCATTTCATTTTTATACAGATAAAAAATGTCATGAAGGCGGATGATCGTGTCCGCATAATCGCTCTGATTAATATATTCTGAATCACAGAATTCATAAATAATTTTCGGGGTGATTCCCTCTCCAAACTCCACTCTTTTCTGTTCCCGAAGACTGTTTCCGCATTCCTTCAGAATCAGCTGCGCATCCTGTTCGCTCAACGTAAGTCCATACTGCTGTGCGGTTCTATTTGTTTCCATAATCTTGCCCAGCTGATTCTGTTTCTGTAATAAAATCATCCAATCCTGACTCATGCATACCCCTCCCGATGGCAGAAATTATCTGTACTGTTTTCTATTTAAGGGAGTTGATTATAACGCCAAACGGAATGCATTGCCAGACTTGTATTTTTGCCGATTTTGTGGTAATATAACAATACAAAAGGGAACGATTTTTTTCAGTCGTTCCCCTTTTTTGACTCCAAAACAAAGCAGCGTTACTTTTTCCCTGCCATTCTGTACATGGCAATTATGAGCAGTCCGATCAGTACAGCTGTATCAAGAAAAAGTATTATCGTCACATATTTTATAATTCCTTTTACATAAAGAATAATAAAGATCTGTACGGATAAGGCTGCGAAACATAAATAATTCGTAATGTAATCGGTTATCAAATCACTGTCCACAATATTTATCCTGAGCCACCGCCAGATAAAAGGGCGCAATATGAATTTGATGATGATACACGCAGCCGGAAAGGCAAAAATAAATTTTTTATTCACAAAAGAACTCACCATACCGCCGCTCCATTGAATGGGAATTTCAGCAGGCAGATCTCCGAATGAAACTGCTGCGGTCAGCAGACAGACAATTGTCAATATTCCCCACGTAAGAATGCCTCCCCACATATAAAAGAAGCTTATGGAATCTAATTTGAAAATATTACTGTTTTTACTCCAATAGTCTTTTACATCAGCCACATACCGTTCAACATCTAAATTTTCATAATCAATTATTTCCGCAGATGACAGCATTCTTTCGCACATCATTTTTGCATTTTCCAGTTCAGCCAGCTGTTTCTCCAGATTCTTACTTTGTGCTTTCACTACATCGTACAGCTTAAGCTCCCTTCTCGAAAGCCTGCGAATATCCTCCACCGATATTCCCAACGTTCTGAGGTATGCAATTTTCTTAATCGTCTGAATATCTTCTTCTGAATATTCACGATACCCGTTTTTTACATTTCGATCAGGGCTGATCAGTTGTTCCTTTTCATAAAATCGAATGTTCGAGCGTGTCAGGCCAGTCATCTGCTCAGCTTCTTTTATTGTCATTTCCAAAGAACCTCCAAACATACAAAATTCCTTAAGACATATGGTTGTCTTAATCACTATAAAGTATAAATGAGGTTTACAGTCAAGCCTTTTTGCATAAAAGCCTTCCTCGAATCACAAAGTTCAGATTATCATGAATTTCTATAAGTCCCCCAGCAGGTCCTCAAGTATATTTTCCTGATATGCCGCAATTCTTTTTGCCTTCATATGCTCTGCCGTCTCTCTCAGCAATGGATTTTTGATATTTCCAAGCTTCGCCATACCGATATCTCCGATGTTTTCCTCGGAAATACTGTTTTCGTAATCTTCCGGTGTCATCCTCCACATCTGAATTCCATCTCCGAATTTCTGCCACAGTCTGTCCGCAATTCCAACCCCATCCGGATCAATATCCCCGCTGTAATAAATTCCGACTCCCGAATCAAGAATCATTTTGATCAGTTCCAGTGCCACAGCACGAAGCTGCCCTGAAGTACACAGCAATGTCAGATTCCCATCCTTTGCATGGTTGATCAGATAACTGAAAACCATCTCGTTTTCCACCACATATACGCTGTTTCCCATGGCCTGTATACCGGTAATTCCTCTTAAATTCTCCATTGTAATCACATATGGTTCCTTTAATGTACAGAATGCATCATAAGCCGGATGCCATCCATCTTTTGTCTTCATCCTCAGCCCATAAGCATGCAGCATACTGGACACGTTATCCGGCACAATTCCGACACTCTGAAGCAGTTCCCGCCACTGATGTGCATTCTCCGGCAATTCTGTCTTTTTCCAGTAACAGAGTGCATGAATCAAAAGCTGTCCGGCCGCAGTACCACGGTCAAAATAATGTGGATTCCCGGATATTTCGGCAGCAAACACAGCCAGAGGACATTCACTTTCCGTCATTTGTACAGACCCAAGCTTCATAAGTGCGCGCCCCACATTCCCAGCCAGATTCTCCGCCTGTGCAGGATCTTTCCCGAATTCTCTGAGCAGTATCTGATACCCGAATTTTCTTTCAGAAATTACTTCCTTCATCCAGGATACAGAAGCTGACTCACTGCCTCCCAGCTCCACAAAACAGTCACAGATTCCTTCCAGATACTCTATTCTCTTTCTCTGCTGCTCCTGTTTTTGTCCCTGATTCGTGAAAAGCACTTCTTCAAAATACTCTTCCAGTACGGTTTTCAGTTCCACCGGCGCAAACCTCGTTTTCTGTAATCCCTGCTCAAATTCTGTAACAGAAAACCGGATATCTTTTTCATAGAATACTTTTCCCACTATACCCCCAATGGCACGGCGTTCTTCCTCCGATGTCTCCCGCAGAGTGATGTATCCGGCTGTTTTTCCATAGGATTTCCACTTCCTGCGCAGCTCCAGAAAACATCTGTGATACGCTTTCTGACTTTTAAAATAACCTGCACATTCTTTACTATTGCACATCCAATATCCTTTCATGTCCGTTCCATGTATATCGAATCACAGAAACTGTCTGCGAATTCTGGGGCCGGAACAGTTCTGCGATCCGAAGCCCCTTAACGGTATCAAAACAGCCCCAGAGAGCCTGGGAATTCATAATATAATCGAAGTCAAGCTTATGAACAAGCTCAAACATACTGCTGATATTTTTATCATCCACACCGGCAAACGCCTCGTCCAGCGCAATCATCCGCGGATGGTCTTTATTTTCCGCTTTATTATACTGAGCATTGACTGCCGCAAAAAGAGGGACATACATTGCCATTGCCTTTTCTCCTCCGCTGAAACGATTAAACGCAGCATTGGTCAGAGGTTTTCTCGGTTCTTCCCCACGTCTGAAATACATCTGAAATGCAAACCACCTGCGGTAGTCCAGAGCATCGCGCACCAGTTCCATGTAATTGATTACACCGCCGTCTTCTTCCAGTTTCAGCTTTTCCGTACGAATCTTACTCCTGAAATGTCCCGCAACTTTTTCGATATCCTCCATCGTCAGAAGCGCACGATCCCGGAGCAGGATCTGCTCCAGCTCAACGGTATCCAGCTCAGCGTCATTCTCAGCCTTCCTTGGCTTCCAGTCCAGTGAAAAGCTTAAACCCATGGAGGTATCCATTTCCCTCATCAGCTGCGACATGTCCAAAACCCATTTCCTGCTCTCTGCAATTCTGTCCGTCAGCTGCTGGCTGATGGTTCTGGACAAAATATCCTCAAACAATTCCCTGTCTTTTTTCTGTATCAGCAGTTCTGTTTCATCAATGGAGGATTTCAATATTCCGTAAAACTCCTCCAGGTATACTTTTTTACCATTCCACACAGATACGACTCGCACACGCTTTCGTGTCACGACAGTATTTTCTCCGGCTCCCGGAATCTCATCCACTGCGCCGAAACATTCATCCAGAGCTGTTCCATAGCTTGTAAGGCTGCTGTTATGACGCTGATAGACCTGATACAGAGACTGAAGCATATCTGACGGTTCCCTGTTCCTGTCACTTTCCCGAAGCATTTTCATCGCTTCCTGGGCACATTCAGGCAGTGTACGGCTTTCCCTGTCAATGACAAGCTTCAGAGAGAGTTCCTCCTCGAAGTATTTCCTCAGACAGTTTTCTTCCGCAATTGCCTGCTGCAGGTGTTCCTTCTGCTCCGGTATCGTATCCAGCAGATTTTTCAACATTACATCCAGACGCACAAGAGAATTATTCCTCTCTGCGCATTCCGCGTTTATTCTGTCCAGCTCTTCTCTGATCTGCTTCAGACGCCTCGCCTTCTCTACAATTTCCGGCCGGCTGAGATACTCCTCATATTGTCTGATTTGGATATCACATTCTTTAACTTTTGTACTGTAATTCCGCTTTTCCACAAAAGCATCGTCCAGCGCCTGTTCATCCCGTGCAATCTGTTCTTCTTTATCCAGACAGTTTATCCGTTCTGCTCTGAGCTGAAACAGTTCCGTGCGTACATCCTGCCAGATGTTCCGGTATTCCTCGATGGCATCACTGACTTCTTCATACGCCTCTTCTGTTCTTCCGTACGGGAACGATCTGCATTTCTGCAGCATTATCTGATATTTCTGATTTTTCTGCTGTGCCAGGCTCTGCTCCTGCGCTTCTTTAAATTTATACTCTTCACTGATCCTGAGAAGCTTCAGATTACAGTCTTTTTCCATGTCCAGGGCAGTATTGATTTCCGTAAATCCCGGCAGTTTCCGGTATTCCGTCTTGAGTTTTTCCAGTTGTTCCTGTATCTGAGTGATCTCCTGTTCCACCTCTGACACTGCTGCCGAAAGCTCACGGATTTTCTCCTCAAGCTCCTGTATTTTCTGTTCTTTTCTCTTTTTCCTCGCCAGAAGGCCGACGAACTCTGCCTCACTGTCTTTACGGGCTTTTCCGGCAAGGATTCCCTGGCGAAAACGTCCGTCTTTTCCAAGAAAAACACCCTGTCCGGTCTCCTCTTCATAAAGATTGCTCAGAATCCGAGCAACCGTTTCCTTCAGCCTGCCATCCAGTTCTTCACTTAAAACCAGTCCGGAAAAACCGGAGGTTCCTTCTTTTTCCACGTACAGAACACAATCCAGAAATTCCGGGCATTCCTCACGGATCCTGCCAAAATCATCAGGAGCTACTACCAGTGCATCCAAAATTCCCATTTTCTGAAGCTGAGCCTCTATTTCTGCACAGTCAGTCCTGCTTAGTTCACCGGAAAACTCCACCGTCTTATAAAACGGCACTGCCGTGATTCCAGCATTCTGAAGGGCCGCTCTGGTTTGTTCTGCATTTTCGTCCCGCTCCGGCTCCAGTTCCTCCTGGTTCTGAACGAGTGCAAGCTCTGTTTTCGCCTGTTCCAGAGCCTCTCTGCGGATCTTTCGTTCATGCTCACGGTCACTCCTCGCATCCGTCAGTTTCTGACGCTGGCGCTCATAATCTGCACGAAAAATCTCCTGCACAGCTCCGGCATCCGCAGCCGACTGATACCGGCGAATCATCTGCTCTGCTTCCTTCAGAACCTCTTCACGAGGTTTCCACTCTTCAGAACTTTTTTTCAGTTCAAAAACATCTGTGATCCACTGGTCAACTGCATTCACAGCCAGTTCTTTTGCGGCATCAAGCCTTTGCTCCTCTTCTGCTTTCTGCCGCCCCAGCGCTTCCAGCTCTCTTGCTGCCTCATCATATTGTTTCGCAAGCTCTTCGTACTGACGTATCGCTTTTTTGCATTCTTCAATGAGATTTTTCAGCATGTCCAGATTTTTCACAATTTCATCCGTCTTGTCGCATTCCTCTTCTGCCATCACCTGCATTGCCTTTTCATGCTGATCCCACTGCAGGATTTCCTGCTGCTGCTCCAGCTCCCGCTTCTTTTCCAGCAATATCTCCTGCCTTTGCTCCAGACAGCTCTGAAGATTTTTCAGCTGCTGCTCACCCTGCCAGATCCGTTCTTTGCATTCCTGTATTTTATTGTTCCACCGATTTTCATTCTCCAGCGCCTGATCATTTTCCTTCTTTGCAGCCTCCAGCTTCCGGTCCATTTCCTCCAGATCAGTATCCAGCAATCCATTGCGCTCTGTCTCTGCCAGCTTCTTTTTCTCTGTCAGTTCCTCCAGGCGCTGCTGATCAGACTTCCGGTCAAGCTCTATCTGACATTTCTCCTGTTCCTTTGCATCAAGCCTGTGCCGGGCAGTCTCCACTTCCTGCTTTTTCACAAGATATGCCTGGGCTTTTTTTGCAAGCATATACTGATTATAGCGTGTATACTCATTCCGTATGATCTTTACATCTGCAAAGGCGCGTTTCAGCATATCCAGACTGTCCTGAATTTCATCCATTTTTTCCATGGCATCAACCATGGCGCGCAGATCCTCGTCTGTCAGGGTCTGCAGAGAGTCATTGAGGATTTCATATACCTTTGTAGGCTTGAACTCCTTGGAAAGCTTCGGCGCACGAACTTTTACAAGCAGCCTGATAAACTGTTCATACTGCTCCGCTTTTCGGAAACCGAAAATATACTGATTGACATGTTTTTTATACTCGCTCTGACTATCCGTAAAAAAATTGTTCTCTCCCAGTTTCGCCTTCATTTCCCGTTTATCATAAGGGATCCTGGCGGAGCCGACCTCTTTGTACAGCCACAGATCATACCCAATTCTCCGGCCGTCCAGAATAATAAATCCCCAGAAATCCATGGGCTTTCCGCGTTTTGCCCGCTGCCCGATTCCAATGGTGAGATATTCTCCTGTCTCCTCCTTCCGGAATTCAAGGAAAAGATATCCGGTTGCCTCATCCTTTCCTTCCTCACCCAAAAAGTAATATTCCATTCTCCTGTCACTGGATCCAAAAGGATCCAGACGGCTCGGGGTGCGATCTCCATCCAGCACAAAAGGAATAAAGCTCTGTGTCGTAATTGATTTTCCGGATCCGTTCTGTCCGCGAAGAAGAAGCTTTCCATCCACAAATTCAAAATCTTCTTCGTCATACAGCCAGAAATTCACGAACCCGATCCGGTTCATTTTCCATCGGCCAATCATTCCTCTTTTCCTCCCTTAAAATCATCCGGATAATATCCTGCAGCCCTTCCTGCAGACGGCAGCACAGTAATCCGGTCACCATCACACCGGATCATCAGCCAGTTTTTCATATATTCTATAATCGTACCGGGCAGTTTATCTTCATCCATTTCACGAAATTCCTTGCTCCATGCATTTTTCCAGGATGTTCTGCATTCCGATACAAGATCCGCAAATTCTTTCTTCGTCATATAAATACACTCATTTTCCTGCTTTTTCAGTTTTCCTGCCGCCAGATTTTCCTGAATTCTGGCGCACACCAGAAGCACCGCTTCCGGAAGCATGGCATCCCTGGGATGCACGTTTCCATAACAGTCATCCGCATCCAGTGTCAAAAATGCAGTATTTCTGTAAATATCCAGATGTCCGCCCAGATTTTCATTCAGGTATCTGGCAACCCACTGGCGCTGATTCTTCAGATACAGTGCGTCTGCATCATCGTTTCCTTCCCAGTAAAACGACGGGCATACGGCCAGATGCCTGTACACACGGTTAATACGCATGGTTCCTCTGTCCTGCTGGAATTCTTCAAAATCTGTTTTTTCAAAATCCTCCCATGACTCATACCGGGAAATGTCCGTTGGAAAACTGGTTGCAAAATACCTGGAATAACCTGTATTTTCATACAGAACTTCCTGTCCGGCTCCCATACCAAATGCCTCACTGCTGCCCTCATATACCCGCAGCATCTGCAGCTTTTCCATATACTGCAGAACACGCACGAGGGATTTTCTCTGGGTAAAAGAAGTCCAGTCAATGATCATATAGGCTTTCAGCTGTGTCTCAACATAATCGATCAGCTCAGATAAAAGAAACTGCTCCTGTTCCTCTTTATCCTCCAGATACATCAGAACCACACACAAAATGCAGTAATCCCTGATATCTGTGAATTCCTGAATTCCCATAAACGCTTCTGCATGTGCAGGACGTTTTTCCAACTTTAACAGATTTTCTGTATGGATCAGTTTCCAGCCCAACTGTTCCCTGACAAATCTCTGGAAATTTGGAATATCCCTCTTCACTTTATAATATGTTTCTTTCTCTCTGTCCTTACAGATCCAGAAATTTTCAAACAGTGTTCTGACTTCGTTCATCGTTGTTTAAACTCCAGTATATAAGCAGGCATGGTCAGCAGTCCGTCTTCACATTTCAATACACAGCTTCCCTTTTTCTGAATCAGCCGGTACTCCTGTCCATACTCTGTCCTTCCTTTCTTCTGTGAATTCATATTTGCCTGAGTGATCCACTGCAGAAATGTATTTCTTGTGGATTCTGAGATGACTTCTTCTATTTCGGAAAAGATAATCCGGTTATTTTTTATATATCGCATCTCGATTTCTTTCTGCTGTCTGGCACTGCGCAGATAGCTTTCTCTCTGCATCATTTTTTCCAGAGACTTATCCGCAAATCCATGCCTGTCCTTTTTCTCCCGGTAGGTTCTCGTATGGGGCTTCAATAAAAATGCCGCGGGATCCTCCTCATATACGCTGCTGTTGATTGCGTCCTCCTCCCGCGGTTCGTTTGTCTTGAAATGCTGTATATTCTGTATTCCAAAAACATGCGCAGACAGCCGGTGAGCTTCCTCCAGATCCTCACATTTCAAAAACAGTTCCATAAACTTTCGGTAATCATCCTTCCTGCTGATTCCCCAGTTCTGAATCTGTACGATCAGCGCGGCATTCTGGATAATGCTTCTGATGACATCGTTTGTAATTTTCAGAACTTTTTTGCACTCACACTCGTGTCCCTCCGAATCAATAAACCAGTTTTTCAGGGAATTCCATTTACCCACGACGTTTTCACGAATGCTCAGTTCCGCATTCCCATGAATCTCAAGAAGCGCATGGGGAATATCCAGTTCACTCTGTACCACTTTCTCCAGAATACTATTTTCCATAATGGGCATAATCCTCACAAGGATTTGTTCTATCCGCCTGGAATGATGCTGCAGCTCCTGTATGAATTCATTCAGATACTTGATAAATTTATCCTTGTGGATCACAAATTCCACGGTTTTCATCAAATGATCTGTTTTCGTCGAATAAAAGTCTCTCAGATAATCCTGATAATTCTGATTCAGCCGTTTAAAATCTTCCTGAAGCATGCTCCACCACTCATTGACTGCTTTCAGCCCTGCATACTCCATGCTCTCCGCGTCTTCCAGACTGTTTTCCAGCCGCACAAAAAAGTTCGTGGACAGATTTCCCGATTCCAGAAAAATATTCTCCAGCCGCACAGTCAGCCGCTCGATTTCAACCGCATATTCAGACATGGTATACCGGTACTGTTTATTTTTGTAATCAGCTATGGTATAAACTCGCCCGGGATCCTGAATCGGGGTAAGATTTTTCCACTTCACCAGCGCCTCCAGATCCGGCTCCAGCTGCTCCATAGAATAGTCGGCAAAAGCCTCGTCCTGCTTTATTAACCGGAAGATATCCTCTTTATACAATTGAAAATGCATCTTCTCATATTCCCGGAAAAAGCACCGCATGATCTTACGATATATGTATGCATTCGGGACAGACAGATAGGATGTCTCGTGAATGGGATCAAAGTGTTCCATTTGGTGTAGGTTCCTTTCTTTTTCCTGATAATCCCGGAAACTCCATCATTCCTGATTACTTCCAGTTGCTCTCAATTTCATTCTTTAAATCCATAAACATCTGATAATACTTTATTTTCGTTTGTTCCACAATATCCTTAGCGATTTCACGATTATAAGCATGCGCCACATTGTTTCTCGAAACCAGAGCTGCAAGCCATAGCTCTTCATCCTTTATCATTCCAACTTGATAAGCGGATTTTAATATTTGTCTTGGAGATCCTGTTTGACTTTCAGCAACCCCATTGGCAGACAGTATTTCTTTCATCGCTTTCCATGACTGTTCGAAACAAATTTCATATAAACCTACCAGGCCCGTAATGATAACATTATTATAAGGCTCTTCATAAGAGTAAATATCAGCTAAATTTTTTAATGCCATGCAGAAGTTGTCAAATTTTATCCCAATTTTTTCATAGATTACAACGCCTTCCTTTTCTATAGAATCACGCAGTTCACTCTGAACGGTACCATCCAGATTAACAATATCGAATTTCAACAACGTAGGAACTTTTTCCTCAACATCCAAAGTAAATTCAATAATATTACCACCTGTTACTGCCAGATCAATGTCACTTGTTTTGTAATAGTCCCCCCGTGCCCTGGAACCAAATAATATCAGTTTTTCTATTGAGTAGTATTCAGCTAAATTAACTAAAGAAGATATTATCTTTTCCTTTATACCTGTATTATCCAGCATTCTTCTCCTTCTCCAAAATATCTCAATATCGTTCCCAACAAATGCAGATGCTTTATTTTTACCTCATACAGAGGTCGACATATTTTGCATGAAAACCTGGTGTTTTTGTTCGTCAATCGCTGCTATCATTCTCCCAAACCGCATACTTGTAATCTGTCCGGAAACTGACTCTTCTAAAGAGATCTGCACCTATTCTATCTATTTTCTATAGTATACACAAAAAGCTGTAAAATTCAATGTGACTTTTTACAGCTTTTTATACAAATACCATTTTTATTATCTATTATCATTTGTTGCTTTTCTTGTCAATTGCAATCATTGAAGGAATGACTGACTTACGATAACAAGATATTTCCCATCTGCTTTGATTTTTTGATTTAAAGAGTAACCGCTAATACCAGCGATAAAATATCAGATGCTGGAATTTTTCTCCGGGCTTTCGAAGAAATTCAATGTTTTCCGGAGTCCGGTCACGACATCCTGAACGGTTTCCTCGGCTATCCTCGCTTTGATAGCGTTGTCAGTTTTAGCATCGGCTTTGACCAGCTCCCAAAATTGTGCCAGCCTGCTTTTATGATTATTTTTCATTTTTTCCCTTCCATCCCATATAAAGATATACTCCTAAAACTGCAGTGAAGCCAGCTGCAGCAAATACGCTGAATCTCTCTGGTATTCCAAAATAATCATGTGGCAACACAGTTGTACCTACTGCACCTGTTATCATCATAGCAAGTGCTGCCAGTGCCCATTTTCCCAGTGGCGGACATTCTTTTTGAATCAAGCCTCCGTATACAATCAACATCAGCGAAGCACATGACAGCATAACCACCGCCATTGTCACAATCAGATGCATAATATCCTGAAATCGTCCGGATATGC
>JALEJS010000019.1 GCA_022769545.1 Blautia sp. | reverse complement strand
GTTATACTTCGGGCATATTGTGCAGAATCTAAGATACTAAAATTTTCTCCATCTGTATATGTACAAAAATCTCGTGCATCCCCATGAATTTTTATGACACATTTCTCGGATTCTAAAACATTCTCATCAAATTTACGATTTGGCAGAATAATTGTCGTATACGATGAATTGTTTTCAATCCCATCATCGAGATTTAATGTGTAGATATATTTCCATGGTATATCCAAAAATTCTTTGCGGGCATCATTAATATGAACGTTTAAGAAGTAGTTCCTCAAATACAGTTTACGTTCTTTTATGCTTATTACTCTGTTATAATATAATGCAATATCACTAAAGGTTTTCTTCTCCAATTCATCAATGTGTTCGTCACCAAGGTTTTTCAACAATGCGTTAATCATATCTGTGCGCATCCTGCTCCCAGAAGGTACAGTTCCGAATTTGCTGGCACAATTAGCTGTAAACCCCGAACCTATTATGGGCAGGATGCTATTCTGGCGCAGTGCATCAACGAATTCGTCTTCTATTTCAGAGTACTCCACTGTTCTCATCTTGTACGGACTCCTTAATCTTTAGATTGCTTTTTATTCAAATTATACCATTCAATATGACACAAAGCAACAATTTTCGGATTCTGTAGAATTGTGCAGTTTCCCTTTGGAAATTTCTTTTTATGTTATGATAGAATCCTATATATAGTTGTGCAGTACTTACACAAGTAATGTGATAGAATGGAAGCACCAAGAAACAAACGAGGTGCAATTATGGCTAACGAACAATAACGTCACGATATGAGCGACAAAGTATGGAATCTGTTGGAACCGCACCTTCCGTGGCAACGCGGTCAGTGGGGCGGAGTTGCAAAAGATAAATGCTTTCTTGAATCTGAAACGCTGGCGCGGAATTGCCACTCGATACGCCAAAAATACGGCTTCATTCCTTGCTGCTGTTCAAATTCGGTGCATCGCTATTTGGTGCACCATTTTGGCATGATCTCGTGTAGACACTGTTTACGATGTAACTGAATAATTTTTTGAAATTCGTGTCCAAAATATGTTGACTAGTGCAGAACCTCTGTCAATACCCCTACTGTAGTCGCCAGAGCCGCAGGACTGGTTGTCCCAAACGGTCAGATACCGTTGAAAAACACTAATTCCAGAATTGCTTTCTTTACTCATATTTATCCCCTCCCGGATAAAAATCTTATCTCAGTTTTTCTTTCAGCTGGAGTACCTTCTTCTCAATCTGCCGGATTGTCTCCTAAAACACCTCATCCGCTTGCCCGCTGGGGTCATCCAGCCCCCAGTTCTCTGCATACTGGCCGGGAACATTCGGGCAGCTTACATTGCAGCCCATGAAGATCACTACATCCGGTGCAGGAATATCAGAAATCAGCTCATGCTATGCTTCTGCAGCAGCTTTTCTACATCGACCGCTTTCAGCACTTTCCCCATAGAGACTACTTTCTCATTAACCACCAAAGCAGGCATAGACATAACTCCATATGCCATAATCTTTTCCATATCTGTAACATATTCCGGTTCCATATTAAGCCCCATCTGCTTCACCGCAGTCTGCGTGCTTACCAATAATGCATGACAGTTTTTACAGCCGCTTCCCAGAACCTTGATGCTGCTGATTCCATCCTCTGTTCCGCCACAGCAGGCACCATCCGTACTTTTTGCTTCATAAGTCTCACAAGCTCCATTACAGCAGCATGCCGGTGTCTTTTCCTCTTCCTTTTTCTTCTTACCAAATCCAAATAAACCCATAATGATTCTCCTCCATTATATCAACATATATTGAAACACGTTAAACAGATACCCAACTATGATAATTCCTGTCACACAGATTGCAATGAAGATTCCCAGCAGTTTCGGTTTCACAGCTTTCTTCAGCATAATCATGGATGGCAGACTCAGCGTTGTAACAGCCATCATAAAACTGAGGATCGTACCAAGCTGTGCGCCTTTTGCAAGCAAAGCTTCCGCAACAGGAATGGTTCCAAAAATATCAGCATACATCGGAACACCAACCAGAACAGCCAGCACGACGCCAAAGGGATTATTACTGCCAAGGACTGTCTGAATCCATTCTTCCGGAATCCAGTTGTGGATGACCGCACCGATACCAACACCAATCAGAATATACGGGAATACCTTTTTGAAGGTTTCTGTTACCTGTTCTTTTGCGTAAACAAAGCGGTCTTTTACCGTCAGGTCGGGGGATTCGATGTCCACACTTCCTCTGGCATTACGTATAAACTCTTCCACATAGTTTTCCATGTGCATCTTTTCTATCAGTGTGCCGCCAATGACTGCGATCACCAGTCCCACGATAACGTACACCACCGCAACCCTGACTCCAAAAATACTCATCAGCAGTACCAGACTTCCCAGATCAACCATCGGAGAAGAAATCAGGAAAGAAAAGGTTACTCCAAGGGGCAGACCTGCACTGGTAAATCCGATAAACAGCGGGATAGACGAACACGAACAGAACGGTGTAACCGTGCCCAGCAGGGCAGAAATGATATTTGCCCGGATCCCTTTAAAACGTCCCAGAATCCGTTTGCTTCGTTCCGGCGGGAAGTAACTCTGAATATACGAAATGACAAAAATCAGGAAACAGAGCAGTACGGTAATCTTTATCACGTCATAGAGAAAAAACTGAATACTGCCGCCCCATCGGGATGTGGTATCAAGTCCGACCGCAGAAAGGCCATTTCCAATCACCGTGTTCAGCCACTTCATACCAAGCACCTGGTCCTGTATAAACAGCCAGAAAGAATGTAAATCATCCATAAATAAAGCTCCTTTCAGATAGATAAATTCAAAATTATCTAAATGTCATCCCAAAGAAAAGCCATCCTTTCAGATGGCATTTTATCATTTGTCACAACACTTCTCATCCTGCCCTCCGGAATATTCCAAAGTGACCTGTTCCTCCAACAGTTTCTTCGCCCGTTCCGCACCGGCAGGATTGAGGGAATAATGAACCCATTTCCCATCTTTACGCCCCTGCACAATGTCGGCATCGCACAATATCTTCATATGATGGGAAAGCGTAGGCTGTGTAATATGCAAATCATCCAGCAGCTTACAGGCACATTTCTCACCCGTCCGGAGCTGTTCCAGTATTCTCAGACGGTTTTCATCGCAGAATGCTTTAAAAACTTTTACGGTTTCGCTATACGCAGATGCCACTTTGTCTCACCTCGCATTCAGAGTTTCGAATTAATTTCATGATACCCGACATATAGAAGTTTGTCAATGTATTTTCTCTGACCATCCTCTATTTCAGCAGTTTCTCATAAGTAAATTTACCTGCAGCTCCCCTCATAAGCACTAAATCAAGCACCACCAGAACGATACCCAAGCCCAGAAGGAGCCCTGAATTTACCAGAATAATCCCTGTGAATTGTCCTATGACAAGTGCGAGAATCGGAAAAATCAGGAATACCGCACGCTGCTGTGCTTCTTCAATCGTCTGTGCCTTTGCGGAGCCACGCACCGTCACAGCGATGGCAACAAGGGAGATCGCCGGTGCAATCAAAAGCATAATAACAAGCCAATTCATGTCCGGCATGATTCCATTTCCGGTCAGAAACAGCATTTCCATTTCCAAAACAAGCATCATTGCGGCAAACGAGATGTATGAAACCATCATACCTACGGAAAATCCGGCCAGTATTTTGGATTGGAACAACTGCTTTAATGAAAGCGGAGAATACAGTAAGGTTTCCAGAGTATGTTTTTCCTTTTCTCCCACAAAGGAGCTTGCTGCCATAACTGACGATGCCATAATCGGAATCATCAGAAAAAAAGCCGGCATGATATTATTGAGCACAAGTCCTAAAATCATCTGTTTCTGATTGTGCTCCCCGGCAGTAACCGGCAGCATATTCAATAATCTCTGAAAATCCGCGGTCGACTCCGGAACCAGCACCGTAACAAACACGATAACAGACGGCAGTACAATGGTAAGGGCAAGCGGTACCATCAGCATAACCATCAGCACCTGCTTATTTGACGTAATACTTCGAATATCTTTTTTTATAAGAGCAAGTTGTTGTGTATTCATATATTTCCACACTCCATTTCCGCATGATTCCTGTCGATTAATGAAAAATATATTTCCTCTAGTGAAAGCTGCTCTGTCAAAACCTGATAGATATCGCCGCCCACCCCCACAATTCTTTTGACAATCAGCGGAATTTCATCTTCTGAGTTCACGCTGATCTCATAAGTGTGTTCTCCGGCTTTCTCATATTCCATATCCTCTGGTATGTGACTCGCTTTCACACGTACCTTCACTTTATCGGAAACCATAGAGCGAAGCTTCCCGATATTTCCTGTGGCAAATAATCTACCCTTATTCATGAGCCCGTATGTGGTACAGATTTCCTGGGCATAGCGCAATTGATGCGTGCATAAGAAAATCGTTGTTCCGTCTGAGGCAAGCTCCTGAATCAGGGTATTGACATTCTGTGCACTTTCAGGGTCAAGCCCGGAGGTTGGCTCATCCAGAAACAAAATCTCAGGGCTGTGCATCATGGCCCTGGCCAGGGAAAGACGCTGCCGCATGCCGGTAGAATACGCCGACAGCTTCTGATTTTTTGCATCTGCCAGATTCAGCCGCGCCAAAAGCGTCTCTGCTCTTTTTTCACAATCCGATTTGCTCATACCAAAAAGTGTGCCGTAAAAAATGAGATTATCCATTCCCGATAAATGATCATACATTTGTGCATGTTCTGTAATCACGCCTGACATTTGATGCAGCTTTTCCGGATTTTGAGCAGGATCGATGCCAAACACTCTGCAGCTGCCGCCTGAGGGGGCAAGCATGCCGCAAAGCAATTTAATTGTTGTGGTCTTTCCAGCTCCGTTAGGTCCCAAAAAGCCAAATATCTCTCCCTTCTCCAACCGAAAGCTGATACTGTCGACTGCCTTGTTTCCTCCAACATAGATTTTAGACAAATTTTCCGCTAAGACTGCACTCATACCGCACCTCCAGGCAATTTACTTTTTAATCTTTCCACAATTCTCTGAAATTGAGATTCGTCAGAAAGCGCAAGAAAGACAGGATTTTTAACGACACCGTCAACCATGCTTTGACAGATAATCTTTTCATCGCGTGGCAAGGCATCTCCCAAATCCAACGTTTCGATCCACTCATCAAGTAAATTGAAGTAGTCGTCTCCCTTAAGCTTTAGGGGATAAATATCTCCTGTGACAAGTTCTGCGTAATTTTCAAGGATTTCAAGGGCTTTGTCTGCATTTCCCATCATGGTATATCCCTGAGCACTGACGATGCAGAACTTCACCAACAGTGCAGGATGAAGTTTTTTTAAGTCAAAAGCCTCAACGACAGCAAGGGCCCGTCTGCATGTTTCCTCAAACTGTTCGGGCGCATCCATGCAAAACGGAAGATAGTTGCTGAGTACGTCAAAAAGAGACACCATATACTGATAGATTCCTGTCTGCAATACGGACTTTGCCTGTTTTTGCCTGCCCAGCATTTGATATGCCGGTGCAAGCAACGTCTCTGTACTGATGATTTTATTACTTGTCCCTTCAAGCAGCTCAACCACTTCTTCTGCATTCCCCAGTGTCAGGGCACAGAATGCCTCCATATTAAGTGCAAGCCGGCAAAGCTCGGCATCTTCGCTGTCACATTTTACGCGAACAAACAGCTCCTTCGCCTCCTCAATAGCTGCTGTACTTCTGTCCCTGTCACCAGATTCCATGCTGTTATTTACAATCAATGTGCCTATCTGAAATAGTAACGGAAAGCATGAAAAATACTTTTTTGTAATTTTACGACACTTCTCCATAACCTCTTCAAAAGGTTTTTCCGCAAAATCGCAGGACAGGCTCAGATACAGTTTGCGGATGTCCTCTTTGCTCATCTGCGGCTCATACCCCATCAGCTCATCGATACTGATATTGAAAAAAGCGGCAAGCAGAGGCAGGAACGTGATATCGGGATAGCTTTGCCCGATTTCCCATTTTGAAACAGCCGCCTTGGAAACACCGATGTAGCTTGCAAGTTCATCTTGTGTCAGCCCTTTTTCTTTACGCTTATTTACAATTGTCCGGGCAATATTGATTTCTTTCATATCGATCACCTCTGCCGTTATTGTAACAGTAGACAAAATCAACTGCAACGGATTCTCAGTTGATTCAGGTTGAAAAAGTCAACTTTTGGTTGTCGCATGTTTGCTTTCATAGACCTCTCTATTGCTTTTCTCTGAATTGTTGCGGCACTAGGCAATGATTCCATCGCCTTTTTCTTCTAAGGCTTTAATAGCATAATATGTGTATTCGCAGAATGGTACTGCAATCTGATGCTTTTTCGCAAGTCTGATCAAAGTACCTGCAAGCATCTCTATCTCTGTATGTCTTCCTGCATCCAGATCCTGCAGGGTAGAAAATCTTGCCTTCGGGGAACAGGCACCACGCCAGTCTCCCTGCTGAGTCAGCAGGATTCCCTCTGCACGTGCAACATTACACACTTCTTCAAACATTCTGTCTCTGATCGCTGCCAGATTCCGGCTCTCGTAATATGCACCAAATCCAACTCCCAGCACTGCCTGCGGCAGATTGTAGATGATATTCATAGAATATTTGTCCCACTGATTGAAAAGGATGTCTTTCTCTATGATGCATTTTAATCCTGCACGCTTCATCAGTTCTGCAAATGCAAGCACCCGCTCTGTCGGTTCCGGATTTCCTTTTTCTCCCACACTGACCCCAATCGCTGCTTCCGGAACGAAATGAATTTTTCCATTTTTTCTCTCAGATGAAATTCTCATTACAGAATATAACAAATGCTCTTCTCCTATGCGTTCCGCAATGATTTCTTCACTGTCAATTCCATTTAACATGCTCATGACTGTAGTATGTTCCTCAGTCATAGTTTCAACCATGTCCAGCGTATTCTTCAGATCATTGTATTTTGTACAGATAAGAATCAGATCCACACCTTTTGCTTCCTGCTGACTTTTAATCTCCGGGAAATATATTTTCTCATTAATAACAATACCCTTTTTTCGTAAACGCTCTGCCCGTTCTCCCTCTGCCACTACGCAGAAAGAAAGATTCTCCAAATTTGTAAAACCGTAAATAAAATATGCGCCTACGGCCCCTGCACCGATTAAAGCTATTTTTGTAAATTTCATCGTGTTTCCTCTCTTCTTGTATTAGTCTGATGTCCTCCGGTTCACTCTACTTTACTATATCATATCTGGAGGAAAATACCACCATTCGTATCAGGTGCCCACCCGGTGATGCCCCGGTGGTGCCAGGCACCATTAACCTGAATTAATGAATACTTCAGAATAAATTCAGATAATTCAGAAAAATTTTCGGTTACCTGGCACCCATTTCCATTTCTATAGGAATTTTGTCTGACAAAATTCGCATATACATTCTGTGCAAAAAATGCCGAAAAAAAGGCGCATAAGCTGTAATATACAGCCTATGTGCCTTTTACCTGTCTGCCTGAAACCTTTTTCATATTTCAACGATTTCTAAATGGGACGACCATTCGTAAGCATTCTTTTACTTCTGTGTTCCACCCAACACACTATTCAGAACATGAATAAGCTCTTTTATGTCTATCGGCTTCGAGATAAACCCGTTCATGCCGCATTCTGATGCAACTTTGCGATCCTCATCAAAGGCATTCGCTGTCATGGCAATAATGGGAATCGAAGACAGAACAGGATTATCCAGCATTCGAATACGTCTGGTCGCTTCATACCCATCCATGACAGGCATCTGAATGTCCATAAGAACCAAATCGTAATCTCCCGGTCTGGAGACAGATACCTTTTCAAGTGCCTCCGCACCATTTTCCGCTGTATGTATGCGGAACCCGTACTCAGCCAGAATCTCCAGCGCAATCTCACGATTCAGTTCATTGTCTTCAACCAGCAGCAGGTTTTTACTCTCAAACTCAGGAGTATCATTGATGTGGGGAAGGAGTTCTCCGCTCTCAGCTTCCTGCTGCCCGATGGCAGTCATCAGTGTTTCACGCAGATCAGACATGAACATCGGTTTCGAACAGAACGCAGTCACACCAGCGTCTCTTGCCTCTTGCTCAATGTCAGACCAGTCATAGGCCGTGAGTATGATAATAGGTGTATCATCTCCGAGGCGGCGGATCTGCCTTGTAACCTCAATGCCATTCATATCCGGCAGACGCCAGTCGATGATGTAGGCATGGAATGCATCATTGATCTCGCTGGACTGTCTGGCCCTGAGAACCGCTTCCTTTCCGGAAAGCGTCCACTCTGAACGCATACCTACCTGCGACAGCATTTTGGTGACACTGTTGCAAGTGTTAAAATCATCGTCCACCACCAGTGCTTTCAGACCCTCAAGTTCTTTGATTTTCTCCGTGCTTCGGCGCTCTGACTGAAGGCTGAGCGCCACGCAGATGACAAACTCTGTTCCCTTCCCCTGCTCCGTATGCACCTCAATCGTTCCGCCCATCATGTCAATGATATTCTTCGTGATGGCCATACCAAGACCTGTGCCCTGAATCCTGCTGACAGTAGAAGTGCGTTCGCGCTCAAAGGGTTCAAATATTTTTTCGGCAAATTCTCTGCTCATGCCGATGCCCGTATCCTTCACACGGATTTCGAATAACCCCTTGCCCTCAGGCGCCCCCGGAAGCTGGGCTACCCGAACAGACACCATACCGCCGGCAGGGGTAAACTTGATGGCATTAGACAGCAGGTTCAGCAGAACCTGATTCAGGCGGGTCTTGTCGCAAAATACATCCTCATCGGTTACATTCATGACATCCATATACAATTCCAGCTGCCTGGCGTGAATCTGACCGCTAATGATGGTCTTGATATCATGAAGAATATCCGAAAGATTGGCTTCTGTCTCCTCCAGATTGATTTTACCGCTCTCGATCCGGCTCATATCCAGCACATCATTGATCAGGCTAAGCAGATGCTGGCTGGAAGACAGAATTTTGGAAAGATACTCCTTGATTTTTTCCGCATTGCCGATATTGGCAGAAGCAAGCGTCGCAAATCCGATGATCGCATTCATCGGAGTACGAATATCGTGAGACATATTGCTCAGGAAAGTACTCTTGGCTCTATTGGCACTTTCCGCTGAATGAACAGCTTCTTCAAGTGCCATGTTTGCCTTTTTATCTGCCGTGCGATCAGACAAAACAAGAATATATTTTTTTTCACCCTCTACATCACTGCAAAGCCCAACCGTATGGAACCAACGTTGTTCTCCGGTTTTCTGGTGTGTATAATCCACATTCCACTCATGCTGATCTCCGGGAAGAATATCCGACAGAAAATCCCATTGCGGAGGATTGCTGTTGTTCTCAATCAGTTTTTTCATTATCCGGACATCACTTGTAATCTGTTCGCAAGTAAAGCCTAATATCCTCTCAACATTCGGACTGACATAATCCACTTGAAGAGTTGCTGCATCCAACATTAGAAAAGCGTCATCCACATGAACAGATAATTTGGAGAACAACTCATCCCTGTAGAGGATTTCCCTGTCTTTTCGCTTCAGTCGGATTCGGTTTCTGCGGAAAAGCCATATCAGCAGAAGTACAGCAAGACAGGAAGAAACTCCGCCCATAATCAAAGAAGTCATAGCCTGAAGACGATTCATACTGGCATTGACCACATCTTCAGCGACAATCCCCATCGTAATCCAATCCTGAATCCCTGTAGGTTCGTAAATCAGATAGTAGTTTTTTTCGCCCAGCTTAACGATTGTGGCACCGGATTGTCCCTCCTTGAATTCCTTCTGCAGGGCAAAGATCTCATCCCCGTTCAAATCGGAATACTTTTTTAACAATGCCAGAAAATTGTAGATTTCCTGCTGCCTGTCAGCCGAGTTGTCCACGATGGTACGGCCGTCTGAATGAATGACATAGCTGCTGGCATTTCCCTCATAAGCTGCAATATCCAGCACATTCACGATATCCGAGTTATTGTAGCTTGTAGCGATCACATCATATTCAAAGCCCTGATAGGTTCCTTCGGCAGCAGATACCGCAAACACCAGAAGCTGCGACTGCCCCGGTATCACCGTGTTCATCACGATATCCTGTTCCTGAACAATCGACTCCTGCAGACTCCCCCTCAGATCAAGATAGCCGCTTTTCCCATTTACGGTCATGTAATCACCGCTCTCGGCCGAAAGAAAATAAAAATCATTAAATCCTGTCTTTTCCTTTAAACCGGCAATATAATCGCAAATCTGATCATCATCCGATACATCTCGCAGATATTCTTCCAACATATGAAGATTCGTCCAGTTCTGTTTCACAAGGACTGTAAACGAACTGTTTGCCTGACGAAAGATTTCCGTCAGATGAGCAACACTTTCCAGATAGATTGTCTCCGACACGAATGTATTATATCGAACACCAGCCGTGATGATTCCCACAAGAAATACGAACACAGCCATGATAAATCGCAGACGTTTTCTCATGACAAATCACTCCTCCTTCCGTATCATACTTCGTGCCAGTCCTTTTTGATGAACACTTAATCTCCAATTGGTCACAGCCAATTTTCTTATTTTAATGTAATATATTGTTCCGGCTGGGCAAATACAAAACCGTCTGATTTGACAGCATTCGTCCAGGCCGTCCTTACATTTTCCTCGCCCTCTGTAAACACACGACCTTCATCCGCAAGGAAAGGAGCAAAATGTCCGGAAGTCGCAAGGCAGATCACAGAGAAGCTCTCATCATCCCTGATCTCCTTGCCGTCTTTTTTTACCCTGGTCAGGGAATACGTGCCCTCGTTCTCTTCTACGTCAATCGTAATGCCGCTGACAACAGGAAGCGAACCGCGGTTAAAGGGCGTAAAACCTCCCTCAACACCTTCCACATAAGCCTTGATGATCTCCTTCAGTTCCAGCCCGGTCATATCCCGTCGGAAAGATACCAGACCATTGGGCATGATCATGCAGCCTGCCATCTTTTCCGTGTAATCCGCCTGAAGCACACATCCTGTGAAGCTGTTACCCGTTGCTATCAGCACATCGCTCCCATACACCCCGCGAAGAGAATTGGCCATTACAGAGTAGGATTCGTTTCCGCCCTTCCTGTGGAAAATGTTAGAGTATGCTTTTTCGGATGTCAAAATGACCTCCGCAGAATCCTCTCTGGGCTGACGAAGCCCGGCATCAAAGGCTTCATAAGCCTGCTGTGCATTGTATTCGCCCGTAATCATCTTCGAGACCACATCCTTGGACACAGAGAAGAAGTCATTGGAAGCAATGCGGATATACATATGATTCTGTTCAATAAGAGATCTTATATTTGACAGATGCTCGGTAAGATGAATGCCCGCATCCTGACTATAGGTCAGGACATCCTGACCGTTTGCAAGTACCGTCTGACCTTCTTCGGAAATCATCACATCCAGCACCTTCATCGCCTTTTCCAGACGGTCTTCATTTTCTTCCAGATCACGATTCAGCGCCACCTGTAAATAAGGAGTGGTCATCAGCCACTGTTCCCCATTCTGACCAAAGTATGGCAAAATCACAGTATCTATTCCCTGGTTTCGAAACTCTAATACTCGTGCCGAGCTTCCGGCAATCATGGCAGCCTCGCCATTCGCAAACATGTCTACCGGAATATCGTATCCGTATTCCAGAACTTCAGAGGTCAGGTTTACATCTTTGATAAACTGTTCCATCTGCTCAAAGACAACCGGCCAGACGGTATCATCCAGCCCTATACGCTCCGCACTTGCCGGATCTGAATATGCTGTACGCCACTTACGCCCTTCCACGGAGATAAGCTCTGGAATGGATATTCCCTGCAGAGATTCCATACAGGTATAGTCATATGTATAATCGCCAACATACCCTTTGATGCCCACCTTCTCAAAAGCCTGACATGCAGATACAAAGCTTTCGTAATCTGTAGGCAGAGGAATGTTGTACTCATCAAACAACGCTTTATTGGTAATGAAACCATGCACATCGGCGCACATCGGCAGCCAGTTGACGCTGCCGTCCTCGTTCGTAAAGCTGTTGAGATAGGAATCATAAATGGCACCGGCCTCAGAGGTAGTGGACAGATCCATCAGGCTGTCCTTCAACGGCGCAGCATCATGCAGAGAAAAACGGCAGCAGGTGATGATATCCGGTAATTCTCCGTTCTCATTCATAAATTTATAAAAATCAAGATCATTGTTGCCCACCACAAACTGGATATTGATATCCGGAAGCCGGGACTGAATGTAGGGTGCGTATTTTTCATACATTGCAGTAGTCCACAAATACACAGTGATCGTGTCCTCATCTTCTTTTGCAACATTTTTTGCACCACAACCGGCAGACAGCGTAACAATCATGATGACAACCAGCAGTAAACATATTATTTTCTTTTTCATTCCGTTCGCTCCTTGTCTTGTATTACCCTATTTCTCATATATTGCAGAAAAAACAAATTCTGTCACAAAACCCAGTCGATTTGCAATATTCTGATTCATGTTATATCATCTGCTCTCCTGTTTAATCAAGACACCCGGCACGTTTCTCCTGGATTCTTTCTCTTTTTCCTCCCTTTTTTCTATTATCGGAAGCCACATATTTTCAAATGCAAACCGTAATTTTTGTTGATGAACAACAAAATGAATCATTGGCGATTTTCCTATACTGTACAGCACTGGTACCGGAACTTTGTCTGCAAACGGAGGAGGCGGTTTGTCACCGCCTCCTGCTGTAAAGTAATTCTTCTCATTTTTCAACGGGTAAGTTCATTCATCAGCTGCCAGAACGCTTCAAAATTCTCTAATTCATGGTACTGATACCCATGATAGACAGAATATTCCAGATTTTTCAGATTCAGGCTGATGACAGATTCTGTTCCGTCCGCAAAGCAGAATCGGATGCCATTATAATTATCCGTTACTACTTCAAAGGTCTGTTTTCCTATCCTGATTTTCGAAAATGTATCTGTCACTTTTCTGATAGTTTCCTCATCCGTGATGGTTGCTTCACTCAGGTCTCCCATATGATCGATCCAGACTTCGATTTTCACCGGATACGCTTCGGTTATGTTCTCAAAATGAACATCTGAAAGTGCCTCTGTCAGAAGTTCTCCTTCCTGCGGAAGATGGATTGGCGGAATTTCTTCCGATGGATATGCTTCCAGAACCTGAAATTCCCAGGAAGCCGGTTCCTTCTCGAGTTTTATTCTTCCGGATTGTTCCGAAATCACTGTTTCCCCCGGCTTAACCGGTGTATCCTGTCCATTATACACTCCCCGTCCGGAAAACACTTCTGCACCTGTTTCATCAAGGAAACGGAACTGATACCTTATCTCCATAATTTCCTGTTCCGAATGATTGGTCAGTTCTGTTTCAAATCGATATATTACAGACTGCATTTGTTCTCTTTTTTCAAACGAACAAAAAGAGGGCTTTATCTCAATTTCTTCACATGATACACACTCCGGAATATCCGCAATGCTTCCCCCCGTATCCGATTCCTCCGCAGAAAGGATCTGAATGCTTCCGATCACATCATCTGACGTATTCCAGAGAGAATCGTACTCAGCTTTCACGGCAGGATCGGATACATAATCATTAAAGTCCTCCAGTCCATTGGCTGATATACTCGCGGAAATACCGAGTGAAAGAACGATTGCAGATACCGTAATTACTCCAATCTTATTCACTTTCTGTTCCTCTTTTATCTTTTTTCCCCATTTTCTTTTGTGCCCATTGGTGCCATGGTGCCAAGCCATGGTGCCAGGTACCATTAACACGTTTACCTGGCACCCCAAGTGGCACCCCAAGTACGTATCCCAAAATAATGAATCCAGACAATCCTAAATACACGATAACCCAGGCAGCAGTCGTTGATTCTGAAAAATATCTCCGCGTGACTTTATAGAGCACATCCATATTCAGATCACTGGTATAATTTTCGCTGCCATTTACCGAAAGAGATCCGTTATAAGAATCAAAATAATAGGGACTCTTTGTGTAGAACAGAATATCCCCCTTATCCGGATCCAGCTTATCGATGTATAACCGGTAATGGGAATCTGTATGAATCTTTTTAACCTCAATGGATATCCGCTTGCTCTTTATCTGATCTTCCTTTACAACTTCATCCAAGAGCAGCGTTCCCCCGGAATCGTAAAGCTTTACCGAATACTCCGAATACACTTCTGCATCCGGGTCTGCCTTTGCCATAAAAACAAGTTTGTTGAAGGGAGCAGACACATAAAAATCCTGAGATATCGATTCTGCCAAATAAAGTGCAGTATTCACCCTGTTATTGGTCATGGTATGAATTCTGGAATATTCAAATGTAAGCTCGGTCTGAAAAAGCATAACCCAGATCACAGCTGCAAAGAGAGTAACCGAGATATAAACCGGAATCAGAAAATGCCTGCCATTCTTCCGATCTTCTGTGCGCCGTGACCCGGGTTCCAATTTTTCTTCGATTCCTTCCGAAGCCAGAATGATCATAATATGGAGGAACTGTGCGGAATATATATCCTTTGCCTCCCACAGCATATGGAAAAACAGTCCGCCCAAAAATGTTATCAGGAGAATAAAATGGATATTTTTCATTCTCCTGCCGGACAAATGAGAAATGCAGAATAGCACGAATCCCAATTCCAAAACCAATCTGTACGCCTGCGAATATAACTGATATGGCAGGTTTTTCTCGCCCGCAATCAGTTCATACAGTATGCTGTCTATCTCTCCATAATTCATTCTGCTATTCTGTGAGCTGTATCCATCTGACCATGTTGTCTGCGTTTTTGCAAGCCAGAGTTTTATCACTCCTGTTATACCCAGTTTTTTGTAATTATCAATTGTCCTTTGTTTTAAGACTGCGCTTCTTTCTGCGTAGCCTTCTGTGTATTTTGCCAGCTCCCAGTCTTCATCGTTTGTGCTGAGATCGCCGTTTCCATGCGATCCCATACTGAGCCAATACCAAATGGGATAGTTTGACTCTTTTACTTCAGAAAAATACGTATTTTCAGCTGTATGGATCACAATACCGGAAATACCTGCAGCCAATATGAAACCAACACCACCCATCAGCAGCACTTTTTTGAAGCGAGATAATGTTTTCAACATATATGGCATTAGAATCAATCCCGCAATCATCGGAAAGAATGAAGTAGGCCGAATCGCATAACCTAATACAGTCAATAGTCCAAGTAAGCCCCCATATAAAATGGCTTTACCGATTTTGCGGCTGCGATACAACAGAATCCCGATATATATGATTCCAAGCATGATCGGAATGCTGTACAGAAGAGAATATATCCAGAATATAATGCCGTAATAAATGGGATTCAGAACACATAACAGAAGCGCTTTATTGGCAGAAGTGATTCCGCAGGTTATCTTAACGATTCTCCAGGCCAGCCATGCTGCCATCAAAACCGCAGCCACATTCAGTACATACAAAGGAAACAGGACGTCTTTTTCAAGACCCAGAAACTCAAACAAACGGAAGATGATCGTAAACAGTAAGACCAGAGTATGATTGTTTTTGAAATACTTAATACAATTATGTATCGGATCTTTTGTAACCGCACCATTGTCAAGAATATACATCGCGGTATCCAGATCGTCAAAGCTGTCCTCGGTTGGACGGGGATGCAGCTGTGAAAGCAGCAAAATAAATATCAACACCATTCCGCCAAAGAGAGCCATCGTTATCCAACGCTGCTTTTCTTCACGAATCCTGTCGATCACGCGAAATGCAGCAATCAGCAGCAGGATAAGCTGCGCCGCAATAAAAATACCTAAAAAAGCAATAAATGAGGTATTATCACTTGTTCCAAGACTGAAGCCGGAAATATTAAGCAATGTCCCGTGCATGATCCAGATAACGGACAGCAAACACACAAATAAAATGACCTTTTTTATACCATCCATACATTTATTCACAGACTTCAAACCTCCGCAGCATTTGCAATATCATTCAAGTCGGACACACGTGAGACCTGGCAGCGATTCCATAACTTGCATGGAATCACTGCCACAGGCATCGACTTCTGTCTATCACTCATTACCATTACGAATATCGTTTAATGTTATATTTCTGAAATCAATATCGCTGAAATTTCGCACCCCTCCGCTTCCCACAGGAGATTGTGCTTCAAATCCAACTTTTATTGTGCTGCTCATTGGCAGATATGTAAGTCTGGCCATTCTAAACTGTTTACCGTCCAAAGAATAATGTACTGCAAACACATTTCCTTTCCTCGATAACTGCAGCCATGCTTCTGTGCCATCAACACTGATACAATTTGCATCGTCAGAACAGCCATTTGTCATGACTGATACAATGAACGGAACACCGTAGTCAGACATTTCAAAGCACGCCTTTGCCCACAATCTTTCATTGTCTAACGCAAGCAAAACACAAGCATCATAGGTAGACTCAAAATCAAGCGACACTTTCGCCCTAAGCACAAAATCTCCTGATACTTCCTTATAGAAAAAGGGTGCGTTCGCAGTCACTTCGTTTGTCTCCGGATTCACAAAATAATCCGTGTTTGGTGTCGCATAGGCCCGGATTCCGTTTTCCACTTCTTCATAACGACTGTCTGGAATTGTTTTTTTCAAGTTCATTTCATTTTTCTCCTTTGGATGTAATGGCTAAACCATGATATTGAATACATGATACCTTATTTCACATTTTATATCATAATATTGCAGCGAGTAAAGCATTTCTTGCTGAGTATCACTATTTTAAAATATAATATCGCCAGTTTTTCAAAAGAGCCTTTTTTCTCTGCTTTCACATTGTGTTTCAGGCCACTCCCATTCAGTTTTTAATTCAGTATCGACTAATCCTGGCAAGGGATTTTACCGCTTTCTGCCGAATGCACTGTTACGCAGACAGCTATAGAGTCGGGAATCGATAATTCCTTTTCTGTCAAAGAAAATTCAGCCGGAGAACTATCTCCGGCTGAAGAATTCAATTATATTTCCGGTTCAAAATGCATCAGCATGGAACCATAAAAATCCAGATCCAGTCCCGTCTCGGTTATCACAAAATTCAATGTGGTACCATCGAAATATACAATGGAAAATGCATCTGCTTCCCCTGTCTCTGTCTGAACTTTTTCCTGTGTCCATCCAAGCTGAGATACCGTCGTGCCTGCCAGCACGAAATCTGTCATTCCGCTCTCATGGAAAATCACAGAATATTCCGCCCCGAGTGCAGAAGCATCCACTGTGCAGCCACTTACTTCCGCTGATTTACAGATATACTTCTGCTCGAGGAAGCTGCTTCGGTCAACCGTCGCTTTTTCCTGTTCATCCGATTCTGCCATCTTTGCACTGTCTTGTGGGACAGCCTGTAAATCCTCTTCTGTTTCTTCCTCTGTGCTGTCTGTGCTGTCCTCCATGTTATCCTCCATGCTGCTGTCGAAAATCACGTCATAGGAGGTCATCAATCCCGTTATATCCGGCTGTTCCGGATCCGATGCCGTACAGTCTTCGCGAACCACATGGCTCTCGTCCGCAATCGGTCCCAGATTTCCTTTTTTGAAGGTATTATAAAACTGCGCTGCTTCCTCATCCGTAGCTGAGGCGGGGAGAATGATTCTCGCATCCGGACCACAGTCTCCGGAATATACATCCCCGTCATCCAGGACATCCGGAGTCGTAAATTCAAAGCAGAGAGCATCAAGAGAAGTACATCCCATAAATGCACCTTTGCAGAGAGATTCCACACCACTGCGCAAATGAATCTCTTTCAGCTCTGTACACTCTCTGAACGCCGTGCCATAGATTTCTTTTGCATCGATCACAAGAGATTCCACACCGCATCCCCTGAACGTATCTTCTCCCACATAATCCATCTTTCCCTTATACCATACATTTTTCAGGGAGTTACATCCAAGATAGAGGTAATTATCCATCATCTTCAGGCCGTTTACAAAAACTACATCCTTCAGTGAACGGCAGAACATGAAGGTTCCTCTTCCACTGGTTTCCAGCGGGCCATAGCATATGAGTGTCTCCAGCTGCTGACAGTATTCGAATGCGCCATCCTCAATTGCTGTCACTGTTTCCGGAATCACCACGGAACGCAAATGCAGCCATTCTGTCTGATTCGTTTCCATTTCGGTATCTGTATAGTCCGCAGCACGGTCAAATGCATTCATGCCGATGATCTTTACATCCACTCCACCGATGGAACGCGGAATCACCACATCCACATCGTCTCCTGTATACCAGGTAATCGTTCCTGTCGCTTCGTCAAATTCAAAATCTTCTTCCGGAGACGGTACAAACGGCATTTTCTCAAAGCTGCTCTTTTCGCTTTTCCGTACCATCGGACAATACCAGGGTGTCCCAAGTGCTTCGTTCCAAGCCGCAAGCTGTTCATCCGAAGCAGCATCACTCATTCGGAAGCCATCCGTGGAAAGACCTTCGAAAGCCACTCCATTTGGTTCCATATTTTCCGGAATTACAAGTTCACAGATTCCGGTTCCGGCAAATGCACGATCCCCTGCTGCTGTGACTTCTTCTCCGAGTGTCAGGCTGGTCACAGCACTGTCTGCGAAGCAGTTCGCTGGAATCGCCCCACGTGCCACTGTAACCTCCGTCAGATCGGAGCATCCCGAAAAGGCACCGTCACCCAGCAGTGCCGCATCACACAGAATCGTTACCTTTTCCAGTCCCTGACACCCCTCAAATGCGCCATCTCCAATCGATGTGACGGAAGCAGGAATCGTCAGTTCCTTCAGATTTGCGCAGTCTCGGAACGCACCTGCTCCAATCGATGTAACCGAAGCAGGAATCGTCAGTTCCCTTAGATTTACACAGTTTCGGAACGCACCCTCTCCGATGGTCGTTATGGAACCAAACAATTCCACATATTCCACTGTGCTGTCGGCAAAGGCTTCGTTTCCGATTGTTGTAAACCAGCCGCAGTGATGCGGATAAAAGCTGCGTATGGTCTGACAGCCTTTGAACAGCCCGTCTCCAAGAGTAGTTACTTCGCAATCATCATAATATGACCAGATCGTCAGATCCGGCGTATCTCCATTGTAAGACGTCCACACATTCCCGGAAAAAGAAAATCCGGGATCCGAGTTGTCCGGAAATTCCGCCACTCCGCCGGTGTCCGGATTGTTGATCCACACCGTGCAGTCGGGACACTGTTCTGCCATCACCTGTTTAAAGGCTTCCTGATTTTCAAAACTGCTGTCCCACGGAAGATCCAGATCCGCCACCGGACACCCGGAAAAGGCATCCGGAACAAGATCAATCATTTCATAAAAATCAAACGCCAGATAAGTCAGTCCGCCGGAATCTGCAAAGGCAAGACTTCCGATTTTTTCCACAGTGGACGGCACATAAACCGCCTCCAGCCATGGGCACTGATAAAAAGCACGGTTCCCGATGGTTTTCAGGCCTTCCGGCAATTCCAGCGCACCACGCATGGCCGCATACACAAAGGCTTCTGTTCCGACAGACTCCAGATCTTCCGGCAATTTCAGGTCTGCTCCCCGATAAGAACGGCAAAATGCCCGGTCGGCAATGTTCTTCAGAGTAGACGGAAATTCCACATGCAGCAAGGTTGTCGCATCCATGAACGTTTCGTTTCCAATGGACATCAGGCCTTCCGGCAGTGTCAGGTAGCATAGAAAGCGATTTCCCTGAAATGCATGGTCTCCGATGGACGTTACCGGTACCCCGTCGATTTCTTCCGGAATATCCAGCCTTGTACTATATCCGGTATACCCGGTAATCGTTCCGGCTGCCGCATCAAACTCCAGATTTTCCAGATCTGAAATCCGTTCTCTGGCTGCCGAATTCTGTCCGCCTGGCTGAATCGCTGCTGTACACCCTGCGCTTTCCAGAGCACTCTTATAGGCTTCCACCTGATCATCCGGCACATAAATCACTGCATCTGCTGAAATCTCTGTAAATGCCCACTGTCCTATTCTGGGACATTCCCCTTCAAATGTGACCGATTTCAGATTCGGGCAGAAATAAAAAGCGGTGGAACCAATGTAACAGACCTGTGACGGGATGGTAACCTGTTCCAGTGCCTCATTGCTGGAAAAACAGCCATCCCCGATTACCTGAAGACTCCGGGGAAGAGAAATGCCGGTAAGCGAAGAACACCATCCTCCCACGGAACCTTCCAGCTGTCTCACCGATTCCGGAAACGTCAGCGATGTGATGGTATCAGAGCTGCTGAAGGCATTGGATCCGATGACCGTTACCGGGCATCCCTGAATTGTATCCGGCACCACAACATCTCCTCCGGCACCGGAATAGCCGTCCAGAGAATCATTGTCTATGTCAAAGGTCCACACGGCTTCCTCCTCTGCCATGACCGGCACGCATAGTATTATGAGCAGCAGAATGATGGGTATCCATAATCGTTTTTTCATACTCGTTCCTCCTGTTTCCTGTAGGTTATATTATCTCAGTCAAAGAAGATTTCCACTTAAGCAAGTGGTGAGCAATAACAAATTCATCTCAGCAGGAGTCAAATCTCCGGCTGAGATCAATGTATGGTATCTCTCTACTGTTCATTATAATTATTTTTCAGATTCTGTAACTACCACAAGTGTTAGTTTTTCTCTTCTAACCGCAGGGCAGATTCTTGTTTTCGCCCATTGGTGCCAAATCCCCCTGACGGACGGACACTACATGCTGTCCTCCGGAATAGCCGCACTGCTGCAGTCCTTTTTCCAGGACATTCTGCAGTGCCTCCGGCCCAAGTTCCATCACCGTTCCGTCCTCCAGCTCTGCCAGAATACTTCCCTGCAGTTTCTGTTCACGGCCGGTAATCTGATAGGAACTCCTTTGCTTCAATGCCCCAATCTTTTCCAGTGCATTGATTGTCCGGTAGATTGTGGCAATACCGATTCGTTTCATCCTCCTGGATGCGAGACAATAGATTTCCTTACAGCAGGTGCATTCTTCCTCGAGTATGATGTCGATCAGGATATCTCTCTGTCTGGTAACCCGGAATCCCTCCTTTCTGAGCCGTTCCATAATGGTCTCCTTGTCAATATTTTCCCGAAGATACTGAACAGATTCCATATTCTTTTCATCTGTACAGGAATCGGTACTGTCTGTGTTCATTTCCATCTCCTTCTATACATTCATCTTTCCGTTAATACTTTTCGGAACCGTAAGATTCTGGCCTTCTCTGTAAGGGCGGAAGAGAAGATACAGAAATCCGACGATCAGAACAGCTGCCCCAACGGTTCCCAGTCCAAACGCACCTGTCGTAACGAGCGTGCCGATCTGATACACACACAGAGACACTACATATGCCAGCAGAGTCTGATACCCGATGGCAAACCAGAACCACTTCATATTATTCATTTCCCTCTTGATGGCTCCCATTGCCGCAAAGCAGGGTGCACACAGCAGATTAAACACCAGGAAGGAATATGCGGATATCGCCGTCATGGAGTTTGCAAGCGTTCCCCAGATTTCAGCTCCGTCCTCAGCGACCTCGCCAAATCCATACAGGATTCCGAACGTACCGACCACGTTTTCTTTTGCAACAAGTCCTGTGATCGCTGCCACAGCTGCTTTCCAGTCTCCCCAGCCAAGCGGCGCAAAGATCCATGCAATCGCGGAGCCAATCATTGCCAGCAGACTGTTTTCCATATCCTCCACCATTCCAAAGCTTCCGTTTTCGAATCCAAAGCCCTGTGCAAACCATACAAAGATGGTGGACAGCAGAATGATCGTTCCTGCCTTTTTGATAAAGGACCAGCCGCGTTCCCACATGCTGCGGAGAACATTTCCCACCGTGGGCAGATGATATGCCGGGAGTTCCATGACAAAGGGTGCCGGATCTCCTGCAAACATCTTTGTTTTCTTTAAGATGATGCCGGAACAGATAATTGCTGCAATGCCTACGAAATATGCACTGGGAGCCACCCATGCAGCGCCGTCAAACAGCGCACCTGCGATCAGCGCAATGATCGGCAGCTTCGCACCACATGGAATAAAAGTTGTTGTCATGATCGTCATTTTCCGGTCGCGATCATTTTCAATGGTTCTGGATGCCATAACACCCGGAACACCGCAGCCGGTACCGATCAGCATGGGAATGAAGGATTTTCCGGACAGGCCGAATTTACGGAAAATACGGTCCATGATAAACGCAATACGCGCCATGTAGCCGCAGCCCTCCAGAAATGCAAGAAAAATGAACAGCACCAGCATCTGCGGAACAAATCCGAGAACAGCGCCGACACCGCTGATGATACCATCCACGAGGAGACCGGTCAGCCAGGAAGCACAGCCGATGGATTCCAGTGCGCTCTGTGCGCCCGGAATGATCCATTCCCCAAACAACGTATCGTTTGTCCAGTCTGTCAGAACCGATCCCACGGTTGTAACAGATACATAATACACAATGAACATCACTGCAGCAAAAATCGGCAGTGCCAGAAAACGGTTTGTCACAATACGGTCTATTTTATCCGATGTGGACAGTTGTTTTTTTACACGCTTTTTGTAACAGTCTTCAATGATGCTTCCGATATAATTATAACGTTCTCCTGTGATGATACTCTCTGCATCATCGTCCATTTCCTTTTCACAGCTCACGATGTCTTCTTCGATATGAGCCAGCAGGGAAGGATCCAGCTGCAGACTCTCCTGCACCTTTGCATCACGTTCAAAAAGCTTTACTGCATACCAGCGTTCCATACTCGGATCCACTTTTCCGCTGATTGCCTCTTCGATATGGGCAATCGCATGCTCCACACAGCCTTCAAATCTGTGGGCGGGAGAATTCTTTTTTCCAGTCTTCGCAATCGACACCGCGCGCTGAATCAGCTGATCGATTCCTTCCCCTTTCAGTGCAGATATCTCCACGACCTTACAGCCGGTATCTTTTGCAAGCCGCTCAACATTCAGCTCTTCTCCGTTCTTTGTTACCAGATCCATCATGTTGACTGCGATGATCACCGGTATTCCAAGTTCTGTAAGCTGTGTCGTCAGATACAGATTTCTCTCCAGGTTTGTTCCGTCAATGATATTGATAATTGCATCCGGTTTTTCTCCGAGAAGGAAATTCCTGGAAACCACCTCTTCCAGTGTATAGGGGGACAGCGAATAGATGCCCGGAAGATCCACCAGAATTGCCTCCTCCCCTTTCGCCGTAAAGCCTTTGATTTTTCCTTCTTTTTTTTCAACCGTCACTCCCGGCCAGTTTCCGACGAACTGGTTGGATCCGGTCAGTGCATTGAACAATGTGGTTTTTCCGCTGTTGGGATTCCCCGCAAGTGCAATTTTTACTTTCATATTGTTCCTCTCTTCTTATTTTATATATAAAACATATTTTAGTTTCATCTAACTTTATGTCAAAAAAAATTACTCTACCTCTATCATCTCTGCATCCGCCTTGCGCAAGGAAAGCTCGTATCCCCGCACCGTGATTTCCACCGGATCACCGAGAGGCGCAACCTTTCGGACATATATCTGTGTATTTTTCGTGATCCCCATGTCCATGATACGGCGTTTTACAGCCCCTTCTCCGCGTATTTTTACTACTTTCACCGTCTCACCACATTTTGTCTCCCGTAATGTTGCCATTGTTCTCCTCCTCAAACCATGATTTTATTTGCCATTTCTTTGCTGATTGCCACCCGTGATTCTTTCACATTCACGATCAGATTGCCGCTCATTTCAGAAACGACAGTGACAAATCCTCCAACCACAAATCCCAGATTTTCCAGAAAACGTCTGGTTTCATCCTTCCCCCCGATTTTCCGGATCTGATTCATCCGACCTGTTTCCGCCATAGATAGAGGCATCATTCCACACCCGCTCTCCTTCTTAATAAAATGTTATTGCAGTTTCTTATTTATTACATTAGTTAGTATATTCTTACTTATATTCCATGTCAATAACCGATATTGATAATTTTTCTCAACAATTTCTTCTGCTTGTTTTTTTGCTGAAAATCATATATTATGATACCAGGGTCAAAAGGTCTGAGGCCACGATCGTGGACGAATTACCTTGAAAGCCTTCAAAAGCAAAGGACTCTACAGGGAGGTTTTTATGCACGATAACGAATCATCGGAAAATTATCTGGAAACAATACTGATATTAAGCCAGCGTCTGCCCGTAGTACGCTCTGTCGATATTGCAGAGGAAATGAATGTAACCAAGCCCAGTGTCAGTGTGGCAATGAAAAAACTCAGAGAAAATGAATGTATTCTGGTGTCAAAAGCCGGTTTTATCACCCTGACGGAAAAAGGACGCGAGATCGCTTCTTCCATTTATGAGCGTCATACATTTATCTCAGGCTGGCTGATTTCTCTGGGGGTTCCGGAAAAAACAGCCATCTCGGATGCATGCCGGATGGAACATCATATCAGCAATGAAAGCTTCGAGGCCATGAAACGATTTATCAAATCCAGGAGCTGACATTTTCAGAGTATTCAAGACCGGCCGGACTGCAGTTTTTTGCAGACCGGCCGGTCTTTTTTTCCGCATCCGGTTCCCGGATACGGCAGAATCCATTTCTGATGCTTTATTCTTTTGTCAGTGCATCCGTCTTAATAATCAATTTTACATTGCCGTTCATCTCATCGGAAATACCGGCGAAGGATTCCTATTCCGCTCCTGCATCCTGCACAGCCCGCATGCGGTCAATCAGCTTTTCGATATCCTCATTGAAACATCTGACAAGCTTCTGGATTCCATCCTCATTCAGTTCTTCCATTCCATCACGAAGCTCTTCCGCTCCATCCTTCAGTTCCTTTGCACCGTCTGCCAGTTCCTCCGAACCATCTGCCAGTTTCTGTATTCCATCCAGAAGTTCCGGTGAACACCTTCCCAGAAGATATCCCAGCTGTATGGAGCTGATGATCAGATACGCAATATAAAACAACGGTTTATCCAAAAGATACGGGACTGACAGATTGATCCATATGGCTGTCTCTATGGTAAGCACAAGAATCACCGGCAGTGCGACAGATCTCATCGTCAGCAGCAGCACAATAAATACCGCTGCTATAGCAAGCAGATTCACCTTCATCATATCAGCCGTTACTGTATTCATCAGATCGTAGGTGCTGACACCTTCTCCTGCAAGATACACTATATTGAAAAAAATGAATATATGCTGAACTGTGCCTATGATTCCATCGGGCGGGATAAAATGAAACGCTTTTTCTGCAATGACTTTTACGATGTGACCTCCATGGTCATCAGCCGCGCCGAATCCGAATGCAATGTACACCTGAATGCTGATTACAAGCTGTTTCTCTGTCAGTTTTACACAGAAGCCATGGCCGGAATGCTGATTGACTGAATGAAGAGCAGAAAGATAAAAGTTTGATTGTACCGAAGAGCCAACCGGCTCCCCGGCACTTGACTCAGGATCGGATTTCCTGTCTCATAAATCCTACATAGGATCCTGCAAAGGATATCAGCATCAGTGCCAGCAATCCCACCAGATGCGGCCATACAAGCAGAAGACTCTGTCCAAAGGAAAGATATCCTGAAATTGCGCCCTCCAGCTGCTGTACGGTTACCACATTTACCGATCTCACAGCAGGATTCATAATTGTGGATACCGCCTCGCTGTACAGATAATACGGCGAAATCCGGTTCAGATTCAGCTCCAGTGAATAATTATTATAAGAATTCATCAGGGCATCCCATTGTGTATCGATCGGATATGCCACATTTGCAATGATATTTGCGACCAGACTCATAAAAATCGTAAAAAAGATCCAGATTGCGATGACAGCCATCGCAGAGGTGGCCGAATGTTTGCACAGGACGGAAAAGAGAATAGACAATCCCAGCCAGAATGCAATATAGACGCAGGTAAACAAAAGGAATACCAGAATCCGGAATACTTCCTCCACTTCCGGAACCAGCCCTGTGACCAGTACCCCGATGCTTCCGATCGCAATTCCCATGGAAAATACCATAATCGCGATCATGGTCGCTCCGGCAAGAAATTTTCCGACAATCACAGAATCTCTGTAAATCGGCTGAGCCACCAGACGGTTCAGTGTTCCGTTGCTGCGCTCACTGTTAATGGCATCAAATCCCAGTGTCAGACCTACAAACGGTCCCAGCAGCGCAATAAAGGTGCTGAAGGACGGAATGGAATTTCCGCTGGTTGTATACAGCTTCAGGAACAGAAACGTGGTACTGCTGTCGGAAGAAGTGGAAAGGCCTGTTAACGCACCGTACAGACTGGCAAAGCTGGTTGCATAAATCAGGAGGAGAATGATTACAAAACGTTTGCTGCACAGGTGATCTGCAAGCTCTTTGTGATACAGTGCCCACAAACCGTTCCTATTTTCTGTGTGCGATACGCCAGTTTTCTCTCCGTCTGCGTTTTTTCTGATTGTCTTCATCATTTTGTCCTGCCTTTTCAAAATACAATCGATAGATTTCATCCAGATCACCTCCCCTCTGATGCAAATGAAGAATCGTATAGTTTCCTTTTCCCAGAAAAGCAGACAGTGCTTTTCTCATATCCTTCGTAGACTGAACGATAAACATATTTCCTTCTTTTTCAATGGACTGCACGCCATCCTGTCCGGCGATTGCTCCAAGCAGGCGGTCATCACACGGCTCTACCTGCAATTCCATGGAATAATGATTTTCCTGCTGTACCTGATTGCCCAGATCTTCAATTTTTCCGCACGCAACCAGCTGTCCTTCTACAAAAATCCCCACTCTGTCACAGATCTGCTGTACCTGATACAGCTGATGCGAAGATATCATCAGGGTCCTTCCGTCTTCGCTGGAAAGCTGTCTCATCAGCTCCAGCAGTTCCCGCATTCCCTCCGGATCAAGTCCCAGCGTGGGTTCATCCATGATGATGATCTGAGGATCCTTGATCAGAACATCTGCAATACCGAGACGCTGCCTCATACCCTTGGAGTATGTTCCGGTCTTTTTGTCCGCAGCCTCTGTCATCCCGACTCTTTCCAGAAGATCTGAGATCTTTTTCTCGGTCTCTTCCCCCTGCATGCCATTCATGGCAGCCGTATAACGCAGATTCTGCCGTCCCGTCATATCCGTATAAAAGCCTGGATTATCCGGCAGATAACCCACGATCCGCTTGATGTCAATGGCATTTCTGGTACAGTCCACATCATTGATGAATGCCTGTCCGGATGTGGGTTCCGTAAGACCCAGAAGCATCATGATCGTCGTGGTCTTTCCCGCTCCGTTCGGACCAAGCAGCCCAAATATCTCGCCTTTTCGGATTTCCAGATTCAGATTGTTTACAGCCGCTTTTTCACCGTAGAGCTTCGTAAGATTCTTTGTCCGAATTACCGTACGATTGTTTTGTCCCATATGCTACCTTCTTCCATACTTTTTAAAAATGCGTGCAAGAAAGATTACCAGAATGAGAATGATTCCCACTGCAATCATTCCCCAGCTTGTTCTTGTTTTCACAGATACACGGAATTCTGCACTGTCAGACGTCTCTTCTGTGCTGACCGTAATGGTCGTCACATAATCACCGGTCATAACATCCTCTCCTGGTGTCACATGAGCCGAAACCTCCTTCGTACTGCCTGCCTCCAGCAGATCGATGGTAGACTCATCGAAGGTTACCTCCCAGCCTGTGGGGGCCGATGAAGTAAGATTCAGATTCTGCAGATCTACATTTCCGTTATTTGTCACGCTCAGGGTGATCGTCTTTTCATCATTCGCATAGGCGTCAAAGCTCAGATTTCCGCTGGGTGTGGACAACTCCACCTCATAAGAACCGGTAATCGTGACAGACAGATCTGCCGACAGTGTCTCATCTGCGGAAATCGCCGTACACGGAATGGTATATTCGCCTTCTTTGAGTCCATCCGGAGGTGTAATCGTCGCCGTCAGACCCTGGCTGGAGCCTGCTTCCACATTGATGCTGGCCACCTGGCTGCTCTCTCCGGAAGGCACAAAGGATACCTGCCATCCGCTGGGGGCTTCTGCCGACAGGCTGTAGGACTGTGCGGCTGCCCGGTTATTGATCAGTGTCATATCAAAACTGAAGCTGGTTCCGGCTGCTGCCTGCTGGGAAGGATACTCCGCCGCAAAGCTGCTGCTTACCGCATCCTGTTCGTTTACATTGATTTCCAGCTCCAGGACATCACTGTCCCCATTGTCTGCTTTTGCCTGTAATTCTACCGTATAGACACCATCCTGTGCATCTTCCGGGATGTCCAGACTAAAGGAAGCCAGATCCTGCGCCACCGCGCCATCTGCCGTATTGATATGTACCCGGCTGATCTGACTGCTGGAGCTTCCCTTAAATATTCCTTCCCATCCTTCCGGCATATCGACCACACTTAACGCTGCGTCACAGGTATCTCCTGATACGCCGTAAAAATCCAGAGAAAAGCTGATGTTATCTCCTGCTTTTGCCGTAATGCCCGGGTAATCGGTACTCATTTCAAATGCAGCATTCCCGACTTCCTCTGCCGATGCAATCCGCCCTCCCGCAAAAATCATCGAGGCCGATAATGCAGTTATCAATCCAACTTTCTGCAATGTCGTCCAGCCATCCTGATCCCGTACTTTAACCTTTGTCATCTCTCAATTAGCTCCTTTCCTGTATCGGAATTTATTTATCGATAAAAGTATATACAACCCGCCTGAAATGTACTTAAAAAAAGTTGTGAAAACTTTTCGAATAATTACACACAAAAAAGCAGCCCCGGGACGGGACTGCTTTTTCCATATTCATTTTATTCAGCAGGAGGCTTCCGCTTTTGCCAGATCGGATCGAATGTCCTCTATGTAAAGTCTTGCATGCCTTTCCATAATCTCCTCCGACTGCTTCTCATCTCTGTTCTTAATGGCCTGATAGATTTCTCTGTAATATGCCTGCGCTTTTTCTTCGTGTTCCGGATTTTCCGGAACACCGGCTCTGAACGCCCGCATCTGATCGCGGAACATCTGATAAATTCTGAGAAACTGCTGATTCCCCACGAGCTGTGCAATACAGGTGTGAAAGGTATCCGTGGAGACAAAGGAATTTTTCTCCTCCGGGTGGTATATTTCGTCGATCATCGCTTCTGCATCGGACGCTTTTCCGGACATTTCCCGGATCACTTTCCTGACCGCAAACATATTCAGCATTTTCTGAAGCTCACAGATTTCAAGAAGGTCCTCCTCCGTATACCTGCGGACAGCATAACTCTTGCCGCACCTGCAGATAAGACCCTCCTGGCAAAGTCTCTGCAAAGCTTCTCGAAGCGGCGTACGGCTGATTCCGTACATTTCACTGATTTTCGCTTCCACCAGCTGCATTTCCGGAGGAAATTCCCCCTCTACAATGCTTTTTTTCAATTCGTCATACACCTTGGTATTCAGGGCTTCTGTCACTAATTTCATACATATCTCCCCCTGCAGCATGACCGGTATGGCCTGCCAAACCGTGAAAAAAATATGCACCATATTTTCATTAGGGATATTATATATCATTCACAGTGATGTATGCAATAATACATTGCCAATTTTTTATTGTATTTGCCTAAATTTTCTTTGGTATACCGTCGACATTTTGGTGGTTTTCCACAAGTGCTCTCGGAAATAACCTCCCGAAAACTTTAAATTATAATGATGTTTGGATCAAAAGATACCACACGGATTGTTCCGCATTTCATGCTCCCACAATCCTGCATAATAATTATCTCTCATCTCCCAGGAAGAACAGGGCGACCGTTCCCGGGCCGGAATGTGCCCCGATCGTAGCTCCGACGTAATTGATCAGTTCCGTGCGGATTTTGTACTTTTCCTCCACTTTCTGAGCCACAAAACGGGCATCCTCTTCACAGTCTCCGTGACTCACAAAAATGGTATCACAGCTCTGCGCATAGCTTCCCAGCTTCTGCTCCATCAGATTCACCAGCTCCAGAAGAGACTTCTTACGTCCGCGTACTTTTCCCAGAGCAATCAGATGGCCCTCATCATCCACATGCAGTACCGGCTTGATATTCAGCATTCCGCCTACGATGGCAGTGGCTTTTGACACTCTTCCTCCTCTGTGAAGATGATTCAGATCATCCACGGTAAAAAGATGTACCAGATTATTCTTATGTGTTTCCACCCAGTCAGCAACCGTCTGAATATCTTCTCCGGCTTCTTTTTTCATCTGTGCATAATATACCAGCAGACCCTGCCCCAGCGAAGCCGCAAGGGAATCAATGACAATGATCGTCCGGTCCGGATATTCTTCTCTGAGTTCCTCCGCTGCGATGCGTGAACTGTTATAACCACCGCTCAGTCCGGAAGAAAATGCAATGTGAAGAACATCCTTACCTTCTTTGAGAATCGGCTCCATCATCTCCCGGATATCCTCCGGATTCACCTGTGCAGTCGTAGGAAGAGAACCGTTTCTCATCCGATCGTAAAATTCCTTCACCGGAAGGAAATTATCATGCGTATAATGCACTTCGTCAATAAAATAGCTGAAATATGCACATTTTATCCCGTGCTCTTCCATAAAACTTTCCGGAAGATCCGAATTATCATCTGTTGTAATCACATAACTGCTCATCTGTCTTTCCTCTCATTCTGATATTCCTGTAAATGAAAATCATTTTCTTATATATGATACCATTACAAAATCCCCGATGCAACCCTAAAACACATTCTCCATATCCAGAACCTCCAGTGCTTTCTGCAGCTGATTGTCCTGTTCACGGGAATACTCTTCCAGCCCCACAAGCTCCGGATCCAGCTCCACCTCCACATCCGGCTGTATTCCAACCTTATGAATATCGTTGCCATTGGGTGTGTAATATTTGGACACCGTAAGCTTTACCGCACTTCCGTCATTCAGCTCGTGAATGCTCTGAACCACACCCTTGCCATATGTCCTGACTCCTACGATCGTTCCGATACTGTAATCCTGAACCGCGCCTGCAAATATTTCAGATGCACTGGCACTTTCTTCATTCACCAGCACAGCCAGAGGAATATCCAGCGGATTTTCTCCCGCACAGGTGTGCTCCTCACGGTTCCCGTATTTATCCTCCATGTATACAATCAGACCTTCCGGCAGAATTTCCTCCAGAATATCACACACAGAATTCAAAAGTCCCCCCGGATTATCCCGCAGGTCAATAATGAGACGCCCCATACCCTGATTCTGCAAATCTTCGAAGGCATCCATATATTGCTCGTAGGTTACTCCCGTGAATTCAGTAATCTGAATATATCCGGTCTTTTGCTCCAGCATTTCATGGAACACAGAAGGCAGCTTCACATCCTCGACCGTGACCGGAATATCCAGCAGTGTGTCCGATTGCTCCCTTTCTATGGTGAGTACAACATTTCCGTCGGCACTTTCCCGAATCATATCCGCCACCTCGTCAACGGATCGTTCCGAAATGTCAGCGCCGTTCACTGCCGTAATAAAATCACCCTTGCGGATTCCTGCTTTCTGGCCGGGTCCGCCCTCATAGCACTCCATAATCCGGACTTTCCCGTCCTCATCTTTCATCAGCTGAACACCGATCCCCACATAGGCACCATCGGTCACAGTTGTCTCTTCCTGATACTCCTTTGCCGTGTAGTATCTGGAATAAGGATCCTTAAGGCCGGCGATCAGACCGGCATACATCCCTTCCGCCAGCGCCTCCTCGTCCTTTTCCTCCAGATACCACTCATCAATCAGCTTTTCCAGGTATTCGATTTTTTCTATGTGGCGGTCGGAAAGAACCGAATCCTTCTCGTATTGTATCGCGGAAACACACCGATAACCGATGCCTCCCACTGCCAGAACGACCGCCGCGCCTGCCAGCATCCCCTTTTTAAACTCTCTGTTTTTCATTCCATCCTCTGCCTTGTCAGAAAAAGGCTGTCTATTCCCGACAGCCTTTGCGTTATAAATATTTTTTGTTTTCCTTATACCTTCAGGTGTTTTCTGGTAGTCCAGAAGCTTCCTACAAGTCCGATGCCCATTCCCAGAAGCAGTCCGACCGGGAGAAGCGTCTCATACATCTCATAAACCGGAATAAACTGTACGCCTCCGATCGCCAGCACATTAAATTTCGTAAGGATATACTGAACAGCACTGTTATAGGCAAAATACAGCGCTGCCAGCGGAATGGCCGCACCGATCATTCCAATCAGAATTCCCTCCAGAACAAAGGGGCTGCGCACGAAACGGTCTGTCGCACCGATATATTTCATGATACCGATTTCCTCTTTACGTACCGATATCCCGACAGATATGGTGTTGCTGATCAGAAATACCGAGATGATCAGCAGAAGAACAATCACAGCGATGGATACATAGGACACCAGTTTGTTGATGGAGCCCAGTGTATTGGCAGCTTCCTCCGAACGGTTCACCTCGCGGACACCTTCCAGACTTTCAATATAGCCAACCAGCTCTGACTGCTTTTCAATCTCATTGAGATATACCCGATAATTCGCGGAATTTACCAGCGGATTGTCATCCTTGAAACCGTCCGCTGCATCAGAGCCCTGAAAATACTGTTCCTTAAAGCTTTCCCATGCCTCATCTGCAGATTCAAATTCTATATGATCCACTTCCGGACGTGTCTGAATCTGTTCTCCTACCGCCTGAATCTCCTCATCTGATATTCCTTCCGTAAAGAACACGGTTATCGGAAACTCCGTCTCTACTCTGTGCGCGATATAGTCGATATTATATACGATGGAATAAAAAATGCCGAACAGAAAAATGCAGGCTGACATCGTCAGAATGGATGCCATGGAAAACATCCAGTTCCTTTTGATATTTTTAAATCCCTGTTTCAGAATATACCAGATGGTACTAGGCCTCATGATACGCTCCTTTCTCCTCATCACTGACAATCACACCATTGTGCATGGTTACCACACGTTTTTTCATGGAATTGACGATCTCACGGTTATGTGTCACCACAAGAACCGTCGTCCCGCGCTGGTTGATTTCATCCAGAAGCTTCATGATCTCCTCCGATGTTTTCGGATCCAGATTTCCGGTAGGCTCATCTGCCAGAAGGATATCCGGGCGGTTTACAATCGCTCTGGCAAGAGCCACTCTCTGCTGCTCTCCGCCGGAAAGCTCATCCGGAAGCGATTTGTATTTTCCTGCAAGACCAACCTCCTGAAGGACTTCCGGAACTCTTTTCCGGATGACCCTGGTCGGTCTTCCGATCACACGCTGTGCAAACGCCACATTTTCATATACATTCCGATCCTTCAGAAGCCGGAAATCCTGAAAAACGACACCCAGCTTACGGCGATATTTTGCGACACGTCTGTGCTTCATTCCTTCCAGACGCTCACCGCTGACCGTAATTTCTCCCTCTGTGGAATCCAGTTCCTTCATCAGCATCTTGATCAGAGTGGATTTACCGGAGCCACTGGCTCCTACAACAAAAACGAACTCACCTTTGTCCACATGCAGATTTGCACGATCGACAGCAGGAAGTCCCTTCCCATATGATTTGGTCACATTTACCAGATCGATCATTTTATACCCCTCATTCTTTCTCTATCTTAATCTTTTCTGAAGTTTAACTTTTTTGTAACATTATTGTAATATATTACCCTGTAAAAAGCAAGCACCTTTTCCCTGTAAAAATATACAAAAACCCCTGTGTTTCTCACACATTCTAAGACATATCTACTTTACGGTCAAGAGATTTCACAATATTTTGACATCTGACGCTGACAAAAACAAGGGAGCCCCGCTCCTGACAGATTCATCAGCTGTGAATCCTCCGTCATTTTGCGGCACTCCCAAAATATCAGAATATCATTTTCAAAAAACTTCTTTTCTGCGGACACATCCCGTCAATACTCCAGTGTCTCCATATATTTCATATACCGGACTACCATCAGCGCAATCTTGAACGTGATCGCATCCTCAAACACTCTCAGATCCAGTCCGGTGCTCTTCTGCAGCTTATCCAGACGATATACCAGCGTATTTCTGTGAATATAAAGCTGTCTGGATGTCTCCGAGACATTCAGGCTGTTCTCAAAGAATTTGTCGATCGTCACCAGTGTCTCCTCGTCGAAATCATCCGGTGATTTATTATCAAAAATTTCCTTTATAAACATCTTGCACAAAGGAATGGGCAGCTGATAGATCAGACGTCCAATTCCCAGAGAGCTGTATGCGATCACTTCTCTCTCTCCGAAGAAAATCTTTCCCACATCCAACGCCATCCGCGCTTCCTTGTAGGAACGGGATACTTCCTTCAGCTCATTTACGATGGTTCCGTACGCCATATGGGTACCGTCTTCCCTGCCGATATCCAGCGTATCCAGAATCGTATGAGCCAGCTTTTCCATTTCCGGATAGCCCTCACCATCTTCCAGCTCTTTTACAATGATAATGCTCTTCTCATCCACAGCTGTGATGAAATCCTTGCTTTTTCCACTGAAAAGGCTGCGAACACTCTCTACGGAATTGTAATCCTTTTCCTGCTTCATCTCAAGGATCATAACCACACGACGTTTGTCCGCGTCAATATGAAGCTTCTTCGCACGGTTATAAATATCCACCAGAAGAAGATTATCAAGAAGAAGATTCTTAATAAAGCTGTCCTTATCAAAACGCTCTTTATATGCCACGATCAGACTCTGGAGCTGAAAGGCCGCCAGCTTGCCCACCATATATGTATCTTCATCTTCTCCGTGAGCAACCAGAATATACTCCAGCTGATAATCATCACACACTTTAAAATACTGATACCCTTTAATTACCTGACTGTCTGCCTGAGATTCCACAAATGCCTGTATATCCCCTGCCTGTACCGTAAAATCCGCATATGTGGATGCCAGCATCTTGCCATCTGTGTCAATGACACAAAATTCCGTTCTGGATATTTCTTTTAACCCTTCTAATGTATTCTGCAGAACCTGATTCGAAATCATGACCGTCATCCCTTCTCATCTATTCTATCACATTTCATAGTTTTTTCAAAAATAAATACATCTACCACCCTATTTTAATACAAAATCACCAAGATTAAAAGAGGAAATACGAAAAAAGTTACAAATTCTTCTCTGTTTTTTGTTAGTTTTTCTCTATAAAACCTTCTCCATGCACTTCACGGGCATCCGATACGATCATAAATGCCCCCGGATCCATCTCGGAAACCAGTTCCTTCAGCTCCACAAGCTCCTTTTTATTCACCACGCAGTAAAGCATTTCCTTTTCCCTGTTGTAATACATTCCCCGGGCTTTGATCCCCGTCACACCCCGGTTCAGATCTCCCATGATTCTCTTCGCAATTTCCTGGGCCGAATCCGAAATGATATACACCTGCTTGGCAAACTTCAGACCTTCGATCAGTCCGTCTGAGATCTTCGTGGTCATGTACACGGCAATGATCGCATACAGAGCCTTATTGATCCCGAACACACAGATTCCGATCAGAACAATGCTTCCATCGATCAGCTGCATGATCTGGGCAACGGAATAATGACGCAGATATTTCTGAATCAGGGCAGCCATCATATCCGTTCCGCCCGTTGTTCCTCCTCCCAGAAACACAAGGCCAATTCCGGTTCCCTGCAGAATTCCTCCGTATATGGCAGCCAGAAGAAGATCCTCTCCGGCAAGTGGATGTGTCGGAATCACGGCCAGCCAGACTGTGAGACAGATACTGCCCCACAATGCTTTCCGAACCATTCCAAAGCCTCCGATCTTCGCCCCCAGCAAAAACAGAGGAACATTCAGAAACAGGTTCGTTACCCACAGAGGGATTCCCCCCAAGACGAACTTCCCCGTCCATGATTTGATAATAATCGCCAGTCCCGAAAACCCGCCGGTTACCATCCCGGACATATCAAAAACAGAACCGATCGCCACAGCCATCAGAAGTGTCCCTGCGAGAATCAGAAGATAATCTGTATACCATGTTTTTTTCCGTTTCATGTCCTCTCTCCTTTCATCTGTCGTCTGTGAGAGCAAAAGAACGAACAGTCCGAGACTGCCCGTTCTTATGTTTTCGTCAGTGATCTGTCCTGTTTATAAAAGCAATAAAATGACAGTTTTCCAGCATCTGGAAATATTTTACAATTCTCGGATAAAGCGGCTCCGCCTTTTCCCCAAAGTCATTCTTTACCAGCTGCGCAAGTGTCTCCACTGTTTTTTCTCCATCGATCAGCGGCCAGAGGAAACTGCCGAACTCATCCAGATGGACTTTGGTAAAGCGTGGTTTTCCAAACACCTTCTGGGCAATCCGGTTAAACAGCCCGGTGTTTTCCACTTCCAGAATCACTCTCTCCCGAAAATCCCTGTGCCACCGGAGGCTCTCCATCCGTTCCGGAATCAGATCCAGATAATTGATATCCGGTGCCTGCTTTTTCTTTCTCATTCTCATCCGTTCTTATTCTTCTTCCATAAAGAGAATTTCAAAAGTGACAGAATCATCAGTGCCATCAGAATGACACCGCCAATGTTTCCAAGGTTTATTATGCCCGAAAGATCCATGCTGATACCTGCAACAGCCAGAATCGCGAGAAGAATTCCCACAAGACCTTCTCCTGCAATCATACCGGCACAGAAAAGTGTGCCGTCCGTGCTCTGACGCTCCCTGGTCTTCTCATCCACACGTTTGCGCATATCCATCAGACCACGTACCACACCACCGATCATGATGGTTGCGTTCAGATAAATCGGCAGATAAAGACCAATGGCAAACGGCATCACCGGAACACGGAGGATTTCCAGGCCAAGTGCCAGAAAGACTCCCACGAAGACCAGTGTCCAGGGAAGCTTTCCGCCCATGATTCCCTCGACAATCATCTTCATCAGACCGGCCTGCGGTGCCGGTACCTCTGCAGTACCATATCCCCATGCAGCATTCAGAAGATAAAGAACACCGCCGATGGCAAGTCCGGATGCAATAATACCGATCAGCTCGCCGATCTGCTGCTTTTTCGGTGTCGCCCCAAGCAGATAACCGGTCTTCAGGTCCTGTGAAGTATCACCGGCAATGGCTGCCACAATACAGATTACGGAACCGATGGCAATCGCCCCTGTCATACCGGTAATGCCGGTATCGCCGGAAGCTTTGATCGCAAAGGTCGCAATCAGCAGTGTGGCAATCGCCATACCGGAAACGGGGTTGTTGGAGCTTCCGATCATTCCTACCATACGGGAGGATACTGTCGCAAAGAAGAAGCCGAATACCACGATGATTGCCGCACCCAGAAAATTTACCGGGATTGCCGGAACCAGCCAGATGATAACGATCATCGCTGCAATGCCGATGAATATGACATTCATGGGAAGATCCTGTGCCGTTCTGGCTGTGCTTGTGTTTTTTCCGCCCTTCATACTCTTCATGGAGTCACGGAAGGTGGTAATGATCAGCGGCAGCGATTTGATCAGGGATATGATTCCGCCTGTGGCAATGGCTCCGGCGCCGATATATTTCACATACGTAGACCAGATTTTGGCCGCTCCGCCTGCCTCAAAAAGCTGTGCCACGGTAACACCGGCCTCTGCCGGGTACATGGATATATCCGGTCCGAACAGACAGATCAGAGGAATGATCACCATCCAGCCGAACAGGGATCCGACAAACATGTAGGAAGAAATTCTCGGACCCACGATATATCCTACGCCAAGCAGCGCCGGATATACTTCCATACCGATTTCTCCTTTAAATGAGCGGAATGCTGCCGCAACATCTGCAGGAATCACCTTGATTCCATCCACAATAAATTTAAACGCAGCTGCAAATCCCATGCCGGCAAATACCGTAGATGCATCAGAGCCGCCTTCTTCTCCTGCCAGAAGCACATCCGCACAGGCGGTTCCTTCCGGATAGAGCAGTGTGGCATGCTCTTTTACGATCAGCGCATTCCGAAGGGGAACCATAAAAAGCACACCCAGAACACCGCCGCAAAGTGCGATCAGTGTAATCTCAACAAGACTTGGCATTTCGCAAAGTCCTTCCTCCGCCCACAGAAACAGTGCCGGCATCGTAAAAATGGCACCTGCGGCCAGAGATTCTCCGGCAGAGCCGATGGTCTGAACCATATTGCTCTCCAGAATGGAATTCTTTTTCATAATCACACGGATAACACCCATGGAAATAACCGCCGCAGGAATGGAGGCGGATACCGTCATACCCACGCGAAGTCCAAGATATGCATTTGCCGCACCAAAGACAACCGCCAGGATGATACCCATGATCACAGAAGTTACCGTAAACTCCGGAGTTATTTTTTCCGCCGGAATATACGGCCTGAACTCTTTGTTCTCGTTCATTAACATCCTCTCCTCTTTTTTGTATTTTGTTAACTCCACTATTATACAGAAAGAAGTCCTGCTTCGCAAGACCTCTTTTGTAGAAAATGCATATATAGTGTCAGGAAAAATATCATATTTTTAGAATATTTTAACATATTATCACAATACCATTTTAAACAGACAAAGTGTCACGTATCTGTTTCCAGCTGTTTCATCAGATAGCGCCCCACAATTTTGGAAAACCCGGAAATATTTTTAATATAGGCAAAATCTTTCCCGAATATTTTCTTCTCTGCCGACAGATCCTTTTCTTCCCCGGCAAATACGCCCAGCACATGCACACCCTGATTTCTCAGCGCACGCACCTCTGCCGCGGTATCTGCCACTGCATATTTTCCCTGATAAGGCTGCGGATTTTTCGCATTCGGGCGATTCACGATCACATCATACGGACGGCCATCACTGAGAATGATCAGAATTCTGTTTTCTTCCTCCCGCTGCAGAAGACCATAGCCGGCAGCCTTGATGGCAAGGCCGTCACGGTTGTTGGAGGATGTCACATAGTTGAAAATATCCTCGTTGGCACTTCTGGGATCATCGTATTCCCGCATACGATGCAGTATGGTGTAATCCCAGAAGGTACAGTAGCTCATGACACGGTGGGGAATCTCCACGTTGCTGAGAGATTCACTGATCATATATGCCTGAAGAGCCACTTCTCCCTGGCGGCTCATCTGGGAACCGCTGGCATCGATCAGAACATCTACCACAAAATCCTGGGAATTCCCTTTCAGCTCCCGGCGAAATATTTTTGCCTCATGACTCCTCCCGACCCTCCAGACTCTGGACGGAACGATCATCCCGCGATCCGAAAGAATTTCCTGTGTATCACTTCGTGCAACCAGCGCTTTTTTCAGCATCTGAGTCAATGTCGTGATGTTCTGTCTGGCAATGCGGTTTTTGTCGTGATAGGTCCAGATATTTTTGTTTCTCAGACGCTTTGCGTACTCCAGCTGATAATTCTTTTTCACCGGATTTTTCAGAATCCCTTCTGTAAAATACAGACTGCAGTCTGCATGGATTCCGCGGCACATCAGATAATTCAGCTTTTTTTCTTCTCCCTCTGGCAGATAGGATTTTCCGAAGTTCAGTTCCACATAGGTGTGTGCCTTTTCCAGAGCCTCCGGCGGAAGGACCGTGATTTTCTGCTTCGCCTTACGCTTTTCCTCCAGCTCTTTTGTCACCGAAGCATCCTCCAGCTCTGTCATGCGGTTTGCCAGCTGTTCCACATAGCTCTCCAGAGCTTCTTCATACAGCTCTTCTGAGAGATAATCCTCCCAGTCGTATTCTGTCAGTTCCTCCATCGAAACCTTCATGACCCGGTCCAGATTTCCCACCCGGCTCTCAAAATCCGGATCGATCACCGTATTATACAGCCGGTCCACCAGTCGGATCAGCTCCATGGTATCTTTCGCGTTCCTGGCCTCATATACCATTCTCCGGATCCTGTCCAGCCGTTCTTCCACCGGATGATTTCCCCCGCTGAGCCAGTCTCTTAACACGGCATTTTTCAGTCGGGGAAGAATCTCGCTTGCAGAGGGGATCTGCTCAAACTCCTGATCCAGAATATCCTCAAAAGCCTGCCTCTGCATTTCCCGAATGCCGGGTCTTTCTGTACAGATCTTTTCGCCTGTCGCTTCTTCGATACAAAGCTGCGCAAGGGATGTCAGTTTTTTCTCATCCGCCTGAAGAAATATTTTTTTTACCATATATAGGCCCATCTGATTCCTGTCAAAGAACCTGGCAAAGGCCCCCTGTTTGATCCCGTCATAAAGAGCGATGGCCCTGGAACGAAGAAACAGCGACACGTCCGGTTTTATATCCAGTCCGTAATCGCCGCTTACCGTCCACAACAGGTTTCGGATCCGGTTTTCCAGATCCATCTCATAATTTTCCAGCTGTACATCGCTATATTCATTCATACACATCTTCCCTTGTCCATGCGGATGGGATTCTGGTGCGGACCACATCCTCAACGATTTCTTTTTCAAAGATATCAAAGGTCTTGTTGATCACACCCATTCGTACTGCCTGCCATGGAGACAATCCTGCATCCACGATTTTCATGGCTGCCAGCAATCCGCGAAGATCCAGTGATTTCGTAGAGATCTCCCCGTTGGCACACTTCAGCTGCAGATCCAGAAAAACACCGATAAACTGCTCCACCGCCGTGTCCTTTGCCCCGGGAAACATCCGGGCAAAAATAAATTCCAGAGATTCCCTGGTCTGCGCCGGCATATCAATAACCAGAAATCTGGATACCAGTGCCTCATTCAGTTCTCTTGTTCCGGCATATCCATAGTTCATGGTTCCGATGAAACGGGCTGCCGGATGCAGATCGATCTTGTCATATCCTGGCACATCAATGGAACGGCGGTAGTCCAGCGTCGCATGCAGTACCGACACCGCATCGTTTTTTGCCATATTGATCTCATCCAGCACACCGAATCCGCCGTACTGGGCACATTGATAAATGCTTCCCTTCCTGAGCGTCACCTGATTATTCACAAAAGTATCCGTGCCGATCAGATCCCCGCTGTCTGTGTTGACATGAAAGGATACATTGTAAACCGGCCGGTGAAAAATATAGGCCAGATTCTCTGCCAGAACATTTTTTCCGGTGGCCTTGGATCCGGTAAGCAGCAGGTTTTCTCCCTGAAGAATTCCTGCAATGGCCATTTCCAGGACCTCTTTTCCGTAAAACGGCATGGAGGGCCTGACAATGCGATGTGCCGCCTCAGACGGCACATCATATTCTCTCCGGAAATCCTCCACCTTTTTGATCAGCGCAGGAGATACCTGCTGTTCTTCCAGAAAACGCAATTCTTCCATTATTATACCTCACATCTGATCCGCCTGAACTGTGCCCGGCACATCCCTATACTTCGAATATCAGGTCCCCGTAGGACGGCATCGGCCACATTTCCTTATCCACCAGCATTTCCAGTTCATCTACCGGTGTGCGCAGAGCCTCCATTGCCGGAACTACCTTATCCCGGCAGAATCTCGCACGCTTCCGTCCCTCTTCCTGCTGCGGAATCTGATCCACAAGCTTGCTCAGCTTACTCATTGCACTGTTTACCTGTTTTAACAGCTTCGATGTCTTTTTCAGAAGATCCATCTGTACACTGACATCGATCTCTCCCACTGCCTTGACCGTATTGATCGAATCCGCCAGTACCGTTGTATACCGGATCACCGCCGGAATGATCTGTTTGGTAGCTATATCGATCATTGTCTTTGCTTCTATATTGATCGCCTTTGCATAGATCTCATACTGGATTTCCGCGCGGGATTCCAGCTCGGCTCTTGTAAAGACACCAAACGATTCAAACAGCTTTACCGATTTCTCTGTCGTCAGTGCGGGAATGGCATCCACCATAGACGGCAGATTCGGAAGCCCTCTTCTTCTGGCCTCTTCTTCCCACTCCGGCGCATATCCGTTGCCGTTAAATACAATACGCTGATGTTTTGTCGCAAATTCCTTGATAATATTGTGTACTTCCAGATCAAAATCCTCTGCCTTCTCCAGACGGTCACTGACCTCCCGGAACACCTCGGCCGCAATGGTATTCAGAACCACATTGCAGGCAGAAATAGAATCCTTGGAACCCACCATACGAAATTCAAATTTATTACCGGTAAATGCAAAGGGAGACGTTCTGTTCCGGTCCGTGGCATCCTTCATGAAATCGGGAAGTGTTTTCACACCTGTTTCAAGCTTACTTCCCTCAATGCTTCGTGTCGCTGTTCCGGTGCTGATCAGCTGCTCCAGGACATCTTCCAGCTGTTCTCCCAGAAATACGGAAATCACTGCCGGCGGAGCCTCCTGGCCACCCAGACGCTGATCGTTCCCCACATCTGCAGCAGACTCACGCAGAAGATCCGCATGTTCATCCACTGCCTTCAGGATACAGGTCAGAATCAGCAAAAACTGTATGTTCTCGTGAGGATTTTTCCCCGGATCCAGAAGATTGATTCCGTCATCCGTCGTCAGAGACCAGTTATTATGTTTTCCGGAGCCGTTCAGTCCCGCGAAAGGCTTTTCATGGAGAATGCAGCGCATGCCATGGCGAGTCGCCACCTTTTTCAGGATCCGCATCATCATCTGGTTCTGATCTGCCGCAATGTTCACCGGTGCAAAAATCGGTGCCAGCTCATGCTGTGCCGGCGCCACCTCATTGTGCTGTGTCTTCGCCGTCACACCCAGTCTCCAGCACTCCTCATTCACTTCCTTCATGTACGCAGATACTCTCTGACGGATGGTTCCGAAATAGTGGTCATCCATCTCCTGTCCCTTCGGGGGCATTGCGCCGAACAATGTTCTTCCGGTATAGATCAGATCTTTTCTCTGCAGCCATTTTTCCCTGTCGATCAGAAAATATTCCTGTTCCGCGCCGACAGACGGAGTCACTTTTTTTGATGTGGTATTGCCAAAGAGGCGGAGCAGCCGGAGTGCTTCCCGATTCACCGCCTCCATGGAGCGCAGCAGCGGTGTTTTCTGATCCAGCGCCTCGCCGGTATAAGAGCAGAATGCAGTCGGAATGCACAGTGTACCGCCTGCTGCATCATGTCTCACAAATGCAGGCGAAGTGCAGTCCCATGTCGTATAGCCTCTGGCCTCAAACGTAGCTCGAAGTCCTCCGGACGGAAAAGAAGATGCATCCGGCTCCCCTTTGATCAGCTCTTTTCCGGAAAAGCTCATCAAAACCTTTCCGTTGTCCATGGGGGCAGAAATAAATGCATCATGCTTTTCTGCGGTAACGCCGGTCAGCGGCTGAAACCAGTGGCTGTAATGCGTTGCACCCTTCTCAATCGCCCATTCCTTCATCTCATGAGCAATCACATCTGCCGTCTCCAGGGACAATTCCTTTCCCTCTTCAATCGTCTTCTTCAGTTCTTTATATATTTTTTTCGGAAGACGGGCTTGCATGACTGAGTCGTTAAATACATCACACCCAAAGATTTCCACAACATCCACATACTCACTCATTCTCTTTCTCCTCTATGTTTTTTCTCTTTTTCGTGCTTCGAAGATACAGGTTCAGGCCTTTTCGCATAATGCGGATTTCCGCATCCCGGACGTTCCCTCCAAATTCCCCGTCCAGTGTCCATGCCACTGTTTCTTCTGTCTCGATATTCAGATGACTTGTCTTAAAGGTATGCACCAGCTCCGTATTGTCTGTAGCCGTCACAAGCGCTGTCACGATTTCATTCAGCTCCAGCGGATTCCTGGGTCTGGCGATCAGCGTGACCTCAAAAAGGCCGTCATCCATATCCACATTCTTTCCTGTAAGATTCCGGAAGCCTCCCACCGATCTGGAATTGGTGATCATTCCATATATAAAATCATCCTCTACCGTCAGCTCGTCCGACGAAATCTTCATATGGTATGCCTTGATATCCACCAGACTTTTCAGTCCCTCCAGAAGATATGCCAGATGTCCGAGCGTGTTTTTCAGCTCCTGATCTGTGGCATAAGACACTTCCGTAAAAAGCCCGAACGCTGCCACATAAACAAATGTACTTTCATTAAATTTCCCGATATCACAGCAATAGGGAACCTCTTCCATGATATTTCTTGCCATCTCCACAATATCCCTGGGCATAAACAGACTGTTTGCAAAATCATTCGTGCTGCCTGCCGGAAGATACCCTACCGGAGTATTACTGTTTTTTTCCACAAGTCCGGTCACCACTTCATCCAGGGTGCCGTCCCCGCCGCTGCACACAATCAGATCCACCTGATCCTCATAGATTTTCACCTGCTCATAGGCATCCCGGGAACATTGTGTGGCGTGGATGATCACTTCATAACCGCCCTTGTTGAAAATATCCACAATTTCCCAGAGGTGGGCTTTAATCTTACCTTTCCCTGCTGTAGGATTAAACAAAAAAAGCATTCTTTTTTCCATATCTCATCCTCTTAAATTGAATTCATATTTTGAGATGTTATATCAGTGATACATAATTTACTATAAAAAAAACAGAAGGAAAAGTCAATCTTAACTTTTCCTTCCATTTCCGACGGAATATAGATCAGATACCTTCCTGCTGCAGTATCACCTTCCAGGAATCCAGAAGACGCTCCATCTGATACGCTGCGTTGGCCGGACTGGTAGATGGAAGGCGCGTGATTTCCATTCCCGTGCTTTCATAACTGTATTTCATATAGAGATCATAAGCCTTCGTCCCGTTTGCATAAATCCTTCTTACCGGAGCATAGTCCAGAATCCGCCTCAGATCTGCCGGAATCACATTTTTAATGGAGCTGTCACTGGAGCCGATGATGTCACATTGTGCAATGACATCCCAGACTGCAACATGGTTCCGCAAAAGAAATTTCTTTTTCTCTTCTGTGGAAACGGGCAGCTTTTCCCCATACAGAGCCGCCAGCACCTTCCAGAACCGATTCCGGGGATGCCCGTAATAGAAATTCTGTTCTCTGGATTTCACAGAAGGAAAGGTTCCGAGAATCAATATTCCGGAATTTTCATCATAGACGGGAGCAAATTCATGTCGGATATGCTCATATGTCTGTTTCATCATTTTCTCCCTCCTCCCGGTTTTTCATCTATGAAACAAATTGGAATAATTTTCTGTGAAACACTTTTATTTCATAGTGAAATAAAAAAAGCACCGCTGATACGGTACTTTTCTAGTAGCGAGAGGGGGATTTGAACCCTCGACACCACGGGTATGAACCGTGTGCTCTAGCCAACTGAGCTATCTCGCCATATTCTTTTATGGTATGGGGCCTATAGGGCTCGAACCTATGACCCTCTGCTTGTAAGGCAGATGCTCTCCCAGCTGAGCTAAGACCCCATATTCGTTGAACTCTGTTTTTTCCTTCGCTCAACCTGCCTTGCTATTATATAATCAAATATCACCTTTTGTCAACACTTTTTTTTAATTTTTTTATTTTTTGATAACCTTTTTTGATAACCGTCCAGCCCTGAAGCGATATTTGAAAGCAGAATGCCCGGATTTATCTGCTGCAGACTGATTTCAAATATCTGTATATGGCTGAACGGTTACTTTTTTCTGATTTTATTTGAAGTATTCCACACCAGACTCAAAAATCTGAATATCCTGTTCTCCGTAAATATTCACAGCCACACCTGCATCGCGACGTTCGCTGTGTGCCATTTTACCCAGGACACGTCCGTCCGGACTGGTAATACCCTCAATATTAAAGTAGGAACCATTTACATTCCACTCTTCCTCACTGCTCCATGTTCCATCGGCCGTTACATACTGTGTCGCAATCTGTCCGTTGGCCAGAAGTCTGGAGAGCCATTCTTCATTCGCAACAAATCGGCCTTCTCCGTGAGAAGCAGGATTACAGTATACACCACCCAGCTGCGCTTTCTGCAGCCATGGAGATTTGTTGCTGACTACCTTCGTGTAAACCATCTTGGAAATATGACGTCCGATGGTATTGTAGGTCAGCGTGGGGGAATCTGCCTTCTGACCGCAGATTTCTCCGTATGGTACAAGCCCCAGCTTAATCAGTGCCTGGAAGCCGTTACAGATACCAAGCGCAAGACCGTCTCTCTCATTGAGAAGCTTCATTACCGCCTCCCGGATCTTTGCATTCTGGAATGCAGTCGCAAAGAACTTCGCGGAGCCATCCGGCTCATCTCCTGCGGAAAATCCGCCCGGGAACATGATCATCTGCGCCTGGCTGATGGATTTTTCAAACAGCTCCACAGAATCGCGGATATCCTCAGCCGAAAGGTTTTTAAATACCTTTACATCCACATCGGCACCTGCCCGCTCAAATGCGCGGGTGCTGTCATACTCACAGTTGGTTCCGGGGAATACCGGGATAAACACACGCGGTCTGGCCACTTTGTTTTTGCAGGTATATATTTTCGAGGTCCGATAAACACCATCCTCCAGGGACGCATCCGGATCTGCCGGATCTGCCGTGCAGGCTTTTGCTGTTTCATTTACCTCTCCGGATGTTGTTTTGAATACTTTTTCCAGTGTTCCCTTCCAGCTCTCCAGCGCTTCCGAAGCAGAGATCTTCACATCTGCGAAACAGAAACAACCGTCATCCGTAACCTCACCGATTACCGTACACGGTGCTTTCAGCTTATCTGCCTGATCTGCAGGCACTTCACAGATGATATCTCCGAAGCCCGGCGCGAAGAAATCCTCTGCCGCAAGAGACGCATCGATCTTCACTCCCATTGCATTTCCGAAAGCCATCTTGGATACCGCCGCCGCAATACCATGACGATCCAGAGCGTAGGCAGAAACAATTTTTCCGTTCTGCATGTCCTCATGAAGTCTGTCGAACTGCTCCATTGCTTTTTCATAATCCGGAAGATCATATGCATCTTTCGGAAGACGCATCCACACCAGACGGTTTCCTGCCGTTTTCAGCTCCGGCGTGATCACATCCTTAAGCTTCGCCACATCCACCGCAAAAGAAACCAGCGTAGGCGGTACATCAATATCATTAAAGGTTCCGGACATACTGTCTTTTCCGCCGATGGAAGGGAGACCAAATCCAAGCTGTGCCGCATACGCACCCAGCAGTGCGGCGAACGGCTGGCTCCATCTCTTCGGATCCTCTGTCATACGACGGAAATATTCCTGGAATGTAAAACGGATCTTATGGAAATCACCGCCGGAAGCCACGATGCGGGCAATGGATTCCGTCACGGCATATACTGCCCCATGATACGGGCTCCAGGAAGAAAGGTACGGATCAAAACCATAGCTCATCATGGTAACGGTTTCCGTCTTTCCATTCAGGACAGGAACCTTTGCGATCATCGTCTGTGTCTCGGTCGTCTGGTATTTTCCGCCATAGGGCATAAGCACACTGGCAGCGCCAATGGAACCGTCAAACATTTCCACCAGACCTTTCTGAGAACAAACATTAAGGTCTGCCAGTGTTTCCAGCCATTTTTCTTTCACATTCCCGACCGCCGGTCTGTCTTCAAACAGATTTCCTTCTTTATTCGGAATTTCCACTTCTACCGCTGTTTCCTGATGGGCACCGTTTGTATTCAGGAATGCGCGGGAAATATTAACGATCTCTCTGCCGCGCCATACCAGCACAAGACGGGGTTCCTCGGTAACCACAGCAACCGGGATGGCCTCCAGATTTTCCTCATTGGCAAAACCAAGGAATTTATCCACATCTTTCGGATCCACCACAACCGCCATACGCTCCTGAGATTCGGAAATTGCAATTTCCGTACCATCCAGGCCGGCATACTTTTTCGGTACTTTATCGAGATCCACACGAAGACCATCTGCAAGCTCACCGATTGCGACAGACACACCGCCTGCACCGAAGTCATTACATTTTTTAATAATGCAGCTCACATCCTCACGACGGAACATACGCTGAATCTTACGCTCGGTAGGTGCATTTCCCTTCTGGACTTCTGCACCGCATACCTCGATCGACGCTTCCGTATGTACCTTGGAAGAACCAGTTGCACCGCCGATTCCGTCACGTCCGGTCCGTCCGCCCAGAAGAATGATAATATCTCCCGGGTCAGAATTTTCACGGATTACCGCCCGTCTGGGAGCCGCACCCATCACTGCACCGATTTCCATACGTTTTGCGACATAATTCGGATGATAGATTTCTTTTACATAGCCTGTTGCCAGACCGATCTGATTTCCGTAAGAGCTGTATCCGTGCGCAGCACCGCGCACAAGCTTTTTCTGCGGAAGTTTTCCCTTCAGTGTTTCCTTCACAGAAACCGTAGGGTCAGCCGCACCGGTCACACGCATCGCCTGGTACACATAAGTACGCCCGGAAAGCGGATCACGAATCGCTCCGCCAAGGCAGGTTGCCGCTCCACCGAAAGGCTCGATCTCCGTCGGATGATTGTGCGTCTCATTTTTGAAATTGATCAGCCATTCCTCTTCTTTTCCGTCCACATCTACCGGCACCACAATGCTGCAGGCGTTGATCTCGTCAGATTCCTCCTGATCCTGAAGCTTCCCTTCTGCCTTTAACTTCTTCATGGCAAGAAGTGCAAGATCCATCAGGCAGACAAATTTATCGTCCCGTCCCTTATAAAGGACTTCTCTGTCAGACAGATACTGATTGTAAGTATTTACAATCGGCTCTTTGTAATCACCCTCCTCAAATTTTACCTCAGTCAGTTCCGTGGAGAACGTCGTATGGCGGCAGTGATCCGACCAGTAAGTATCCAGCACACGCACTTCTGTCACAGACGGATCTCTCTTTTCTTCCTTCTTAAAATAGTTCTGAATATGAAGGAAATCTTTAAATGTCATGGCCAGATTCAAAGAAGCATAAAGCTCTTTAAGCTCATCCTCCGGCATGTCCCGAAAGCCGTCAAAAACAGCCACATCAGCCGGCTCATCAAACACCGTCACCAGTGTATCCGGCTTTTCCATTCCGGTTTCTCTGGAATCCACCGGATTAATGCAGTGATTCCTGATCGCCTCAAAATCTTCCTCCGTGATCGTCCCTTCAATCACATAGGTCGTGGCAGAACGAATGATCGGCTGTGCATCCTCGTTCAGGAACTGTACACACTGTACAGCCGAATCTGCCCTCTGGTCAAACTGCCCCGGAAGATACTCCACCGAAAAAATATGCGCATCCGGAGCGGCCTCAAATGTCTCCAGATAAAGATCATCAACCGGCGGCTCGGAAAAAACGGTTCTGCAGGCCTTCTCAAACACAGCCTCCCCGATATTTTCCACATCATAGCGAATCAGAACCCGGACTCCTGTTACACTTTTGATTCCGAGATAGCTGCTGATCTCATGTTTCAGTTCCTTTGCCTGTACGGCGAACTCTGGTTTTTTCTCAACATAGACGCGTTTTACACTGCTCATGGAAGTCTCCTTTCACGTTGCAGGCCGCCTTTTGACGGCCGTTTCTCTGGTTATGGTCATTCTTTATTCCGGCATAACAGCTTCTGCTGCCTGAATATAATCATTCACAATTTCTGCAAAGTCACCGCGATCTGCCTTTTCAGCCAGTTCCACATCAATCGGCATCTGTCCGAGTACCGGAACATTCAGCTGCGCAGCAATCTCCTGAATATGACTTTCTCCGAAAATACGAATCTCTCTGCCGCAGTCCGGACATTTCACATAGCTGTAATTTTCCACGATACCAAGCACCGGAACATTCATCATCTCCGCCATTTTATATGCCTTTGTCACGATCATTTTAACCAGATCCTGCGGGGAAGTGACAATCACCACGCCATCTACCGGAAGAGACTGGAACGCTGTCAGCGGTACATCTCCTGTTCCCGGAGGCATATCCACGAAAAGATAATCAATCTCTCCCCACATAACATCTGTCCAGAACTGTTTAACCATATTTGCCAGAACCGGCCCTCTCCAGATCACCGGTGTCTCCTCGGTGGGAAGCAGAAGATTGATAGACATCACCTTCACTCCGTTTCCGGTCACCATCGGTTCAATTCCATTGTCATCCGCCATAGCAGGCCCCTTGATTCCGTACATTCTCGGAATGGAAGGACCGGTAATGTCCGCATCCAGGATACCGACCTTGTAACCTTTTGCTGCCATACGATTGGCGAGTGAACCTGTGACAAATGATTTTCCGACTCCGCCTTTTCCGCTGATCACACCGATCACGTGCTTCACATCCGAAAAGACATTCTGCTCTGCCAGAAAGCTCTGGGGTTCACTTTTCTGTGCGCATCCCTCGCAGCTGGACTTATTGCATGACGAATTACTACATTCCTTTGACATTTCTGTTCTCCTTTTATTATTATTTCACGAACCGGTCGATTGCTCTTTCCAGTTCCTTTATGGCATCTTTATCACCGTGTTCCACCGCGTCAACGATGCAGTGCTCAATATGATCCTGAAGAATTATTTTCCCGGTATTGTTTATGGCAGATTTTACTGCAGAAAGCTGGATCAGAACTTCCGTACAGTCCCGCCCTTCCTCCACCATTCTTTTAATGGACTCCATATGGCCGATTGCCCTGGAAAGACGGTTTAATACAGATTTTGTCTGTGCATGGCTGTGTACATGTCCATGCGATCCGTGAGAGTGCGAATGCTCCCCATGGGTGTGTTCGATTACCGTCCCATCCTCCAGAATGTGTACGTGCATATCTTCTGTATGACTCATCCGGTTTCCTCCTGATTTTAAACAACGCTAATTATAGCACTTCCCTATATCTCTGTAAAGGAACATCTTTGTGTGATTCCGGCAGTCTGAATATCAAAAATAACGGTGCCGTCTTCTGTCTCTGTCTTCTCCCAGGTAACTTCCTTTCCCTGAAATTTATCACGAATATATGTTTCCGGATCCTCAATCGTGACTTCCTCCACAAAGACATCTCTCATCTGATTCCGGGGACATTTATTAAATATTTCCCAGATTATTTCATATTCTTTCATTTTTTCCCCTTTCGTATCCGCGTATTCTGTTTTTTTCATTGATGTTGGGGTCAAAAGATACTACACGGATTGTTTCGCATTTCATGCTCCCACAATCCTGCAAAACATTCGGAATTCGTGAGACCCCTACCCCACTTCTTCCTCATGTTTTGGCGGGTCCCAAAGTCATGCAGCCACGATCATGCAACCACGATCGTGGTTGTATGACCTTTTGACCCTGGTATCTATCATTATAAATATTTTATCTTTTTTTGTCAAAAACAATTGCACTTGCACCGCGAATAGCGTATCATATTTATTATTTATTTTATATGGATTATTTGGATAAGGAGAAAACTCATGGAACTTTTAAAAGAACGCATTTTGAAAGACGGAAGTGTAAAGCCCGGAAATGTACTTAAAGTAGACAGCTTTCTGAATCATCAGATGGATATTTCCCTGATCAATGAAATCGGAAAAGAATTCAAGCGTCTTTTTGCCGACCGGCCCATTACCAAAATTCTGACCATCGAAGCTTCCGGTATCGGCATTGCCTGCATTACCGCCCAGTATTTTAACGTTCCTGTCGTATTTGCCAAAAAAACAGAAAGCATTAACCTGGACGGAGATGTATACCGTACCAACGTGGAATCTTTCACTCACAAAAAAACGTACAACGTCATTCTTTCCAAAAAATATCTCGGACCGGAGGATCACGTTCTTCTGATTGATGATTTTCTCGCAAACGGATGTGCTCTTCTCGGCCTCATTGATATCGTAAATGAATCCGGAGCTGTTCTGGAAGGTGCAGGAATCGTCATCGAAAAAGGATTCCAGACCGGCGGACAGAAAATCCGGGAAATGGGTATTCATCTGGAATCCCTTGCTATTATTGATTCCATGTCTGACACATCTCTGACATTCCGTTAAAAAAGAGACAGTACAAATCATATGTGATCTGTACTGTCTTTTCTTTGTCCGCTATAATCGAAGCCGCGGACCGGAATCTGTATTCTCCGGATCTGCCGCCTCTGTTTCTGTATTTTCCGGGCCATCCTCTCCGGTCTGCGTTTCCTCCGGAGCTTCCGGTTCAGCCTGTATACTCTCCGGTTCCGGCACTTCCGTCATCTCCGGCTCCATCGACTCCGGCTCCATCGGCTCCGGTTCGATCTCCTCTTCTTCATAGTACCCGTTATCAATAAGTATCGGATAATTATCCGCATCAATCACCTGCATCTCACAGGTGACGGTACCAACGATCTTTTTGCCATTGTCATAGGTTTCATAATCATTCACTTCCGGTGTTTCTTCTTTCAGGCAGGCATCCACCAGCTTCGCACACTCCTGAGCAAGATTCCGGCTGTCCATAAAAAGACTCACCGCCTGTTCCCCTCTTGCAATGCTTTTCACAGCCTCTGCCTCACATCCGGTTCCGGAAATAAACGGCCAGTCCTCTGATCCGGGCACCAGCTGATTTTCCAGAAGTGCTTCCACCGCACCAGCCGCCAGTGAATCCAGACCGGTACAGACAATATCCAGGCGGGTACCGTCTGCATAGTTTGTTTCCAGTCTTTTCAGCAGTTCCCGGCGGGCTGCATTCTGATTTCCGTCCATAACTGCCACATCGGAAAAAGCCGTTTTCCCGGAAGGACACACGAGGGTTCCGTCATCCATATACTCCTGCAGTTTTTCCATCAGACCATTGTAGAAAAACAGCGCATCCAGATCATCCGGTGACCCCATAAAAAACTCAATATTCCGCGATTCTCCGTTTTTTCTGGCATCTTCCAGTCCCATTTTCTGAATGATCGTCTCGCCGATCTTATTTCCAGCAGAGCGCTCGCTGTATGTAATATAATAATTGACGGCATCTGTATCCATAATCAGCTCATCATAGGAAAAGACCGGTATGGATGCCTCCAAAACCTGCTGCAGCACTTCATCCAGCTCATACGCCTGTACCGGTGTGATAATCAGCGCCGCTGCCTCCTGATTCAGTGCCGCTGTAATCTGTGATTTCTGTTCTTCCGAAGAATCTGCACGATATACGAAAGGTTCGTATCCGTATTCTTCCAGATTCTGGCAGAGCAATTTCTCGTTTTCCGTCCAGCGGTCTTCCTGCTCTTTCTTTGGAACAAGAATACCGACTTTGGCTGCAGGCTCTGTCTCCTGTGTGTCATCTGTTTCTTCCGACGTCTCTTCTTCCGGAATTTCTGTCGGCTCCGGCTCTTCCGTCGGCTTCAGCAGTTCCAGTTCTTCCTCGTTCTGACTGATTCCCTCTTTTTCTGTCTCCAGACTTTCACTGACCGCTTTTGTCGCATCATTGCTGCCGCACCCTGTAAAAGCCACAGCAGAAAGGAGGATTCCCGCCAGAATCCTCACAGATTTTATTTTCATAGTCAATTCCTTTCTGTTTACAAGCCTTTATACTCTCTTGCAAGAGATTTCAGATATTCCCGGTATGCCTGAACTGCCTTTTTGGGCTTCATCAGATGCACATCCGTCCCCATGGCTGTCAGCCATCCGAAAAAAACATGATCCTCTATGTAATCTGCAGTCACTGTAAAATAACCGCTGTATTTCTCTTTGTATTGTGCGCTGTCACCGAAATATCGATGTACCTGCTCTCTGACACCTTCCGCGCATAAAAGCTTCATCTGCTTTTTGGAAGTTCCGGCGCTGTTATTGTGCATCCAGCCTTCCCGATCCGGTTCCTGAAGCTGTTTTTCCTCCGGTTTTTCCTGATGTTCTGCCGGCTGCTGCGGGCGTCCTTCCTCTGCCACTTCCTGCAGCCTGACGGCTCCCTTGCAGCCGTCTGCCAGATAATATCCTCCATCCCGCCCTCTTCGATAACGGATATCCATACCAAATTCACGCAGAACCGCAAAATCATCGTATATACTTTTCCGTTCCGCGCGAATACCGTGCTTCTGAAGCTCTTCCAGTATATCCTGCATCGTTATTGTATCGTTCTCCCCAGTCCCATACAACAACTTTTCCAGATACAGGATCTTCGCCTTCTGATTATTCGATTTCGCCATGATGCTCCCCTTATTACTTCCTGTGCTTGTTTGATTCTCCCATCTGTCACTGAATTTGCACAATGTGCCTTTGTCTTTTGCCAATCATATGCTGTGATAAAGAAAGGTGTCAAAAGTTTTTCACTTTCGGCACCCCTAATGGTTCAGTTCTTACGCCTCTGAAAATTCATCCTTGCCCACTGAACACAGAGGACATTCAAAATCTTCCGGAACATCTTCCCATTTTGTTCCCGGTGCAATTCCGCCTTCCGGATATCCTGCTTCTTCATCATATTCCCATCCGCAGACATTACATACATATTTCATAACACAAAGCTCCTTTCTTTACTTATCGCAATAAGTTTACTGATATACCGTTAATTATACATTCGCCATTCTTTGATTGCAAGTCTTTTTCATGTTATTCCGAAACAAACCGGTGATACACATACGCATTCGCCTCTCTCTCCTGTGTGTCATCCAGAGGTGCCAGCTCCACCGTTTTTCCATATTTTTTTTCCAGGGCACGGGCAATCAGCCAGTCTGCCAGCTGCGGATTTTTGGGGAGAAGCGGCCCATGAAGATAAGTCCCGATCACATTTTTGTAGACCACTCCTTCGTAACCGGAAACACCGTCATTTCCCTTCCCATACAGAACCTTTCCCAGCGGTTTGTTGCCGCCGATACAGGTTCTTCCTCCATGGTTTTCAAATCCGACGATCGGCATATCAAAGAGATCACTTTTCAGGACAATGTTATTGATCAGACGCCCTTCCCCCTGCTCCGTGTACATATCCACCAGATCCAGTCCATGGATCATTCCCTGATCTGTTTTGTAATATTTTCCCAGAAGCTGATATCCTCCGCAGATGGCAATCACAACACCGTCGTTCTCAACATACGTTTTGAAATCACTCTGAATTTCCCGCAGCCTTTCGCACACCAGCATCTGTTCCCTGTCAGATCCTCCTCCCAGAAGTACAATATCCAGTCCGGAAAAATCAATAGAATCATCCAGTTCAAAGGCAACTGTTTCTGCTTCGATTCCACGCCACTGACATCGCTTCATCAGACACTGTATATTCCCTCTGTCTCCGTACAGATTCAGCAGATCCGGATACAGATGTCCTATCGTAATCTTCATTCCTTCTCCCCCTCCAGTCTCTTCAGAATATTTCTGGTGCTGAACAAGGCTGTATAATTCACCAGAACATAAAGATTCCCGACACCGTCTGCCACCCGGCTTCGGATGGCCTTCTCCACATCCTTTTCCAGCATGGACGGAATGTCTACATACTTCATACGCAGACGCATATCCTGACAGCGGATACCGCTGACCGTAATGCTTTTCACAGACGGATCTGCCAGAAGATCAAAATCCACATCCCAGAGCCAGGAAATGTCAATTCCATCCTGGGCATTATCGTTAATGGCAATGATAATATCCTTCGGTGATGCATCCTGCATAACCGCAGATATATTCTGGTTAAAACCGGCAGGATTTTTTGCAAGATTGAGGATCACACTGGTGCCGCTGATCCGGAAGCTTTCCATCCTTCCGTTTTCCGGGTTAAATCTCTTCAGCATATCATTAAAACGGCTGCCGGAAAAACCGGCGGTACGGACTCCCGCATAGGCAGCAAGAATATTGTAGACGTTGTAAAAGCCTTTATAATTTGCCACAATGTGCTTGTCTTCCACGGTAAAGGAAAGCTGATCCTGAACTTTGACATCTGTGGCATCATACTGCAGTGCCGGTCTGGCAAAACCACATTTCGGGCAGCTGTAATCCCCCAGCTGACTGTAATGATAAAACCGGTAGGACAGCCGTTCCCCGCAGCGTTTACAGAATCTTCCCTCCCGGATCTCATTTGCGGCACTTTTCATCACCGGCTGACTGATTCCATAGGTCACATATGCATTACCGCTGTCCATCGCAAGATACGCGGACAGTGCATCGTCCCCGTTTACGATCAGCTTCATATCCGGTACCTTCCGTATCATTTCTTCCAGAATGTTCATGGTAATATCAATCTCTCCGTAACGGTCGAGCTGATCCCGGAACAGATTGGTCAGCACCATATAATCCGGCTGAATGGCCGGAAAAATATATCTGGTGGAAGCCTCATCCACTTCGATACAGGCATAATCGGCATCCAGCGTTCCATTCCATTTTGCCCCCAGCACGAAAGCTGCAACCACGCCGTTCAGCATATTGGAACCGGTATGATTGCAGATAACCTTTTTTCCTTCCGCCTCCAGTGCCGCACACAGCATATTGTTGGTTGTTGTCTTTCCGTTAGTTCCACAGGTCACAAATATCTTTTCCCGTACCTGCGAAGACAGGTCTCTGAGAATATCCGGGTTGATTTTCAGAGCAATTTTTCCCGCCCAGGTCACTCCCTGGCGCCCCATTTTTTTACAAATATATCCGGTAATCCTGGCAGCAAGCACCGCTGCCGCAGTTCTGATTTTCATATTTTCCTATCCTTTGTTTATTTTCCGACTTGAATTTTTGTCGTACACGTTTATTCTACGCCACCCGGTTCCAATAATCAAGAAAAAAGGGATATTTACATTTCTGTAAATATCCCCTGGTTTCATCTGAATTATACTAACTCGATGAGCACTTCCATTGCTGCATCACCTTTACGCGGTCCAATCTTAACGATTCTTGTATAACCGCCGTTACGGTTCTCATACTTCGGAGCGATTTCGCTGAACATTTTTTCAACCATATCGACATTCTTTGTATTTTTCTTTCTGCCTGCAGCAGCTGCCGGAACTTCTTTCACCGGATAGAAAACTTTCATCATCTGACGACGTGCATGAAGTCTGGACGGAGCGTCTTTTTTGATCTCTTTCTGAACTTCATCGTAAACAGTTTTCTTCTTTCCGTCAACAACTTCTTTCACTCTCTTGCCTTCTGCATCTTTTCTGGCAACTTTAGCTGTAACGGTAACGGTCTCATAATTGTCTTTTTCACGAACTGCCATTGCAACAAGGCTTTCTGCAATTTTACGGATTTCCTTCGCTTTTGCCTCAGTTGTAACAATCTTTCCATGATAAAGAAGCGCTGTCACCTGGCTTCTGAGAAGAGCCTTTCTCTGATCAGATGTTCTGCTTAATTTTCTATATTTTGCCATTTTATTTTCCTCCATCTGCGGGACATTCACACACGCTGGTTCGGTCTTACTGCATGAATGCTGGACAAATACCCGCTGTATCAATCATACTTTGATGCTTATTCCTCTGTCGGCTGAAGCTGTAATCCCAGCTCCTTCAGTTTTGCAAGGACTTCTTCCAGAGACTTACGGCCCAGATTACGGACCTTCATCATATCATCGGAAGTCTTATTGCAGAGTTCTTCAACGGTGTTGATTCCCGCTCTCTTCAGGCAGTTATAGGAACGAACAGACAGTTCCAGTTCATCAATACTCATCTCCAGAACTTTTTCCTTTTCATTGTCTTCCTTTTCAATCATGATCTCTGCAGTTTTTGCATTTTCAGAAAGATCAATGAACAGGCTTAAATGCTCACTCAATACCTTAGCGGCAAGGCTGACAGCCTCATCCGGATCCAGCGTACCATTTGTGTACACATCCAGCGTCAGCTTGTCATAATCGGTAACCTGTCCGACACGGGTATTTTCAATGATCATATTTACTCTGTCAACCGGTGTGTAAATTGCATCGACTGCAATCACACCGATCGGCATATCGTCTGACTTACCCTTATCCGCACTTACATAGCCGCGTCCTTTTGTGATGGTAAGCTCCATTGCAAGTCTGCAGTCTTTTCCACCATTTAAAGTCGCGATTACCTGGTCCGGATTCATAATCTCGATATCCTGATCCACCTGAATATCCGCTGCCGTAACAACCCCTTTTCCTTCACACTCAATGTATGCAGTCTTCGGTTCATTGTCATTGCTGCTATTCTTGATCGCAAGACTCTTCAGATTCATAATGATCTCTGTGACATCTTCCTTCACTCCCGGAATGGAACTGAATTCATGAAGCACGCCTTCGATCTTAACCTGACTTACTGCTGCACCCGGAAGGGATGAGAGCATAATTCTGCGAAGAGAATTGCCAAGTGTGGTACCGTAACCTCTCTCAAGAGGTTCTACTACAAATCTTCCGAATTTCCTGTCTTCAGATATCTCTGTTATTTCGATTTTAGGTTTGTTGAAATCAAACACGATTTGGATTCCCTCCTTGTGGGTCATTTAACTGTTTGAGGGTTGATTATGCATTATTTGGAGTACAACTCGACGATAAGCATTTCGTTTACCGGAACATCGATTGCTTCTCTTCTCGGTAACTCTTTCACAGTTCCTGTCAGATTTTCCTGATCAGCATCCAGCCATTCCGGAACAAGTCTTCCGCCTGTCACTTCCAGGATTCCTTTGTATCTTGCGGAACCTTTGCACTTTTCTTTGATTTCGATCGTATCGCCTGCTTTTACCAGGTAGGACGGAATGTTCACACATTTTCCGTTTACAAGTACATGCTTATGGTCAACGATCTGACGAGCTTCTTTTCTTGTTCTTGCAAAGCCAAGACGGAAAATAACATTGTCAAGTCTTGTTTCCAGCATAGTCATCAGGTTTTCACCTGTCTGTCCCGGCATTCTGTCGGCTTTCTTATAATAGTTACGGAACGGTTTTTCCAGTACTCCGTAAATGAATTTTGCTTTCTGTTTTTCTCTCAGCTGAAGGCCATATTCAGACACTTTACGGTTTGCACGTTTCAGCTGTCTTGTGGATTTCTTATCAATTCCCAGGTAAATCGGATCCAGGCCAAGGGATCTGCATCTTTTCAGAACTGGTACTCTATTTACTGCCATCTTGGACTACCTCCTAATTAGACTCTTCTGCGTTTTGGTGGACGACATCCGTTATGCGGAACCGGTGTCACGTCACGGATGCTGGTTACTTCAAGGCCGCATGCCTGAAGGGCACGGATTGCTGCCTCACGTCCGGAGCCAGGACCTTTTACCATAACATCAACGGTTTTCAAACCATGAATCAGAGCAGCTTTTGTAGCAGTCTCAGCTGCCATCTGTGCTGCATAAGGAGTAGATTTCCTTGAACCTCTAAATCCAAGACCACCGGCACTTGCCCAGGAAAGAGCATTTCCTTCATTGTCTGTCAGTGTAACAATTGTATTGTTAAAAGAAGACTGGATATGTGCCTGTCCGTGTTCAACGTTTTTCTTGACACGACGTTTTGTTGTCGTTTTCTTTGTCACTTTTGCCATTTTAAAACTAACCTACACTTTCCTCTTTATATTATTTCTTCTTGTTTGCTACTGTTCTCTTCGGACCCTTACGTGTTCTTGCGTTGGTCTTTGTCTTCTGACCACGAACCGGAAGTCCTTTACGATGACGGATACCTCTGTAGCATCCGATTTCCTGCAGTCTCTTAATGTTCAGAGCGATTTCACGGCGAAGGTCACCTTCTACCATCATAGTCTCATCGATTACTTCGCTGAGTCTTTTTACTTCATCGTCTGTCAGGTCTCTGACACGTGTGTCAGGATTTACACCTGCTTTTTCAACAATCTTTGTTGCGCTTGGTCTTCCGATACCATAAATGTAGGTAAGACCGATTTCAATTCTTTTTTCTCTTGGTAAGTCTACACCAGCTATACGAGCCATGTACTGTTTCCTCCATTTTCTTTTCTGAAAGTCCCGCATCACTGTACACCACTTGTATGTACATACAAGGTGAAATGGGGTGCATCCGTATGCCGCTTTCTGTTTCTTTTCCTAATTGGGGTGCCTCGGTATCACACCCAGCTGCCACTGGCGCGTCGCAGCCTTTCCGAAATTTGAGATCCCTGCGGATCTGCTGCTGCCTCTCGGTATTAGGCAATACAGGCTAAATTTTTTTCAAAAAACAGTTCGAACAACCTGTCCGGGTGTCTCAAACTGCAGCCGCACATTCACAAACACAGGGGCTCCACAAAGTAGGGGCCTTGCTTTCCCTGAATGGATCAACCCTGACGCTGTTTGTGTTTCGGATTTTCACAGATTACTCTGATAGATCCTTTTCTTTTGATGATCTTACATTTTTCGCAGATCGGTTTTACAGATGATCTTACTTTCACTGGAAATCCTCCTTCCGTAAAATTAGCATTAAAATCTGCAGTATCCGAGCGCACGTAAACAGGGTCTACGCGCGTTCGGACTATATTTTAGCACTTTCATTTCCTGATTGCAAGCATTTTTCGCAGATTTTTCTTCACTTTTTTCTATGCTCCGGGAGGAGTCTCTTAACACTACTCACCGGCAAAAATCTGAGCGATGGGAGAATCTGCGGACAATACAACTGTCTTGTCTTCACCCTTCATGGATTTTTCCAGCGCATCCAGACTTCTCACAAAGGAGTAAAATTCCTGACGATCCACGTCCCGGTATGCCTCCGCCAGAATCTTCATGTACTCCTGCTCTCCTTCTGCCTTCAGAATCTCAGCCTGTTTCTGTGCCTCGGATATTTCAATTGCCACATCCTTGTCCGTGGTGTTCCGGATCACCTTCGCCTCTGAATTTCCTTCGGCTGTATATGTCGCCGCAATGTTATCCCGCTCGGAAATCATCCGTTCGTAAACGGCAGATTTATTGTCATCCGGCAGATCCAGCTGTTTTGTCTCGAACAGCATCAGACGGATACCGTACTGTTTCATATTGTTTCCGATGGATTCCATGACTCTGTTGGAAAGCTCCCCATTGCGGCTGGAGATAACCTCATCCTGCGTCATACTGCTGATCACGTTTTTTGTGGCATTATACACGGCCGTATTGATTCGGCTCTCTCCGTTTTCCAGTGAAGAGTTCAGTGTCTGGGCAAACTTCAGCGGATCCTCGATCTGCCAGAGAACATAGCTGTCGCTGATCATGGTCTTTTTATCCTTTGTGATCACATCCGACGGTGACAGGTCGTAAAGCATGGTCTCTTTTGGGAGACTGGCTGTCGTCTCCAGGAAGGGAATCTTCAGACGGATTCCCGGCTGATCAATGATACGTTTTACCTTTCCAAACTGCCGGACCAGCTTGTATTCATTCTGAGCGGTCACTGTGACAGACGCTCCCAGAAGCACCACTGCCAGAACAAAACCTGCTGCTGCAACGATTCCTTTTCTCTTCATTACTGCTCCTCCTTTACAAAGCTGTCCAGAGGAAGAACCTTCTGGACACCATCTCCACTGTCAATAATAATTTTCATATCCGGAAGGACGTCTTCCATGGTTTCATAAAACATACGCTTTTTCGTTACTTCCGGATTTTTCGAATATTCTTCATACATAGCATTGAAGCGGGCCACCTCTGCCTGTGCTTCATTGATCCGTACCTGTTTCTGTGCCTCGGCATCCTGCACAATCTGATCCGCCTGTGCCTGCGCCTCCGGCATCTTCTCATTCCGGTATTTGTTTGCATTGTTCAGAGCTGTCTCTTTGCCCTGTTTTGCAGTCTCCACTGCCTTGAATGCCCGCATGATTTCCTGTGTCGGCGGTTCCGAATCCTGGATGGTGATATTCACCAGCTGAATTCCGATATCCTGTTCCTCAATATTTTCCATGATCATCTCACGGATTTTTCCCTGAATTTCATTTTTCCCTGTGGTAAGCACATCATCCACATTGTAGGCGGCAATCACCGTACGAATGCAGCTCTGCGAAATATTTTTCAGAATATCCTCCGGCTGACTGGACGAATAAAGGTATTTCACCGGATCTGAAATCCGATATTCCACGAAAAAGTCCACATCGATAAAATTGTAATCTCTGGTAATCATCAGACCTTCGCTTTCCACCGTCTCATTGGTTCCCATCACATATCCAATCGGAAATCCCTGAATCGTAGTATTCACTTTCTGCACCTTCTGAATCAGAGGGATCTTAAAGTGAAGACCGGTCTCCGTGACTGCTTTGGGAACACCTAAGGTCGTAAGCACGGCCTGCTCCTGTTCCTGTATCTGGTATGCCGCGTCCCCTCCAAGGGCAACTGCTGCCGCTGCCAGAATCACAACACCCACGATCCGTTTCACATGTCGGATTCTTTTGGGTTTTCTTTTTATGTTTCCTTCTTCATTCTGAAACTGCTGTTCCATATTTTCCTCCTTTTGCATGCTGTCTGCTGCCGCAGACATTCTCTCTCATACGCAGAATCCCTTCTCCATGGTAAAGGCAATTCTGTATTTCTCTGATATCCGGTTTCTCTTCTCATGATAAGACAAACCTCCAAAGAAAAGAAAAAGACTTCTATTTCAGACAGCTTCTGTCTCAAATAAAAGTCTTGCTGTTTATTCATACTGCGGGCATTTCTGCCGTACTGACGCAGCTATGAACCACTGGGAAAAAGTCTCTTTCTTCGTGGGCGCTACTCCCTTTTCTTTGTTGATAGCATCATACTCCCTTTTTGCTCTTTCGTCAATATACGGAATAGTTAAATTTTTGACAATATTTTTGTATATTTTTTTGCCGCACAGACATAATCATTCCCATTTTCATCCATACTAAGACTGATTCTGTGATAAAAAGAAAGGAGATTCGCAATGAAAGACAAGATATTCGGAGTATTGCAGCGAATCGGCCGCAGCTTCATGCTTCCGATTGCCATTTTGCCGGTGGCCGGACTTCTTTTGGGACTCGGAAGCTCCTTCACCAATACGGCGACCATCGAAACCTTCGGCCTTGGCAGAATCCTGGGAAACGGAACTGTCCTGCATGCTCTGTTTGTAATCATGAACCGGGTGGGCAGTGCCATCTTTGACAATCTGCCTCTGATTTTTGCCGTGGGGGTTGCCATCGGCATGGCACGACGCGAAAAAGAAGTGGCTGCTCTCTCTGCCCTCATCGCTTTTTTTGTCATGCATATTTCCATCAACGGCATCCTGAACCTGTCCGGTGTTCTTCTGAATGACGGGACGGTTTCCAAAGATATTCTGGATGGAACCATTGCTTCCGTATGCGGCATTCAGACTCTGCAGATGGGCGTTTTCGGAGGTATTCTTGTGGGACTGGGCGTCGCTGCTCTTCACAATCGTTTTTATAAAATTCAGTTTCCCAGCGCTTTGTCCTTTTTCGGTGGCTCCCGCTTTGTCCCGATCATTTCCACGATTGTCTATATGCTTGTGGGAATCCTGATGTATTTTCTCTGGCCGATGGTTCAATCCGGCATTTATGCTCTTGGCGGGCTGGTCACAGGTACCGGATATTTCGGAACGCTGATTTTCGGAATCGTAAAACGTGCCCTGATTCCATTTGGCCTTCATCATGTTTTCTATCTGCCCTTCTGGCAGACAGCGGTCGGCGGCACCATGGAGGTTTCCGGTCAGCTGATCCAGGGCGGCCAGAACATCTTTTTTGCCCAGCTGGCAGATTCTGCAAACCTCAGCCACTTCAGCGCCGATGCCACCCGCTATTTTTCCGGTGAGTTTATTTTCATGATTTTCGGACTTCCCGGCGCTGCACTGGCCATGTACCGCACTGCCCGGCCGGAGAAGAAAAAAGCGGCCGGAGGGCTTTTGCTTTCCGCAGCACTCACCAGTATGCTTACCGGCATCACAGAGCCGATCGAGTTCTCTTTTTTATTTGCCGCCCCCATCCTGTTTGGTGTACAGGTTCTTCTGGCAGGAACTGCCTATATGGTTGCACATATCCTGAATATTGCCGTGGGACTGACCTTTTCCGGAGGCTTTATTGATCTTTTGCTGTTTGGAATTCTTCAGGGAAATGCAAAAACCGACTGGATACGTATTCTGCCGGTGGGCGTGATTTATTTCTTCCTATACTATGGTATTTTTGCTTTTCTGATCCGAAGGCTTGACCTGAAAACACCCGGTCGGGAAGAAGATTCCGAAGAGACAAAGCTCCACACCAGGGCAGACGTGATGGGAACGAAAACAGAATCCCCTGCTGCTTCCGTCAGTTCTCTGATCGTCCAGGGACTTGGCGGCAGGCAAAACATCTGTGATGTGGACTGCTGTGCCACACGGCTTCGGATCACCGTCGCTGATCCCACACTGGTACAGGGCACCCCTCTGAAGCAAAGCGGTTCCCGGGGAATCGTCCGCAAAGGCAACGGTATCCAGATCATTTACGGTCCCCAGGTTGCTGTGATCCGGTCCGAGCTGGAGGATTTTCTGGAAATGAGTCCGGACTCTGCATCCGGAATACAAAACTCTCCGGAGCATGAAACGACTGTTTTTTCCCCCGCAGACGGAACGCTTGTTCCGCTCAAAGATGTGGCAGACGGTGTTTTCTCTGAGGGAATCCTTGGCCCCGGCGCTGCCATCGATCCATCTGAAGGCAGAATCTACGCCCCCTTCGACGGCATTGTCACCATGATTTTCGAGACCAAGCATGCCATCTCCCTCACGTCAGACAGCGGAATAGAGGTTCTGATTCACATCGGAATCGACACAGTAAACCTGAAGGGAAAATATTTCAGCATACAGGTCAAAGAAGGAGATCATGTTCGAAAAGGTGCATTTCTGGCCGCTTTCGACCTGGAACGGATTCAGAGTGAAGGATATCGCACCATCACACCGATGATCGTGACAAATGCAGAGAATTTCTATTCTGTTTCACCAGTGACGGACACAGAGCTTCATCATGCCGATCCGATGATCGTTGTCCGATCTGCCGCGCCAACAGTATGAAAAACATTCATGCAATATAAGGAATGGACGCCACAAGAAGAAAAAGAGGGTATCGCAAAATCATCAAATCAGATGATTGAGCGATGCCCTCTTTCCTCTTTCCTTCTGTATTTGTTATCCGATTACCCTTATTTATCTCTCCAGATAATACGTCCCTTGGAAAGATCGTAAGGAGAAAGCTCGATGGTTACCTTGTCTCCCGGCAGAATACGGATAAAGTTCATACGGAGCTTGCCGCTGATATGGGCAAGTACCACATGCTTGTTCTCCAGCTCCACTTTAAACATTGCGTTCGGCAGTTTTTCCAGTACGGTGCCTTCTACCTCAATTACATCTGATTTTGACATTCCTTTACCTCCCGTGTCAATCAATCCTTATTTCGTAAGTGTCAGAATCTCCGGTTCTCCATCTGTGATGAGAATCGTATTTTCATAATGGGCGGAAAGTGATCCGTCCATCGTCACAACTGTCCAGTCATCATCCAGCCAGGCCACATCTGCCCTGCCCAGGTTGATCATCGGCTCAACCGCCAGTGTCATTCCCGGAATCAGCTTCACACCTCTTCGCTTCATCGGGAAATTGGGAATCTGCGGATCTTCATGAAGATGGGTTCCGATTCCATGTCCCACAAGGTCCCGCACAATCCCATAATGATATTTTGCAGCATGAGCTCCGATTGCCTTGCAGATATCATTCAGATGATTGCCTGCCTTTGCCGCCTTCAGACCTTCGAAAAAGCATTCTCTGGTCACATCCATCAGCTGGCGTGCCTCTGCGGAAACCTCTCCCACAGCATATGTTCTGGCAGCGTCAGAATGGTATCCTTTGTATATCAGTCCGGCATCGATTTTCACCAGATCACCGTTCTGGATGATTTTCTCTTCGGATGGGATTCCATGTACCACTTCGTCGTTCAGACTGATGCAGAAAGAGCCTGGAAAACCTCCATAATTCAGGAAATTGGGAGTACAGCCCAGGGAACGGATCATATCCTCACCAATGCGGTCCAGCTCCTTTGTACTGATTCCCGGTTTAATATAAGCAGCCAGCTGGTCATGTACCCTTTCCAAAAGGTGACCGGCCTCTCGCATGAGTTCAATCTCATGTGCTGATTTAACAGAAACCGACATTTTTTATTCTCCCAGAATATCAACGACTGCCTGGAACACTTCCTCCAGGTTCTTTGTTCCATCCACTGTTTTCAGGACACCCTGTGCAGTATAGTAATCAATGAGCGGCTGTGTCTGCTCATGATAAACATTCAGACGCTTCTGAACGGTTTCCGGCTTGTCATCGTCACGGAGAACCAGAGCCTCTCCGCAAGCGTCACATACGCCCTCTGTCTTGGGAGCTGCAAATACCACATGGTAGGTTGCACCGCATTTCAGACACGCACGTCTTCCACCCATACGGTTTACGATGTTTTCATCCGGAACATCCACATCAATGGCATAATCAATTTTGCTGCCAAGTTTGTTCAGTGCATCGGTCAGGCACTCTGCCTGCGGAATGGTTCTGGGGAAACCATCCAGGACATAACCCTTCTGTGCATCTTCCTGCTGAATTCTGTCAACAACCAGATCACAGGTCAGTTCATCCGGAACGAGAAGTCCCTGATCCATGTATGTTTTGGCTTTTTTGCCCAGCTCGGTTCCGTTTTTGATGTTTGCGCGGAATATATCTCCTGTGGAAATATGCGGAATACCGTATTTTTCAGCAATCTTCTTTGCCTGAGTTCCTTTTCCTGCACCAGGTGCGCCAAGCATGATAATTCTCATATTCATATCCTCCGTTTATAATAGTATTTTTGCTACCACCAAATCAAGGCTGCGATGAGATTCACCGCAACCTTCATTTTTAGTCGTTCAAGAAGCCTTTATAGTTACGTACCAGCATCTGGGATTCCATCTGTTTGACAGTTTCCAGAATTACACTGACAATAATGATCAGAGATGTTCCGCCGAAAGAAACATTCGCTCCGAACACACCGTTAAAGAAAAACGGAATGACAACTACGATGATCAGGCCCACAGAACCGATAAATATAATGTAATTTAAAATCCTGGTCAGATAATCAGATGTCGGTTTACCCGGACGGATACCCGGAATAAATCCACCCTGTTTCTTGATATTATCTGCTACTTCCAGCGGATTAAATGTGATGGAAGTATAAAAATATGCAAAGAATACGCATAATACAATGTAAAGAATCAGTCCCCAGCTGTACTGAAGCTGTTTGGGGTTAAACCAGTTACCGGAGGAAAGACCTCTGATAATTTCGCTTCCAATACCTGTTCCGTTTGCTTTTCCGGCAAACTGGGCAATAATTCCCGGGAAGGACATGATGGAAGACGCAAAGATAACCGGAATAACACCTGCCGTATTCACTTTCAGCGGAATGTTGGTTGACTGTCCGCCCATAAGCTTTCTTCCAACCATCTTTTTGGAATACTGCACGGGAATTCTTCTCTCAGCACCATTCAGAATCAATACAAATACAATGACCAGAATAATGATCGCTGCAATGATCAAAGCTGCAAGAGTGCCTTTTGCAATGGTTTTTCCCTGAATGAAGTTCTCAATCAGAAGAGCAATATCACTTGGAATACGTGAGATGATATTTACCGTCAGGACGATGGAAATACCATTTCCGACACCCTTTTCGGTAATACGCTCACCGATCCACATCAGCATTGCGGAACCAGCCGTCAGGCAGGTTACAACCACAACACCATTCCAGAAATTCATATTCGGGATGATGTTGCTTCTACCGAATCCGATTGCCATGGCAGTGGATTCAAACAGTGCAAGACCGACCGTCACATAACGGGTAATCGCTGTGATTTTCTTGCGGCCTTCCTCTCCATCTCTGTGCATTTCTTCCAGTGCCGGGATGGCAATGGTAAGAAGCTGCATGATAATGGAAGAAGTGATGTACGGTGTGATATTCAAAGCAAAAATCGACATCTGCGTAAAGGAACCACCGGTAAATGCATCAAAGAAATTGAAAGCATCTCCAGTATTGCTTGCAAACCACTCTTTAAAATATTCGCTGTCAATTCCCGGTACGGGAAGCTGGGAACCCAGACGGATTACCAGGATCATACCGAGAACATAAAGCAGTTTGCGACGCATTTCTTTCACTCGGAAAGCGTTTCTAAGAGTCTCAAACATTAAATCACCTCTACTGTACCACCAGCAGCTTCAATTTTGGCCTTAGCAGTCTCGCTAACAGCATTCACCTTAACGTTGAGTTTCTTGGTCAGTTCACCATTTCCAAGAATCTTAACACCGTCGCCTGCTTTGGAAATTGCACGGCTTGCAAGTAAGCTATCAACAGTTACTTCTGCACCATCTTCAAAACGGTTGAGTACGTCAACGTTGATCGCGATGATTTCTTTTGTATTTCTGTTATAGAAGCCTCTCTTTGGAAGACGTCTGTATAAAGGCATCTGTCCACCTTCAAATCCCGGTTTCTTATGTCCGGAACGAGCTAACTGTCCTTTGTGTCCTTTACCGGCTGTTTTTCCGTTTCCAGAACCATGTCCACGGCCTCTTCTGAAATTATCGCTGTGCTTAGAACCTTCTGCTGGTCTTAAGTTTGATAAATCCATGTTTGGCACCTCCTTTTATTCTTTTAAAATCTGATTACGTTATCTGATGATTGCGGGAAGAAGCTCTTCTTAAGCCTCTTCCACCTTTACCAGGTGCTGTACCTGCTGAATCATTCCCTTTGTAGCTGCATTGTTCGGCATTACAACGGTTTTATGAAGCTTGGTAAGGCCCATAGCCTCAACTGTCTTTTTGTGTTTCGGAACTGCACCAATCGGAGATTTTACTAATGTAACTTTTAATGTATCTGCCATTTTCATTCTCCTCCTTATGCCAAGATCTCATCAACAGATTTTCCGCGAAGCTTTGCAACTTCTTCCGGAGTCTTTAACTGGCTTAATCCATCGATTGTAGCCAGAACAACATTCTGTTTGTTTCTGGATCCCATACATTTTGTACGGATGTTTTTGATACCTGCAAGCTCGATGACTGCACGGGCCGGACCACCGGCGATAACACCGGTACCTTCCGGAGCTCTCTTCAGAAGCATTTCTGCGCTTCCGAACTTACCAACATAGTCATGTGTGATGGATCCGTTCTCATCTCTTGCCACAGATACCAGTTTCTTCATGGCATCCTCTTTTCCTTTGCGGATTGCTTCCGGAATTTCAGCTGCCTTTCCCAAGCCTGCTCCAACGTGTCCGTTGCCGTCACCAACAACAACCAGGGCTGTGAAACGCATGTTACGTCCGCCTTTAACAACCTTAGTTACACGCTTAATTGATACTACTTTGTCTTCTAATTCCAACTGACTCGCATCAATAAGATTACGTCTCATGTGTTGCTCCTCCCTTTCTAGAATTCCAGACCAGCTTCACGAGCTGCGTCTGCCAATGCCTTAACTTTACCGTGATAGATGTATCCGCCTCTGTCGAATACAACTTCCTTGATGCCGGCTTCCAGTGCTTTCTTGCCGATTACCTCGCCAAGTTTAGCTGCTGCTGCAACATCATCGGTATATGTCAGTTCTGCTTTTACTTCTTTCTGAAGAGTAGAAGCTGATACTAAAGTTTTTCCTTCTGTGTCATCAATAATCTGTGCATACATATGCTTGTTGGAACGGAATACTGCAAGACGCGGAGCCTGTGCGGTACCTGCCAGATGATGACGTAATCTTCTATGCTTATTCTCACGAATTTTCGCTCTGGATTCTTTGCTTACCATTTTCTCACCCTCCTTAATTATTTCTTACCGGTCTTACCAACTTTACGTCTGATCACTTCATCAGCATACTTGATTCCCTTGCCCTTGTATGGCTCAGGTCTTCTCTTGTCTCTGATTTCAGCTGCATACTGACCAACTTTTTCCTTGCTGATACCGGAAATGATGATCTTGTTTCCGTCTACTTTGGACTCCAGACCTTCCGGATCTTCCATTTCAACCGGGTGAGAGTATCCCAGATTCAGAGTAAGCTTTTTACCCTGTTTTGCTGCTCTATAACCTACACCGTTGACTTCAAGAGTCTTTGTATAACCCTCGCTTACACCCACTACCATGTTGTGGATCAGGCTTCTTGTCAAACCGTGAAGAGATTTCATTTTCTTAAGGTCGTTCGGTCTTGTAACTACAACGTGACCGTCTTCAACCTTGATTTCCATTTCTGCAGGAAGTGCTCTTTCAAGTGTTCCCTTTGGTCCTTTTACGGTTACTACATTTCCGTCAGCAACTTTTACCTCTACGCCAGCCGGAATCGCAACCGGAAGTCTACCGATTCGTGACATATATTTTGTCCTCCTTACTTAAATTGTCGGAGAGAAGCATCTTCTCTCTGTTTTCAGTTTTTCTCTATCATGAAAACCCTTTGAAAGGTTACCATACGAATGCCAGCACCTCACCGCCAACTTTCAGTTTACGTGCTTCTTTGTCTGTGATAACGCCTTTGTTTGTGGAAAGGATTGCGATACCAAGTCCACCCAGAACCTTTGGCAGCTCATCCTTGCCTGCGTAAACACGAAGACCCGGTTTGGAGATTCTCTTCAGTCCTGTGATGATTTTCTGGTTCTTGTCTTCACCGTATTTCAGTGTGATGTGCATTGTTTTTACAACGCCGTCTTCTACAAGATCATATTTTGCAATATATCCTTCGTCAACCAGGATATCTGCGATTGCGATTTTCATTTTGGATGCCGGAACATCTACTGTATCATGTTTTGCAGTATTTGCATTACGGATTCTTGTAAGCATATCTGCAATCGGATCACTCATTGTCATGTTAGTTTCCTCCTGAATTTTCAGACTTGACATGTCGTTTTACTGTTCATTGTATCTGTGATGTCCGATTCACTTAATTCGTGCCGTGTCACTGACCCGCACTCATTAAGTTCCTTCGAACGATCTGTTTTATTCCTGTGCCGCCCTTCGGACTGCATGGATCAGAGCATCAGATTACCAGCTGGCTTTCTTTACTCCGGGAATCTGTCCTTTGTATGCTAATTCACGGAAACAGATTCTGCAGATTCCGTATTTTCTTAAATATGCATGTGGACGACCACAGATTCTGCAGCGATTGTATTCTCTGGTGGAGAATTTCTGCTTGCGCTGCTGTTTGATTTTCATTGCTGTCTTAGCCATGAATCAATTCCTCCTATTTTGCAAATGGCATATTGAATAATGTCAATAATTCACGAGCTTCTTCGTCGGTTTTAGCAGTGGTAACAAAAATAACATCCATACCTCTGACTTTATCGACTTTATCGTACTCAACTTCCGGGAAAATCAGCTGCTCTTTGATACCAAGAGCGTAATTTCCTCTGCCATCGAATGCGTTGGGGTTTACGCCGCGGAAGTCACGTACACGAGGAAGAGCTAAGTTAATCAGACGATCTGCAAACTCGTACATCTTCTCACCACGAAGAGTTACTTTGCATCCGATGGGCATACCCTCTCTGATTTTGAAGTTTGCGACAGATTTTTTTGCTTTTGTTGCAACTGCCTTCTGTCCTGTGATCAGTTCCATGTCTGCGATTGCAGAATCCAGAACCTTTGCGTTTTCTTTTGCTTCACCAACACCCATGTTAACAACGATCTTATCGAGTTTTGGCACTTCCATAACATTTTTATATCCGAATTTCTTGGTCATGGCATCCATGATCTCATTCTCGTAAATTTCTCTTAATCTGCTCATTTATGTCTGCCTCCTCTCTCAATTAGTCGATCACCTTGCCGGTTGCCTTTGCAACGCGGACTTTTTTCTCACCATCCATCTTGAAACCAACTCTTGTAGCTTTTCCGTCAACAACCAGCATAACGTTGGAGATATGGAGCGGAGCTTCTTTTGTGATAATTCCGCCATTCTGGTTTGCTACAGAAGGTTTTGTATGTTTGGTTACCATATTTACGTTTTCTACCAGAACGGTATTGTCTTTCGGATTTACTGCGAGAACTTTACCGTCTTTGCCTTTATCTTTTCCGGCGATCACCTTAACTGTGTCACCTTTTTTAATTTTCATAGCTGACATTAGGCACCCTCCTATAATACTTCCGGAGCTAAGGAAACGATCTTCATGAATTTCTTCTCACGAAGCTCTCTGGCAACCGGTCCAAAGATACGTGTTCCTCTCGGAGTTAAATCATCTTTAATGATTACTGCAGCGTTTTCATCGAAACGGATGTAGGATCCATCTTTACGACGTGCGCCTTTTTTACTTCTTACGACAACTGCTTTCACAACGTCACCTTTTTTTACAACGCCGCCTGGTGTTGCATCTTTAACGGTGGCAATGATGGTATCGCCGATGTTTGCATATCTTCTTGTAGAGCCGCCCATAACACGAATACAAAGGATTTCTTTTGCACCAGTGTTGTCGGCAACTTTTAATCTGGTTTCCTGCTGAATCATCCTGGTCTCCTCCTTATTTAGCTTTCTCTACAATTTCGACCAGTCTCCATCTCTTGTCCTTGGACAGCGGTCTGGTTTCCATTACTTTAACGGTATCACCGATATTGCACTCATTGTTCTCATCATGAGCTTTCAGTTTATATGTTCTCTTCACGATCTTTTTGTAAAGAGGATGTTTTACATGGTCTTCAATGGCAACGACAACGGTTTTGTCCATCTTGTTGCTGACAACCTTACCCACACGGGTTTTTCTCAGATTTCTTTCCACGATTGTTTCCTCCTATATTCACTACTTGGAAGCGTTAGCCTTTTCAGTGATTACTGTCTGGATTCTGGCAATATTGCGGCGAACTTCCTTGATTCGACCGGTATTGTCTAATTGATTGGTTGCATTCTGAAATCTCAGATTAAAGAGTTCTTTCTTAGCAGCTACTAATTCTTCATTTAATTCTGCAGCTGATTTTGCTTTTAAATCTTCTACGAATTTATTAATTTTCACTGTTATCACCGCCTTCTAAGTCTGCACGAGAAACGATTTTACATTTACATGGCAACTTGTGCATTGCAAGACGTAATGCCTCGCGGGCAACCTCTTCGGAAACGCCTGCGATTTCGAACATTACACGTCCTGGTTTTACAACTGCTACCCAGTATTCCAGGGTACCCTTTCCGGAACCCATACGTGTTTCTGCTGGTTTTGCTGTTACAGGTTTATCTGGGAAAATTTTAATCCAAACTTTACCGCCACGCTTAATGTAACGAGTCATAGCGATACGGGCTGCCTCGATCTGATTGGATTTGATCCAGCAAGGCTCGGTTGCAACAAGTCCGAATTCACCATAATTGATTTTGTTTCCTCTGAGGGCTTTTCCTCTCATGGTGCCGCGGAACTGTTTACGACGTTTTACTCTTTTTGGCATTAACATTATTTATCGCTCCCTTCCTTAGTTCCTTTTGTAGGAAGTACTTCACCATTGTATACCCACGCTTTTACACCAACTTTTCCGTATGTGGTGTCTGCTTCAGCAAATCCATAATCGATGTCTGCACGAAGAGTCTGAAGCGGGATGGTTCCTTCGCTGTAGAATTCGGTACGAGCCATATCTGCTCCGCCGAGACGTCCGGATACGGATGTTTTGATACCCTTTGCACCAGCCTTCATGGTTCTCTGCATTGTGGATTTCATTGCACGTCTGAAGGAGATACGGTTCTCAAGCTGCAGTGCGATGTTCTCTGCTACCAGCTGAGCATCTCTGTCCGGTCTCTTAACCTCTTTGATGTCAACGATCAGTTTCTTGTCTGTATATTTCTGTAATTCAGCTTTCACTTTTTCAATCTCAGCTCCGCCTTTACCGATTACGATACCAGGTTTTGCTGTATAGATGATAATTTTTACTCTGTCAGATGCTCTCTCGATCTCAATCTTGGAAACACCTGCGCTGTAAAGTTTCTTCTTCAGAAATGTTCTGATATTGTAGTCTTCTACAAGATAGTCTGCGAAATCGCTCTCTGCATACCATCTGGAATCCCAATCTTTGATAACACCGACTCTAAGGCCATGTGGGTTAACTTTCTGTCCCATGCTTTTCCTCCTTATCTTTCATCCAGCACGATGGTGATATGGCTTGTTCTCTTTTCGATTCTGTAAGCTCTGCCCTGTGCTCTTGGCTGAATTCTCTTCATTGTAGGTCCTTTGTTTGCATAGCACTCTGCAATGTAGAGGTTGTCTGCGCTCTTACCGTTGTTGTTTTCCGCATTTGCGATTGCGGATTCAAGAAGTTTCTTGATCACGCTGGAAGCGTATCTCGGGTTGTATGTCAGGATACCAAGTGCTGTCTGCACGTCTTTGCCGCGGATAACATCTAATACATAGCATGCTTTCTGAACAGAAATTCTAGCATAAGATAATTTTGCAGACGGTCTTGTCTCTCTATTATTCTCATTTCTGGCTCTCTTAATCTGGCTTCTATGTCCCTTTGCCATTTTAAAGTGCCTCCTTTCTTCTATCTCGATATCGGGTTCATCCA